>CALRYD010000054.1:0-30367 GCA_943372305.1 Hydrogenophaga intermedia | reverse complement strand
GCCGACGCTGGTGCCGGGCAGCGCGCGGTGCAGTCCCATGGACGCGCCCAGCTTCCAGTGCCCGACGGTCCAGGGGCGCCACTGGGCCGTCAGGGTGGTGCGGGTGTGCTCCACCAGCCAGGGGCGCTCGGCCTGCGGGCGCTCGGCGGTGGCGGGCACGCCATCGCCGCGCCATTGCACTTCGGGCAGCTGGGGGCGGGCGATGAACGCGAGCCGTTCCGACCAACCGTGCGCCCAGGTGCGCACGCCCTGCGCGGGCTCGGCACGCCCGGCCTGCAGGCCGACCTCACCCCGCAGCCGCAGGGCGGGTTCGCCGTCCCACCCGTACCGGGCCTGAACGGGCGTCGAACAGCCCAGCGCCAGGGCGGTGAGGGCTGCGGTGGTGAGCAGGTGCATGATGGCCTCGCTTTCGTCCCGGTTCCACAGGGAACACAGTGCCGCATGATGCGGGCCGCGCCCGGCCGGGTGTTGCCATGGAGATCGGCCGGACGCCCGGGGCGCTTGAGCGGTCATTTGTCGCAGAATCCGCAGGTTTGTCAGCAAATGTCCCGGCGCGCAGCGCCCTCCACCGCGCCGCCCCGTGCGCCCCACGCCCCATGCCCCACCACGTCCACACCGCCGCCCCGCTGTCCACCCACGACACCACCCGCATCGACGACCGGCGCATCGGCGCGGTGCGGCCACTGATCACCCCCGCCCTGCTGCAGGAATGGCTGCCCACGCCGCCGGCCGCACAGGTGCTGGTGGAGTCCAGCCGTGCCGCGCTCTCGCGCGTGCTGCACGGGCAGGACGACCGCCTGATCGTCGTGGTGGGCCCCTGCTCCATCCACGACCACGACCAGGCCATGGACTACGCGCGCCGCCTGAAGCAACAGGCCGACGCCCTGAAAGACGATCTGCTGGTGGTGATGCGCGTGTACTTTGAAAAACCACGCACCACCGTGGGCTGGAAGGGCTACATCAACGACCCGCACCTGGACGGCAGCTTCGCTATCAACGAAGGGCTGGAACTCGCCCGCCAGCTGCTGCTGGACGTGCTGGACGTCGGCCTGCCGGTCGGCACCGAGTTCCTGGACCTGCTGAGCCCGCAGTTCATTTCGGATCTGGTGAGCTGGGGCGCGATCGGCGCGCGCACCACCGAAAGCCAGAGCCACCGCCAGCTGGCCTCGGGCCTGTCGTGCCCGGTCGGCTTCAAGAACGGCACCGACGGCGGCATCAAGGTGGCGAGCGACGCCATCCAGGCGGCGCAGGCGCCGCACGCCTTCATGGGCATGACCAAGATGGGCCAGGCCGCGATCTTCGAGACGCGCGGCAACGCCGACTGCCACGTCATCCTGCGCGGCGGCAAGGCGCCCAACTATTCCAAAGCGGATGTGGACGCGGCCTGCGCGCTGCTGAAAGCCGCGGGCCTGCGCGAGCAGGTGATGATCGACGTCTCGCACGCCAACAGCAGCAAACAGCACCGCAAGCAGATCGAGGTGGCCGCCGCGGTGGGCGAGCAGATCGCGGCGGGCGACGTGCGCATCACCGGCGTGATGATCGAGAGCCACCTCGAAGAAGGCCGGCAGGACATCACCCCCGGCCAGCCGCTGCAGCGCGGCGTGAGCGTGACCGACGCCTGCATCGGCTGGGAGCAGACGGTACCGGTGCTGCAAGGCCTGGCGGCGGCGGTGCGGGCACGGCGGGCCGCAGCGCCTCAGGGCTGACGCAGAGCTGCCCTGAAACGCCCTGAAAGCCAGACAAGACAAAGCGCCGCCGGCCTGGAAGCCGGCGGCGCTTTTTTTCAGAAACGCAGCGCGTTCAGCGCGGCTTGCGCGGCGCCATCGGGCCGCGGCCTTCGATGTGGCGGAAGTTGATGCGGCCCTTGGTCAGGTCGTAGGGCGAGAGTTCGAGCGAGACGCGATCACCCGCAAGAATGCGGATGTGGTTCTTCTTCATCTTGCCGGCGGAGTAGGCGATCAGCTGGTGACCGTTGTCCAGCGTCACGCGAAAGCGCGTGTCGGGCAGCACCTCGTTGACGATGCCCATCATGTCGATCAGTTCTTCCTTGGCCATGGCGGTTCCTTTGAGACTTGGAGTCGTGGATAGGGTGTGGGGTTCAGATGCAGATGGCCTGCGCCGGCTGCTGGGGCAGCGGCGGGGCCGGTCGGGCGGCGGCGGGCTGGCGCTCTGCGGCCCAGGACAGACCCTGGGCGTGGGCGTAACGGACAGCGTCGTCGTGCGTGGCGAAATCATCCACGAAACGCATGACACGCGCCGTGCTGGCGCTGCCATGGCCACTGGCGATGGCGACCCGGGCGGCGAAACGGCCACAGGGCAAGGCCACCGGGCAGGCCGCGATGCGGTATCGGCCCAGTGTGAGAGAGGCGGGCGGCAGGGCGCCCATCGAATGTTCGTGTGGAGTAGAAACGTGAATCATCAAATCAGAACCAGGGGTGCGGACGCGCGGAGATGCCGCGACAGGTGCACCCGAAAAACCATTGGCAGCCCCAGGCGCCGGGGTGCCCGACTGCACAACCCGCACGGCGCTGCAAGCACCAGGTGAGCGGGACACGATCCCCGGCAGGGGCATCGTCAACAGCAGGGAAAGAAAAAATCGTGTGCGGTGAGAACGCACCCGAATCGCCCAGGAGGGGCCGGACCAACCCTTCCCTCTGCCGGGAAGTCTGGGCCGCAGGTGTACGGTCTGCGGACGGCTGGTCGCCAAAGGCGAACGACGGAATATACCACCATGTGGGAAATCGTGCTGGTTTCGTTGGGCAACCGGCCGGATGCCGGGCCTCACTCCTCCCCTGCATCCCGCCCCTTGCTGCTGCGCCAGATGGCGCGCACCAGCCACAGGCCACCGACAAAGGCGCTCGCAAAGCCGAGGAAGCCGAAGGCCGGCAGGCCGAACAGGGTGGGGCCGCCCTGGACCGTCATGACGATGGACGAGCCGATGATGAGGGCGGCGATGACCAGGGCCATGGTCAGGCGGTTGGCGGCGCGGTCGATCTGGTCGCCCACGCGCTTGAGGTGGGCCACGTCGATGCCCACGTGCACCCGGCCGCGGCGCGCGTTGCGCAGCAGGCGGCTGACATCGTGCGGCAGTTGTTCGGCCACGGCCAGCGTGCGGCGCAGGGTCTGCCAGGCGCGGTTGGCCACCACCTTGGGGCGGTAGCGGGCGCGCACCACCTGGCGCAGCAGCGGCAGGGCTTCGGTGGTCATGTGGAAGGTGGGGTCCAGACCGCGGCCCATGCCTTCGAGGGTGATGAAGGCCTTGATGAGCAGCGCCAGGTCGGACGGCAGGCCCAGGTGGTGTTCGCGCAGGATGGTGGTGACGTCGCCCAGCATCTGGCCCAGGTTGAGTTCGGCCAGCGGTGCGCCGTGGTACTGGTCGACGAAGGTCTCGATCTCGCTTTCCAGGGTGCCGAGGTTGACGCCGTGGTCGTCGCCGGTCCAGTCCATCAGCACGTCGGCCACGGTCTGGGGGTTGCGCTCGACCAGACCCAGCAGCAGCTGCAGCAGTTCTTCGCGCCGGCGCACCGACAGGCGCCCGACCATGCCGAAGTCGATGAAGGCGATGCGGTTGTCCGGCAGGTAGAACACGTTGCCGGGGTGCGGATCGGCGTGGAACAGGCCGTCCTGCACGATCTGTTTGAGCACCGCCTGCGCACCGCGCTGGGCGAGCAGCCGGCGGTCGAGTCCGGCGGTGTCCAGCTGCGCGAGTTCATGGCCGGGAATGCCTTGCACATGGTCCTGCACATTGACGCGCTCTTTGGTGAAGTCCCAGTGCACCTTGGGCACCACGATCCACGGCAGACCGGCCATGTGGGCGGCGATGCGTTCAGCGCTGCGGCATTCGCTGGCCAGGTCCAGCTCGCGCTGCAGCGAACGGGCGAGTTCGCGCACCAGCAGCTGGGGGCGGTAGGGCTTGAGCGCCGGCAGCTCGGCTTCGGCCAGGGCGGCCAGGCGGCCGAGCAGGCGCAGGTCGGCCGCGATGGTCTCGCTGATGCCGGGGCGGCGGATCTTGACCACCACCTCGGTGCCGTCCTTGAGCTGGGCGCGATGCACCTGGGCGATGGACGCGGCCGCCAGCGGCTCTGTGTCGAAGCGGGCGAACACGTCTTCGGGCTCGCCGCCCAGGTCTTCGCGCAGCTGGGGGCGCAGCTGGTCCAGCGGCAGCGCCGGCACGCGGCTGTGGAGCTTCTCGAACTCGGCGATCCAGTCGGGGCCGAAGAGGTCGGCCCGGCCGGCCAGGATCTGGCCGAGCTTGACGAAGGTGGGACCGAGTTCTTCGATGGCCAGGCGCACCTGCACCGGCGGTTCGAGCCGCGCGAGATCGGCCGCGTGGTCCCAGCGCAGCGCGTGGCCGGCGCGTTCCAGCCGGTCGGCCAGCCCGAGGCGGCGCACGCTGTCGCCAAAGCCGTGGCGGATGAAGACGCCCAGAATCTGGTTCAGGCGCCCCATGTTGCGGGCTGCGCCCAGGGTTTCGATCAGCATGCAAACATGATAGCCCTGCGTGCCTGGACCGAAACGGCCCGCAGAGGCTGCGCGCCAGGGCTCACTGGGCCGTGACGACCTTCACCAACTGCCCCGGGGGCGGATCGGCGCGCCCGTAGCTGCCGTTGATCAACTGCAACAGGTTGACCGGCACCACGGACTGGCGCGCCAGCTCCGGGTAGCCCCCACGCGGGAAGGGCCGCAGCTGGATCTGCCAGGGCCGGGCGGCCCGGGCGTCTTCGGCGCTCAGGGCGCGGAAGGACTTTTCGGTCGCCATCAGGCCCGCAAAGGCGCGCTGCTTGGCCGCTGCGCTGCCCGCGAGATACAGCATGGCGTAGGTGGTCTGTCTGGGGCCTGTGACCAGGGTGAATTCGGCCGGCTGGGCCTGGCCCTGGGCGTTTTGCACCGTGCCGTTGAAGTGGGTGGCGGCAAAGCCGCTGATGTTGCCGCGCGTGACCTGGCCCTGGTTGGCCTTGAACGCGTTGCGCAGGATCTCGTCGTGCGTGTTGCCCGCCTTGGGTGGTACCACCAGCATGCGCAGGGCGGCATCTCCCTGGGGGTGCACGAACACCAGCGAGTCCGCGTTGTTCTGGATGCGCCAGCCGGCCGGGGCGGTCATGGCAAACCCCATGGCCGGGTGGTAGAAGCTGTTGCCGCGCACCAGGCCCTGTTCCGGGCTGTCGCCGTAGCGCATGCCTTCGATGGCCTGCAGGAACCGGCGGCTGCCGTCGTCGGCGTAGCTGCCCTGGTAGCGCGCAGCGTTGGCGCTGATGGCCTGCAGGCGCTGGTCGTTGCTGGGGTGGGACGAGAGCCAGTCGTCGCGCTCGCCGGGGCTGCGACCCGCGGCCCGTGCCTCGTCCATCGCGAACGCTTCCTGCAGCTTGAGCACGCGAATCACATCGATCATGTTGCGCGGGTTGTACTGGCTGCGGGCCAGGTATTCGGCGCCCAGGTTGTCGGCCTGCAGCTCCTGTTCGCGGCTGTACTTGGCCACGTAGCCGGCCGCCACCCCCTGGGCCATCTGCCCGAACATTTCGGTGCCACCCGACACGCCGGCCTGGCTTTCGAGGACCGCACCCAGCACGGTGGCGGCCAGCACGCCCAGGCCCGCGTTCTGCTGCCGGGTGGCGCGCTGGGCACCGTGGCGCGCGGTGACGTGGCCGATCTCGTGGCCGATGACACCGGCCATGTCGGCCTCGCTCTCCATGTAGGCCAGGATGCCGCGCGTGATGTAGACGTACCCACCCGGCAACGCGAAGGCGTTGACCTCCGGGCTGTCGAGCACGGTGAAGGTCCAGGTGATGCCGGCCCGGTGCGACTGGGCCGCCAGCTTCTGGCCCACCCCGTTCACATAGGCCTGCAGCTTGGTGTCGGGGTAGACGCCGTACTCCTTGAGGACCTCGCCGTGGGCTTTCTTGCCCTCGGCCAGCTCGGTGCGCTCGTCCATGACGCTGCGCTCGGCCTTGCCGGTGACGGGGTTGACCATCTGGGTGCCGCAGCCCGTGAGCAGGCCAAGCACCAGGGCACACGCAGGCAGCAGGGAGGTGATGAGGCGCACGGTCGGTCTCCTGACGGGGGAAGCCCCGATGATAGACACGGCCTCTGGGCGCGGCCATGACCCGGTGAGCAAAACCAGCACGGTGGCGTGAACCGCCGCACGGCTGGGGAGATGAAATTCAGGCCAGTGGCGGCAGGGCGTCGAGCTGGGCCAGAAAGGCCGGTGGCACAGGGGTCGGCTTGCGCGCCGCGCGGTCAATGAAGACGATGCCGATCTTGCCGCGCGCCACCTCGCGGCCGGTGTCCACGCAGTCCATGCAGTACACCAGGTCGAAGCCGTAGGGGTTGAAGTCCTGCGGGACCATGCGCACCCGCATGGTTTCACCGTGGAAGCCTTCGGACTTGTACTGGGCCACCAGGTCGCCCACCACGATGGGGCAGCCGCCGACGTTGGACTCGCGGTGGCCGAGCGACTTGAAGAAGCGCACCCGCGCCTCGGACACCAGGGTCAGCAGCTGGGCGTTGTCCAGATGGCCGCCCTGGTTGACGTGGCTGATATAGATCGGCAGTTCGGTCGCGAAGACGAAGTGCCCGGGCAGATCGAAGCGGATGCGGGACATGACAAAACGGGGCCTGGGCGGCCCCGGTGCTCACTTGCGGTCGGGCAGTTCAATCTTGACTTCCAGCACTTCCAGGTCGTCCTGGCGTTCGAGCTGGACCTTGATGTCGTCCGGGTTGATCTTGATGTACTTGCTGATCACCGCCACCAGCTCCTTCTGGAGCGCGGGCAGGTAGTCGGGCTCGGCGGCGTTGCGGCCGCTGCGCTCGTGCGCCAGGATGATCTGCAGCCGCTCCTTGGCGACGTTGGCGGTCTTCTTTTTTTCGCCCAGAAAGAAGGAAAAGAAGGACATGCTCACTTGCTCCCGAACAGGCGCTTGAAGAAGCCGGGCTTCTCGGCGTCGATGAAGCGCAGCGGCTTCTCGGCACCCAGGAAGCGGTCGATCACGTCGCTGTAGGCCTCGGCCACGTCGGTGCCCTTGAGGTGGATCGCCGGCGTGCCCTGGTTGGACGCGGTCAGCACGTTCTCGCTCTCGGGGATCACGCCGATCAGCTTGATGCGCAGGATGTCCTGGATGTCTTCCAGGCTGAGCATCTGGCCGTCGGCCACGCGGCTGGGGTTGTAGCGGGTGATCAGCAGGTGTTCCTTGATGGGTTCCTTGCCATCGATGGCGCGTTGCGTCTTGCTGCCCAGCATGCCCAGGATGCGGTCGGAGTCGCGCACCGAGGACACCTCGGGGTTGGTCACCACCAGCGCCTCGTCGGCGTAGTGCATGGCCATGAGCGCGCCGGTTTCGATGCCGGCCGGCGAGTCGCAGACGATGTATTCGAAGCCCATGGCCGACAGGTCGTCGAGCACTTTCTTCACACCGTCCTGCGTCAGCGCGTCCTTGTCGCGCGTCTGACTGGCGGCCAGCACGAACAGGTTGTCGCAGGCCTTGTCCTTGATGAGCGCCTGGTTGAGGTTGGCCTCACCGTGGATGACGTTGATCAGGTCGTAGACCACGCGGCGCTCGCAGCCCATGATCAGGTCCAGGTTGCGCAAGCCGACGTCGAAATCGATGACCGCGGTCTTGTGGCCGCGCAGCGCGAGGCCCGACGCGAAGCTGGCGCTGGTCGTGGTCTTGCCCACGCCGCCTTTGCCGGAAGTGACGACAACGATTTTGGTCATGGTGAGGGTTCCTCGGGGTTCGGAAGATCGGGAATTCAGGGGTTCAGCGGCTCGATCACGAGCTTGTCGCCGTCCGGGCCGGGCACCAGGCGCACCTGGGCGGCCTTGCCCAGCACGCTGGCGGGCAGGGGCGTTTCGCTGGTGCGGTAAATGCCGGCGATGGAGATCAGTTCGGGGTCCATGCCCATGGCAAAGATGCGGGCGTCACCGTTGCCGCGGGCGCCGGCGATGGCCTTGCCGCGCAGCGGCGCGTAGACGTGGATGTGGCCGTCGGCGATCACCTCGGCTCCGGGGTTGACCATGGCCATGACCACCAGGTCGCGGCCGCGGGCGTAGACCTGCTGGCCAGAGCGCAGCGGCTTGTCGATGACCAGGGCGCCGGGCGCCGGCTGGGGGGCGGCCGGCGCGACCGGGGCTTCGGCCACGGGTGCCGCTGCAGGCGCCGGTGCGGCACTGCCGCGCTGAACGGTGGCGTCGTTGGCCTGGATCAGGCCGGCCAGCAGGGCGGCGGCGGTCTGGGCTTCGTTGCCACCGCGCACGGCCAGGGGCTGCAGGCGGTACTGGCGCAGCAGGCTGTTCAGGGCCACAAAGTCCACCAGGCTGTCGGCCTGCTCGCCCGCCTGCAGGGGCGACAGGTCGATCACCAGCGGATCCTGGTCGAAGAAGTCGGGCATGTCGCCGAAGCGCTGCGCGAATTCGGCGGCCAGCCGGGCCAGGTCGGCGGACTTGAGCAGCAGCGCCACCAGGGGCAGGCTGGCGCTCTTGATCTCGAAGGTGGCGGGCGCGTTGGCGGCGAGGGCGACGGACATGGAGGGCGCGCGGAACGCAGAGAGCAAAGGGGATGGCCACACCATGCAAACACCGCGCCGGGCAACCGGCGCTGCACACGGCACAGGCGCCGCGCATCTTACCAGCCGGGTGTGGTGCGCCACCCAGGCCGGACAGGCCCACCGACCGGGGGTTTGTCACCCGATGTAAGGGCTGGCCCAAGCGTTGCAGATGGCCTGCTCTTGCGGGATCACAAAGCCTGGCGCAAGGGTTCTCGTGATACTGATGTGTCATGAGCCCAACGCACACCACCCCTGGCCCGATGCTGTTGCTGCGCATGACGCGGCCGGCCTTTCTGCTGCTCACGGTGGTGGCTTGCGCCCTGGGCACGGCGACCGCGTCGGCCTGCGGGTGCGGGCTGGATCTGCCGCTGGCCCTGGGCGCCACGGCGCTGGCGGTGCTGGCGCACGCCGCCGGCAATGTGCTCAACGACCTGCACGACGCGCGCAACGGTGCCGACGAGGCCAACCGCCAGGGCATCTTCCCCTTCACCGGCGGCTCGCGGCTGATCCAGACCGGTGCCGTGAGCGAACAGCAGACCGCCGACCTGGCCAAGGCCCTGCTGCTGTTCCTGCTGCCCGCCGGTCTGCTGTTGGCGGTGAAGGCGGGTGGCGGCGTCATCGTGCTGGGCGCGGTGGGTCTTCTGCTGGCCTGGGCTTATTCGGCCCCACCGTTCAGGCTGATGTCGCGCGGTCTGGGCGAACCGGCGGTGGCTGTGGCCTGGTTCCTGGTGGTGGTGGGGGCGGACTACGTGCAGCGAGGGCGGTTTTTCATCATCCCGGCCAGCGCGGCCGCGGGCTTTGCGCTCATGGTGGCAGCGCTGCTGCTGATCAACGGCTTCCCGGACGCCGAAGCCGACGCCCGCGTGGGCAAACGCACCCTGGTGGTGCGGCTGGGCGCAACGCCGGCCGCGCTGCTCTACGCCGGCCTGGTGCTCAGCGCCCACGCCTGGCTGGCGCTCAGTGTGTGGCTGTTGATCCCGCCCATGCCCGCGCTCTGGGGTCTGGTGTCGCTGCCCTTCTCGCTGGCCGCCCTGGGTTGGCTCTGGGCCCACCGCCACCAGCCCGCGCGCCTCAAACCGGCACTGGCGCTGACGGTGGCGGCAACGCTGCTGCACGGCCTGGGCATGGCCTGGGGCTTTGCGCAGATGGCGCAGTTCCACTGAAGCCGATGAACCCGCCGTCAGCGAGAAAAGTGGTCAACCGACCGGAAGCAGGGCCATGGGGGTCTGACCCCGTTGGCTCTCCCAGCGGAAATTGGAATCTGACCCCGATTGGGTTTTGAATGGGTTCTGGAGCGCTGACACAGGCAGCTTTGCACAAAGCTGTGGATAAATTTCTGGCAACCCGATGTTTATCCACAGGCCAGTGGACAAACTGGAAGTTGTCCCCGTTCTCGGTGCAGCGGGAACCGCCTGCCCTGCACAGGCTTGTGGGTGCTGCAAGTGCTTGATCTGAAAAGGCAAATCGCGCTTGTCCACACCCGGCGGCGCCCTCTACTACTACGACTAATTTAAGAAACTAAGAGATATAAGAGATAGCAAGGCACAAGTTTTCAGCCGTTTCGGCCACGCCAGCGGGTCAAAACGGGGGTTGCACAGACGAAAAAAAGCCACCCCGAGGGGTGACTGAGCCAGAACAGGGTTCAGGAAAGCGGTCAGAACACGCTCAGAGCGTGTGCGTGACCAGCTTGAAGTCCGGATCGTCGGGGAACGGCTTGATGGTGAAGCCCAGGCCTTTCATGAGCTTGAGCATGCCGGGGTTGTTGGCCAGCACCAGACCCTCGATCTCGTCCAGGCCCTTGTCGCGCGCTTCTTCCATGATGCTCAGCATCAGGCGCGAGCCCAGGCCTTTGCCGTTGAAGTCGTCGGCCACGACCAGCGAGAACTCGCAGCTGGCCTTGTCGGGGTTGGTGATGTAGCGCGAAACGCCGACGATGCGCTCGGTCTCCACCGGTTCGCCGGCTTCGCCCATCTGGCGCGTGCGGTGGATGGCCACCAGGGCCATCTCGCGGTCGTAGTCGATCAGGGTCAGGCGCGAAAGCATGGCCGGCGGCAGTTCGGTCATGCTGGAGACAAAGCGGTAGTAGCGGCTCTCGGCCGACAGGCCGTGCACCAGGTCTTGCAGCATCTGGGCGTCGTCCGGGTGGATGGGGCGGATGGTGTACACCCCGCCGCCGCGCAGCGGCCAGACCTGTTCGTAGCGTGCCGGGTAGGGCAGGATGGCCAGGTGGGCGTAGTTGCGCGCCGTGGCCGGCGAGCTCTCGATCACGATGCGCGCGTCGACCGCGACCGCGCCCGATTCGTCCACGATGATGGGGTTGATGTCCATTTCGCGCAGCTGGGGCAACTCGCACACCATCTCGCTCACGCGCAGCAGCACGTGTTCCAGCGCATCGCGGTCCACCGCACTGGCACCGCGCCATTCGCCCAGCGTCACGGCCACGCGCGATCGTTCGATCAGCCGGCGTGCCAGGAACTGGTTGAGCGGCGGCAGCTCCATGGCGCGGTCGTTGATCAGCTCGATCATGGTGCCGCCGGCGCCAAACGCGATCACCGGGCCGAACGGGTCGTCGGTCTTGAGGCCGATGTAGAGCTCGCGCCCGCGTTTGGCACTGGCCATTTTCTGGATCGTCACGCCGTTGATGCGCGCGCCCGGCTGCAGGCGGCCCACGGCCTCGATCATGTTGTTGAACACGTCGCGCACCGCGGTGGCGTTCATGATGTTGAGCGCCACGCCGTTCACGTCGCTCTTGTGGCTGATGTCGGGCGAGTCGATCTTGAGCGCCACCGGGTAACCCAGCTGGGTGGCGATCATCATGGCCTCGTTGGACGAGCGCGCCAGGATGGTCTGCGTGACCGGGATGTGGAAGGCCGACAGCAGGGCTTTGGACTCCATCTCGGTCAGGATCTTGCGGCGCTCGGTCAGCACGTTCTCGATCAGCAGGCGCGCGCCCTCGATGTCGGGCTTGCCCAGGGTCGACAGCGGCGGCGGCGTCTGCTGCAGCAGCTGCTGGTTTTGATAAAAGCTGGCGATGTTGCCGAAAGCGCCCACCGCGGCCTCGGGCGTGCGGAAGCTCGGGATGTTGGCCTTGGCCAGCACCTCGCGTGCCGGGCCCACCGAGGCGTCGCCCATCCAGCAGCACAGCAGGGGTTTGCCCAGCCGGGTTTTCAGCTCGGCCATGGCGGTGGCGATGTCGGCCGAGTCGATGCCGGCCTTGGGCGAGTGCACCACCAGCACACCGTCGACCGCCTTGTCGCGCCCGGCGGCGTCGATGGCGGCGCGGTAGTGGTCGGCCGTGGCTTCTTCCGACAGGTCGATCAGGTCGGTCAGCGAGGCCAGGCTGGGCAGCTTAGCCTTGAGCTCGGCCGCGGTCTCGGGCGAGAGCTGGCCGAGTTCGAGTTCGATTTCGCTGACCCAGTCGGCCGCCAGCACGCCGGGGCCGCCGCCGTTGGTGACGATGGCCAGGCGCTTGCCCACCGGGCGGTAGCGCGAGGCCAGGCATTTGGAGGCCGAGAACAGTTCCACGAACGACCGCACGCGCACCGCACCGGCGCGGCGCAGGGCGGCGTCGAACACGTCGTCGCTGCCGACGATGGCACCGCTGTGCGTCTGCGCGGCCTTGTTGCCGGCGGTCTTGCGACCGGCCTTGAGCACGATCACCGGCTTGGCGTTGGCCGCCGCGCGCAGCGCGCTCATGAAACGGCGTGCGCTGGAGATGCCTTCCAGATAGACGACGATGCTGTGCGTATGTGCATCGGAGGCCAGAAAATCCAGCACCTGGGCGATGTCGACACTGGTGTTGGGACCCAGCGACACCACGTTGGAAAAGCCCACCGAGTTCTGGCTCGCCCAGTCGAGGATGGACGCGGTGAGCGCGCCCGACTGCGACACCAGCGCCAGCGGACCCGGCGTGGCCAGCGGGCCGACCACGCTGGCGTTCAGGCCCGTGCGCGGGCGCTGGAAACCCAGGCTGTTGGGGCCCAGCAGGTGCATGCCGTGGCGCTTGGCCACGCGGTGCATGTCGGCGGCTTCGGCGGCCGGGATGCCACTGCCCACCATCAGCGCCGCCTTGCACTTGATGCGGCCGGCCACTTCCAGCGCCGCGATGGATTCGCCCGGGGGCAGGGCAATGATGGCCAGGTCGGCCCGTGTCTGGGCCAGGTCGCCCAGGGTACCGGTGGTCTGGATGTCCAGGAACACCAGCTGACCGGTGAAGCGTTGGGCGGTCAGCGCCTCCACCAGCGCGATGGCCTGTGGCGTTTGCCGCTCCGGCGTGTCCTTGCCGGCAAAGACGGCGATGGTGGCGGGTTCGAAGAGGGGGGAGAGGTAGTGTTTGTCCATAAATCGTTCAGGTTTTGCCGCCGGGCCGCCCCAAGGCGAAACGCGACCCCTCGGGGGGCAGCGACCCGTGAAACGGTGGAGCGTGGGGGCATGTATTCAATCGGCTCCGATGAGCACCCTGACATGCGCGGCCACGCTGCGCGCCAGCGGGCTGAGCACATAGCCGCCCTCCAGGCACGAGATCACGCGGCCCTTGCAATGCTTTTCGGCCAGTTTCATCAATTCTTGTGTCACCCAGGCGTAATCGGCCTCGACCAGGCCCAGATTGCCCATGTCGTCCTCGCGGTGGGCGTCGAAGCCGGCCGAGATGTAGATCAGCTCCGGCCGGAAGGCGTCCAGCGCCGGGATCCAGTGCTCGCTCACCGCGGCGCGGAAGGCGTCGCTGCCCGAACGTGTGGGCAGGCCGACATTGACCATGTTGGGCCCGGTCGCCTGCTCGCCGTTGAAGGGGTACAGGCCCTTCTCGAAGATCGAGCACATCAGCACCCGTTCGTCGCCACGGAAGATGTCTTCGCTGCCGTTGCCGTGGTGCACGTCAAAGTCGATCAGGGCCACCCGCTGCAGGCCGTGCACGTCCAGTGCGTGGCGCATGCCCACGGCCACGTTGTTGAAGAAGCAGAAACCCATGGCGGCGGCGCGCTCGGCGTGGTGGCCGGGCGGGCGCACGCTGCAGAACGCGGTGGAGGCCTTGCCGGCCAGCACCAGCTCGGTGGCTTCGATGGCGGCGCCCGCGGCGCGCAGCGCGGCCGGCAGCGTCCAGGGGTTCATGCTGGTGTCCGGGTCCACCTGGTGGGTGCCTTCCTTGGGCGCCACGGCCATCAGCTCGCGCACGTAGAGCGAGGCGTGGGCCCGGCCCAGCTGTTCCTCGGTCGCCAGCGGTGCGTCGTAGGGAATCATGTAGTCCAGCAGACCTTTGACCAGCAGGTGGTCGTTGATGGCGGACAGGCGCTCCGGGCACTCGGGGTGGTGCGCGCCCATCTCGTGGCGGGCGCAGTCGGGGTGGGTGATGTAGGCGGACAGCATGGTTCAGGTCTCCTCGGCTCACACGGATATGTGCCCGGGCTGGAAGCGCCCGTCGGCTCGAAAGAGCCAATCTAGACCTGCTTGCTGACGCGCGCCTTGATGCAGCGCAACAAGGGCAGGCTTGGGCCAATGGCCGCTGCTACCATGCCCCGCGACGCCATCCACACACAACAACACCGCATGACGCCGCAAGCATTCATTGCCAAATGGGGGCCAGGGGGGCCGGCCTACACACTCAACGAGGAACAGGGCGCGCAGAGCCACTTCATCGACCTGTGCGACCTGCTGAGCGTGCCGCGACTGGGCACCGAGCCGGGCTGGGGCCACCGCCCGCGGGTGGTGGAGTGGTGGCTGATGTTGGCTGAGGATGATCTGATCGAGGCTTACTGGCTGGAGCGCGGAGCGCGGTTCATTGGTAGTCGCTCTCGCGCTGGTGTCGCACGGCCAGTACCAGCGCCAGGTCGGCCTGTGTGTCGTACCGATAGAGCGCAAGGTACCCGGTGCGTCCACGTGAAATGACCAGTTCGCGCAACCCGTGACCCAGGGGGCGTCCGACCAGCGGATGGCTGGCGAGGATGTGCAGGCCGTCCAAGATGATGTCCACCGTTTCCAGCGCGGCCTTGGGTGCGGAAGCCGCTAAGAAATCGGTCAGCCGTTCCAGATCGGCCACGGCTTCTTCGCTGAGCGCCCAGCGCGTGGTCATGCACGGGCTTTCGTTGGCCCTCCCAGATCCGCCAGGGAGGTGGGTTTGGGTTTTTTGACGGTGGGTTTTTCGCCGCTCAGCGAGGCGCGCACCCGCTCTCTCAGGTAGGCCGCGTAGGCAGGGCCGTCGTATACCGGGGCACCTGCCTCGACACCTGCCAGCGATTGCAGGGCACGTTCGACGAAGCTCTGCCGCTCCTCGATGCGTTCAAGCTCCCCTCCGATGGCCTGCACCATGAGCGCGTGCGGCGTCAGGCCTTCGCGTGCTGCGAGGGTCTTGAGGCGTTGGTGGGTGGCGTCGTCGAGCTTGACGGAAACGTTGGACATGGCGAACTCCGGTGGCAAGGTGTTGAAATCTTACTACCGCAGCACCGTCAGAGAAACCACCGACTCAGTGCAACCCCGTCAGACTGGCCGCCACCGCCCGCTTGAACGGCGTGAAGCGTTCGCCCAGCCCCACCATGGCCTGGCGCAGCAGGCGGGCCGGGGTTTCTTCGCGGGTGTAGAGCGTGGCCAGGGCGTGGGTGGCCAGGTACAGGCCGCGGCTGGCGCCCTGGTGGGTGCGCTGGTAGCGCTGCAGCAGCTGGGGGTTCGCGATGTCCTGCCCTTGCTGACGGGCCTGGCGGACCAGGCGCGCGAGGGTGTCGATGCTGCGCAGGCCGAGGTTGAAACCGTGCGCGGTGACCGGGTGCATGCCCACGGCGGCGTCGCCCACCACGGCAAAGCGCTGCGCCACCAGGCGGCGCGCCCACACGCCCACCAGCGGGTAGGCGTGGCGGGTGCTGGTCAGGCGCATGGCGCCCAGCTGGGCGCTGAAGCGGCGGGTCATCTCGTGATTGAACGCGGGTTCGGGCAGGTCCATCAGCGGCTGCAGTTGCTGGCTGGGCAGGGTCAGCACGACGGACGAGCGGGGCAGGCCGCTGGCCGGGTCGGGGTTCATGGGCAGCAGGGCCAGGGTCTGGCCGTGGTCGAACCATTCCCAGGCGGTCTCGTGGTGCGGCTGCTCGTGCGTCATGCTGCACACGAGCATTGTGCGGCCGTAGTCGTGCAGGTCGGCCGGGATGCCCATGGCGCGGCGCGTGCTGCTGTGGCGGCTGTCGGCGGCCACCACCAGCGGCGCGCTCAGGCGTTCGCCGCTGGCCAGCTGGAGGTGGGCGGCGGTTTCGGTGCTGTGGATCTGGGTGACCTGCTGGCCGCACCGAAGTTCGGGTGCGTCACCCGTTTCGTCGCCGGGTGCCATGGCGGCTTCGAAGGCGGCTCGCCGGATGTGGTGGTTGGCGACCAAGAAACCCAGTTCCGGCTTGGGGCTGAGTGTGTGGCTGATGACCATGCGTTGCTGGCCGCGGCCGGCGCCGCCATCGAGCACCAGCGCGTCTTTGAGCGGGGCGATGTTGGCCTCGCCCAGGCGCGACCAGATGCCGAGCCCGCGCAGCAGCTGTGTGCTGTGCTGGGTGAGGGCGATTTCGCGGCCATCGAAAGCGGGGTGCTGCAGGGCGGCCAGGGGTTGCTGTTCGAGCAGGCACAGGCGCAGGCCGCTGCTGCGCAGGGCGCGCGCCAGGCACAGGCCGGCCGGCCCCGCCCCGATGAGGATGAGGTCAAAGTCCATGGCGGGGCAGCTTAAGCGCCACGCCCCGGCGGAGGGTTGACTCAGGTCAAGCGTGGCCGGCGCGTTGCGGGGCGGCACAGGACGAAAAAACGCCCCGGCGAAGCGGGGCGAACGAGGAGTTCGTTGACCGGTGCGGTGGAGCACCGGTGCGGCAGCGTTCAGCTGCGCGGGCCGGGGCCGTTCATGGGACCGCCTTCGCAGCCCATGCCGCCACCCATGCCGTGGTGGCCTTTGCCGCCGTGGCCGCCCATGCGGTGTTCACCCTTCATGCCGGCGTGGCGGGCGCCGCCGCCTTGCGCGTCGAAGGTTTTTTGCTGTTCGGGCGTGAGCTGGGCGTAGAAGCTCTTGGTGGCGTCGATGCGCTTGGCCATTTCGGCGCTGCGCTCGTTGTGCAGGGCCTGCATTTTTTCCAGGCGCTGCGGCGTGGTCAGCTTCGACCAGTCTTCGGCCGCCCCGGGCTGGCGGGGTTCGTGCGCGGTGCGGGCCACGTAGGCGTTCCAGGCCGGTTCCTGCGCGGTGGTGATCTTGAGTTCGGCCTTCAGGCGCTCCATGCGCTGGGTGTGGCGCTCGCTCATCTTCTTCTGCATCTCGGCCATGCGGGCGGGGTTCATGGGGCCGCTTGCGTTGGCGCGCTGGCCCATGTGCTGGGCATGCATGTCGGCCGGCGCGGTGGCGTTCTGGGCGATGGCGGTGACGGAGACACCGGCGAAGGCGGTGGCCAGCACGGTGGCGATGAGGGCTTTGGTGGTGTTGAGTTTCATGTGTCGCTCCTTGGGGGTTGGATGAACCGGACCAGCGGGAGGTTCCCGTCTGGCATGGGTTCAGTGTCGGAGCGGCGTGTAAAGCCGGTGTCGGAGCCTGTGCGTCTGTTCGGTAAAGATTTGTTCCGTTGATCGGCGCAGCGGGTGGCTCAACGACCGCAGCGAAAGGCCGCCTCGAGGCAGGCCCAGCCCCAGGAACCGGCAACGACCGGGACCCTCCCCGGTCTTGGGGCTGCGACCCGCGCAGCGGCGCAGCGTGGGGGCTCAACCCTGCGACAGGTCGTCCAGGATGGGGCAGTCCGGCCGTTCGTTGCCCGGGCAGTGGCACAGCAGCCCGTCCAGGCTGCGTTGCATGGCCTGCAGCGCAGCGATGCGCTGGCCCAGTTCTTCGTGGTGGCGCTGGGCGATGCGCTTGACGCTGGCGCTGCTGCGCCGGCGGTTGTGCCACAGGCTCACGAGTTCGCTCACCGCTTCGAGGCTGAAGCCCATGTCGCGCGCGCGGCGGATGAAGCGCAGGGTGTGCACGTCGGCCAGGCTGTACTGGCGGTAGTTGCTGTCGGTGCGTGCGACCTCGCCCAGCATGCCCTGTGCCTCGTAGTGGCGCAGCATCTTGGACGAGATGCCCGAGAGCCGTGCGGCGGTGCCGATGTTGACCGGCCAGTGGTGCACGCTGTGCAGCGGCACGTCGGTGTCGGCGGTCATTCGATCCTCCGCCGGGCCGCCCCAAGGAGGATCTGCCCCCTTGGGGGGCAGCGACCCACGCAGTGGTGGAGCGTGGGGGTCATACCGCGACGGCGTAGCCCTCTTCGCGGATGGCGGCGGCCAGCGCTTCGCAGGGCTGTTCGGTATTCACTTCGACCAGGTTCTGTGTGCGGTCGATGCGCACTTGCGCTTGCGGGTCCAGGGTCTTGATCGCGGTGGTCACAGCCTTTTCGCAGTGGCCGCAGGTCATGCCTTGCACGGTGAGGGTCTGGGTGCTCATGAAAGTCGCTCCGGTGAATGGAATGGGAGGATCATGCACCTTGACACGGTGTCAAGGTCAAGCCCGCGGCGACGGGACGCCTGGATACATTTCTTGACCTTCCTACGGTGGGAAAGCATATAACCGATCAATCCCTGCGCTGCTGGGCGTCTTCCCCCCGGGTCTATCGCGCCAGTGGCCCGGCAAAGCCGGTTCCACGGCACGTCACGACAAGACCATGAACACCTCCATTTCCTCTGATTCCTCTCAGGACCTCTGCCAGATCGACCTGGGCATTGGCGGCATGACCTGCGCGTCCTGCGTGTCGCGGGTGGAAAAAGCGCTCAAGAAGCAGCCCGGTGTGAGTGAGGCCACGGTGAACCTGGCGACCGAGTCGGCGCGCATCACCCTGGCCGGGACCAATGACACGGAAACCCTGGCCCGGCTCAAGCGCGCGGTGCGCGACGCGGGTTACGAACCGCGCGCCATGGACGCACCCGACGAGATCTCCCCCACCGGGTGGCTGGGCGTGCCGCAGGATTTCTGGCCGGTGCTGGCCGGTTTGCTGCTCTCGGCGCCGCTGGCCCTGCCCATGGTGGGCGACCTGTTCGGCAAGCACTGGATGCTGCCGGCCTGGCTGCAGTTCGCGCTGGCCACGCCGGTGCAGTTCTGGCTGGGGGCGCGCTTTTACAAGGCCGGCTGGCACGCGCTCAAGGCGCTGACCGGCAACATGGAGTTGCTGGTGTCCATCGGCACCACGGCGGGCTGGGCGCTGTCGACCTGGCTGTGGTGGAAGGCCGAGCCGGGCGAGATGGTGCACCTGTACTTCGAAGGCTCGGCGGTGGTCATCACCCTGGTGCTGCTGGGCAAGTGGCTGGAGGCGCGCGCCAAGCGCCAGACCACCAGCGCCATCCGCGCACTGCAGGCGCTGCGGCCCGAAAACGCACACCTGGTGCCCGATGGCATCAAGCGCACCGAGATGACCGACGTGCCGGTGGACGAGCTGCTGCCGGGCGACATCATCCGCGTGCTGCCGGGCGAGCGCTTCGCCGCCGACGGCGAGCTGCTGCTGGGCCACACGCAGGCCGACGAATCGATGCTGACCGGCGAAGCCATGCCGGTGCCCAAACAGCCCGGTGACGCGGTGACCGGTGGCTCGCTCAACGGTGAAGGCTCGGTGGAGGTGAAGGTGCGCGCGGTGGGGGCGCAAAGCGTGCTGGCCCACATCATTGCCCTGGTGCAGGACGCGCAGGCCGGCAAGGCGCCGGTGCAGCGCCTGGTGGACCAGGTGGCCGCGGTGTTCGTGCCAGTGGTGCTGGTGATCGCGCTGGCCACGCTGGGCGGCTGGCTGTGGACAGGCGCACCTGTGGAGGACGCACTGCTGCACGCGGTGGCGGTGCTGGTGATCGCCTGCCCGTGTGCGCTCGGGCTGGCTACGCCCGCGGCCATCATGGCCGGCACGGGGGTGGCGGCGCGGCACGGCATCCTGATCAAGGACGCGCAGGCGCTGGAAATCGCGCACCGGGTGGACACGGTCGCGTTTGACAAGACGGGCACGCTGACCGAAGGGCACCCGCGGCTGTTGCGCGTCGAAGGCGTGGCCGGGGTCGACGAGGTGGCGGTGCTGCAGGCCGCGGCTGCGCTGCAGACGCAAAGCGCACACCCGCTGGCCCGCGCAGTGCTGGACGCGGCGCGTGAACGCGGCGTGACCGCCGGTCTGGCCGAGGACGTTCAGGCTGTGGCCGGGCGCGGCAGCCAGGGCACGGTGCAGGGCACCCGGCTGGCGCTGGGCAGCCAGCGCTGGATGGCGGAACTCGGCGTCGCCCTGGAGCCGCTGGCCACAGCGGTGCAGACCGCACAGACCGATGGAGCCACTGTGTCGCTGCTGGCCAGCCAGGGTACCGATGGCCGCTGGAGCCCGCTGGCCCTGCTGGCGCTCGGCGACGAACCCAAAGCTGGCGCGGCCCAGGCCATTGCCACCCTGCGCGCGCAGGGGCTGCGGCTGTTCATGGTCTCGGGCGACAACGCGGCCGCTGCGCGCGCCATGGCCACGCGCCTGGGCCTGAAGGACGAAGCGGGCGAGGTGATCGCCGAGGTGCTGCCGGGGGACAAGGCGGCGGTGATCGCGCGGTTGAAGCAAGGCGGTCATGTCGTGGCGATGATCGGCGACGGTGTGAACGACGCACCCGCCCTGGCCGCTGCCGACGTGGGTATGGCCATGAGCCACGCGCAGGGCGGCAGTTCGGACGTGGCCATGCACGCGGCCGGCATCACGCTCATGCGCGGCGACCCGGCCCTGGTGGCGGCGGCGCTGGACATTTCGCGCCGCACGGTGCGCAAGATCCGCCAGAACCTGTTCTGGGCCTTTGCCTACAACGCGGCCGGCATTCCGCTGGCGGCGCTGGGCTACCTCAGCCCGGTGCTGGCGGGCGCAGCCATGGCGCTGAGCTCGGTCAGCGTGGTGAGCAACGCGCTGCTGCTCAAGCGCTGGCAACCGCCCGCCCGCTGAACGGCACGTGCCGTGTCCCGGGTGCTTGACATGGGTCAAGGGCCGGTGCGTCGGGCTGCCGCATAGTCCCGCTTCGAATTCACCGATCGAACGGTCGGTTTTGACCCGATACCAGGAGACACCGATGGCACACGAAGCGCTGCGCGTCATTCGCGAAGAACATTCCACCCTGGCCGCGATGCTGCAGTCGCTGATGCAGCTGGTGAGGCGCGGTCCGAGTGCTGATGGCCAGGACGATTCGGCACGTTTTTTCGACGTGCTGCGCGCCATGCTGTTCTACATCGACGAATTTCCCGAGCAGCACCACCACCCCAAGGAGTCGAACCTGCTGTTCCCGCGCGTGGCGCGTGTGGCACCGCACGCCATGGCCACCATCGACCAGCTCGAGCGCGACCACATGCAGGGCGAGACCCGGGTGCGCGAGCTGATGCACCTGCTCATGGCCTGGGAGCTGCTGGGCGATGGTCGCAAGGCCGCGTTCATCGATGAGGTCACACGTTACGTGGACTTTTACCTGGAGCACATGCGGCTGGAGGAATCGGTGATCCTGCCCGAGGCCGAACGCCTGCTGACCGAGGCCGACTGGCACGCGCTGAACGCGGCCTTCGCGACCAACCAGAACCCGCTGAGCGGTCGCATCCCGCGCGATCCGGCCTTCGATCGTCTGTTCACCCACATCGTGATGAAGGCGCCGGCGCCGGTCGGACTGGGGTCATAAGGCAAACACCCCCCGCGCCGCTGCGCGTCACCCCTCTCTCTCGCCTTCGGCGGGAGGGGGGCGGCACTGGCCGTCCGGCATAGCCGGCCCGGCGGTGCCTCGGGACGGCACCCTTGCCGCCGGAGAGGGCTGTGCTGCAGCAGCATGACAACCCGTTCGCGCTGATCCCGTCGAAGCGCCTGTGGTGCCCAAGGTTGTCTTGCACCGGCTCAGCCCTGACGGGCTGGAGGGCTACCCCCACGAGTAGCGCCACAATGGGCACATGGCCCGCAGTACCCAGCCCGCCGACCTGAAGGTCGCGCTTCCGCCCCCCGACACCACGCCCTACCTGCGGCTGGCGCTGGCGCTCTCGCTGGGCGCGGCGGTGTCGCTGGGCATCACGCGCTTTGCCTACGGCTTGCTGCTGCCGCCCATGCGCACCGACCTGGGCTGGAGCTACACCCTGGCCGGTGCGATGAACACCGCCAACGCGCTGGGCTACCTGCTGGGCGCGCTGGCCACGCCGCTGCTGATGCGGCGCGCAGGCCCCGCGTCGCTGCTGCTGTGGGGCTCGGCGCTGGCCTCGCTGTTCATGGCCGCGAGCGGCTTTTTCACCGACGCGGCCGCTCTGATGCTGCAGCGCCTGCTGGCGGGGGTGGCCAGCGCCTTCGTGTTTATTGCCGGCGGGTTGCTGGCCGCCCGCCTGGGCGCTCGCCAGCCGCAGCGCAGCGGCTGGCTGCTGGGCCTGTACGACGGCGGCACGGGTTTTGGCATCGTGCTGTCGGCCCTGGGCGTGCCGCTGGCGCTGCAGGCAGCGGCCGGACAGGCGCACAGCTGGGCCTGGGCCTGGTGGGGGCTTGCCGGGCTGTGCGTGCTGGCCACGGTGCTGCTGCGCTGGCCGGCGCGGGTCCTGCTGGCGTTGGAGGCCGGGCCCACCGCTGCCCCCGCGGGACGCAGCGCTGCGGCTGAGAGCCGCCGGTTCCGTGTGCGCGACTTCGCTTTCGGCCTGCTGGGCTACATGGGCTTCGGGGTGGGCTACATCGGCTACATGACGTTTGTCATTGCGCTGCTGCGCGAGCAGGGTGCTTCGCCCGCGGCGGTGACCACGTTTTACGCGCTGCTGGGGCTGGCGGTGGTGGCGTCCTCGCGCATCTGGGCCGGTCTGCTGGACCGGCACCGCAACGGCCAGGCGCTGGCGCGGCTGAACGCGCTGCTGGGCGTGGCCGCCATCGTGCCGGCGCTCACCAGCGCCTGGCCGCTGCTGCTGGCCTCGGGCCTGCTGTTCGGCGCGGTGTTCCTGTCGGTCGTGGCCAGCACCACGGCCCTGGTGCGGCACAACCTGCCGCCCTCGCAGTGGGCGGCGGGCATCAGCGCTTTCACCGTGGTGTTCGCGGCCGGCCAGATCGTCGGCCCCACGGTGGTGGGGTTCATCGCCGACGGCCCGGGCGGGCTGGCGCGCGGGCTGGTGTTTTCGGCCTGTGCGCTGTGGGTCGGGGCGGTGCTGGCGCTGCGCCAGCGGGCACTGAACTGAACCACCCCCTGCGCCGCTGCGCGGCTTCCCCCTCTCTCTCGCGCCTGCGGCGCTGGTAGGGGGACGCACCCTGTGGCCCGGCAAAGCCGGTTCCACGGGTGCCCTGGACCGGGCACGCTCAGCCGGAGCGTTGGGGGCAGCGACCCAGGCAGCGGCGGAGCGTGAGGGCCCCGTTCATTTCGCTAGGCCCTCTGCCTTGAGCGCGGCCTGCACCGCCGGGCGCGCACCCACGCGGGCACGGTAGGCATTGATGTTCGCCAGGCCGCTGATGTCCACGCCCACGAAACCCGCCCAGTTGGTGACGGTGAACAGGTAGGCGTCGGCCACGCTGAAGGCATCGCCCAGCAGGTACTGTTTACCGGCGAGTTCGCCGTCCACCCAGGCCAGGCGCTGGACCAGGCGGTCCTTGGCCAGCTGCTTGGCTTCGGCCGGCATGGCGGGGTTGAACAGGGGCGAGAAGCCCTTGTGCAGCTCGGTGCCGATGAAGGTCAGCCATTCCATCAGGCGGTAGCGGGCCAGGGTGCCGTAGGCGGGCGCGAGGTGCTTCTCGGGCGCCTGGTCGGCGATGTACTGGACGATGGCCGGGCCTTCGCGCAGCCTCTCGCCGTCGGCCATCACCAGCAGCGGCACGTAGCCCAGTGGGTTGATGGTGTAGTAGTCGGTGCCGTCGGGCAGCTGGTGGGTCTTGGTCGGGGCGGCGATGGCCTCGAACGGCAGGCCGGATTCGTGCAGCACGATGTGGGGGGACAGCGAGCAGGCGCCAGGGGAGTAATAGAGCTTGAGCATGGGGGTCTCCTGAGGGGGAATATGGGGTGGCGACGATGCTAGCCGGCCCCGGGTTTTCTTGCTGGGCTGGGTCCATGGCCCGCTGGTGGTGGGGTCAAGTGGACTCAAAGACTTGCTTCTGAGTTGTTATCTTGTGGTTCCACTTAGCTTCCGATCCGCCGCACCGCCATGGCCTCCGTCCATTTCGCTTTTGCCAGCAACACCAACCGTTTCCTCGCCTGCGAACCGCTGGCCGACCAGCCCTTCGCCATCGCCGGCGTGCCCTACGACGGCGTGGTCACCAACCGGCCGGGTGCGCGCTTCGGGCCACAGGCCATTCGCGCCGCCAGCCTGATGCTGTGCGACGGCATCCACCCGTTTTTTGACGTGTCGCCGGTGGACCAGCTGGGGGATGCGCTGGACATGCGCCTGCCCAACGCTTCGCCACTGCCCGATGTGCGCGCGCAGATCGAGGCACAGGCCGCGGCGCTGATGGCGAAGCACCACTGCGTGTTCATCGGTGGCGACCACTCGGTCACGCTGTCGCTGCTGCGCGCGGCCAAGGCGCGCCACGGGGAAGCCCTGGCCTGCGTGCACTTCGACGCCCATTGCGACACCTGGAGCGACCATTTCGGTGAGCCCTCAGGCCACGGCACCTGGACCTACGAAGCCATCCAGGAGGGACTGATCAGCGCCGAACACACGGTGCAGATCGGCATCCGCTCCAGCGGCGAACGCGCGGCGCGCGAGTACGTGGCCGACCAGGGCGGGCAGATCTTCACCGCGCGCGCGCTGCGCGGGCTGGACGGCGCGGCGCTGGGCCCCGTGCTGGCCGCGATCCGCCAGCGCATCGGCGACCGGCCGTGTTACCTGACGCTGGACATCGACGTGCTGGACCCGGCCTTCGCGCCCGGCACCGGCACGCCCGAGCCGGGCGGCCTGACCAGTGCGCAGGTGCTGACCTTCATCGAAGAACTGGCCGGGCTGAACTGGGTCGGCATGGATTGCGTTGAGGTGGCCCCGGCCTACGACCACGCCGAGCTGACCAGCAACGCAGCGGCCACGTTCGTGTGGACCTACCTCTGCGGCCAGGTGGCCAGGCTGCAGCACACGCCGTTCGGCGCCTGAAGGGAGCACCGGCCATGTTCGCGCGCTCCCTGCTGAATTCCGACACCCAGCTCAACCAGCAGAGCTATTACGAGGCCAGCGCGAGCCGGCCTGCGCCCACCGCGCCGCTGCAGGGCGCGGTGCAGGCCGACGTGGTGGTGGTCGGTGGCGGTTTCGCCGGCCTGTCGGCCGCGCTGGAGCTGGCGCAGAAGGGGCTGAGCGTGGTGCTGCTCGAAGCCGACCGCATCGGCTCCGGCGCCAGCGGGCGCAACGGGGGCCAGGCCATCGTGGGTTACGCCAGCGGGCAGGGGCCGTTCGAGGACCAGCTGGGTGCGCAGGATGCGCAGCGGGCCTGGGACCTGTCGGTGCAGGCGGTGGAGCTGATCGAACAGCGCATCGCCGCCCACGGCATTGCCTGCGACTGGCAGCGCGGCTACACCTACGTGGCCGATTCGCCGAAGAAGGCGCGCGCCCTGCGCGAGGATTTTGAGGACCACAACCGCCGCGGCGTGGCTTGCACATGGGCCGAGGGCGCGGACGTGGCGCGCTTCATCGGCAGCCAGCGTTACGTGGCGGCGTTCCGTGAGAACACCTCGGGCCACCTGCACCCGCTGAAGTACGCCCTGGGCCTGGCGCGCGCGGCGCAGGCGGCGGGGGTGCGCGTCTTCGAACATTCGCCGGTGACCGGTCTGCAACGTGGCAAGACCCTGGTGGCGCGCACCGCGCAGGGGCAGGTGACGGCGCGCTTTGGTGTGCTGGCCGGCAACTGCATGCTGCCCGAGTTCGGTCCGCGGGTGGCGCCCGAGATCGCGCCGCGCATCATGCCGGTGGGCACCTACATCGTGGGCACCGAGCCGCTCGCGCCCGAGCTCGCCGAGCGCCTGATCCCGGGCAACGCGGCGGTGTGCGACAACAACTTCGTGCTCGACTACTTCCGCTTCAGTGCCGACCGGCGCATGCTGTTCGGCGGCCGCGTGAGCTACACCACCATGACGCCGCCCAACCTCAAAGGCGTGATGGCGCAGCGCATGGGCGACGTGTTTCCCGAGCTGCGCGGCGCCGACGTGCCCTATGTGTGGGGCGGCTTCGTGGACATCAGCATGAACCGCGCGCCCGACTTCGGCCGCCTGGGCGACAACCTGTATTACCTGCAGGGCTTCAGCGGCCATGGTGTGGCGCTCACCGGCCTGGCCGGTCAGCTGGTGGCCGAGGCGGTGGCGGGGCAGGCGGGGCGTTTTGACCTGTTTGCACGCCTGAAACACCACGACTTTCCGGGCGGTGCGTTGCTGCGCACCCCCAGCCTGGCGCTGGGCATGCTCTGGTACCGGCTCAAAGACGCGCTGGGCTGAGCCGGCGCCGCGGCACGCCGCCCGCGCGTCCCTAGAATGCGGTGGCCGCCTGTGCACACCTTGTTCAGACCGGACCACGCCATGGCCCTGCCCGACTTCCGACAACTGTTCCAGCGCCCCGCCCTGTTCTGGACGCGGCGTTTTGCGGCGCTGAGCCTGCTGTGTGTGGTGATCACCGCGTCGGTCAGCGCCACGCTGCTCTCGCGCAACGTGTCCGAGCGCATGCTCTGGCGCAACGGCGAACTGGCGCAGGAATTCCTGGACAGCCTCGTGCGCATGCAGCACGGCGACGCTCTGTTCACCCGCCCGAGCGACCCCAAGGCCTTTGAGGCGCTGTTCGGTGAGCTTGCGCGCATGCCGGGCCTGGTGCACACCAACGTGTACGACACGCAGCGGCGCCTGGTGTGGTCCACCAACTCGGCCGCGATCGGCCAGGACCCCGGTGCCAACCACGAGCTGGACGAGGCGCTGTCGGGTCAGCTGGCGCTGGAAAGCGACCTGCTGGAGACCGCCAGTTTCATCAAGCCCGAACACGCCTTCGTGTCGGACGAGGCGCGCGACGCGATCGAGGTGTACATCCCGGTGCACGATGCGCAGCGGCGCGTGGTGGGTGTGGCCGAGCTGTACATGCAGCCGCAACGGCTGGTGGCCTCGGTGCACGAGATGACGCGCTTCGTCTGGCTGGCCTGCGCGGCCAGCGGTCTGCTGATCTACCTGGCGCTGGTGGGCCTGGTGATGATGGCCGACCGCCAGATCGCGCGCCAGCAGCGCACCATCGTGGCCAACGAATCGCTGGTGGCGGTGGGCGACATGGCCTCGGCCGTGGCGCACGGGTTGCGCAACCCGCTGGGCTCGATCCGCTCCAGCGCCGAGCTGATGGCCCAGGGCCCCGAGGCCGCCGCGGCGCAGGACATCATGGCCGAGGTGGACCGCCTGCAGACCTGGATCTACAAGCTGCTGGCCTACGCCCAGCAGGGCGGGCGCCAGCTCACGCCGGTGGACCTGGCCGCGCTGTGCGACGCGGTGCTGCAAAGCCACGGCGCGCGGCTGGCGCGCCAACGCGTGGCGGTGGTGCGCCAGTGGGTACCCGGACTGCCACCGGTGATGGCCGATGCCGCTGCGCTGGAACAGGCGCTGGACAACCTGGTGGCCAACGCCATCGACGCCATGCCCCAGGGCGGCGAACTGCGCCTGGGCATCACCGAACGCAAAGGCCGGCTGGAGCTGCAGGTGGCCGACACCGGTGTGGGCATCGCGCCGGCCGACCTGGAACGTGTGTTCCTGCCGTTCCACACCACCAAGCGCACCGGCGTCGGCGTGGGCCTGCCGCTGGCGCGCCGCACCATCGAACGCCTGGGCGGGAGCCTGCGCCTGTTCAGCTGGCAGGGCGAGGGCACGCAGGCCGTGCTCACGCTGCCCACCGCACCTTCCCGGACCACGGCATGAACTACACCGTCCTGATCGTCGAAGACGAGCCCGTGCTGGCCCGCAACATGCACCTCTACCTGGAGCGCCAGGGCCTGAGCTGCCAGACCGCCGGCAGTGGCGAGGAGGGGCTGGCGCTGCTCGAAGAGCAACGCCCCGACGTGGTCGTACTCGACCACAACCTGCCCGGCCAGGACGGGCTGACCGTGCTCAAGCGCATGCGCGAGCGCGAGCCGCAACTGCCGGTGGTCATGGCCACCGGCCACGGCAGCGAGCAGGTGGCGGTGGATGCGATGAAGAACGGCGCCTTCGACTACCTGATCAAGCCGGTGTCGCTGCACCAGCTCAAGCAGGTGCTGGACCGGGCGGTGCAGGCCCAGCGCCAGACGCAAGAACTGCAGCACCTGCGCCGCGTGGTCGAGGGGGCGCCCGCCAGTGGTCAGGGGCTGGCCGCGCTGGCCGGGGAATCGCCGGCGATGCAGAAGCTGGTGGGTCGGTTGCGCCAGATCGTGGACGCCGACGCGCGCCTGACCGAAGGCGCTGCGCCCGCGGTGCTGGTCCACGGCGAGACCGGCACCGGCAAGGAGCTGGTGGCGCGTGCGCTGCACTTCGAAGGCCCGCGCCGCGCCGGGCCGTTTGTCGAAATCAACTGCGCCAGCCTGCCGGCGCACCTGGTGGAGAGTGAACTCTTCGGCCACGAGCGCGGCGCCTTCACCGACGCGCGCGAACGCCGCATCGGCCTGGTGGAAGCGGCGCACGGCGGCACCTTGTTCCTGGACGAGGTGGGCGAGCTGGAGCTGGCGACCCAGGCCAAGCTGCTCAAGCTGCTGGAAGACCACGAGGTGCGCCGCCTGGGCAGCGTGCGCCTGCAGAAGGTGGACGTGCGCGTGCTCGCCGCCACCAACCGCCCGCTCGAAGCCATGGTGCAGGCCGGCACCTTCCGCAGCGACCTGTTTTTCCGCCTGGGCGCGCTGCGCGTGAACCTGCCGCCGCTGCGCGAACGCGCGGGCGACGTGCTGGTGCTGGCCCGGCTGTTCCTGGCGCGTTCCTCGCGCCGTTACGGCAAGAGCGGGCTGCGGTTGTCCGACGAAGCCCTGGCGCGCCTACAGGCCCACCACTGGCCGGGCAATGTGCGCGAACTGGCCAACGTGGTCGAGCAGTGCGTGATGCTGGCGGTGGACCCGGTCATCGAAGCCGACGACCTGGCCCTGCCGGTGCCGCTGGATTCGGTCTTCGCCGGGCTGGAGCCGCTGAGCGCCGAGGCCGCGCCCACCAGCCTGCCCGAGGCCGAGCGGCGCCTGCTGCTCAACGCGCTGGAGCGCAACCGCTGGAACGTCACCCAGGCCGCGCGGGCGCTGGGCATCTCGCGCGACACGCTGCGCTACCGCATCGACAAGTTCGGCCTGCGCCCCTGACCCGCTGAAGGGCCCCGGTGGGTGGGGGAAATCCCCCGTCCCACCCCGTTAAATGGGCTTTTTGCCCATCTGTTGCGAAGCCGCCCGGAATTGCATGTGCAAAAAGCCCATGCAAATCAAGGCTCTGCGTTGGCGGCACCAACTGGCACGTCCGCTGCAAAGGAAGACCCGTGTGGCGCAGTCCGGCGCCCACATCCTTCTCTTCCTTTCCATCGGGAGTCCATCATGAAGACCTTGTTGTCCACCCTGGCGCTCGGCGCCGTCCTCAGCACCTTCGGCAGCGCCGCCCTGGCCGCCACACCCGCCGCGGGCAGCCGCGATCCGTTCTTCTCCGGCGATGCGGTGGCAGCGACCCCCGGTGACGCCGTCATCCAGCTGGCCCGCCAGGGCCGCGGTCGTGGCGGCGACAGCGATTCCGGCCGCGGCCGCGGTCGTGGCGGTGACGGCAGCAGCTCCAGCTCCAGCAGCGGCGGCAGCAGTTCCAGCAGCGGCAGCAGCAGCGATTCAGGTCGTGGTCGCGGCACCGACGACGCCCCCGGCGACGACCGCGGTGGCCGTGGCCGGGGTGCCGATGACCCGGCGGGCGATGACCGTGGCGGCCGTGGCCGCGGGATCGATGACCCGGCTGGCGATGACCGTGGTCGTGGCCGCGGCACAGACGACGGCCCCAACCACACCCAGGCACCGGCGGGCGATGCCACCGAGCTGGCCCGCCGTGGCCGTGGTGCCGACGATGGCGCCGCTCACCAGCGCCGTGGCCGTGGCACGGACGACGGTGCGAACCACACGCAGGCGCCTGCGGACGATGCCACCCAGGTGGCCCGCCGCGGTCGTGGTGCCGACGACGGCGCCGGTCACCAGCGCCGCGGTCGCGGCCAGGACGACGGTGCGAACCACGCCTGATCGGACCAGGCGGCCGGTGCATTCGATCAGCCCTTGCCGGGCAAAGTCTGCCGCACCGCCGCCGCCAGCACCGGCCCGCAGCGCTGGATCTGTGTCAGCGGCGCGTAGCCGTAGCCGATGACCAGGCCACGCAGGTCGGTACGGGTGAGGCAGTAGGCCGAGAGCGGACGCACCGTCAGGCCCTGCTGGGCGATGCGCTGGGCCAGGGCCTTGTCGTCCACGTGCGGCGGCAGGCGCAGGCACAGGTGCAGGCCCTGTTCGGCGCCGCTGATGAAGATGTCGCTGCCCAGCACGGGCTTGAGCGCTTCGAGCAGGGCGGCGCGGCGCTCGGCGTAACTTTGCCGCGCGCGGCGCAGCGCGCTGCTGAAGTGGCCCATCTCGATGAACTCGGCCAACGCGGCCTGCAGCGGCATCTGGCCCGGGCGGTTGAGGTCGTAATGCGCCTGCTTGAAGGCCGCCACCAGCGCCTTGGGGACCACCAGGTAACCGAGCTTGATGCCGGGGTAGAGCACCTTGGAGAAGGTGCCCATGTAGAGCACGCGGCCGTCCACGTCCAGGCCTTCCAGGCTGGAGATGGGCGGGCCGGAAAAGCGGTACTCGCTGTCGTAGTCGTCTTCCAGCACCCAGGCGCCGTGGGTGCGCGCGGTGGACAGCAACTGGTGGCGCCGCGCCAGGCTCATCACCGCACCGGTGGGGTACTGGTGCGAGGGCGTGACGTAGATCAGCTGCGGGCG
>CALRYD010000053.1:0-31923 GCA_943372305.1 Hydrogenophaga intermedia | reverse complement strand
CAGGGTGTGGTGGTGCATGCGGTGCAGCGCGTTGACCCAGTCCAGCGTCTCGGCGATGCCGGGGATCTTGCTCAGGTCTTCGTGGCGCAGGCGCTGCACGAACTGCACCGCGTCTTCGACCAGCCGGGTGTCGGCCTCGGGCAGGGCGGTTTTCACGATGGCGATCTCGCGCGCCAACGTCGGGTAGTCGAGGTGGTGGTACAGGCAGCGGCGGCGCAGCGCGTCCGAGAGTTCACGCGTGCCGTTGCTGGTGAGGATGACGCGCGGGATGTGGCGCGCGCGCAGCGTGCCGATCTCGGGCACGGTGATCTGGTAGTCGGCCAGCACTTCCAGCAGGAAAGCCTCGAAGGCCTCGTCAGCGCGGTCGATCTCGTCGATCAACAGCACGCAGGGGCCGTCCTGGCTGATGGCCTTGAGCAGCGGCCGCTCCAGCAGGAAGTCGCGGCTGAAGACGTCGGACTCTTTGACCGTGCCGGGCTGTCCGTCGTGCAGGCGGATCGCCATCAGCTGGCGGCCGTAGTTCCATTCGTAGGCCGCCTGCGCCAGGTCCAGGCCTTCAAAACACTGCAGCCGCACCAGCACCGCGCCTTGGGCCTGCGCCAGCGCGGTGGCCAGCGCCGTTTTGCCCACCCCCGCATCACCTTCCAGCAGCAGCGGCCGCTGCAGCTCGCCGGCCAGCCACAACGTGGTGGCGAGGTCGGCGTCGGCGAGATAACCCACCTGCTGCAGCGATTCGCGCAGCTGGCGGTCGCCTGTGATGGAGCCTGTTGTCGTCATGGTGATGGTTGTCCGTCCGAAGCACCACCCGCAGCGAACGCCACGTTCGCCTGTCCAGCGGCACCGAGGAACCGGCTCCGCCGGGCTTCAGGTGCCGCCTCCCTCCCGCCGAAGGCGAGGGAGGGGGGAGACGCGAAGCGGCGCGGGGGGGGACTCATTTCTTCAGGCTTTCTTGCCGAACAGGCCCAGCCACCAGTTCTTGATCAGCGCCCACACGATGGCCAGGCCGTTGATCTCCTGCGCCACCGGCGGCGCGGCGCGGGGTGCAGGTTCGGCCACGGCCGGTGCGGTGGCCGTCACCGCTGCTTCACCGCCCGCGAACGCGACCGCAGCGTCGTCGGCGATCGCCTGCGACGCCGGTGCCGGCAGCGCCAGCGCGGCCTGGCGGAAGTTCTCGACGAACTGCACCAGAATCATGTCGGACACCTGCACCATCATGCGGCCGCCGAACTGGGCGAACTTGCCGTTGACGATGACGGCCGCGTCGCCATGCAGCACGCTGGCCGCCGGGTTGGCGGGGTCGGCTTCGATGGTGGCGCTCAGGTCCATGGACGCGGACGAACCGCCCTTGTCCGCGCCCTTGCCGCGCAGCACCATTTTGCGACCGGCCTCGTCCTTCTCCAGCACGTCGACCTGACCGCCGAACTGCGCCACGGCCGGGCCGACCTTGACCTTGACGCCGCCCTTGTAGGAGGTGTCGGAGAGTTGCTCGGTCAGCTCGGCGCCGGGCATGCAGCCGGCCACGGCCTTGAGGTCGCCCAGGATGGCCCAGGCACGGGCCGGGTCCACGTCGAGCGGGTAGTGTTTGTCGAGTTTGACTTCCATGTCGGAGTACCTTTTCTTGATCAGAGATCAGTGGGTTGCCACACCGGAGTGAGAGACCTTGCGCACGAACACGCGCCAGCCCAGGGCGCCGCGGATCGGGCTTTGCCCGTCCGCCAGCGCCGCCCCCTTGAGGGGGTCGCGCGCAGCGCGGCGGGGGTGTTCACAAGTTCAATCCGCGGGCCTTGAGTTCTTTCCAGACGCGGAACGACGTGTGTGGCATGTCCATGTGCGTCACACCGATGTGCGAGAACGCATCGACCACGGCCGAGGTGAAGGTGGGAATGCTCCCCACGTGCGGCGACTCGGCCACGCCCTTGGCGCCGATGGGGTGGTGCGGGCTGGGCGTGACGGTGTGGTCGGTTTCCCAGTGCGGCGTTTCCACGGCGGTGGGCAGGAAGTAGTCCATCAGCGTGTTGCCCAGCAGGTTGCCCTGCGCGTCGAACGGCATCTGCTGGCCCATGGCCACCGCGAAACCTTCGGTCAGGCCACCGTGGATCTGGCCCTCGATGATCATCGGGTTGATGCGGGTGCCGCAGTCGTCCAGGGCATAGAAGCGGCGGATCTTGGTCTCGCCGGTGGCGCGGTCGATGTCGACCACGCACAGGTAGATGCCGAAGGGGAAGGTGAAGTTCGGCGGGTCGTAGTAGTGCACGGCCTCCAGACCCGGCTCCAGCCCGGCGGGCGGCTGGTGGTAGGCCTGCCATGCCACGTCGGCCATGGTCTTGAACTTACTGTCGTCGCCCTTGACCTTGAAGCGGTCCACCTCCCAGTCGAGGTCGTTCTCGTTGACTTCAAGCATGTGGGCCGCGATCTTGCGCGCCTTCGCGTGGATCTTGCGCGCGGCCAGTGCGATGGCCGCACCGGCCACTGGCGTCGAGCGCGAGCCATAGGTGCCGAGGCCATACGGCGCGGTGCTGGTGTCGCCTTCCTCGACCTGGATCACCTCGGACGGTATGCCCAGCTCGGTCGCGATGATCTGCGCATAGGTGGTCTGGTGGCCCTGGCCCTGCGTGATGGTGCCCATGCGTGCAATGGCGCTGCCAGTGGGGTGGATGCGGATCTCGCACGAGTCGAACATGCCCACGCCCAGGATGTCGCACATCTTGCTTGGGCCGGCGCCCACCACCTCGGTAAAGGTCACCAGGCCGATGCCCATCAGCGTCGGGCTGTTCGGGTCGGCGCGTTTGGCCGCCTGCTCGGCGCGCAGCGCGGGGTAGTCGACCGCGTCCAGCACCTTCTTCAGGGCCGTGTGGTAGTCGCCGCTGTCGTACTCGAAGCCGAAGGCGCTGGTGTAGGGGAACTGTTCCTTCTTGATGAAGTTCTTCGCGCGGATCTCGGCCTTGTCCATGCCCAGCTTTTGCGCCAGCACGTCCACCATGCGCTCGACCAGGTACACCGCTTCGGTCACGCGGAAACTGCAGCGGTAGGCCACGCCACCGGGTGCCTTGTTGGTGTACACGCCCTTGACCGAGCAGTGCGCGGCCGGGATGTCGTAGCTGCCCGAGACGATGTGGAACATGCCAGCCGGGAACTTGGTCGGGTCGGCGCAGGCGTCGAAGGCGCCGTGGTCGGCCACCACGTTCACGCGCAGCGCGGTGATCTTGCCGTCGGGCGTGGCGGCGATCTCACCGTCCATGTGGTAGTCCCGCGCAAAGGCGGTGGTGGAGATGTTTTCCACCCGGTCCTCGACCCACTTGACCGGGCGGCCCAGCACGATAGACGCGACGATGGCGCACACGTAGCCGGGGTAGACGCCGACCTTGTTGCCGAAGCCGCCGCCGATGTCGGGGCTGACGATGCGGACCTTGGACTCCGGAATGCCCGAGAGCAGCGAGACCACGGTGCGCACCACGTGCGGTGCCTGGCTGGTGATGTAGGTGGTCAGGTCGCCGCGCACCGGGTCGAAGCTGGCCACGCAGCCGCAGGTCTCCAGCGGGCAGGGGTGCACGCGCGGGTAGTACATGTGCTGGCTCACCGTCACCGGCGCGTTGGCGAACACCGCGTCGGTCGCGGCCTTGTCGCCCGCGTCCCAGGTGAAGATGTGGTTGTGGTGCTCGCGCGGGCCGTGGGCGCCGCTGGTCTTGCCGGCCAGGTCTTCGCGGATCACTGGCGCGTCGGGCTGCAGCGCGGCGTAGGGGTCGATCACCACCGGCAGCTCTTCATATTCCACCTCGACGGCTTCCACCGCGTCGGCGGCGATGTAGCGGTCGTCGGCGATGACGATGGCCACCTCCTGCATCTGGAAGTGCACCTTCTCGTCGGCCAGCACGGCGGCCACGTCGCCCGCCAGGGTGGGCATCCAGTGCAGCTTGAGCGGCTTGAGGTCGTCGGCCGTCAGCACCGCGTGCACGCCGGGGATGGCGAGCGCGGCTTCCTTGTTGATTTTCTTGATGCGGGCGTGGGCCAGCGGGCTGCGCACGATGTCCATGTGCAGCATGCCGGGCATCTTGATGTCGTCGACATAGTTGCCCTTGCCCTGGATGAAACGGGCGTCTTCCTTGCGCAGGCGCGAGACGCCCATGCCGGCCAGGGCGATTTCACGGGCTTCGGCGGTTTGTACCGGTGCGTTCATGTGGGTTTCTCCGTGAAAGGGTTCAGGCCGTGGCGGGTTCTTGCAACTTCTTGGCGGCGTACTGCACCGCCTTGACGATGTTCTGGTAGCCGGTGCAGCGGCAGAGGTTGCCGCTCATGCCCATGCGGATCTCTTCTTCGCTGGGGTTGGGGTTCTCGTGCAGGAAGCGGTAGGCGCGCATCAGCATGCCGGGGGTGCAGAAGCCGCACTGCAGGCCGTGCTCTTTGTAGAAGCCTTCCTGCACCGCGTGCAGCACGCCCTTGTTGGCCAGGCCTTCGACGGTGAGCACTTCCGAGCCGTCGCACTGCACCGCCAGGTGGGTGCAGCTCTTGACCGAGCGGCCGTCGATGTCGACCGTGCAGGCGCCGCAGTGGCTGGTCTCGCAGCCGATGTGGGCACCGGTGAGGTTGAGTTCTTCGCGCAGGAAGTGGATGAGCAGCGTGCGCGGCTCGACCGCCTTTTCCTCGTTCTTGCCGTTGACGCTGACGTTGATGAGTTTCTTGGCCATGGTGTGTCTCCTTGTGTTCAGGCGCAACGGGCCCAGGCCTTGGCCAGGGCGCGCTTGACCATTTCGCCGGCCATGGCGGTCTTGTATTCGGCGTCGCCGCGCAGGTCTTCGGCCGGGTCGCAGATGGCAATGGCCGCGTCGGCGGCGGCCTGCACGGTGGCGGTCGTGAAGGCCTGGCCCAGCAGGGCGGCTTCGGCGGCTTCAGCGCGCAGTGCGGTGGGCGCCACGTTGGTCAGCGCGATGCGTACATGGCTGACCGTGTTGCCGGTCTTGCGCAGCACGACCGCGCAGCCGGCCGTGGCCCAGTCACCGGTCTTGCGCTTGAGCTTTTCGTAGGCCCAGCCCGTGCCCTGCGCGAAGGCGGGGGCATGGATCTCGACCATCACCTCGTTTTCTTCCAGCAGCGTCATGTAGGTGCCCAGGAAGAAGCCGTCGGCCGCCACGGTGCGCCGGCCGTTCGGGCCCTCGAGCACGAAAGACGCTTCGATCGCCAGCGACAGGGCGGGGTGGTCGTTGCCCGGGTCGCCGTGGGCGATGTCGCCACCGATGGTGCCGCGGTTGCGCACCTGCGGGTCGGCGATGAGCTTCGCCGCTTCGGCCAGCAACGGCAGCTTGGCCTGCACGATGGGCGAGCTGATCAGGTCGTTCTCGACCGTCATCGCACCGATCACCACCGCGCCGCCTTCCTCGCGGATGCCGCGCAGCTCGGGGATGCGGTTGATGTCGATCAGGTGGGCCGGCTGCGCGAAGCGCAGTTTCATCATGGGCAGCAGGCTGTGGCCGCCGGCCAGCAGTTTGGCATCGGACCCGAGCTGGCCCAGCAGGGCCACGGCCTCGCCGACCGACTTGGGCGCGTGGTACTCGAAACGCGGTGGAATCATTGTGGTGTCTCCTGGTCTTCTGGGTGGGTGATTGACGTTTGTCAATGCACAGCCAGTCTGGGGGAGACCCGGTTTCCGACTCCATCGGCGGGTCTTGAACTCAGGAGTTCACAAAACGACCGGTTTTTCGCACGAAATGCACTTGGGGCTGCACGAAATGCTCAGATCACGCGCGCGCCGGCTGGCAATACGGGTAAGTCCTGAGTCGTCCTCAACCGTCAGTTTCAGTGTTTGCCCAGCAGGCCCAGGGCCTCGCGCAGGCGCGCCACCTCGCCGCGCGAAACCGGGATGGGTTCGCGGTGCTTGCCCTTGAGCACGATCTGCGTCTTGCTGCCCTCGCGCCCCAGTTCGGCCACCGCACTCAGGTTGACGATGAAGCAGCGGTGCACGCGCATGAATTGCGCCGGGTCCAGGCGGGCCTGCAGGTCGCCGATGCTGAGGTTGCAGAAGTGGAAACCGTCGCGCGTGAGGACGCGGGTGTAGTGCGCCTGCGATTCCAGGCTCAGCACGTCCTGCGTGTCGACAAAGGCCACCTTGTGGTTGGCCACCATGGGGATGCGGTTCAGGCGCAGGTTCACCGGCGCCGGCAGTTCGGCCGCGGCGGGCGTTTCCTGGCTCACGACCTGCGTCACGTCGTAGAACACCAGCACGAAGCCGGTGGTGGCGCCCAGATGGTTGCCCAGCCGTGTCACCTTGATCAGCAACACCTGTTCGGGGATGTTGATGATCATGGTCATGGGCGTGGAACTGGCCACCGGGCAGCCCGAGGCCTGGTCCAGCAGGAAGTTGACCTTGGGCTTGGAGCGTTCGGGGTGGAACGAGGTGACCAGCTTGTCGAACGGCTGCTTCTCGCCCACCGGCAGTACCTTGCGGGCGAAATCGTTCATCGCCAGCACGGTGCGCTCGGCGTCGAGGTGGATCACGCCGACCTCGAATTTCTCGAACAGGTACAGGGGCGAGTTGCCGGTGGCCTGGACTTCCATCTGTGTTGTCTCCGAACGCGTCTGGGATCTGCCAGAACCGCTCAGCCTACCGCAAGTGGGGCCATCGCATACACTTTCGGGTTGATTTTTCGAGGTATTCCATGAGTCTCCAATGCGGCATCGTCGGCCTGCCCAACGTCGGCAAGTCCACCCTTTTCAACGCCCTGACCAAGGCCGGCATCGCCGCCGAAAACTACCCCTTCTGCACCATCGAGCCCAACACCGGCGTGGTGGAAGTGCCCGATCCGCGCCTGGCCCAGCTGGCCGAGATCGTGCAGCCCGAGCGCGTGGTGCCGGCCATCGTGGAGTTCGTGGACATCGCCGGCCTGGTGGCCGGTGCCAGCACCGGTGAAGGCCTGGGCAACAAGTTCCTGGCCCACATCCGCGAGACCGACGCCATCGTCAACGTGGTGCGCTGCTTCGAAGACCCGAACGTGATCCACGTGGCGAACAAGGTCGACCCGATCGCCGACATCGAGGTCATCCAGACCGAGCTGTGCCTGGCCGACCTGGCCGCCGTTGAAAAAGCCATTCACCGGGTGAGCAAGACCGCGCGCTCGGGCGACAAGGAGTCGATCAAGCAGCTGGCCATCCTGGAGAAGTGCCAGGCCGCGCTGAACGACACCCAGCCGGTACGCACCATCGACTTCAGCAAGGAAGAGGCGGCACAGCTCAAGCAGTTCTTTCTGATCACCGCCAAGCCGGCCATGTTCGTGGCCAACGTGTCGGAAGACGGTTTCGAGAACAACCCCTTCCTGGACCGACTGCGTGCCTTCGCGGAAAAGCAGAACGCGCCCGTGGTCGCCATCTGCGCCAAGATCGAGGCCGAACTCTCCGAGATGGACGACGCCGACCGGCTGGAATTCCTCAAGGAACTGGGTCAGGACGAACCGGGCCTGAACCGCCTGATCCGCGCCGCCTACAAGCTGCTGGGCCTGCAGACCTACTTCACCGCGGGTGTGAAGGAAGTGCGCGCCTGGACCATCCACGTCGGCGACACCGGCCCGCAGGCGGCTGGCGTGATCCACACCGACTTCGAGAAGGGCTACATCCGCGCCCAGACCATCGGGTTCGACGACTTCATCCAGTTCAAGGGCGAGCAGGGCGCGAAAGACGCCGGCAAGATGCGCGCCGAAGGTAAGGAATACGTCGTCAAGGACGGCGACGTGATGAACTTCCTGTTCTCGTCTTAAGCGCCGACATGATCGACACCGGCCGGCCCGAACCGCAGCGCCTGGCCAAACGCCTGGCCGCCCAGCTGCCCTGCTCGCGCAGCGACGCCGAGAACTACATCGCCGGCGGTTTTGTGCGGGTGGACGGTGTGGTGGTCGAAAAGCCGATGGCGCGCGTGCGCGACGACCAGGCGGTCACGCTGGACCCCAAGGCCAAGCTGGAGGCGCTGGCGTCGGTGACGCTGATCTGGCACAAGCCGGCCGGCCATGCGCTGCCGGAGGACCTCCACCTGCCGGACGCGCTGGCCGCGCAGTGGTTCGCCCCCGCCCACCGCTTCAAGGCCGACCGCTCGGGCGTGCGCCCGCTCAAGGCGCACCTGCACAAGCTGTTGCCGGTGGCACCGCTGGGCGACCTGTCCAGCGGCCTGATGGTGTTCACGCAGAACCCCGGTGTGGCGCGCAAGATGACCGAAGACGCGAACCAGCTCGAACACGAGTGGCTGGCCGATGTGGCGGCCGATCCCGAGCTGGAAGATGAGGCCCGTCGCGAAGCGGTGTTGCAGTCGCTCGGCCAGGCGCTGTTTTTTGACGGTTGGGCCGTGCCCAAGGCACGGGCCAGCTGGCAGAGCGAGCAACGCCTGCGCCTGGCGATCAAGGGCAACCGGCCCGGGCAGGTGGCCCACCTGTGCGAACGCGCGGGCCTGCAGCTGACCGGCCTGCGCCGCCTGCGCCTGGGCCGCATCTCGCTCGCCGGTCTGCCGGTGGGCGAGTGGCGTTACCTGCTGGGTTACGAACGCTTCTGAGCCTCTGGCGCCTGTTGGGACAGGACCCAGGCGCCTGCCCGGGCTCTGCACCGCTGCAGCCTCAGCTGACCGCGCAGGTGAAGCTGCTGGCCCGGGTGGTGTCGCCGCTGCCCCGGTACTTCGGGAAGCTGGGGAAGGGGCACAGGGGTCGCTCGAACGCGCCGGCATCGGACGTGCCGGTGGCCACGAGCTGGTCGGGTGCGATGCCTTTTTCCACCCAGTCCACCAGGGCGGTGATCAGGTCGGCCTTGGCCGCGCCCGGACCCGTCAGGTCGTGCCCCACACCTGGCGAGGTCACAAAACGCGCGAAGCCGTCGAAAGTGGCGTTGCCGCTGCTCTGGCGCACCTGGTCCAGGTAGGCCGCGGTGCGGTAGACCGAGACGCAGGTGTCGGCCATGCCGTACCAGACCAGCAGCTTGCCGCGCTGACCGAAGGTGCCCAGGTTGGTGGAGGGCTCCATGGTGTTGGCCAGGGCCTGCCATTGCGCACGCATGCTCAGCGGGTCGTGGTTGATGGAATCGGCCGACTCGGAACCCGTCAAGGCCTGGATCACGGACGTCGGCGCGATGTAGCTGAAGCCCTTGCTCAGGAAGCCGCCGTCGTATTCGAAACCGAAGGCGTAAACCTGCCAGTCGCCGGTGGCGGCGCCGCCGCGACCGTAGCGCTCATAACCGGTCATGCCGTTGGCCAGTGTCAGGGGCACGCTCTTGTCGGCGTAGTTCAGGCGGATGGCCTCGATCTGGCCTGTGGTCAGGCAGCTGTCGTCCTGTGCGCCGGCCACATCGTCCGCGCATTGCAGGTCGGTGGGCACGTAGGTGCAGGCTTCGACGTTGCCGATGATGCCGTCGGCCAGACCGTCGAGCCCGTCGCAGGCCTCGATCTCGGCTCGGGCGTACAGGGCCGACTTGCCGGGGCTGATCCAGTTCGCCTGCGCGGGCAGGCTGGCGTTCGGGCTGCCGTCCGGATTGCGACCGTAGATCCAGCGGTTGAAGTCGCCCATGTTGACCTGGTGGGCCTGCTGGCTGATGGCCGGGGCCATGGCCAGCACGCCGTCGTAGTCGTTGGGGTAGCGGTCGGCGGCGATCAGGCCCGAGCGGCCGCCATTGGAGTGGCCCACCATGTAGCGCCGCGTGGGCGCCTTGCCGTAGAACTGGGTGGCGATGTGCGTGCCCACCTGCAGGGCCAGGTGGTTGGCTTCCTGGGCGTGGTTGGCCAGTGCGACGGGGTCTGTGCCCCAGGAAAAGTCTTCCGTCTGGTGGCCGGAGTCGGAGCTGATGCGCACGAACGGCAGGGCCGCATCCGTCTGCACGTACTTCACGTGCCAGGGGTCGTCCGTGGGGATGAAGCCGTCAAAGCCACCGCCGCCCAGCGTCATGGTCTTGCCGTTCCAGTCGCTGCCCTCAGGCAGTTCCACGGCCCACCGGATGGTGGAGCCGGGACCCGACACGATGGTGCCGCGCACGATGCAGGTCCGGGGCAGGGTGATGGCTTCCCCGGTGCCGTAGTGCGTTTCGGTCACGGTCTGGGTTTCCCGCAGTTCGGTGCGCTCGAACGTCGCGTTGACCGGCAGCTGGCTGGGCACATACGCCGCGCACGACTGGGCGAGCGGCCGGGCCGCGGGGGGCGCGGGCGCGTCGTTCCCGCCGCAGGCGGCGAGCACGAGTGTGCCGAGCAGAGGGACGGTCAGGGCCCGGGTGCGGACCCGATGGGGCTGGGCCGGGTTTATGCTGCTGAGATGTTTCATCGAAGTGCTTCCTTGCAAAGTGGGGACTGCTCGCGCACCGCCGGGGGGATCGCGTCATCTGGCGTGCTGCGACGGGCGAGGCCCATGCTAGGAAGCGCGGATGGGGTCGTCTTGTACGCCCCGGGGAACCGGGGGTAAGCACCGATGCAGGACGGTCATGCCATTCCCGGGGTGGTCTATCTGGGCCGCGACTGGCTGCTGTACGCCGACCCCGATCTGCGGTTCAACCTGTCCCAGAACGTGGCGCCGGCGCTGGTGTTCGGCCCGACGCACCGCCCTGCCACGCTGACGATGCGCGACGGCGGTCAGGTCCGCGCCCGGGTGCTGTTGCACGCCTGCGGCGCCTGGAGCAGCATGACGGCCCGAAGCCCATTGGCCTTCCTGTATGTCGACCCCTTGTCCGACGCGGGTGCCTGCCTGCAGCGGCGTGCGCAGGCCAGTGTGGTGCCCTGGCCCGATGGCGACCTGATGCAGCGCCACGGACTCGACCTGCAAGACCTGTGCGGTGGTGCGGTGCCCGCGGCCCAGGCCGGGCGCTGGGTGGCCGGGGTGCTGGCCGATGCGGTGGCCCTGTCCGGTGCCGCGGCCCACCTGGACCCGCGGCTGGCCGGCTTGCGTGAGCGCCTGCACCTGCGTGGCGAAGGGCGTGCAGACCCCGGGGTCATGGCCGGTGAGCTGGGCTTGTCGGCCGAGCATGTGCGCAAGCTGTTCCGGCAGCAGGTGGGCATGACCTTGTCGAGCTACCAGTCGTGGGTCCGGCTCTACCAGGTGGCGGCGAACGCATGCGATGCCCAACACAGCGGCCTGCCGCACAACGCGTCGGAACTGGTCAGCGCCGGAGGCTTCTACGACGCGTCGCACGCCTCGCGGGCGATCCGGCGCTACTTCGATCTGTTGCCCACCGAGATGCTCGCGCCCAAGGCTTTCGTGGATTGCCGCGGAGAGGTCTGATGCGACCGATTCAGGTGGTGTGGGGCACAGCTGCGGTCGACAGCGAACGCTTCTGAACCCGCGCGGCGTGCCAGCTCAGCGCCATGGCCGCCAGCATCAGCACCAGGCCGAACCAGTGCAGCTGGCGCATCAGGCCCTGCGCGATGAGGCCGCCGCCGAGCGCGGCGCCCAGGGCCTGCCCGCCGTAGATGGCCGAGGTGTTGAGCGCGACCGTGGCCGGCGCCAGGGCTGGGGCCATGTGCACCAGGCGCGCCTGCTGGGCCGAGTTGGCCGAGAAGCAGCCCAGCGCCCACGGAATGAGCACCAGCGCCTGCAGCCAGATCAGGCCGGCACCCAGCGGCCACAGCAGCAGGGTCAGCGCCATGCCGCCCAGGGTGATGAGGACCGCGCGCGGTGCGCCCAGCCGGTCGATGCGGCGCGAGACCAGCACATTGCCGGCCAGGCCAAAGGCGCCGAACCACAGGAACAGCAGCGACAGCATGCCGGCGCTCAGACCCAGCACCTGCTGGTGGTAGGGCGCGAAGTACGAGAACAGCGTGAACTGGCCGAAGGCCGACAGCAGCGTCACGCCCACCACCAGCATGAGCGCTGGCGAGCCCAGCGTCTGGGCCCAGGCCTGCCGGGACAACGCGGCCGGGCGGATGCCGTCGGGCATGGCGCGCCAGACCCAGCCGGCCACCAGCAGGGCCAGCACCGCCACCAGGCCGAAGGCCCAGCGCCAGCCGAAGAGACCGCCGATCCAGGCCGACAGCGGCATGCCCAGCACCGAGGCCACCGACCAGCCCAGGAAGACGAACGTGATGGCCTTGCCACGCTGCCCATCGGGCACCAGCAGGCCCACACAGGCGGCGGCCTGGGGCGTGAAGATGGCGGGTGGAATGACCGCCAGCACCCGCAGCGGCACCAGCCAGCCGTAGCTGGGTGCGAAGGCGCTGATGCCCATGAACAGCGCGTACCAGAGCAGTGAGAAGGTGAGCAGGCGCCGCCGGTCCCAGCCGGCCACCAGGCTGGCGAACAGCGGGGCGCCTACGCCCATCACCACCGCGGCCGCGGTGATCAGCAGACCGGCTTGCGGGATGGAGACCTGCAGGGACTGGCTGATGTCGTTGAGCGTGCCGGGCACCGCCATGACACCGGTACCGATGACGAAGTTGCCCACCATCAGCGCCCAGAGGCTGCGCGGCAGGGGCTGCGAGGGAGTGTTGTGGTCGGGCATGGCGTGTTCGCGGGGCGTCCGAGTATCCGTGTGGACGCTCAGAGCGACAGTCCCCCGGGAAACACCCACAGCAGGCCGCCGGTCATGGTGAGGTAGCGGGCGAATTTGCCAACCGCCATGTAGGCGGTGCAGGGCCAGAGCGGAAACTTCAGCCAGCCGGCCACCGCGCACAACGGGTCGCCCACCACAGGCAGCCAGGAGAGCAGGCAGGCCTTGGGGCCAAAGCGTTCTAGCCACCGCAGGGCGTGCAGTTCGGTCGGGCGGTGGCGCGCCCGGTCCACCGCGCGGTGGGCGCCGTAGCCCATGAACCAGCTGACCATCCCGCCCAGGGTGTTGCCGGCGGTGGCCACCAGAACGGCGGGCCAAAACAGTTCAGGGTTCAGTTTGACAAGGGCGAACAGTGCGGGTTCCGAGCCCAGCGGCAACAGGGTGGCCGACAGGAAGGCCACGACGAAAAGGGTGCCCAGCCCGACCTCGGGCAGGGCCAGTGTGTGCAGCAGTGAGGTGATCCAGTCGGGCATCGGTCGGCGGGGGTTGTGAGCCTGCGAGCATATCGCCTGCTGAAAAAACAGGCAGATACAATGCCCCTCCCCGGTTCAGGTCTTGCGGCCGCTCGGGTCCTCCCCGCACCATCCCCATTCCGAGTTCGCCTGCGTCATGCAACTGGGTCCATACACCCTGCCCAACAACCTGTTCGTCGCCCCCATGGCGGGTGTGACAGACCGGCCATTCCGCAAGCTGTGCAAACGGCTGGGGGCGGGCTACGCCGTGAGCGAAATGGTGACCAGCCGGCCGGACCTGCAGGACAGCCTCAAGACCTCGCGCCGCGCCGACCACGCCGGTGAGCCCGGCCCTATCGCCGTGCAGATCGCCGGCACCGACGCGGCCATGATGGCCGACGCCGCGCGCTACAACATCGACCGCGGCGCGCAGATCATTGACATCAACATGGGCTGCCCCGCCAAGAAGGTCTGCAACAAATGGGCCGGCTCGGCCCTGATGCAGGACGAGGCGCTGGCGCTGGACATCGTGCAGGCCGTGGTGGCCGCTGCAGCGCCCCACGGCGTGCCCGTCACGCTGAAGATGCGCACCGGCTGGTGCGCCGACGGCAAGAACGCCCCCACCATCGCCCTGGCCGCCGAGGCCGCTGGCGTGCAGATGCTCACCGTGCATGGCCGCACCCGCGAGCAGGGCTACAGCGGCTTCGCCGAGCACGACACGGTGGCGCTCATCAAGAGCCGGGTGAAGATCCCCGTTGTGGCCAATGGCGACGTCGATTCGCCGCAGAAGGCCCTGCAGGTGCTGCGCCACACCGGCGCAGACGCCATCATGATCGGCCGCGCTGCCCAGGGACGGCCCTGGATCTTCCGCGAGATCGCGCACTTCATGGCCATGGGCGAGGCCCTGCCGCCGCCCGATCTGATGGAGGTGAAGGCCTGGCTGCTGGACCACCTGGAAGACCACTACGCGCTGTACGGGGAATACACCGGCGTGCGCAGCGCGCGCAAGCACCTGGGCTGGTACGCGCAGTCGCTGCCGGTGCCCAAGGCCGAGGCCGACGCCTTCCGCCGCCGCATCAACACCCTGACCGGCTGCGAGGCGCAGTTGGCCTGTGTGCGCGAAACCCTGGATGCCTGGGCCCAGACCCAGGTGGACCTGTCGACACAAGAAGACCACTGGAAACTGGCCGCATGAGCAACCCGAACAACCTGCACGACTGTGTGCGTGCCAGCCTGCAGGCGTACTTCCGCGACCTCAACGGCACCGATCCGGCCGACCTGCACGACATGCTGGTCAAGGCGGTCGAACGCCCCCTGCTCGAAGTCGTGATGGAGCAGTCGCAGAACAACCAGTCGCGCGCCGCGCAATGGCTGGGTCTGAACCGCAACACCCTGCGCAAGAAGCTGCTCGAACACAAATTGATCGACTGACCGCGATCCTCCCTTTTTCAAAACCCCTGATCTCATCCCATGCGCGCACTTCTCTCCGTCTCCGACAAGACCGGCATCGTTGAATTCGCCCAGGCACTGCACGGCCTGGGTGTGAAGCTCCTGTCCACCGGCGGCACCGCCAAGCTGCTGGCCGACAAGGGCCTGCCCGTCACCGAAGTGGCCGAGGTCACGAACTTCCCCGAGATGCTGGACGGCCGCGTCAAGACCCTGCACCCCAAGGTGCACGGCGGCCTGCTGGCCCGCCGCGAGCTGCCCGAGCACATGGCCGCGCTGAAGGAGCACGGCATCGAAACCATCGACCTGCTGGTGGTCAACCTCTACCCGTTTGAAGCCACCGTGGCCAAGGCTGGCTGCACGCTGGCCGATGCGATCGAGAACATCGACATCGGCGGCCCGGCCATGGTCCGCAGCGCGGCCAAAAACTGGAAGGACGTGGGTGTGGTCACCGACGCCGGCCAGTACGACGCCGTGATCGCCGAGCTCAAGGCCGGCGGAAAGCTGTCCGACAAGCTGCGCTTTTCGCTGTCGGTCGCCGCCTTCAACCGCATCGCCCAGTACGACGGCGCCATCAGCGACTACCTGTCGTCGGTGACCTTCGAAGAAGAGAAGCTGGCCGAAAGCTATGTGCCGGCCCGCAACCTGTTCCCCGGCCAGTCCAACGGCCAGTTCATCAAGGTGCAGGACCTGCGCTATGGCGAAAACAGCCACCAGCAGGCCGCGCTGTACCGCGACCTGTACCCCGCGCCAGGCTCGCTGGTCACCGGCGTGCAGCTGCAGGGCAAGGAACTGTCCTACAACAACATCGCCGACGCCGACGCCGCCTGGGAATGCGTCAAGAGCTTCGAGGCGCCGGCCTGCGTGATCGTCAAGCACGCCAACCCCTGCGGCGTAGCCATCGGCCAAGACGCGCACGAGGCCTACGCCAAGGCCTTCCAGACCGACCCCACCAGTGCTTTCGGCGGCATCATCGCTTTCAACCGCACGGTGGACAAAGCCGCGGCCGAGGCAGTGGTGAAGCAGTTCGTCGAGGTGCTGATGGCGCCCGATTTCACCGCCGAAGCCCTGGAGATCTTCAAGCCCAAGGTCAATGTGCGCCTGATGAAGATCGCGCTGCCGTCCGGTGGCGCCAGCGCCTGGGACCAGGGCCGAAACGCCATGGACACCAAGCGCGTGGGTTCGGGCCTGCTGCTGCAGACCGCTGACAACCACGAGCTGGCGCTGACCGATCTCAATGTGGTCACCGTCAAGCAGCCGACGCCGGCCGAACTGCAGGACCTGCTGTTCGCCTGGAAGGTGGCCAAGTACGTCAAGTCCAACGCCATCGTGTTCTGCAAGAACGGCATGACCATGGGTGTGGGCGCCGGCCAGATGAGCCGCCTCGACTCGGCCCGCATCGCCAGCATCAAGGCCGAGGCGGCCAAGCTGTCGCTGCAGGGCACGGTGGTGGCGAGCGACGCCTTCTTCCCGTTCCGCGACGGGCTGGATGTGGTGGTCGATGCGGGTGCGACCTGTGTGGCGCAGCCCGGTGGTTCGATGCGCGATCAGGAAGTGATCGACGCGGCGAACGAACGCGGTGTGGCGATGGTGTTCACCGGCGTTCGTCATTTCCGCCACTGAGCTTTCTTGGTCTTCTGAAGAGGGGCTCCTGGTGAGCCCCTTTTTCTTGCCTGCTGTTGTGGGAGGGCTGGGGCTCGTGGCGCCCGTTCTCCGGCTCACGCTCGCGGGCGTCTGCTCGGGTGTGCGGTGGGCACTTCGTCAACACCGGGCGTGTACCCGTCTTCTGTGGCAATCGCGAATCGAGCCTGCGCCCGTGCACCCCAAGCCCCAGCCCCGCTGACCATTCCGTTCGCCAACGAAGGGAAGTCACTGTTGGCGTTCTCAAGCCTGACTTCAAGGAGGGTGGTGCGGGCTGGCGGGCGCAGGCTCGATTCGCGGTTGCCACAGAGCCGGCGAACCTGCCCGGTGTTGACGCGACGAGGGTGGCGCACAGGCCCGGTCGCCCGCGAGCGTGAGCCGGAGCACGACAGCTCCACCACCCACCTTGCGCGAGGTCCCAGCGCGAAACGCAAGGAGCACAAACAAAAACGGCCGGAGGAAAACCCCCAGCCGTCTAAGAGCAAAGAAGCGAGGAGGGGGTCAAGCCAGCTGCTTGAACACCTCACGCGCCGCCGCCACGGTGGCCGCAATGTCTTCAGCGGTGTGTGCTGCGCTCACAAAACCCGCTTCATAAAGAGCCGGAGCGATGTACACGCCGCGGTCCAGCAGACCGTGGAACAGGGTGTTGAACTTGGCGCCCTCGGTCTTCATCACGGTGGCGTAGTTCTGCGGCAACTCGGGCATCAGGAAGAAGCCGAACATGCCGCCCTGACAGTCCACGCTGAACGGCACGCCTTCGGCATCGGCCGCGGCCTTCAGGCCGTCCACCAGCGAACGCGTGCTGGCCGACAAGGCCTCGAAGAAGCCGGGCTTCTGGATCTCCTTGAGCGTGGCCAGACCGCAGGCGGTGGCGACCGGGTTGCCCGAGAGTGTACCGGCCTGGTAGACGCCACCCAGCGGCGCCAGGTGCTCCATCACCGCGCGCTTGCCGCCAAAGGCCGCCAGCGGCATGCCGCCGCCGATGACCTTGCCCATCACCGTCATGTCGGGTTCGAAGCCGGGGATCAGCGAGGCGTAGTGGCCTTGCGCACTGCCCAGACCGACGCGGAAGCCGGTCATCACCTCGTCGAAGATGAACAGGCCGCCGTGCTGCGTGCACAGCTCGCGGATGCGTTGGACGAACGGCACGCTGGCGCGCACGAAGTTCATGTTGCCGGCGATCGGCTCGATCATCACGCAGGCGATGTCGGCGCCATGCTCGGCGAACGCGGCCTCGATCTGCGCCACGTTGTTGTATTCCAGGACCAGGGTGTGCTGCACCACCTCGGGTGGCACCCCGGCACTGGTCGGGTTGCCAAAGGTGGCCAGACCCGAACCGGCCTTGACCAGCAGCGCGTCGGCGTGGCCGTGGTAGCAGCCCTCGAACTTGATGATGGTTTTGCGGCCGGTGGCGCCCCGCGCCAGGCGGATCGCGCTCATGCCGGCTTCGGTTCCCGAGCTGACCAGGCGCACCATCTCCAGGCTGGGCACCAGCTTGATGATCTCTTCGGCCAGTTCGATCTCGCGCTCGGTCGGCGCACCGAACGAAAAGCCGTCCAGCGTGGCCTTCTGCACAGCTTCGAGCACGGCCGGGTGCCCGTGGCCCAGGATCATCGGCCCCCAGGAGCCGATGTAGTCGATGTACTTCTGGCCGTTCGCGTCCCAGAAATAGGCGCCTTGCGCGCGCTGCACGAAACGCGGCGTGCCACCGACGGCGCGGAAGGCGCGCACGGGCGAGTTCACGCCGCCCGGGATCAGCCGCTTGGCGCGTTCGAACAGTTCAAGGTTGCGGTCGCTCATGGAATGCTCAGTGTTTGGTGGTGTCGAGGGGGAAATCGCCGGCGTCCAGCGCGCTGTCGGGCGCTTCGCCGGGTTCGCTCGGTTCGGGGTCGTTGTCGTCGTCGCTGTGGGCCCAGAACAGGCGGTCGGGTATGGCGTGCCCCATGCCTGGCTGGAAACCCGCGTCCAGGCACTGGTCCAGGTAGGTCAGGGCTTCGGCGCAGGCGGCCTGCAGGTCGTTGCCGCCCGCGATCAGGGCGGTGAGCGCGGCCGAGAGCGTGTCGCCGGCACCGCTGAAGGTCGCCTCGAAACGCTCGTAGCGGGCGGTCGCCAGCACCGTCTCGGGGCTGGCCAGGTGGCTTTCCAGGTACTGGTCGGCAGCGTTGAAGCCGGTGACCAGGGTGTACGGCACGCCGTGCACCGCGGCGGCGCGGGCCACCTCGCGGGCGTTGGGCGGGCGGTCGCCTTCCCACTCGGGCAGCAGCCAGCGGCACAGCGTGCTGTGGTTGCCCACCAGCACCGTGGTCTGCGGCAGCATCAGTTCGGCAAAGGCGTCCAGGTAGGTCTCGATGTCCACCTCGTCCCACCAGGACAGGTCGGGCATGTAGGCGATGACGGGCACCTCGGTGTAGTCGGTGGCGATCTCGGCGATGGCGCTGAGGTTCTCCGGGCTGCCCACGAAGCCGACCTTGAAGGCCTGCACCGGCATGTCTTCCAGCGCGGCGCGGGCCTGGTCGGACACCGCCTCTTCGTCGAAGGCGATGTGGTCGTGCACTTCGGAGGTGTCGCGCACATACGTGCCCGTGACCACCGGCAGCACATGGGCCGAGGCGCTGGACATGGCGGTCAGGTCCGCGCTGAGGCCGCCAGCGCCGCTGGGGTCGTTGGCGTTGAACACCATGACGCAGGGCAGCGAGACCTGTTCGGTGGTGTCATCCGCCTCGGGCGTGCGGGTGTCGGAGGGGTGGGTCATGGGGTGCTGGGCTAAGGTGGTCGGTGCGCGTTGCGCGGGGCATGGCGCACGCCTGTCGCCCATGGGAACCGCCTGCGGATTTGCCCTCTGGTCGGGGCGCCGTGGCTCTATACAATGGCCGCATTCTAAGACAACACCCCTATAAAAGATGAGCGACGCCAAGACGTGGATGTGTCTGATCTGTGGCTGGATTTACGACGAAGCCGCTGGCGATGCCGAGCACGGCATCGCGCCCGGAACCCGGTGGGCCGACGTGCCGATGAACTGGACCTGCCCCGAGTGCGGAGCCCGCAAGGACGATTTCGAGATGGTTCAGATCTGACGCGGCGTGCGCCACGCTCCTGCCGACGACCCGCGACCCCGTTTGCCCCCCGTCACCCCGACCTGATGCCTGGAGCCCCACTGCCGTGAGCACGACGCCTGCCCTCAAAGTCCTGGTGGTTGACGACAGCAACACCATCCGCCGCAGCGCGGAAATCTTCCTCAAGCAGGGCGGTCACGAAGTGCTGCTGGCAGAGGACGGCTTCGACGCTTTGGCCAAGATCAACGACTACCAGCCCGACCTGGTGTTCTGCGACATCCTGATGCCTCGGCTGGATGGTTACCAGACCTGCGCCATCATCAAGCGCAACGCTCGTTTCGCGAACATCCCGGTGGTCATGCTGTCGTCCAAGGACGGCGTGTTCGACAAGGCCCGCGGGCGCATGGTCGGTTCGCAGGAATACCTCACCAAACCCTTTACCAAAGACCAGCTGCTGCAGGCCGTGCAGCAGTTTGGCGCCCATCTCACCGGAGCTGCGTGATGACGATCAAAAACATCCTGGTTGTGGACGATTCCAAGACCGAGCTGATGGTGCTGTCGGACCTGCTGGGTAAAAACGGCTACAGCGTGCGCACCGCCGAGAACGCCGAAGAGGCCTTTCGTCGGCTTGGCGAGGAAAAGCCAGAACTCATTTTGATGGACGTGGTGATGCCCGGTCAGAATGGATTTCAGTTGACCCGGGCGATCGCCCGCGATCCCCAGTATTCGAGCATTCCCATCATCATGTGCACCAGCAAGAACCAGGAAACCGATCGGGTCTGGGGCATGCGTCAAGGTGCACGCGACTACGTCACCAAGCCGGTGAACGCAGAAGAACTGCTCTCCAAGATCCGCGCGCTCGGCTGAGCGCGCCCGCCGCACACCGCCCACCCCGAGCATGGCCAACCGTCAGTCACTCAAAGAACTGCAAGAGCGCCTGGCGCAACGGTTGACCGCCGCCAAGACCGAAGCCGCCACCGCGTCCTGGCTGGCGGTGGAGGCTGGTGGCGAACGGTTCCTGGTGCCGCTGGTGCAGTCGGGTGAGATTTTTCCCTGGACCACGGTGCAGTCCGTGCCCTACACCAAGCCTTGGTACGCGGGCGTGGCCAGCCTGCGCGGCGGTTTGCATGGTGTCGTGGACCTGCCGGGATTGATCGGCAGCGCATCGGTGGCGACCGGGTCTGCGCTGGAACGGGTGACCTCCGAAACGCGTCTGGTGAGTCTGCACGCGGCGCTGGGCGTCAATGCCGTGCTCTGGATCGACCGTCTGTTGGGGCTGCGCAACCCGGCCATGTTCAGTGCCATTGCACCGCGCCCTGCCGAGGCACCCCCGTTTTTCGCCCGCTGCCTGATCGACCACCAGGGGCAGACCTGGCAAGAGCTGGACCTGCAAGCCCTGGTCACGGACCCCGGCTTCTTGGCGATCGCGGCCTGATGGACGCCACAACCGGGGCGCCTTGCTGCCCGGTCCTCATCTCGTTTGACGTTGCACGTTGCTTATCAGTTGGAAGGTTTTTTCATGGCCATGCTTGATCGATTCCAGGGACTGTTCAAGAAAAACAGGGCCGACGAGCCCGACCTGAGTCAGGCATCGAACCAAGAGCTCGCCGAACTGGCGGCCGCGCGCTTGGCGCCCGATGTGGCCGATCAGCCGTTCGGCGAAAGCCGCATGCAGGGCGAAGACAGCCAGCTGGCCGACGAGTCCGGTGCGGTGTCGGTGCCCTTGCTGGGGCGCAAGCCGGCCGACCAACACCGCCGCCTGCTGACCATTTTGCTGGGCGTGTCCGTGCTGGTGCTGGCGGGTGTGATCTTCTTCGTGCTGAGCCAGACCAACAAGGCCAGCCAGCAGCTGGCCGCCAGCGGTCAGGCGCTGATGCAGTCGCAACGCCTGGCCAAAAGCGTGTCGCAGGCGCTGGTGGGCAGCGAGTCGGCCTTCCCGGAGGTCAAGGACAGCGCCGATGTGCTGACCCGTTCGGTGCGTGGCCTCAAGAGCGGTGACGACAACCTGGACATCCAGCCATTGGGTGGCGCTTTCGACGCCGAACTGGATGCGCTGCTGCCTAAGGTAGATGCGGCGGAAACCCATGCCGCGGCGGTGCTGGGCCAGCAGAAAATCCTGACCCAGGTGGGCGACGCCCTGCGCCTGATCAACCGCCAGTCGTCGGATCTGCTGGAAATCGCCGAGACGGTGTCGTCGCTCAAGCTGCAGCAGAACGCCCCGGCCGCCGAAATTTCCGCCGCTGGCCAGCTGGTGATGCTGACGCAGCGCATCGGCAAGTCCGCCAACGAGTTCCTGACCATGGAGGGTGTGAGCCCCGAGGCCGTGTTCCTGCTGGGCAAGGACCTGAACACCTTCAAGGAAATCGCCGACGGCATGCTCAAGGGCAGCGCCGAATTGCGCCTGGCGCCCACCAGCGACGCGCAGGTGAAAGAGCGCCTGGAAGCGCTGCTCAAGCTGTACGAGGAAACGCGCACGCAGGCGGGCGCCATTCTGGGTAACCTGCAGGGCCTGGTGTCGGCGCGCGAAGCGCAGGCCGCCATCGTGGCCGACAGCGAGCCGCTGCGCGTGGGCCTGCAGCAGCTGCAGGACCAGCTCTCGGGTCGCGCCGGTCTGGCCGGCGGCCAGCTGGCGGCGCTCGTGTTGTCCGCTCTTTTTGCCCTGGCTTGCGGTGCTGGTCTGGCTTATGTGCAGCTGCAGGACAGCCGTCAGCGTCAGCGTGTGGCCGAAAGTCAGAAGCTCGCAGCCGAATCGCTGGAACAGGACGCCAAGCGCGTGAACGACGCCAACCAGGCGGCCATTCTGCGGCTGATGAACGAACTGCAGACGGTGGCCGAAGGCGACCTGACCCAGGAAGCGACCGTGACCGAAGACATCACCGGCGCCATTGCCGACTCGGTGAACTACACGGTGGAAGAACTGCGTTCGCTGGTGGGCAACGTGCAGGCCACGGCCACCCGAGTCGCCCAGACCACGTCGGCGGTGGAAAGCACCTCGACCGAGCTGCTGGCGGCGTCGACCGAACAGCTTCGCGAAATCCGTGAAACCGGCCAGTCCGTGCTGGACATGGCGCAGCGCATCAACCAGGTGTCCGGTCAGGCGCAGGAATCGGCCCAGGTGGCCCGTGCGTCGCTGCAGGCTGCCGAATCCGGTCTGCAGGCGGTGGAAGACGCCATCGGCGGTATGAACGCCATCCGCGACCAGATCCAGGAAACCTCCAAGCGCATCAAGCGGCTGGGCGAATCGTCGCAGGAGATCGGTGAAATCACCGAACTGATTTCCGACATTACCGAACAGACCAACGTGCTGGCCCTGAACGCCGCCATCCAGGCTGCGTCGGCCGGTGAAGCCGGTCGCGGCTTCTCGGTGGTGGCCGAAGAAGTGCAGCGCCTGGCTGAGCGTTCGGCCGATGCGACGCGCCAGATCGCGGCACTGGTGAAGGCCATTCAGACCGACACGCAGGACGCGGTGGCCGCTATGGAGCGTTCCACGCAGGGTGTGGTCGAGGGGGCCAAGCTGTCGGACAACGCCGGCAACGCGCTGACCGAGATCGACCGCGTGTCGCGCCGACTGGCCGAGCTGATCGAACAGATCTCGAGCGCCACGTCGCGCGAAGCCGAATCGGCCAACGAGGTGGCCGGCAACATCCAGCACATCTTTGCGGTGACCGAGCAGACCGGGGAAGGTACCCGTTCGACGGCCCAGCAGGTGCGCGAACTCTCGGCCATGGCCGAAGAGCTGCGCCAGTCGGTGGCCCGTTTCAAGATCGCCTGACGCACCACGGCGCTGACCGTTTCACACCATGCTCGATACCCGCCCTGGCTCCCTCACCCCGGATGCGCCGCTGGAAGACCTCGGGCCCCTGGCCTGGGTGTTCGAAGAGTTGCGCAAGTCACTCGACGGTGCGACCAAGGCCATCAAGCGCTTCGTGCGCGAAACAGAACAGTCGCGCCACAACGATCTGGAAGCGGCCGACCCGGCCTCTCTGCGCATCGCACGCCAGCAGCTGCACCAGGCGGTGGGCGCGCTGGAGATGGTGGGGCTGGGCGCCCCCGCGCAGGTGCTGCGTGCCATGGAGGCCGCGGTGCAGCGCTTCGTGCAGAAGCCGCAGCACTGCACCGAAGAGGCCGCTGGCAAGGTCGAGCGGGCCAGCTTTGCGCTGATCGAGTATTTGGAAGCGGTGCTCAACAACAAGCCGGTCCAGCCGGTGGCGTTGTTCCCCCAGTACCGCGACGTGCAGGAACTGGCCGGTGCCGAACGGGTGCACCCCGCCGACCTGTGGCCTTTCGAGCAGCGCGGCCTGAACCTGGCCGCGCCGGCCGATGCCAAACCCCTGCAGCCCGAGGCACCCCTGCGCTCGATGCTGGACCGGCTGGTGTTGCTGCTGGTCAAGACCCAGAGCCACGCTGCGGCCCAGCAGCTCGCGCGCTTGAGCGCCGGGCTCTCGGCCGGAGCCACGGCGCCCCGTGTCACCACCTTCTGGCGTGTGGCGGCGGCCTACTTTGAAGCGGTTTCGCTGGACCTGCTGCCCCCCGATGCTTACGTCAAGCGCGCCGCCTCGCGCATCCTGCTGCAATTCGCGGCGCTGAGCCAGCCCAAGACGGCGGGCGAGGTGTCCGAAACCCTGCTGCACGATCTGCTGTTCTTCTGTTCGCAAGCCAAGGCCGCGCCCGAAGGCAAGGCGCTGCACCTGGCGGCGGTGCGCGAAGCCTTCGACCTGGGCGACGCCCCGCCAGTGGATTACACGCAAGCCTCGCTCGGCCGTTTCGACCCGGCGGTGCTGGTGCAGGCGCGCAAGCGCATCAACGCGGCCAAGGAATCCTGGTCGCTGTTCTCGGGCGGTGACGCCAACCGCGCCCGACAGGTGGTGGACCAGTTCGGCCTGATCGGCGATTCGCTGATCAAGCTGCACCCGGCCAGCACGGCGCTGGCGCAAGCGCTGGTGCGCGCCGTCGACCAGGCCGCACGCGAGCCCGGGGTGTTGCGGCCCGAGCTGTCGATGGAGGTGGCCACCACCACGCTCTACCTGGAAGCCGCGTTCGAAGACTTCGACCCCGCCCACCACGAACTCAACGACCGCACACAGGCCCTGGCCGCGCGCCTGGACCGGGTGATCGCGGGCGAACCGGCACAACCGCTGGACGCCTGGATGGAGCAGCTCTACCGCCGCGTGAGCGACCGCCAGACGCTGGGCAGCGTGGTCGGTGAACTCAAGGTGTCGCTGGGCGAAGCGGAAAAATCGCTCGACCAGTTCTTCCGTGCACCGGCCGAAAAAGCCGGATTGCACGTGGCCGTGTCGCAGCTGGCGCAGATGCGCGGCGTGCTGTCGGTGCTGGGGCTGGACCAGGCGGTGCTGACCGTCACCCGCATGCGCACCACGGTCGAGCAGATCCTGGACACCGAGGTGGACGAGGCCCTGGCCCGCGAGGCCGGCACGTTCCAGCACCTGGGCAACAACCTCAGTGCGCTGAGTTTCCTGGTGGACATGCTGAGCTACCAGCCAGCACTGGCCAAGAAACTGTTCGTGTTCGATGACCACCTGGGCGAGTTGGTGCCGCTGATGGGGCGCACCGTGCACGCTGCGGCCCAGCCACAGGCGTCCAACGATGAGGCGCAGGCCATCAGCGCCGATGTGCAGCAGGTGGTGGAAGGAGCCCAGTCGGCGGTGAACCTGGCCGACCTCAGCCAGCAACTCGATTCGCTGGCCGACCGTGCCTCGCTGGCCGAGCAGGACGGGGTGGCCAAAGCCGCTCGCGACGCCGCACAGGCCCTGGTGCAGCACGATGTGGCGGCCGGTGCACAGGCCCTGGTCGAGCTGTCACAAACCGCTGCCCCGGTGGCGCCGCCGCCGGTCGCTGCGCCGGCCGCCGAGCCGGTGCACGACGACGAAGACGACGAATTGCTGGACATCTTCCTGGAAGAGGCCCGCGAGGTGGTGGCCAATGGCCAGGCTGCGGTGCGCCAGTTGCAGGAGCATCCAGGTGATCTGGAACACCTGACCACCCTGCGCCGCGCCTTCCACACGCTCAAGGGCAGCTCCCGCATGGTGGGGCTGAACGAGTTCGGTGAGGCCGGTTGGGCGATGGAGCAGGTGCTCAACGCCGTGCTGGCCGAGCAGCGCCCGGCCGCGCCGGGGCTGTTGCAGCTGTCGCACGAAGCGCTGGACCTTTTTGGCCAGTGGGTGGAAGACATCGCGACCCACCAGGACGGCGCCTGGAAAGCCCAGCCCTTTCGCAGCAGCGGTGAAGCCTGGCGCAACGAGTCGCGTTACCAACCCCTCTCCGCTGTGGCGCTTGCAGCCGAAGCCGAACCGCCGCAGCAGGCCGAGGTGCCGGCAGAAGCGCCGGCCCCCGGGCTGGTCGAAGCGGCTCCGGTCGTCGCGTTCCCTGGTCCATCGGCAGACGAGGCTGTGGAGGTTGAGCCCGCTGATGAAGCCGGCGTGGCCGAGCCCGCCGAGCTGGCAGAAGCAACGCCCGGTGTTGAGCTGGACGACGCAGACCGACCTGGGTTTGCCGAAACCACACCGCTGGACATCGACTTCGACCTGGTCGGGGCCGAGCCCTTGCCGGAGCTGCCCGTCGAGGCGCCGCCGCTGCTGGCCGACATCGATTTCCTCAGCCTTGCCCAGGTGTCGGACGCGGCGAAGACCGCTGATGCCGAGGCACCGTCGGACGCAGGGCACAGCACCGGGCACGCGGCCGATGCCGATCACGTGCCCTCGATGTTCGACGACATCGCGCTGGACCTGGACGCCCTCCTGCCGCAGGCGAGCGATCTGGTCGACACGCCGCCGGACCCGGCGCTGGACCTGGTGTTCAGCGAGCCTGCTCCGCTGGCGCCCGACGTCGGCGAACCGGTGCCGGAGGCTGCACCGGTCGACGAACCGGTGGTCATGGACGAAGCGGCCGTGCACGAGGCCCTGCTGGAAGAGGCCGCGGCAGCCGGCGCGGGTGTGGCGGCGTCGCTGGGCGAACCCGCGCACGGGATCGTCACATCCCCGCCATCGTTCGATGCGTCCGCGCCACTGGAGGCCGAGCCGGCCGGGTTCGACGACATGCCGGACGAGCAGACCAAGGTCATTGGCCCGCTGCGCATCGGCATCAAGCTCTACAACGTGTACCTCAACGAGGCCGACGAGTGGTCGCGTCGTCTGTGCAACGGACTGGCCGAATGGGCGCTGGAGCGGCACGAGCCGGTGCACGACCAGGCCGAAGCGTTGGCGCATTCGCTCGCAGGCGCCTCGGCCACGGTGGGCTTCCAGCCGTTGTCCGACATTGCCCGTTCCCTGGAACACGCAATCGGTACTGTTAGCCTGCACCAGGAAGCCGGTCACCCGGCCAGCGCCGAACAGGCCCAGCTGTTTGTCGACGCGTCCGAGGACATCCGCCGCCTGTTGCACCAGTTCGCGGCCGGCTTCTACAAAGAGCCCCATCCGGAGTTGCTGGCCGCGCTCGAACGCGTGATCCACACGCCGGTGCCCCTGTCCGACGAGCCGCTCGAAGCATCTGAGGCCGAGTCCGGAGACGGTCTGGACATCGTGCTCAACACCCAGTGGGGTGTGGCGCCGGTGCCCGCAGCGCCAGTGGTCAGTGTTGTGGCGCCGGACGAAGTGCCGTCGGCCTTTGCGCCGCCAGATTTCGAAGCCTCCACCTTTGGCGCCGACTCCACCGAGTTCGCGCCTTTGCCGGTCGCCCGCAAGGGACCGGTGCAGGACATCGACGACGACATCGACGCGCTGGACACGATCGACGTCGATCTGTTCCCGATCTTTGCCGACGAGGCCCAGGAACTGCTGCCGCAACTGGCCGGCGCCCTGCGCCAGTGGGCCGCCCGCCCCGACAACACCAGCGCGCGCGCCGAGGTGCTGCGCAACCTGCACACCCTCAAGGGCAGTGCCCGCCTGGCCGGTGCCCTGCGCCTGGGCGAGATGGCCCACCGCATGGAAACCGACGCCGAGCGCCTGGGGTCCGACAACCTCGTCAGCGCCGACATCGAACCCCTGACGGCGTCGTTCGACGCCATCGCCGCGCGCTTTGACTTGTTGCGCAACACCGATCCGGCCTCGCACGGCGTGCTGCAGACCGCGCCCGAACTGGCCCCGACCGGTGTGGTGCCGCTCGCCGAGGTGTTGCAGCCCATGCCCGCGGCCGAACCCGAGCCACTGGACGCCGCGCCGGCGGCGGAAGCGTTGACCGACGCGGTCACGCTGGACGTTGTCGCGCCCGCACCCGTTGCCCCAGCGGCGATGCCCGGCACCGGTCTCACCGGCCTGGCCTTGCCTCAGGCGCCGGTGCCCGCGCCCACGCGTGCCGGTGCCGCCGTGCGCGTGCGCTCGGAGCTGCTGGACCGCCTGGTCAACCAGACCGGTGAGGTGATGATTTCGCGTTCGCGCATGGAGTCCGAACTGGTCGCCCTGCGCGGCTCGCTCAAGGACCTGACCGGCAACCTGGACCGCCTGCGCCAGCAGCTGCGCGACCTGGAGCTGCAGGCCGAAACGCAGATGCAGTCGCGCCTGGCGCAGGCACGCGACGCCGACCAGTCGTTCGACCCGCTGGAATTCGACCGCTTCACCCGCGTGCAGGAACTCACCCGCATGATGGCCGAGTCGGTCAACGACGTGGCCACGGTGCAGCGCAACCTGCAGCGCGCGGTCGAGTCGACCGAAGACGGCCTGGTGGCCCAGGCGCGCCAGACGCGTGAACTGCAGCGCGACCTGCTGCGCACGCGTATGGTGGAATTCGAAGGCATTTCCGAGCGCCTATACCGCGTGGTGCGCCAGGCTTCCAAGGAAACGGGCAAGCAGGTGCGGCTGGACATCTCCGGCGGCCACATCGAAATGGACCGTGGCGTGCTGGACCGCATGACCGCCGCATTCGAACACCTGCTGCGCAACAGCGTGGTGCACGGCATCGAAACGCCCGAAGCGCGTCTGGTCGCGGGCAAGCCGGCCGAAGGCCGTATCGACATCCGCCTCGCGCAGGAACTCAACGACGTGTCGGTGGTGTTCGAGGACGATGGCGCCGGGCTGGACCTTGTCCGCCTGCGCGAGAAGGCGTTGGCTCAAGGCTTTGTCGCGCAGGGCGAAGTGCTCGGCGACGAAGAAGCCGCTCAGCTGGTCTTCACGCCGGGTCTGAGCACGGCCAGCGAAGTGTCGTCCCTGGCCGGCCGTGGCGTGGGCATGGACGTGGTGCGCAACGACGTGGTGGCGCTCGGTGGCCGCATCGAAACCGCGACGCGCTCTGGCAAGGGCGCCCGCTTCAAGCTGGTGCTGCCACTGACCACCGCGGTGACGCAGGTGGTGATGGTGCGTGCCGGCGCGCTGACGCTGGGCGTGCCGTCCAACCTGGTGGAGGTGGTGCGCCGCCTCAGCGCCGCCGAGCTGGCCCAGGCCTATGCCCAGGGCCAGATCATGGTGACCGGTGAAGCCGTGCCGTTCTACTGGGCCGGCGCGCTGTTGCAGTCGTCGGCGCAGTCCCTGCAGGCGCAGGGCCGCACGCTGCCGGTGGTCATTTTCCGATCGGCCGCGCAGCGCGTGGCCATGCACGTGGACGAGGTGTTGGGCAACCAGGAAGTGGTGGTCAAGAACCTCGGCCCGCAGCTCTCGCGCCTACCCGGTCTGGCCGGCATGTCGGTGCTGGCCTCGGGCGCGGTGGCGCTGATCTACAACCCCGTGGCGCTGGCCACGGTGTACGGCGCGCAGGTGCCCGACTGGGTGGCCGCGCAGGCCCAGCGCGTCAAGCCCGTGGTGGCAGACGAAGAAGGCCCGGTGATCGACCTGGCGGTCAGCGGCGTGCCGCTGGTGCTGGTGGTGGACGACTCCATCACCGTGCGCCGCGTGACGCAGCGCCTGCTGCAGCGCGAAGGCTACCGGGTGTCGATGGCGGCCGACGGCCTGCAAGCCCTGGAGCGCCTGCAACAGGAGCGGCCGACCGTGGTGCTGTCCGACATCGAAATGCCGCGCATGGACGGTTTCGACCTGGTGCGCAACATCCGCAGCGACCCTCGCCTAGCCAATCTGCCGGTGATCATGATCACCTCGCGCATCGCCGAAAAGCACCGCGAACATGCGCGCGAACTCGGCGTGGACCACTACCTCGGCAAGCCGTATTCAGAAGACGAGCTCCTGGCGCTGATCGCGCACTACGCGAAGGTGTCCGCAGAGGCTTGACCGTATTGCGTCAGCCGCATCGAAGAACCCCGGCCAGGCGCTGGGGTTTTTCATTTCGGCGTGGCGCCGGGCTTTTTGACGACCGCGTAGCGCAGCAGGGTGCGCTCGCGCGCTTCGGCGTGGTCCACGATGGGCCGGGGGTAGGTCTTGCCCAGCTCGACGCCGGCCGCGGCCAGTTCCAGTTCGCGCGCTTGCCAGGGCGCGTGCACGCAGCTCTCGGGCAGGTCGGCCAGCTGCGGCAGGTAGCGTTTGATGAACTTGCCTTGCGGGTCGAACTTCTCGCTCTGGCTCACCGGGTTGAAGATGCGGAAGTACGGTTGTGCATCGCACCCGCTGGAGCTGGCCCATTGCCAGCCGCCGTTGTTGGCCGCCAGGTCGAAGTCGATCAGGTGGTCGGCGAAGTACTGCTCGCCGCGCTGCCAGTGCAGGCCCAGGTCTTTCACCAGGAAGCTGGCCACCACCATGCGCAGCCGGTTGTGCATGTAGCCGGTCTGGTTGATCTGGGCCATGGCTGCGTCCACCAGCGGATAGCCGGTGCGGCCTTCGCACCAGGCGGTGAACAGGGCTTCGGCGTGTTTGCCGTGTTCGAACTTGATGCGGTCGTATTCGGGCTTGAAGGCCTTGTGCGCCACGTGCGGGAAGTTGGCCAGGATCTGGTGGTAGAAGTCCCTCCAGATCAGTTCGCTCAGCCAGGTGCTGGCGCCCTGGATGCCTTGCAAGTGCAAAGGGTAGGCCACGCGCGCGAGCTGGCGGACCGAGACGGTGCCAAAGCGCAGGTGCACGCTCAGGTAGCTCGGGCCCTTGATGGCCGGGAAGTCGCGCGCCTCGTGGTAGCGGTCGATGCGCTCCACGAAATCTTCCAGCAATTGCGTGGCGCCGCGGCTGCCGGTGGGCAGCGGCAGCTGCGACAGGTTGGTCGGCGCAAAGCCGATATCGGCCAGCGTGGGCACCGGCGCGGCCAGTGCCGCAGGTACCGGCGCCAGCGCGCCCGCGTGGCGCTGCACCGGGTAGGCCTTGAGCTGGAAGTCGTCCAGCTGGCGCAGCCAGGCGTTTTTGTAGGGTGTGAACACCCCGTAGGCGTGGCCCTGCTGGGTCAGCACTTCGCGCCGCTCGAAGATCACGTGGTCCTTGTGACCATGGAACATGACACCCGCATGGGCGAGATCGCCGCGCACCTGTGCGTCGCGCGCATGGGCATGGGGCTCGTCGTCGTGGTTGGCAAACACCGCCTGCACGTGCAGTTGCTGGGCCAGTTGGGCGATCTCTTGTTGCGCGCGGCCGTGGCGCACGATCAGGCCGACGCCCTGCACCCCGTATTCCTGCCCCAGCGCTTTGAGCTGTCCGTCCAGGTCCAGCAGCGATGCGCGGATGAACTCCACCCGGCGGTCGGCTTGCAGGCCGCGGGTCAGCAGCGGGTCGAGGATGTCGGTGTCGAAGACGAATACGCACCAGACGCGTCGGCAGGCCTTGAGCGCGTGGTACAGGGCGGCGTTGTCCTGCGTGCGCAGGTCGCGGCGGAACCACATCAGGCCTTGGTCGTAGGTGTTCATGCGCAGCGTGGGGATTGGGCAGACGGAGGGCTTCGGCTCGGGGCCGCGGCTTAAAATCGCAGCATGTCCGCTGATTCTGCCCCCATCAACCTGACCAATCATTTCCTGATTGCGATGCCCGGCCTCAGCGACGAGCTTTTCGGTCGCAGCGTGGTCTACATGTGCGAACACAGCGACCGCGGTGCACTTGGGCTGGTGATCAACAAGCCCAGCGACATCCTGTTGCCCCGCCTGTTCGAAAAAGTGGACCTGCCGCTGGGCCGCACCGACCTGGCGCAGCAGCCGGTGTTCCAGGGCGGTCCGGTGCAGACCGAGCGCGGCTTCGTGTTGCACGACGCGATTGAAACCGGGGCCGAAGGCGAATCGGTTTACGCCTCGACCATGACCATCCCCGGCGGGCTGGAAATGACCACCTCCAAGGACGTGCTCGAAGCCATGGCTTCGGGTGCCGGCCCGCGCCGCGTGTTCGTCACCCTGGGCTACGCGTCCTGGGGCAAGGGCCAGCTGGAGTCGGAAATCACCGAAAACAGCTGGCTGACCGTGGAAGCCGATCCGACGCTGATTTTCGACACGCCGGTGGCCGAGCGCTACGAAAAAGCCATGGGACTGCTCGGCCTGCAGCCCTGGATGCTGTCGCCGGACGCGGGTCACGCATGAAGGCAGAGCCACGCTCCACCGCTGCGCGGGTCGCTGCCCCCCGTGGGGGCTGGTCCGCCTTGGGGCGGCCCAGCGGCGGACCGTCTGGGGTGGTTCGATGATGGATGTGCCGTCTTCGCAGCAGACCTTTCTGGCCTTCGACTACGGAATCAAGCGCACCGGCGTGGCCAGTGGCAACCGGCTGACCAGTACCGCCACGCCGCGCGGCACCATCGCTGCCGAAGGCGAGGCGCGGTTTCCCAAGATCGCCGACCGCATCAAGGAGTGGGCGCCCGACGCGCTGGTGGTGGGCGTGCCCTACCACCCCGATGGCGCGCCGCACGAGAACCCGCTGCGCGCGCAGAAGTTTGCCCGTCAGCTGCGCGGCCGCCATGGCCTGCCGGTGTACGAGGTGGACGAGCGCTACAGCACCACCGAAGCCCACAGCTTGGGCGCGCAGGATGCGGACGCAGCGGCGGCCTGCATCATCCTGGAACAG
>CALRYD010000052.1:0-32043 GCA_943372305.1 Hydrogenophaga intermedia | reverse complement strand
GCCCACGCCACAGTGCAGGTGTGCATTATCTGTGGCGTGGGCTTTGCGGCATGCCGTTGTCTCCAGGTTAGCTCGAACGTTAGACCCCATGGCAATTTGCCCCAACTGCGAATCCACTTTGCAAGCAGACGCGGAAGCATGTCCTTCTTGTGGCGCATCGTTTATCGGCGATGCTGCATGGAAGCCGATCAGCACCGAGGCAACAACTGGGCGCCGCAGGTTACGACAGTCGAGCGGCCTCGAAGCCGTGGCTGCCTTCCTGGCCCCAATTGCCGCTCTGCTGCAAATTGTCGTTTTGGCTGGCTCTGCCGCGAGCTGTTGGGGCGGTTGTAGCAACTTGGTGCCGTGGATGTTCGCCGCTGCTGCTGGCGCATTCGGCTGGTACGCGCTAGTCAAGAGTGCCGGTGCGCTTTCAAGCCTAGGCGGTTTCGCCTCGGCAGTAGCCATGGTCATGCTCTTCTTCTCACTGTGCGTAACTGGCCTTGTCACCGTGCTCACGGTCGGTCCGCTGCTCGTAAACGCAATTCGCTTCGTGAAAAATGTGGTCTAACCCTTCGGTCGAGCGGACGCGCAACGGCATGTCACGCATGCCCCTCATTTCATTCTGGGCCATGCGCGCCATGCCGTCGCGCGCCGCTCACCTCCAACGTTAGGCTTTTCGATAGTACAAAAATGGCATCTCCTGCCACCAAACTTCTCTGGGGCCGCGCTGGCTCGAAGTGCGCGATCTGCCGTAGACGACTTGGCCAGATAACTGAGGCTGGGAAACCTGCGCTTCTAGGAGAAGCTGCTCATATCGTTGCCGAACGCACTGATGGGCCGCGCGGCACCAGCATTCTGGATATCAACGAGCGGAATTCTTATTTCAATTTAATGCTGCTATGTCCTACGTGCCATACAACCATTGACAAGGACCCCTTGGCATATCCAACCGAACGGTTGCATATGTTAAAGGCACAGCACGAGTTGCGCGTTGAAGGGCAACAAGTCGGTGAACTTAATAATGCACAAAGCAGCGATCACGCCAGCCAAAGTGACACATTGATCGTGAACTTTGCAAGGGAGTGGGCTTCGTTCATTCCCTTTTACACTGAACTCCATACGATCATAGATTCAAAGGAACGCAAAGGGTTAATGGATGATGATGATTTACTCATCAGAGCAAGAGAATGGCATCGCCGAAGAGATCACCTCAAGGAGCTCTTGTTTCTGGCCGGTGAGCCCAACACAGCCATCCACCATATTCCTGACTGGGAACGCCTCAAGAAAGAGAGCGCATACATTCAAGAAGGCAGATACTTAACCCCCTTTTCCTTTATCCTCGATTTCGTTAACCCCGTGTACATGGTGGTCAACTATGGAAAGGAGCTTTGGCAAGCGAGCTTCATTTCACAAGAATTTTTGGATTACTTATCATTCAAGTACCCAGCTATCAAAGAATTCTGGAAATTGAATGGCAAATAATTTATCGTTTTCATTCGGCCTGTCTTCATCTACCGTGCCTTCGCTCACCAGCCTAACTAATTGGTCAAGCTGACGCCAACAGGCTGCGCCTGTTGGTTCCCTTCGCTTCGCTCCGGCGCAGCTTACCGCGGGCGTTAGCCGTCATGCACGAACCACTTGGCATCTCTAGGCGCGAGGGAGCCCTGCACATTGAAGGGTATCCGGATGCTGTCGCACTCAAAGGCATCGACGATCCGTTGGCGCGTCAATTGAGGGCAATTGTTCTTCACTGCACCGACCTTCGCTTCTGCCGGGACTCACTTACGCTGTTGGTGACCATCGATCGAAAGGCACAACCACTGATCGCAGAGGCTCTGTGGGTCGCTTCAATTGCTCGCTACTTCAAGTGCTTCGGATCGAACAAGTCGCGGGCACAGCTTGTCGCAAAGAAAGTACTCAAAGGAGAGACAGGAGCGTTGGACGCATTCGAGTACTTCCAACATCTTCGCGACAAACACGTCGTGCATGACGAGAACGCTTACTCCCAGTCGCTTTCGGCCGTCGCACTTAACGCGAGGCAAGCCGCCTTCAAGGTCGCAGATGTGATCTCAATGTCTATCACCGCGTCCACCATTGACGAGCAGCACATTCGCAGCATGTTGCAATTGGTGAACCATACCTTTGGCTGGGTAGAGCGGAAGCGGGACGAACTTCACAACATGCTGGGATCGAGGTACGAAAGCCTGAGCTATGACGAGCTCTTGAATTTGCCGAACGTCACCTACACAAATCCAACGGCCAGCAGCATATCGGTACCACGATAACGGCTAACCCTTCGCTCGAGCGGACTTCCACCGGCTTGGCGCTTGGCCCACGAACCGGTGCAGGTCATCATTCGCCTCGCGGGCCAAGCGCCAACCTGGCGGTGTCCGCTCATCTCAAACGCTAAACGTCAGCTCTGGTCACAGAGCGCGGTCCGCTTCTGGCCGATACGGGACATGTAGCCCATTCGGCGCACCGCTTACCGGCAAATCAGATCGTCCGCATCCAGCGCCGGCGGGCGCATCAGGTCGTCGTCGATGCCCATGCAGCGTGGCTCTGACCTGCCCCCTGTATGGAACGGCTGGTGGGGGGCAGGTCAGCTCCAACGAGAACACCAACGGGCTGGTGCGCCAGTACCCGCCCAAGGGCTCCGATCTCCAGGGCTACAGACAAGTGCGGCTCAATGCCTTTGCCGACCAGATCAACAACCCACCGCAACGACGAGCGGAGCAAGCGCCTGGGCTTCAGCTCGCAAACATCCAAAGGCACAGCGCGGCTTGAATGCTGATGACGATGAGCGTCAGCACAGTGCCGCCTCGGCGGCTCCATGCGGCGTTGTTGGTCAAGATGCTGTGGGCATTCAACAAGCGGCCAACGATGAGCAGGCCAGCGAACACCCACAAGCCTGTGGTGTTGAAATTCCTCAGCTCCAGCAACAGCATCAGGAGCAAAGCCATCGGCGCGGTTTCGGTGAAGTTGCCATGCGCGCGGATGCGGCGTAGCAGCAGCTCATCGCCACCATCGAGAAAACTCACCCCCGTTTGGGCGCGGCGCGCGATCACGTAAATCGTGAGCGCGAATTGCAGCAAGCCGCACAGGCCCGCGATCAACAGGGTGATGTTGGGCGTCGTCATGCGGCTCCTTGCTTGTCTTGATGAGGCCGAGTTGGCCGTCAAGCCACACGGCGAAGGGTTGGGCTCGTGTTCTCTGCGGCTGCCTTGAGTCCGGCCAACGCTTGTGGCAGCGATTTTTTCATGCCGTTGCCAATCACGCGGCCAAAGAAGAAGGCCAGAGCGCCGCTGAAAATCACGCGGTGGGTGGCGCGCGTGCCACTCCCCGCTGCTTCCAGCTCATGCTCGAAGCGCATCAGGCACAGAGGCAGCTTGCAATCCACCGTGAAGCTGCGGTTGCGAACGACCTGTGTGAAGTAAATAGTGGATTTGGGACCGCCATTGGGTGTGATCACGCCCTTGGAGCCCGACACGAAAGCGCCTTCGATGCTGGCTGCTTTCGCATCCGGATCCCAAGAGGGCCAGTTGGGCACATCGGCATAGAGCGCAAAGATGGTTTCAGCGGGTGCTGCGATGGTGGTGGAGGTTTCGAATTGCATGGCGTTTTCCAATCCAAGAGGGTGAACAAGAGACTGCTTTGCGAAATCAGATGGGCGAGTAAACCACTTGACGCACTTCCAGCGCGCCAAACTGGGCTGCGGGGCACTTGGCCGCCCAGCCTGTGGCTTCGGGTTCCCCGGGCACATCGATCAGGTAGTAACCACCAATTTGCGTGTCGCCAGGCAAAGCCATGCCTTCTTTGGTTTTGATGCGACCCTTTTCGGCATACACCCGCTGGGCCGTCTCGGGGGGGGCGAGTTGGCCAGCGGCTTGCAGCACGCCGGCCTGGATGAGCTGCTGGTTGTACGCCATCATGGATTCCATGATTTGCTGCATGGCGGCGGCTGGCACATCGGCAAAAGCGGCGGGTTGAACTTGGCACAAGAGCAGGTATTTCACGGTGGTTCCTTTGAAAATCGCCCTCGGTGTGATGGCGTGAATGAACTGTAAAAACCATCTTTGATTGGGACAATAGACCTAATCATTCATAGAATACAAACCTTATGTTTGTAATGGGCGGGGTTCCACCATGCAAAGCCTGCGCGGCATCCTGAACTTCACACGCACCGCCGAGCTCGGCAGCTTTGCCAAAGCGGGTGCGGAAATGGGCATCTCCGCAGTGGCGGTGAGCCAGAACATCAGCCGGCTGGAAAAAGCACTTGGCGTGCGCCTGCTGGCGCGCAGCACCCGCGCGCTCACGCTCACGCCCGAGGGTCAAGCCTTCCTGGAGCAATGCAAGCAGCCGCTGGCCGAGCTGGAAATGGCCTGCAGCCAAGCCGCCTCGCAATCGGAGCGCGCCAGCGGCAAGTTGCGAGCCACCGTGGTCTCGCCCGTGGCCACCGAGTATTTGATTCCGCTGCTGCCCACATTTCAGCAACGCTACCCAGACATTGAACTGGAACTGGAGCTCAGCGAAGATGCCTCGCCGCTCATCCCCAAGCGCTTTGATGTGGGCATCCGCGTGGGCGCTTTGAACGATGCGAGCTATGTGGCTCGCCCACTTGGGCCGCTGCGCCTGTTGCTGTGCGCCGCGCCAGGCTATCTTGCGCAACACGCTGCGCCGCGCCATGTGGACGAGCTCAAAGCGCATCGGGTGTTGATGCTGCAAATCACAGGCCGCGAGCAGACGTCGCCCTTGTTGCTGCAAACCCGCAGCGATGGCGCTCGCAGCGCGCAGTTCCTCCAGCTGCCCGGGCGCTTTGTGTGCAACGATTTCCGCAGTTTGAAACACGCCTGCATCGCGGGCCTGGGCATTGCACAGCTGCCGCAGCCCATGGTGCTGCCCGAGCTGAAAAGCGGCCAGCTCAAGACGCTGCTGCCTGACAACACGCTCGAAGGCTTGCAACTCTTCATTCACTACCCCAGCCGCAAGCAGCTGCCTGCGCGCGTGAGGGCATTTGTGGATTTTGTGGTGGAGCACTTCGCGGGTCATCCGGATTTGTCGGCAGATGTGAGCGGGTTTGTGGCGGTTTGAGCCTGCCCTTGTCTCACCCTGTGTCGGCTCTGCCATGTCTCGGTCATCAGGGTGCAGAGACGGGCGACCGCTTGGTCTTCTCTCCGTTTTCGTCCAGAAGATGTTGGTGAAGCCGCCGCCCTCGCACCGAAAACCCGACCCGTCACGACCCCGCCGGCACCACCCGCAACACGCGCCCCTGCGCGTTGTCCGTCAACAAATACACCGCGCCATCGGGCCCCACGCGCACGTCGCGAATCCGTTCTCCCAGTTCCTTGAACAGCACATCCTGTGGCCCAGGCGTGCCGTTGTTACCCATAGGCACTCGGCGCACGCTGCGTTCGGCCAGCGCGGCCACCAGCAGGCTGGCGCGCCAGGCGGGGAACATCGCGCCGTCGTACCACGCCATCCCGGCCGGGGCGATGGAGGGGGTCCATTCCGTCAGCGGCGGCGTGATGCCGGGCAGGCTGCGGTAGGGAGTGATGCGGGCGTAGGTGTAGTCCACGCCGCCGGTGGTCACGGGCCAGCCGTGGTTGGCGCCGGGCGCGAGGCGGTTGAGTTCGTCGCCGCCGCGTGAGCCGTGCTCGTGGGCGTAGGCCACGCCGCCCATCACCACCACGCCTTGCTGGTTGCGGTGGCCGTAGCTGTAGATCTCGGGCCGCGCGCCGTCTCGGTTCACGAAAGGGTTGTCCGCCGGCACGCGGCCGTCAGGGTGGATGCGCATGAACTTGCCCAGGTGGGTGTGCAGGCGCTGCGCGTCGGTGCGCTCCAGGTTGCCGTCGCCCATGCCAAACAGCAGGGTGCCGTCGGGCAGCCAGGCCATGCGGCCACCGAAGTGTTGGGTGTCGCGCTTGGCGGGTTGCGAGGTGAAGACGGGCCGCAGGTCTTGCAGTTGCTGGCCGTTGAAGCGGGCGCTGACCACGCGCAGGTGGTTGGCCTCGGGCGTGCCGTGGGCGAACGAGAGCAGCAGGCGCTGGTTGTTGGCAAAGTCCGGGTCCAGCAGCACATCAAACAGGCCGGCCTGTCCGCGCGCCAGCACCGGCGGCACACCGCCCACAGGTTCGGGGCGCAGCTGCAGCCGGCCATCGGCGCCGGGCTCGATCACGCGCAGGCGACCGGGGCGCTCGGTCACCAGCAGGCGCCCACCGGGCAGGAACGCCAGTGACCACGGATGCTCCAGCCCGCTGGCCACGGTCTCGACGCGGTAGGCCACGGTCTGGGCCTGTGAGGCCATGGCCAGCACACCCAGGAGCAAAACAAGCAGGTATTTCATAATGAGCCGCATGAAAGCCAATGCGCTCCATGATGCCCCAACACCCCGCTGGACACGGCGCGCGGGGGTGTTGCTGCTGGCCTGGGTGCTGGCGGCGGCCTGGGGCTCGGTGGTGCAGACCCAATGGAACCTGCAGGCGCTGGTGGGCGTGGGGGTGAGCATCCCCGCCGGTGACTGGCTGCGGGTGACCGCGCAAGACCTGATCGGCTTTGCGCCGGTGTACGGCGGCATCCTGGCGGTGGGCTGGCTGGTGGCGTTGCCGGTGGCCAGCGCGCTGGCCCGCTGGTGGCCGGCCGGGCGCAGTGCCTTGCTGGGCGCGGCCGCCGGGGTGGGCATGGTGGCGGCGGTGCGCACGGTGGATGCGGTGGCGCCCATGCCGGTGTTCATCGATGCCACGCGGCACCTGCCCGGCCTGCTGGCCATGGCCGCGGGCGCGGTCCTTGCTGGGTGGTTGTATGCCCGCTTCACCTCCCGGGCCAACGCTCGCTGATCGGAACCCCCGCCATGAAAACCATCGACGAAATGCTCCACCTGGAGCTGCTGACCGCTGACCAGCACAGCCAGATCAGCGCCTGGATTGAGCAGGCCGATTCGCCCGAAGCGATCCTGAAGATGCCGACCGCGCTGTGGCAGGCGGTTGAGCGCGCCAGCAACGCCATGGGCGTTGACGAAGATCTGTCTCGCCCACCGGCGCTGGATGCGGGCGAACTGACCTGCGGCTGAGGCGGGCGCCCGGAGCGCCTTCTTGGCGCATCACAGGCCCTGTTCAGCGCCGTTTCAGTGGTTTTCCCGCGTCAGCCGCTCGGCAAATGAGATGCCGATGGCCGAGAGCACGAAGGTGAAGTGGATCACCGCCACCATGACGATGATCTGGATGTTCTCCAGGGTCAGTTCGCCGCTCAGGTAGGTCTTGAGCGCGTGCACGCCCGAGATGGAAATGATGGCAAACGCCAGCTTGAGCTTGAGGTTGTAGGTGTTGACGTGGTCCAGCCAGTCGGGCTTTTTCATGTCGCTCTTGTCGAAGTGCCCGGTGGTCACGAACAGCGACACACCGGCCAGCGCAACCACCCACACCAGCTGGGCCACCATGGTCATGTCGACCAGTTCCAGCACCTTGATGATGAGGTCGATCTTCTGCAGGTCTTCGAACAACAGGGTGTTGAAGAGCTTGTAGGTTTCCAGAAGGAACTTGCCCAGGATGCCGATGATGATGGCGACCAGCCCGACGTAGAAGAAGAGCATGGTGAAGCGCATGCCGTACAGCAGCGAACCCACGCTAGAAAGCAGTTTTTCCATAGGTTTTGAGAATCCGGTGGTTGGGATGGGGGGCGCTCGCGCCGGGTCGGCCGCGCGCCCGATCACCGCCATGGGGGGCAAGTATCACCGAGCCTTGCCACGTGGCGCTCTTCGGCCGGGGCTTGGGCTTCACCGCAGGCCGGCTTTGCGCAGCCGGTGGCTGAACTGCCGCAGCGTCAGGCCGAGCAGTTCGCTCATCGGGTGCAGCATTTCGCGCAGCACGTGGGCCGGCGCCAGGCTGCGGCCCTCCAGCTTCATGACCTCGCGCATGAGCAGCAGCTCCTGCGCGTGCCAATCGGTGGGCGGGGTCCCTGGGGCGTCCAGGTCGGTGCGGTGGGGCATGTCGGAGCATGGGCATGCAAGCATCGCACCAGCAGCGGGCAGGGACGGCCCGCTAAAATCGCGGCCTCTCAAGGAGCGCTGCAGCGCCCGTGACCACCACGGGCGTCAGGCTTGAGACACGGGGCACCACCGCCCCGCCGGCCCCGCCGGTGCCAACGGCGCTCACCAGTTTTTCGAACACAACACCTGGTGAGCCTCATGTCCGACGCCGTTTCTCCCGTCTCTGCCCCTGCCGCCGTCCCGCCCATGCTGCTGTCCGGCCTGGAGCCGCTGCGCATCGGCGAAGGCAGCCTGTTCGTGAACATCGGCGAGCGCACCAACGTCACGGGGTCCAAGGCTTTCGCCCGCATGATCCTGGAGGGCCGCTACGAGGACGCGCTGGCCGTGGCCCGCCAGCAGGTGGAAAACGGCGCGCAGGTCATCGACATCAACATGGACGAGGCCATGCTGGACAGCCAGGCCGCCATGGTGCGATTCCTGAACCTGATCGCGGGCGAGCCCGACATTGCGCGCGTGCCGGTGATGGTGGACAGCTCCAAGTGGGAGGTGATCGAGGCGGGCCTGCAGTGCATCCAGGGCAAAGGCGTCGTCAACTCGATCAGCATGAAAGAGGGCGTTGACGAGTTCAAGCGCCAGGCGCGGCTGGTCAAGCGCTACGGCGCCGCCGCGGTGGTGATGGCCTTTGACGAAAAGGGCCAGGCCGACACCTACGAACGCAAGATCGAGATCTGCGAGCGCGCCTACCGCGTGCTGGTGGACGAGGTGGGCTTCCCGCCCGAAGACATCATCTTCGACCCCAACATCTTCGCCATCGCGACCGGTATCGAGGAACACAACAACTACGCGGTGGACTTCATTGAGGCCACGCGCTGGATCAAGGCGAACCTGCCGGGCGCCAAGGTCAGCGGCGGCGTGTCCAACGTGTCGTTCAGCTTCCGCGGCAACGACCCGGTGCGCGAGGCGATCCACACCGTGTTCCTGTACCACGCCATCCAGGCGGGCATGGACATGGGCATCGTCAACGCCGGCATGGTGGGCGTGTACGACGAGCTGGAGCCGACGCTGCGCGAGCGCGTGGAAGACGTGGTGCTCAACCGCCGGCCCGACGCGGGCGAGCGGCTGGTGGAAGTGGCCGAAAACGCCAAGGGCGCGGCCAAGGACGACAGCAAGAAGAACGAGTGGCGCGCGCTGCCGATCCGCGAGCGCCTGACGCACGCGCTGGTGCGCGGCATGAACGAGTTCATCAGCGAAGACACCGAAGAGATGTGGCAGCTGATCAAGGCCGATGGCGGCCGGCCGCTGCACGTGATCGAAGGCCCGCTGATGGACGGCATGAACGTGGTCGGCGACCTGTTCGGCGCGGGCAAGATGTTCCTGCCCCAGGTGGTGAAAAGCGCGCGCGTGATGAAGCAGGCCGTGGCCCACCTGCTGCCCTACATCGAGGAAGAAAAGCGCCAGCTCGAAGCGGCTGGCGGCGACGTGAAATCCAAGGGCAAAATCGTGATCGCTACCGTCAAGGGCGACGTGCACGACATCGGCAAGAACATCGTCACCGTCGTGCTCCAGTGCAACAACTTCGAGGTGGTGAACATGGGCGTGATGGTGCCCTGCCACGAGGTGCTGGCCAAGGCCAAGGAGGTTGGCGCCGACATCGTGGGCCTGTCGGGCCTGATCACGCCCAGCCTGGAAGAGATGCAGTACGTGGCCGGCGAGATGCAGAAGGACGCCCACTTCCGCGAGCAAGGCATCCCGCTCCTGATCGGCGGGGCCACCACCAGCCGCGTGCACACCGCGGTGAAGATCGCGCCGCATTACGAAGGCCCGGTGGTCTACGTGCCCGACGCCTCGCGCAGCGTGAGCGTGGCGCAAAGCCTGATCGGCGACGGTCGCGTGCAGTACATCGCCGAACTCAACGCCGACTACGAGCGCGTGCGCCAGCAGCACGCCAACAAGAAGCAGGTGCCGCTGTGGCCGCTGGCCCAGGCGCGCGCCAACGCAACGCCGGTCGATTTCGTGCAGCACGCGCCGGTGCCGCCCAAGTTCATCGGCCGCCGCGTGTTCAAGAACTTCGACCTGGCCGAGCTGGAAAAGTACATCGACTGGGGTCCGTTCTTCCAGACCTGGGACCTGGCCGGGCCGTACCCCGCCATCCTGCAGGACGAGGTGGTGGGCGAGCAGGCGCGCAAGGTGTTCGCCGACGCGCAGGCCATGCTCAAGAAAATGATCGAAGGCCGCTGGCTGACGGCCAACGCGGTGATCGGCCTGTACCCGGCCAACCGGGTGAACGCGGACGACATCGCGCTCTACGCCGACGAGGGCCGGCAGCAGCCGGTGCTGACCTGGCACGGCCTGCGCCAGCAGACCGAGAAAGAAACCATCGACGGTGTGACCCGGCCCAGCCGCTGCCTGGCCGACTTCGTGGCGCCCACTGGCACGGCCGACTACGTGGGCGTGTTCGCCGTCACCGCCGGCGTGGGCGTGGAGAAGAAGGAAGAGCAGTTCCTGGCCGCGCACGACGACTACAACGCCATCCTGTTCAAGGCCCTGGCCGACCGACTGGCCGAAGCCCTGGCCGAATGCATGCACGCCCGCGTGCGCACCGACCTGTGGGGCTACGCGGCCGGTGAGGCGCTGAGCAACGAAGAACTGATCAAAGAGAAATACCAGGGCATCCGTCCGGCGCCGGGCTACCCGGCCTGCCCGGACCACAGCGTCAAGCGACAGATGTTCGAGCTGCTGCAGGCCGGCGAGATCGGCATGGCGCTGACCGAAAGCCTGGCCATGACGCCGGCCGCCAGCGTCAGCGGCTTCTACCTGGCGCACCCGGACAGCCAGTACTTCAACGTCGGGAAGATTGGCGAGGACCAGGTGGCCGACCTGGCCGCGCGCAGCGGCGTCGAAGCCAGCGATCTCAAGCGCTGGCTCGGCCCCAACCTCTGAACGGGCGCGGCCTGGCGGCGTTCGATCGGAGGCGGCTTCAGCGGCCTGTGCGGTCAGACCGGGCCGAGACGGCTCACTAAAATCCCGGACATTCGCCCCACCTGTCACAGGGTTTTGGGCTTGTCACCAGAGGGAATGCAATGCACAGCAAAGGCTGGGGTGGGAGGATCGCGCGCTTCGGTGTGGCCGGCGCGCTGGCGTGTGGCATGACCGGGGCGCTGGCGATACAGCCACCGGCCGAAGAGCTCAAGTACATGAGCACCAAATGCGCGTCCATGCTGGAAGCGCAGCGCACGGCGTCGAACTCGGTGCGCTACTTGCCGTCGTTCCAGGAACTGCAACAGAACTACCAGCGCGAATGCGGCGAAAACCAGTCGGCGGCACGCCTGCGCCTGTACGAGGAAAAGCGCCAGCAGCAGCAAGACAAGGCGCGCGAAAACCGCGAGCAGGTGGTGCGCCAGCTGCAGAGCGAAAACGAGGTCAGGCTCAAGGCGTCTCAGTGCCTGGAAATGCGCAGCGCACTGGAGGCGCGCAAGAAGCGCCCCAACCCGACCGAGGGTGAGCTGCGCGACATCGGCCTGTTCGAAGAGCGCTACAAGGCCCGCTGCCAGTGAAGCGGGCGCGCCCGGCCGCCTGGCTCAGGGCAGGCGGGTGAAGACAGTGACGCTGCCGTCGCCTTCTGTCAGCCGGAATTCGGTGGCCGAGACCGACCGCACCGGGTTGGCTTCTTGGGTGAGCCGCCCGTCGGGGTTTTTGAAGGTCCAGACCAGCCGGCCCTGGGCATAGCGCCACAGGCCGTACTGCTGGACCGGCTCTCCGTCGCGGCGAATCTCCCATTCACCGTTGGCCAGCAGGTGGATGGGCAGGGTGGAGCGGGACGATTGCCAGCGGCCGACAAACTGCGGCGTGGCGTCTGGCGCCGCGCCCCGGCAACCCGCCAGCAGGATCAGCGCGCCGACGGCTCCCGCCAGGACCGACCGGCGACCGCCCGGCACGGCCTGAGCGCTCACGGCTTGGCCCGCGCCCGGTTCACGGCGTCCTCTTCGGCGCGGCGCAGGTTGGCCGACACCTCTTCCGCGCGCCGGCGGGTTTCTTCTTCAAAACGCAGGCGTTCGAGTTCGGCCTTCTGCTGGGCGTGCGCGGCCTCGCGCTCGGCCTGCTCGCGTGCGCGGCGTTCCCGTTCCAGCAGCTGCATGTCGGCCAGATTGGCCGGTCGCACGCCGTATTGCTGGTAGTACTCCTGCAACTGGATCTTTTCTTCCATGGGGTCGACGCGCGCGACAGGCATACGGCCGTCGGCGGCTTCCATCAGCGGGCGCCGCAAGTACCAATTGGCCGCGGTACTGAGCACCACCAGCGCCCCCAGCGCGGCCAGTACCCGGCCCGCCGAAGCCCCGGCAAACGACAGCAGGCCCCGCAAGGCCGGACCTTCAGGAGGCTCAGGCGGCAGGCCGGCACGGGCCCGGTTCGCCCGTTCCAGGATGGCCGCGGCCTCGGGCGGCAGGTCCTGCGCCCAGGCGGCGGGGGACGCAGCGTTCGCGGCGGCGCTGCCGGACAGCGGCGACGCCGGGCTCCTGGCCTGCAAGGCCGCCCGCTGTTCCTGGGCGAGACGGGTGTCATAGGTCAGGCGCGACGAGGGGCTCGACAAGGTGGTGAGGGCCACGTTCAGTGTCTGGATCTGAAAGTCCACCTCCGCCGCGTTGTGTGGCGTGCGCATCGCCTGCAGGCGTGCCAGTTGAAGGGCATGGGCACGGTGAATCTCGTCGACAGAGGCTGTGCCGGGCAAGCGCAGCAGTTCGTACAGCGTTTTTTTGGGAGGCTTCACAGAGACCTCGTGTGGCTGGGCCGGTTGGGGGGGGTGCACCATGGGAATCTTAGCGACCCGCCCCCGTGTGGCCCACGCACCACAAGCCGTGACAGATGACATACCCCGAGCCGATCGACCCCATGCCCCCCGGGCACCGGGGGCTGGCGCACCCGGCAGGGCAACGCTAAGCTGCCCTGCCGGGCTTGCCGTCGAGCATGACCAAGCCGCCCCATCCCCATCTGGAGATTTTTCATGCGCCATCTGTTCATCGGCACCCTGTTCGCCAGCCAGGCCCTGCTGGCCGCTGCCGCCACCGCGACCGCAGTCACCACTCCGGCAGCCACGCCCACCGCCACCCAGAGCGCGGCCACCAGCGCCACCTCCACCATCAGCGCCAAGGCGCTCAAGAAAATCTGCGCGTCCTGCGGCATCGTCGAAGGCGTCAAGAAGGAAAAGCGCAAGGGCAAGGGCGGCGCGGCCGGCCTGCTGGGGGGCGCGGTGGTCGGCGGCCTGCTGGGCAACCAGGTCGGCAATGGCGACGGCAACACCCTGGCCACCGTGGGCGGTGCGGTGGGTGGCGCGGTGCTGGGCAACGAGATCCAGAAGAAGGTCAACACCAAGAACGTCTGGATCACCTCCGTGCGTTTGAAGAACGGCACCAGCCAGCGTTTCGAGCAGGAGACCGATCCGGGCTGGAAAGCCGGCCAGGTGGTCAATGTGCAAGACGGCAAGTTGTCGGCGCAACCCTGATCGACCCGGCACACGGCCCGGGCAGGCGTCGTTGCCGCCCGTCCTGGCCTGACGTCCGCTGACAGCCCCCAGGCTGTCCCTAGGCCCCGCAGCGTGCTAGAAACGGCCCGAGGCTTGGACTGAACGGGTGAGGCATGGCGGTTTGCGCAGCTTGCGGAACAGACAATAGAGAAAAGGCAAGGTATTGCCGGGGCTGTGCACGCCCGCTGGCAAGCACGCCCGACGTGCCAGCGACCACACCGGCCGGCACTGCCCCCCCACGCCGTGGCCGGCACCCGGCCGCCGCACAGACGCCGGGCAGCGAGCGGGCAGCACCCGCACGCGCCCACTGGAAAGTGCTGCTCGTCGCCGGCCTGGCGGCGGGCGGCCTGGCACTGGGTGCCGTGTGGTGGGGCACGCCTGCCGGCACGTCCGGCACCGCAGCACCGGTGGTGGCGCCTTCCGCCATGGCGGACGTGCCCGCGCCGATCGTTTCGCCCAGCGCAGCGGATCGGGCAACCGCCGCCCCGAGCCCACCCGTGGTCCCGCTACCGGCCAGCGCCCCCGAGTCCGTGCGCCCTGCCGCGGGCACGGTGACGATGGCCACCGAGCGCGAGCGGCAGGCCCGCGAACGGCGGGCCCAGACCGAGCGCGAGAAGGCCTCCCCCCGCATCACGCGGCCGGGCTCTGCGCCTCCGCGTGAACCACAACGCCCGGACGACACCAACCCGGCGACCAGCGCGGCGGCGCCGGCCACGCCTGCGGTGGCGGTGCAGGCGCCCACCACGGGGCAGACGGTGGACCAGAGCTGCGCCGACAGCAGCAACTTCCTCACGCGCGACTTCTGCCGGGTGCGCGCCTGCCGCAACCCGGCCATGGCCGGCGACCCGGTCTGCGTGCGCTTTCGCGAAATGGAAGCGACCAACCGCAGCCGGGCGGCTCAATAGGGCCTGGCGGCGATCTGCAACCGCAACCGGTGTGTCGCGCCCGGCGCCAGCGACACCACATCGTCGGCCGCGTTGGCGGTTTCCACGCAGATGAAGTGCCGGTAGGCCGCGTCCGGCAGGTCGGCCATGCCGGCCGCGATGGCTTCCCACGGGTTCCACACCACGACGGTACCGCTGCCCTCGCTGCGCAGCGTCACCCTGCGTGCCAGTGCGTCATCAACGATGGACAGTACCGGCGGAGCGCCGGTGTAGATCCGATCGACTTCGCCGCCCACGGTGACGTTGCCCAACTGCCGCTTCACAACCCCCCCTGCGCCTTTGGCGTTGTCGATGTAGCGGCAACCGTCCAGACCCAGCACCCGCGACTGGGCGATGTCGCCCAGCGCGAAGTAGCTGTGCAGCGCCTGCGTGAGCGTGAAGGGGGCGTCGCCGGTGTTGCGCGTCGTCAGGGCCAGCTCCAGGGTGGAGCCGAAGGTGACCGCCAGCGTCAGGTCGAAGGCATGCGGCCACAGCCCCCGTGTCTCGGCCGAGTCGCCCAGGCCCACTTCAACCAGCGTCTCACCGCGGGACAGCACGGCGCTGTGGCGCAAGGCCCACTGGCGGGTGCGCGCCAGGCCGTGCGCGGGGCGCCCCAGGCCCTGCGGGTCCGGCCCGAACCAGGGCCAGCACACCGGTACCCCGCCCCGGATGGCCTTGCCGGGCTGGTAGAGCGCCTGCTCGCTGAGAAAGAGCAGATCGACGTCTGCGCCATGCGGCCGGTATGACAGCACCTGCCCCCCGTACAGGGACAGACGCGCGGTGGCGTGCGCATTGGCCACCTCGATCATGGGCAGTCCGCCAGGTCCGTCGACCAGGGTCACGGTGTCGCAGGGGGTGTGCAGGCGAGGCTGGAGAGGTGTGTTCATGCGCGTGGCGTGCTGCGAAAAGCGAAGTATCCATCCGCCGGGAAGGGGACTTCGCGGCCAGCACCGCCCACACAGCGTTCATACAATTCATTACAAGATATCCCCGGCAGGCCCGGGCATTGGCATCCAGCGGAGGCGTGATTTGAGAAGTTTGAACCAGCCGGTGCGGTGCGCCAGCGCTTTGCTTGTCGGCATGTGGATGGTCTGGTGCGGCATGACCCAGGCCTGGGCGGCTGCCGGGACACCGACCAAGGGCCCTGCCCCGGCCTGGGTGACATCCATCGCGCTGGACAACAACGCCCCCGTGCCACAGGACCAGATCCGCAGTGGCGTGTATTACCTGCTGACGGACCGGCAGACGCGTGTGGCTGGGAACGACCGGCAGCGGTTCAACCGCATTGCCATCAAGGCTGTGAACGAGACAGGGCTGGAGCAGGCGGCCAGTGTCGACATCGACTTCGACCCCAGCTACGAGCGCCTGACGCTGCACACCCTGGCCGTGCACCGCCAGGGGCAGGTGCTGTCGCAGCTGGCCTCGGCATCGATCCGCACCCTGCAGCGCGAACGCGAGCTGGAGGCCCAGGTGCTGGACGGTCAGCTGAGCGTGAGCATCGCGCTCAAGGACGTGCGGGTGGGCGACGTTGTCGAGTACGCCTACACCCTGCAGGGATCGCGGCCGGTGATGCAGGGCCACCACGCCGGGGCGTTCGATCTGCAATGGCGCAGTCCCGTCCACACCCTGCATGCCCGATTGCTGTGGCCTGCCGACCGGCCCTTGCAGATCAAGAGCCCGGACGGAGCTGTCCCGGCGGTCGAGCGCACGCTCGGTGGTCTGCGTGAGCTCACCTGGTCGGCGCAGGCGGTGCCCGGCCTGCGGGTGAATGAACAGACACCGGCCTGGTACGACCCCTATCCCTTCGTGCAGTGGACATCGTTCCGCGACTGGGGTGAGGTCAGCCGCTGGGCCGTGCCGCTGTACCGCGTACCAGCGCTGCCGGCCGGCGAGCCCGCCCAGGAAGTCGAGCGCATCCGACAGGCTTTCCCGGATCAGGGTGACCAGCTGGTGGCCGCGCTGCGCTTCGTGCAACAGAACATCCGCTACCTGAGTGTGGCGATCGGCGAAGGCTCTTACACCCCCACCCCACCCGCTGTGGTGATGCAGCGCCGCTTCGGCGACTGCAAGGACAAGACCCTGCTCACGCTCACCATGCTCAAGGCCCTTGGCATTGACGCGCGGGCGGCGCTGGTGAACACCGAAATCCGCGAAGGGGTGAAGGACCGCGTTCCATCGGCCGCGGCGTTCAACCACGTGCTGGTACGCGCACAAGTGGGGGCACAGACCTACTGGCTTGACCCGACGAGCGATCCACAGACAGGCACTTTGCAGTCGATCTCGCAACCCTACTTCGGCTTTGCACTGGTGGTGGACCCCGAGACCCGCGATCTGGAGCCCATGCCGCAGGGTGTTGCCACACAGACCGTACGCAAGATCCGAACCGAATTCGACGCGACCCAGGGCATTGGCCAAACGGCCACTCTCACCATCACCACCGAGCTGTCCGGCCGCAGTGCCGAGCGGCAGCGCAGCGACCTGGCGCGCAGCAATCTGGAGGAGCTGCAGCGCAACTACCTCAACTTCTACGACAGCTACTACCCGGGCATCGCGCTGGCTGCACCCATCAGCGTGAGCGACAACACCCGCACCAACGTGCTGACCGTGGTCGAACGCTACCGGATCGGCAAGTTCTGGACCGGTGGCACCAAGCCCGACGATCTGGAGGCCAGCGTGGGCGTGCCCGACCTGAGCAGCATGCTGCGCGAACCCGCTGAACGCGTGCGCAACGCGCCGCTGGCCATCACCCACCCGTCGGTGGTCGACAGCACACTGGTGGTCCGCCTGCCCGAGGACTGGACCGTGGCGCCCGAGCGCCACGACATCCGCCACCCGGCGTTCCACTTCACGGACCACCTGACGACCACGCCGCGCGTGCTCACCCGGGTGAGCCGCTACGTCTCATTGAGCGACCACGTCCGGGCCGAAGACATGGCCGACTACGCCAGGCAGCTGGAGGCGGCACGCAATGCCTTGTGGCTGGACCTCACCCACCACCCGAAGGCCAAGGCAGCCAAGGCCGACGACGACGGCCCGCTCACCAGCTTCGGCTGGCCGGTGGCGGCGTACCTGGTGGCGCTGGCGTGGGTCTGCTGGTGGCTGGCGCACAAGCTCTACCGCTACGACCCGCCAGGCCCGGCTGCTGCCGCCGAGGACGCCAAACCCTGGGGCTTCTGGCTGGTGCTGTTCGGCCTGTCGCTGTGCTTCGATTGGGTAAAGGAGCGACAGACCGTCTGGGCATCGGTCGGGCCAGTCCTGCGCGACCTGTGGTTCCACGTCGTCCTGCACCGTCCGCCCGAATCCACGGTGATTCATCTGGTGACGTTCGGCGTCATGGCGCTGATGCTGACACTCTCGGTTGTGCAGCTGCTGCTGTATTTCGGTCGGCGGACCAGCTTGCCACGGGTCACCTATGGCATGTTCGGCTTTCTGGTGCTTTTGTCTTTGACCGTTTCGAGTCTGTCGGACGAGCCCATGTTCTCCGGCGCTGAAGGGGACCAGAACATCCGCGAACTGGTGGCGGCAATGCTGTGGAGTCTGTATCTCTACCGATCCAAGCGTGTCAAAGCCACGTTTGTGCGGCGTTACCGAGCGGGCACTGACCGCATCACACCCGCCGCACCGTCCACGCCGAAAGAGGCACAGGCTTGAGCGCGCTTCTGCTCCAGCAGAGACGGATCACAGGCGCCGGCGCGCGATGTGCCTTGACGCGCGTGTCGGTCGGCACAGAGCTGCACGCATCCGCACATTGGGTCCAGGCGCCATCCGGGTGACCAAGATGCGGCATCTGTTTGAAGCGGCTGCACGGCGAGCACACAGAGGTGGCGTGTTACGCCCCCGTGCACAACGTCTACCGGCATCGCCCGCGCTTGGCCTGCAGACATGGCTGCTGTTGCTCCAAATGGCCTGACGAGGAGCCGCACCCGAGAATTGCCTTGACATGTTATGTCAGCACTTCTACATTTGTTTTCCATCGACCACATCCAAGGAACAAAGCGCCATGCAGCAATTGCTTGAGAAACTGGAAGGACTCGACCACATGATCGCGCAGGCCACGGGAGGCATGGTGGTGAACCTGCATCCGATCGCAGGCGACGTGCCGGTGGTTCAGGTGTCCATCGAAGGGCGCCAGGAGCTGCCCATCTTTGTGACCTGTTCCGACGCGCAGCTGTTGTGCATGTGCTACCTCTGGTCCGACGACGAAGTCCGCCCCGAAAGCCGGGCAGAGCTGCTGCAGACACTGCTGGATCTGAATCCCTCGGTCCCGCTGTCCTCGTTCGGGCGTGTGGGTGATCGCTTCGTGCTCTTTGGTGCCCTCAGCCGTCAGGCCCGCACGCAGGACATCGCGGAAGAGATCATCGTGCTCAGCGACAACGCGCTCGATGCGCTGGATGCGCTGTCCGACTTCCTCAAGTGATTCCCCCCTACCCAGGAGTACGCCATGTCTGTGATGAAGAAAGTGATCACCCTGCTGCGCGGCAGCGTTCGGGAAATCGGAGAGACCGTGGTCGACGCCAACGCCACGCGCATCTATGAGCAGGAGATCCTTGAAGCCAAGCAGAGCATCGCCCAGGCCAAGGACGATCTGGCTGGCGTGATGGCCAAGGAAATGCAGAGCGCGCGGCAGATCGAGAAGCTGCAGGCCGAGATCACCCGGTACGAAGGGCTGGCGGTCGAAGCGCTGGACAAGGCCCAGGAGTCGCTGGCCGAAGAGGTGGCCGCCAAGGTGGGCGGTCTGGATCAGGAGCTGCAGGAACAGACCCGGGCCCACGCCTCGTATGCGGTGCAGGTCACCCGCCTGAAAGACCTGATCAAGCAGGCCGAAGGGCGCATCCGCGAACACGATCGCGAGATCGGTGTGGCCAAGACCACCGAGAGCGTTTACCGGGCCACTCGGTCCATCTCCGAGAGCATTGGCATAGGGGGCTCCAAACTCATGAGCGCGCGCGAATCGCTGGACCGCATCAAGCAACGCCACGAAGACCTGTCCGACCGCATGTTGGCTGCGGAACAGCTCAACAACGAGCTCGGCCAGGGCGCACTGGAAAAGAAGCTGGCGGCGGCCGGCGTGGGTGACGAGGCCAAACGCCAGCGCGATGTGATGGAGCGCATTCGCGCCCGGCAGGCGGCGCAACACAACAAGCCGGCAACGCCCGAGGCGACGTGATGGGCGTGCGGAAGCCGGCTCGCTGGAGTGGATCGGACGACGCCCTGCGCGCCGTCCAGGTCGCCTTTGATGTCGAGCTGGCCGTCATGGATGCGATCCGGTGGGCGGCTTTTCACAACAACCTGTCAACGTCCGACCAGATCCGCAAGGTCCTGGAACTACCGGTGTCCACACGACCCAAGCGGCCGCGGCTGACGGTGTCGTTGACGGCACATGACTACGGTCTGCTGGCACAACGCTACGACCTGGACGAGGGAGATCGCCTGGCCATCAAGGAAAAGGTGACCCAGGAATTGGTCCGGTTCACGCAACGGGCCAAGCGCCGATAGACAACAATATGCAGGCGTCATCAGGGGCGCCAGGAAATATCAGGGAGGAGGATCGAATGGATCGCTTGATCGAAGCGGCCACCGGCTATCCGACAGCCGTGCTGACCGCACTGTTGCTGGTGGTGCTGCTGTACTGGCTGCTGGCGCTGGTGGGCTGGGTGGACTTTGAGTCTTCCGGTATCGACGTCGAGCTGCAGGCCGACGGGGACCCGGGCGAGCTGTCCACACTCGCCGGCTACGTGGTGGCGATGGGCCTCAATGGAGTGCCGTTTTCGGTGGTGGTCAGCCTGCTGGTTCTCGTGGCCTGGACCCTCAGCTGCCTGGCGGGGGAATGGTTGATGCCCTGGATACCCACCTGGCCGCTGCAGCTGCTGGTCGGTACCGGCGTCTTGCTGGTCAGTGTGGCCCTGTCCATCTTGTTCACCGCTCGCCTGATCCGCCCGCTGCGAGGCCTGTTCGTCACGCACCAGGCAGTGGGCAATGCCAGCTTCATCGGCCAGCCCTGCACGATCCTCAGCCTCAAGGTGGACCATCGCTCGGGGTATGCGGTGGTGGCGCAGCGCGGCGCCAACATCCAGATCCATGTCTGGACACCCGCCACCAACCGCCTGACCAAGGGCGATGTGACACGCATCCTCGAATACGACGAAGCGTCCAACCGCTACCTGGTTGACGCGCAGCCGTGAGGCAGCGCTTCTTTCTTTCAGTTCCCGTTCTCACCCGTTCTCAAGGAATCCCATGGAGCCCATCCTCGTTTCCGCCGGCATTGCAACCTTCCTGCTGTTGTGCTTTGTCGCCATGTTCGCCAAGTTCTATCGCAAGATCGAACAGGGCCATGCACTGATCATCAACACGCTGCGCGCCGAGCCCGAAGTCACCTTCACCGGGCGCATGGTCTACCCGATCATCCACAAGGCCGAGCTGATGGAAATCTCGGTCAAGACCATCGAGATCGACCGCTCGGGCAACGAAGGGCTGATCTGTCGCGACAACATCCGCGCCGACATCAAGGTGAAGTTCTTCGTGCGGGTCAACAAGACCGCCGATGACGTGCTCAAGGTGGCCCAGTCCATCGGGTGTGAACGGGCGTCCAGCCAGGAGACGCTGGAAGAGCTGTTCTCGGCCAAGTTCTCCGAGGCGCTCAAGACCGTCGGCAAGGCGATGGATTTTGTGGATCTCTATCAGGCCCGCGACCGGTTCCGCGACGAGATCATTGCCCAGATTGGCAACGACCTCTCGGGCTACGTGCTGGACGACGCCGCCATCGACTACCTGGAGCAGACGCCGTTGTCCAAGCTGGATTCCAACAACATCCTGGATGCGCAGGGCATCAAGAAAATCACCGAACTGACCGCGGTGGAACACGTGCGCACCAACGAGTTGCGCCGCAACGAAGAGATGCAGATCAAGAAGAAGAACGTCGAGACCCAGGAAGCCCTGCTGGAGCTGGAGCGCCAGGCCGCCGATGCCCAGGCCCGCCAGTCGCGTGAGGTCGCCTCCGTCAGGGCCCGCGAGGAGGCCGAGACGCTGAAGATCCAGTCAGAGGAAAAAACCAAGTCCGAGCTGGCCCGCCTGCAGGCCGAACAGTCGGTCTCGGTGCAGCAGGAGAACGTGCTGCGCGAAAAGGAAGTGGCCGAAAACAACCGCAAGCGTGCGGTGGCCATCGAAGAAGAAAAGGTGATCCGCGCCCGCGAGCTGGAGGTGGTGGACCGCGAGAAGGAAGTGACGCTGCAGAAGATCGAAAAAGACAAGGCGGTGGAAGTGCAGAAGAAGGCGATCGCGGACGTGATCCGCGAGCGCATCGTGGTCGAACGCACCGTGGCCGAGCAGGAAGAGGCGATCAAGGAACTGCGTGTGGTGGCCGAGGCCGACCGCACCAAGCAATCGACCGTCATCATGGCCGAAGGCCAGGCCGAAGAGAAGCTGATCCTGGAAGTGAAAGCGGCAGAGGCGCAGGAGCGCAAGGCGCGTCACAAGGCCAGCGAAGAAACCACGCTGGCCGAAGCGCGCCTGAAGGTGGCGGAGAAAGAAGCAGAAGCCAAGAAGCGCGAGGCCGAAGGTCTGGAGGCGCTGACGGCCGCGCCGGGTCTGGCCGCGGCCAAGGTCACCATGGTCACCGCCGACGCGGTGGAAAAGCAGGGCATGGCCGATGTGCACGTGCGCGCAGCCGGTGCCGAGGCCACGCTCAAGGAAGGTCAGGCCGAAGCCCAGGTGATCGAGCTGCGCTCGCAGGCCGAGGCCGTGGGCGTGCGCGCCAAGATGGAGGCCGAAGCCACCGGCAAAGAGAAGCTGGGCCTGGCCGAGGTGCAGGTACGCCTGGCGGACGCCGAGGCGGTGGTCAAGGCCGGTCAGGCCGAGGCCACGACCATCGAGGCGCGTTTCCAGGCCGAGGCCAAGGGTCTGCGCGAGAAGTTCGAGGCCATGAGCGCGATGAGCGGCGAGACCCGCGCCCACGAAGAGTTCCGCATGCAGCTGGAGAAGGCACACGTGGAGACCGTCAAGGGCATCGACGCGCAGACCTCCATTGCGCGCGAACAGGCCGAGGTGCTGGGCGCCGCCATGGCCAACGCCAAGATCGACATCGTGGGCGGTCAGGGCGACTACTTCGACCGCTTCGTCGGTGCACTGGCGGTGGGCAAGGGCATCGACGGCGTGGTGAACAAGAGCAAGACGCTGCAGGTCGCGTTCAAGGACCAGCTCGCGGGCGAACGCGACGTGGTGCCCGACCTGCAGAACCTGCTGGGCGCGCTGGGCAGTTCGTCCGGCGAGTTGCAGAACCTCACGGTGGCGGGCCTGCTGACCAAGGTCATGCGCGAAGGCAACGACAGCCAGAAGGCGGCGTTGCAGACGCTGCTGGGCGGCTTGCAAAAGGGCTGATCGCTGCAGAACGGAGACACCCCAATGCCCCCCCTCTGGCAATGCTGCGCCTGCGACCACCGGCCAGCGCTGAGTGAACAGGCGCTCTCGCCCGGCCTGCCCACGCGCGAATGCGTGGCGTGCAACGGTCACTGGATCCGCCTGGACGACTACCGGGACTGGCTCGCAAGCGGTGCGCCGCCGGCCGAGGCGCCCGAGCTGGTCGAACACTGGCTACCCGAGAGCGATTCGCCTGCGCGAGCCTGCCCGGCTTGTCACCGCCTCATGGAGCGACTGCGCACCGGCGGCCACCCCGACATCCGCATCGACCGCTGTGTGCACTGCCACGCGGTATGGCTCGACGGCGGTGAGTGGGCGGCCCTGCAGTTCCAGCAGGCCCGGCTGGACGACGTGCTGTCCGACATGTGGCAGCGGCAACTGCGCGAAGCCGAGGCGCAGGAGCGGCGCGACGCGCAGGTGCGCCAGCGCCACGGCGGCGAGTGCATCGACGAGGTGCTGCGCATTCGGCAGTGGTTGCTGCGGCAGGCCGAACCCGGGGTGGTCCTCAAACTGATCCGCAACGGCTGGTGACCCCGCGGCGCACCATAGAAAGTCCTACATGTCCACACAAGATCCCGCGGCACCGGGCGGGGAAACCGGCGTCGACGACACCGAGCGCCTGGTGGCCGAAGGTGGCAGCTACGAGCTGCTGAAAAAGCGCCTGACAACCCAGGGCGATGCGCTGCTGGGCAAGGCCCAGGCCCTCAACGAGGCGCGCCTGGCCGCCTTCGGCCGCTCCGAACAGCAACTGCTGCTGCGCACCCGCGCACGCACCGAGAACAACTGCGTCGCGCGTGACCTGGTGCGCATCGGCGACGTGCTGCTGTTCGGCTACAACGTCTTCATCGGCCTGAAGAAGGAGACGGCGGTGGGCGACGTTTTCGCGCTCTACCGCGTGGCCGAGCACGACGGCGCGGACGAGCTGGAGGCGGTGCCGCTGGCCGGCAGCTTCCTGGACGACCCGCGCTTCGTGGCCGACTTCCGCGAACTGCACGCCTACTACAAGCAGGCCACCCTGCTGCAGCTGCGCGTGACGCAGGACAAGCTGCTCGCGGCCTTCCAGATCGGCCAGCAGCTGCACGACCTGCGCGTGTTCCGCTGGAGCATCGAACCCGGCGGCGCGGTGCGCTATGTGGACAACCGGGGCGAGCGCGACATGGCGCTGCCGCCCACCCACGACTTCGAGTGGACCGTGGCCAAGCGCGAGGACCACGTGGGTGGCAAGTACCCGCACATCAATGTGCTCGACACCATCTTCGTCGAGACCCTGGGCGGCGACCTCACGGTCAAGATCGAGAACAACACCGAAACCGGGCTGGGCATCTACAGCGAGCCGGTGGAAGACAAACACCAGGCGCTGGTGGACGCCGAGGTGGCCTGGGCGCGCCTGGGCCTGCTGATCCTGCTGCGCGTCAAGCCGTACCGCGAGTCGCAGACCCGCTACCTGGTGTTCAACACCCGCACGCAGAAGGTCGAGCGCATCGACGCCATCGGCGTCTCGTGCGTGCAGCTGCCCGAGGACCACGGCATCATCTTTCCCGGCGGCATGTACCTGCAGTCGGGCGAATACAAGCGCTTTGACCTGCCGCCGGAGCTCAGCAGCAGCCTGCGCATCAAGCGCGTGCTGCGCTCGCCGCATGGCGAAGAGGTGCTCTATGTGTTCTACCAGCCGGGTGGCGGGCACTATGTGCTGTTCAGCTACCACCTGATCAACAAGACCCTGGCCGCGCCCATCGTGGCGCACGGCTACGCGCGCTTCCCCGACGGGCGCATGCTGGTCTTCCTGGCCGACAGCGAGGAGCCCACCCGCGTGCACCCGATGCAGCTGTGGCAGACGCCGTTTGCCAGCGAGGAACACGCCGCCTCGATGCCGCGCGGCACCGGCTTTTTCGCCAAGGTGGGCAACGCCGAGCTGGTGCGCGGCGTGTCCGACCTGATGGGTATCGCACGCGCGGTGCGCGAGCAGGTGCCCACGCGCACCGCCTACGAAGACCTGATCCGCCAGTGCACCCGCGTGGGCGATGCCTACTTCTGGCTGGGCGAGGCCGACGCGCAGCAGATCGGCACCGAGCTGCAGGCCATCGTCGACGGCGCGCGCCAGACCCTGGCCGAGTTCGAAAAGGTCGACAGCATCCGCCGCGAGACCGCGCGCGCCCTGCAGCAGGCCGAGGGCGAACAGCACGCCCTGCTGACCGACATCGCCAGCACGCTGTGGCGCAAGCCAGAGGACTTCGTGCAGGCGCTGGCCCGTCTGCGCGAGCGGCGCGGGCGCCTGCAGCCGCTGCGTGAGCTGCGCTACGCCGACACCGCCGCCATCGAAGCCATGGACCAGGCGCTGCAGGAACAGCAGCAACTGGTCGGCCACAAGGCCATGGCCTTCCTGGCCGACAAGGCGGCCTTCGACGGCCACCAGCAGGCACTGGTGCAGGCCACCGCGGCCCTGGCCCAGGCCAGCACCTCGCCCGCCCTGGGCAAGCTGCTGGCCACGCTGGACGAACAGGCCGCCGGGCTGGACCTGCTGACCGAGCAGCTGGGCAGCCTGCCCGGCGGCGACGCGGTGGTGCGCACCGCGATCCTGGACCGCATCTCCGCCCTCTACGCCGACATCAACCGGCTGCGCGCCGAGGCCCGCAGCCGCCGCAAGAGCCTGGGGGCGACAGAAGCAGCGGCCGAGTTCGGCGCGCAGTTCAAGCTGTTCGGTCAGGCGGTGGAAAACGCGCTGGAGTTCGCCGACACGCCCGAGAAGTGCGACGAGGCACTGACCCGCCTGCTGGCCCAGCTCGAAGAGCTCGAAGGCCGCTTCGCCGACCACGAGGGTTTCATCACCGACGTGGCCACCAAACGAGAGGCTGTCGTGGACGCGCTGGCTGCGCGGCGCCAGACCCTGGTCGAGGCGCGTCAGCGCCGGGCCCAGGCGGTGGGCGAGGCGGCCGGTCGCATCCTCGACGGCATTCCACGCCGCGTGGCCGGTTTCACCGACATGGCCCAGATCCATGGCTACTTTGCGGGCGACCCGCTGCTGGCCAAGCTGCAGCAGCTGATGACCGACCTGCGTGGCCTGGGCGCCCAGGTGCAGGCGGACGACATCGCCACGCGCCTGAAGACCGCGCGCGACCAGGCGATGCGCGCGGTGCGCGACAAGGGCGAGCTGGTGGCCGCCGACGGCAATACGCTGCGCTTTGGCCGCCACGCCTTCACCATCCAGCGGCAGCCGCTGGACCTCTCGCTGGTGCCGCACCAAGGTGGGCTGAGCTTCCAGATCACCGGCACCGACTACCTGGCACCGGTGCAGGATCCGCGTCTGGACGCGCTGAAGGCGCGTTGGGACCAGGCCCTGGTGTCGGAAACGCCTGAGCTCTCGCGGGCGGAGTACCTGGCAGGCTGTGTGGTGCAGGCCGCGCAGCAGGGTCGGGAGGGGCTGGACTGGCCGTCCCTTCTGGCCGCGGCGAATGCGCAGGGTGAGACGGCAGCAGGCGCGCCGCCGTTGCTGGCACGGGTGCAGCGCTTCGCTGCGACGCGCTACCAGGAGGGCTACCAGAAGGGCGTGCACGACCAGGATGCGGCCCGGCTGGCCACCGCGTTGGTCCACATGCAGGACGCGGCCGGGCTGCTGACGTGGGGACCTGCCGAGCGCACCCTGGCGCTGCTCTACTGGGAGCATGGTCGCTTTGTGAACGAACGCGACGCCCTGCAGCGCCGTGCCCGCGCGGCCCTGCAGATGCAGCACCTGTTCGGCATCCAGGACGCGTTGCAGGCGGTGGAGGCCGACTGCACCGCCGCATTGCAGCGCTTCGCGGGCGAGTTCCAGCCGGCGCTGGGTGGCGCCGCGGTGGACGCAGAACAGGAAGCCACCCGGTGCGCGCAGGCCGCCGCCTACCTGGTGCGCCAGCTGGCGGCCGAAGACAGCAACACCCCCGCCTGGGTGGTGTCCGGTCAGGCCCAGGACCTGGCCGACGCCTTGAAGCGCGAACTCGAACGCGGCGGACGCTGGACCGAGTGGCTGCGCGACCTGGACGCCTGCCTGCCCTCCGAGCGCTGGCACCGCGCCCGTGAGTGGATGAGCGCCTTCACGACCGCCCAGATGCCGCAGGCACGAGGCTGGGAAGATGAAGCGGCGGGCGTGCTGTGCCTGACCTTGCCACGCAAGCGCCTGAACGCGGTGTTGCAACAGCGCGTGGACGGCCTGCTGGGCGAACACCCCCGCGTGGTCGATGGCGCGCTGGAGCTCAACCTCAACCGGTTCTGGCAACGCTTCCTGCACCACCAGGGTCGCATCGTGCCGGCCTTCGAGGCCTGGCACCGCGTGCGCCACGAACTGGTGAGCGAAGAGAAGAAGCGCCTGCGCCTGCAGCAGTTCCAGGCCAAGCCGCTGTCCACCTTTGTGCGCAACCGCCTGATCGACGAGCTCTACCTGCCGCTGATTGGCAACAACCTGGCCAAGCAGATCGGTGCCGCCGGCGACGCCGCTCGCAGCGATCGCATGGGCATGCTGCTGCTGATCTCGCCGCCGGGTTACGGCAAGACCACCCTGATGGAATACGTGGCCGACCGACTGGGCATGGTGTTCGTGCGCGTCAACTGCCCGGCGCTGGGCCACGACGTGGTGTCCATCGACCCGGCCAGCGCCGAGCACAGCGCGGCGCGACAGGAGCTGGAGAAGCTCAACCTCGGTCTGGCGATGGGCAACAACGTGATGCTCTACCTGGACGACATCCAGCACACCAACCCGGAGTTCCTGCAGAAGTTCATCGCCCTGGCCGACGGCACGCGCCGTATCGAAGGCGTGTGGAACGGCGAGGCCCGCAGCTACGACCTGCGCGGCAAGCGCTTTGCCGTGGTGATGGCCGGCAACCCCTACACCGAGTCGGGCGATGTGTTCAAGATCCCCGACATGCTGGCCAACCGGGCCGACATCTACAACCTGGGCGACGTGCTGTCCGGGCGGGAGGCACTGTTCGCGCTGTCCTACCTGGAGAACGCGCTGACCGCCAACCCGGTGCTGCTGCCGCTGTCCTCGCGCGACCCCAAGGACGTGCACCGGCTGGTGCAACGGGCTGAAGGGCAGGACGTGCCGTCCACCGCGTTTTCGCACCCCTATGGCGCGGCCGAGCTGGATGAACTCACCGAGCTGTTCAAGCGCTTGTTCCGCGCGCGCGACCTGCTGCTCAAAGTCAACCTGAGCTACATCGAGTCGGCGGCCCAGAAGGACGACTACCGCACCGAGCCGCCCTTCAAGCTGCAGGGCAGCTACCGCAACATGACCAAGCTGGCGGCGCAGATCACGCCGCAGATGCGAGATGACGAGCTCGACGCCCTGCTGCGCGACCACTACCGAGGCGAGGCGCAAACGCTGACCACCGGCGCCGAGGAAAACCTGCTCAAGCTCGCGCAGCTGCTGGGCAGCCCCACCGACGACGAAACACTGCGCTGGAAGAACATCTGCGAAGCGTTCGTGCGCCAGCGCAAGCTCGGCGGCAGCGACACCGATGCCGGCACCCGCATCACCGCAGGCCTGCTGGACGTGGCGCGCGCGGTCGACGGGTTGAAGAAACCGGAAGACCCCGAAGACGGCAAGACCTCGGAAGCCCTGCGCCTGGCCGAGGCGGTGCTGGAGATCGCCGTGACCTACCGCTCCATCCTGCTGCCGCTGATTTCCGCCACCGAGCGCCGTCTGAAGATGGACCACTCCATCCGCAGCGAGGTCGAGCGCGTGGCCAGCCAGCTTGAAGAAGTCAAGGCCCGCCATGCCCAGGTGCTGGCCCAGCCGCCGGGACAACCGCCCGAGGTTCAGCCATGACGAAGACCGGCCTCACCGTCCCGCAGTTGCTGGACCAGCTGCAACGCAGCCTGGACGATGTCCGGCTGAGCGACGACGAAAAGCGCCAGCTGACCGAGGCACTGCGCGGCGCGCGCTTGCCCGAGGAAGGGCTGCGCCAGCTGCGCAACCAGGCCTTCGATCTGGTGCGCCAACACCTGGATGAGGCGGACGCTGTGGATCCGGCCGCCCTGGTGCGCTGGCTCGAAGGCGTGGTGCGGGCGCTGGACGTCTCGCGCGCGCCCGGCGGCTCGTACCGGGCACAGGCCTGGTTCAGCCCGGGCGAAGATTGCTGGCGCGCCATCGTCGGGCAGCTGCGCGCCTGTCGGCAGCGTGCCGACATCTGTGTGTTCACCTTGTCCGATGACCACATCAGCGCCGAGGTGCTGGCGGCACACCGGCGCGGGGTGAAGGTGCGCCTGATCACCGACAACGAAAAGGCCTTCGATCGCGGCAGCGACGTGATTGCCCTGCGCGATGCGGGCGTGCCGGTGCGTGTGGACCAGAGCCCGGCGCACATGCACCACAAGTTCGCCCTCTTTGACCAACGGTGGTTGCTCAACGGCAGCTACAACTGGACCCGCAGCGCCGCCGCTGAAAACGAAGAGAACCTGACCCTCAGCAACGACCCCGCGCTGCTGCGGCAATTCGAGCAGGCATTTGAAAACCTGTGGGATCAACTGGGAGAGCCCGCATGACACGACCCGACTACGCTTGGCAACTGCCTGATGCGATCGAGCGGCGCCTCGGGCGCGAGAGCTATGGCGCCCAGCGTGCCATCCACGAACGCGAGCACCTGCTGTTGATCCTGCACGAACCGCCGCGCAGTGCGGGAGGCGCTCGCACCCACGCGGTGTTTCTGCGCACGCCGGATGGCGCCTGGGCGTTCCAGGGGCACCCCAACGGGGAACAGGCCTTGCGGCGCCTGCTGGACGCCTACCAGGAACGGCTGACCCAGGGCCTCGCCGCCTACGACAAGGCCCAGGACGCCGCCGACCTGTTTGCCCTGATCGAGCAGACCCGGCCGACGGCCCGCGCGGCGGGCAACCTGCAGGCGGCCTTGCAGGCCGCGCGCGAGGCGGTCAAGGACGATGCGGAACTGCTCACCGCACGCGACCGGGGCGTGGACATCCAGCGGGGGCTGGAACTGCTGCTCGCGGATGCCCAGCTGGCGCTGAACTTCAGGCTGGCCCAGCAGGCCGAGGCGCAGACCCGGGCCGCACTGGCCAATCACCGCGCACAGGAGAAACTCAACATGCTGGCGGCCTGGACGCTGCCGCTGATGGCGGTCGGGGCTGTGTTCGGCATGAACCTCCGCCATGGCTGGGAAAGCGTGAACGCCTGGCTCTTCTGGTCCGTGCTGACCGCGGGAATGATCGTGGGCTGGTGGGTCAAGTCCTGGGTGCTGCGTTCGCCGAACCCAGAGCGCAAGAAAGCGCCGGCTTCAACGCCCGTCCGTGCCAAAGAAAAGCCCGCTCGCCGCTGAGCAAGCAGCTTCCAGGCGCTCTTGCTTCATCCGCCCTGGCGCAGCGCCCGCCGGTACTGCACCGCTTCGGCCACGTGGCCCACGCCCACGGCGTCGCAGCCGGCCAGGTCGGCGATGGTGCGGGCCACGCGCAGCGCGCGGTGGGTGCTGCGCGCGCTCCAGCCCAGGCGGGCGGCGGCGGTGTTGAGGAATTTCAGCGCGGACGGATCGGCCTGGATGTGCTGGTCCAGCGCCTGGCCGGCCAGGGCCTGGTTGGTGCAGCCCTGGCGCGCTTGCGCGCGATCGCGCGCGGCCACCACGCGTTCGCGCACGGCGGCGCTGGGCTCGCCGGCCACGCCCTGCAGCAGGTCGTCGGGCGGCAGGGCGGGCACTTCTACGTGCAGGTCGATGCGGTCGAGCAGCGGGCCGCTGAGCTTGCTCTGGTAGCGCGCGATCTGGTCAGGCGTGTCGCGGCAGGCGCGCGTGGGGTGGCCCAGGTAGCCGCAGGGGCAGGGGTTCATGGCGGCGATCAGCTGGAAGCGCGCCGGGAACTCGCTCTGCACTGCTGCGCGCGAGATGCGGATGTGCCCGCTCTCCAGCGGCTCGCGCAAGGCCTCGAGCGCGGCGCGGGGAAATTCGGGCAGCTCGTCCAGAAAGAGCACCCCGTGGTGCGCGAGCGAGATTTCACCCGGCCGCGGTGGCGAGCCACCCCCCACCAAGGCCACAGCGCTGGCGCTGTGGTGGGGCGCGCAGGTCGGACGCTGCCCCCAGCGTTCGAGGTGGAAGCGCCCGGCCAGCGACGCGACGGCGGCCGATTCCAGCGCTTCGGTGGTGTCCATGGGCGGCAGCAGGCCGGCAAAGCGCTGCGCCAGCATGCTCTTGCCCGATCCGGGCGGGCCGACCATGAGCAGGCTGTGGCCGCCAGCGGCGGCGATCTCCAGCGCCCGTCTGGCGGCGGCCTGGCCTTTGACGTCGGCCAGGTCGACTTCAGGCGCCCGCTGATCGAGTTCGGTGGGCGCCAGTCGCACCCAGCCATCGCCTTCGGGTGGCGTGTCGTCACCGGTGTCGGCGCGCACGGGCAGGAACTGCGCCACCACGTCCAGCAGGTGGCGCGCCCGGTGCACCTGGGCCTGTGGCACCAGCGCGGCTTCTTCTGCGCTGCCGGGCGGCAGCACCAGGCGCACGCTGCCAGCGCCCTGGTGCAGCGCCAGGCTCATGGCCAGGGCGCCGCGCACCGGGCGCAGTTCGCCACCCAGCGACAGTTCGCCCGCGAATTCCCAGCCGTCCAACCGCGCCGGGTCGATCTGACCGCTGGCGGCCAGGATGCCCAGCGCGATCGGCAGGTCGAATCGGCCCGAGTCCTTGGGCAGGTCGGCCGGGGCCAGGTTGACGGTGATGCGCTTGTTGCTCGGAAACTCCAGCCCGGCGTTGGCGATGGCCGATCGCACGCGTTCGCGCGCTTCTTTCACTTCCGTGTCGGCCAGTCCCACCAGCGTGAAGCTGGGCAGGCCGTTGGCCAGATGCACTTCCACCTGCACCGGCCGCGCATCCAGCCCCAGCAGTGCACGGCTGTGCACCAAAGACAAACCCATGCCTCATTCCTCCCTGTTTCGGTGCGCGATGGGCGCTGGAGCCCGGGACGCACCGCCTGTTTAGGCGTGCACTCATGTGGTGCATTGTTTCGGTGCATGCCGCGGCGAACCTGCACGGACCTTGCCCATGATGGCACAGCCACTGGCAGGGGCAGCCCCTCCGATGGGGGATGCGCGGTGTTTTGACCACAGCGCTGTGCCCGTGTGGCTGCGGTGGTTGGCACAGTCCCTGCTTGGGGCTGTAAGCGATTGCATCAACCCCGTGGTGTCAGCCGGTCGGACCGGACACCCTCCTGATCTAGAAGAGGTAACACAGCATGAAAATGGTCTCCGCCATCATCAAGCCGTTCAAGCTGGA
>CALRYD010000051.1:0-32728 GCA_943372305.1 Hydrogenophaga intermedia | reverse complement strand
TGGAGGAGCGTTTCATGCAATTGCACAACCTGGTCGATCCGGCCATCCTGTTTTTCGTGGTCGGTGTGACGGCCGGCCTGCTGCGGTCCAACCTGGAAGTCCCGGCTCCTATCTCGCGTTTCCTCTCGATGTACCTGCTGATGGCCCTGGGCCTCAAGGGCGGGTTTGCGCTGGCCGACTCCGGCCTGAACGCGCAAGTGCTGGCGGGTCTGGGCATCGCGGTGGTGCTGGCCGTGGTGGTGCCGCTGCTGGGCTTTGTGCTGCTGCGACGCATTGTGTCGGGCTTTGACGCGGCGGCCCTGGCCGCCACCTATGGCTCGGTCAGCGCGGTGACCTTCATCACCGCGACCGGCCACCTGGACCGCATCAACCTGCCCTACGGCGGTCACATGGCGGCGGCCATGGCGCTGATGGAGTCGCCCGCCATCGTGCTGGCGGTGCTGATGGCCAACCGCCTGCGCCAGCAGGCCGCGGCATCCGGTGGTGGTGCGGCCCTGGCCGGCGCGCCGGTGAGCGCTTCTACCGACTGGCGCAAGCTGCTGCACGAATCCTTCACCGACGGTTCGCAGCTGCTGCTGGTGGGCGCCATGGCGGTCGGCCTGCTGACCGGCGAGGCCGGGCGCGAAGCCATGCAGCCGTTCTCGGTCGACCTGTTCAAGGGCATGCTGGCGTTCTTCCTGCTCGACATGGGCCTGATGGCCGCACGCAACTTGCCGGGCCTGCGCGGGCGCTCGCCAGTGCTGCTGGCCTATGGCGTGCTGGCACCGCTGCTGCACGCGGCCCTGGCCTGGGGCATGGCGCGCGCGGCCGGCCTGCCGGCGGGCGACACGGCGCTGCTGATGACGCTGGCGGCCAGCGCGTCCTACATTGCGGTGCCGGCGGTGGTGCGTTACGCGATTCCCGAGGCCAACCCTTCGCTGTACTTCGGCCTGTCGCTGGGCCTGACCTTCCCGCTGAACCTGACGCTGGGCATTCCGCTGTACGCGCAGCTGGCCCAGTGGGGCGCCTGAGGACGCGGGCTCAGCCGCTCAGTTCGCGGACGGCTTTTCCACCAGCTTCACCAATGCCCACAGCACCCGGTTGGCCGGTGTGGGCACGCCCAGCGCCTCGCCGCGGCGCACGACGAAGCCGTTGAGGAAATCGATCTCGCTGGGTTTGCCGCGCATCAGGTCCTGTGCGGTGGACGAGAACTGGCTGGGCATGGTCTCGGCGATGCGGCGCACCGCGGCGTCCACGTCGCCGGGCAGTGTCACGCCGTCGGCCGCGGCCACGGCGCGGCATTCGGCCACCACGTCGCGCATTACGTCGCGCACGCCGGGACGCTGCACCAGCTCGCCATAGGCGATGCGGCCCACGGCCGAGAGCGCGTTGTAGGCGCAGTTGAGGATGAGCTTGGCCCAGAGGGCGCCGCGCACGTTGTCGCTGATCTCGGTGGGCACGCCGGCGGTGACCAGCGCCCGGGCCAGGTCGGCGCTGCGGGGAGATGGTTCGATGACCAGTTCGCCGCGCCCGTGGTGGCGCAGGTGGCCGGGGCCGGCCATTTCGGTGGCCACGTAGACCACGGCGGCGGCCACATCGACACCCGGCAACACGCCGCGCAGGCGCTCGGCGTTGTCCACGCCGTTTTGCAGGCACAGCACCAGGGCGCCGGGCGCCAGGTGCGGGCGCATCTGTTCACCGGCGGTTTCGGTGTCGGTCGACTTGACCGCGAACAGCACCACATCGGCCCCGGCCACGGCCGATGCGTCCGTGCTGGCGGCGACCTGCACGGTCTCATCAAACGCCAGGGTCTGCATGCGCAGACCCTGGGCCTGGAACACCTGCACGTGCTGCGGCCGACCGATCAGGGTGACGGCGTGACCGGCGCGCGCCAGCATGCCGCCGTAGAAACAGCCGACAGCGCCGGCACCGAGCACGGCGACCTTCAAGGGGAGGGAGGGGAGGGTGGTCATGCGGGCATTCTAGGAATGCCCGCGCAGCGGCGGAGCGTGGGGGCCTTGTTCAGATCGCCAACAGCTTGCAGATCGCCGCGATGTGGGCGGGCGTCGGCTTCTCGGACGGCATTTCGTCTTCGGCTGCGCTCTTGTCTTCGTGGGCCTGGATGGCGGCGACCAGGGCGTACTGGTTGTCCCAGGTCAGGGTTTTGCCTTCGGGACACATGTCGCGCAGGGTGCCGAACCAGTAGTAACCGTCCTTGCCGCCAAAGAGCTGGTCGATGCCGGCGGCGTCACCGGTTTTCAGGCCGGCGCCGCTGAGGATGAGCTTGAGTTTGTGGTGGGAGACGGCGTAGTGCATGGCGTGAGGAGCGGATCGGGGACAAAGGGGCGAGATTTTACGGGGCGGCCAGGGCGGTGCGGGCGACCAGCGCTTCGGCACACAATGAGCCCATGCTCGACCTGATGATCACCCACGCCAGCCTGCCCGATGGGCGCACCCACATGTCGGTCGCCGTCCAGGGCGGCCGCATCGTCGACGTGGCCGAGGGCCTGCAGGCGCCGGCCCACGAAACGGTCGATGCCCAAGGCCAGTTGCTGAGCCCGCCGTTCTGCGACCCGCACTTCCACCTGGACGCGACGCTGAGCTACGGACTGCCGCGCGTGAACCAGAGCGGGACCTTGCTCGAAGGCATTGCGCTGTGGGGCGAGCTCAAACCGCTGCTGACTGAAGAGGCGCTGGTCGACCGCGCGCTGGCCTACTGCGACTGGGCGGTGGCCAAAGGCCTGCTGGCCATCCGCAGCCATGTGGACACCAGCGACCCCAGCCTGCTGCCGGTGCGGGCGATGCTGGAAGTGAAGCAGCGCGTCGCGCCCTACCTGGATCTGCAGCTCGTGGCCTTCCCGCAGGACGGTGTGTTGCGTTCCAAGGGCGGTCTCGACAACCTCGAGCGCGCGCTGGACCTGGGGGTGGACGTGGTGGGCGGCATCCCGCACTTTGAGCGCACCATGAACGAAGGTGCGGCCAGCGTGAAGCTGCTGTGCGAGCTGGCGGCCGAGCGCGGTCTGCCGGTGGACATGCACTGCGACGAGAGCGACGACCCGCTCTCACGCCACATCGAGACGCTGGCGTGCGAAACGCAGCGCTTGGGCCTGCAGGGCCGCGTGAACGGCTCGCACCTCACGTCCATGCACAGCATGGACAACTATTACGTGAGCAAGCTGATCCCGCTGATCGCCGAAAGTGGTGTGAGCGCGGTGGCCAACCCGCTGATCAACATTACGCTGCAGGGGCGGCACGACACCTATCCCAAGCGCCGTGGCATGACGCGCGTGCCCGAACTGATGGCGGCCGGTGTGACCGTGGCTTTCGGCCACGACTGCGTGATGGATCCCTGGTATTCGCTGGGCTCGGGCGACATGCTGGAGGTGGCTCACATGGGCCTGCACGTGGCGCAGATGACCAGCCAGGCCGGCATGCGCCAGTGTTTCGACGCGGTGACGGTGAACGCCGCGAGGGTGATGGGGCTGACGGGTTACGGCATCGCCGAGGGTCAGGACGCGAGCTTCGTGCTGCTGCAGGCGCGCGACCCGGTGGAGGCCATCCGCCTGCGCGCCACCCGCCTGAAGGTTTGGCGCCAGGGGCGGCTGCTGGCGCAGACCGCGCCGGCGCGGGCGCAGCTGTTGCTGCCCGGCCGGCCGGGCGACACGGCCTTCATACCGTCCCGGACCGGCGGCCACGGCTGACGCCGCAGACGCTGGGTCGGGCCGGGCCTTCTTCAGGCGACCTTGTCCGGGAAAGGCAGGTTTCGCAGGCGTTTGCCACCGTTCAGGCGGGCGATGGCGTTGGCCAACGCCGGCGCCAGCGGCGGCAGGCCCACCTCGCCGATGCCGCCGGGCGGGTTGTCGGTCGGCGTCACCTTCACCGTCACCACCGGCGTCTGGTTGGCGCGCAGCAGGTTGTAGGCCCCCAGGTTTTTCTGCTGCGGCTCGCCGGCCTTGTAGCTGAGCTTTTCGCCCAGCGCGGCCGACAGGCCGAAGATCGCGCTGCCCTCGATCTGGGTCTGGATGTTCTTGGGGCTCAAGGCATGCCCGCAGTCCACCGCGGCCCAGATGTTGTGCACCACCGGGCGGCCCGCGTTCAGCGACACCTCGACCACCATGGCGCAGAAGGTGCCCCAGGCGTCGGAAAACGCGAGACCCAGCGCGCGCCCGGCCGGGCGCTGGCCGTTCCAGCCCGACAGGGTGGCCACTTCGCGCAGCACCGCCTGCGCGCGGGGCGACTTGTTGCACAGCTCGATGCGCATCTGCAGCGGGTCCTGGCTGGTCGCCACCGCCACCTCGTCGACCAGGGTCTCGATGCCGAACTTCACATAGCCCGCGCCCACGCCGCGCCAGAAGCTGCAGGCGATGCCGCGGTCCTCGATCAGCTGCTGGACGTGGTGCCCGGCGATGTTGTACACGCCGTCGGCGAATTCCATCACCGGAGAGTCCTTGTTGCCGCTGGCCTTGAAGGCGCCCGGCAACAGGCGGGCGTAGATCTGCTCGGCCACCACGCGGTGCTGCAGGCCCACGATCTTGCCCTGCGCGTTCACCGCAGCGACCAGGTGCTGGGCCGTGGCGGGCCGCGGCTTGGCGCGCACAAAGTCGTCTTCGCGGGTGTGGATCATCTGCACCGGCACGCCGGGCACCGCCTTGGCGATGAGCGCGGCGTCCACCGCGTACTCGGCCTCGACGCGGCGCCCGTAGCCGCCACCCAGCAGCTGGATGTTGACCTTGATGTTCTCGGGCTTGAAGCCACCCGCGGCGGCCACGCCGCCCACCACAAAGCCCACGGTCTGCGACGGGGTCCAGAGTTCGATCTTGTCGCCGTCCACCCGGGCCGTGGTGTTCATCGGCTCCATGGTGAACTGGGACACGTGCTCGGTGGTGTAGGTGGCCTTGAAGGTGCGGGCGGCACCTGCAATCTCTTTGGCGGCATCGCCGTGGGCGTGGAAGGTCACGCCGGCGTCGGCCAGGTTCTCGGCACGGGCCACGTAGTCTTTGAGGGCGGCGTCCGAGTCGTACTGGCGGCCGCGCGCGGTGTTGCTCCACTGCACCTTCAGCAGGTCGCGCGCCTTGCGGGCGGTGTGGAAGGAGTCCGCCACCACCGCCACACCGGTGGGGATGACCACCACGGCCTTGACACCCGGCACGGCCTTGGTGGCGGCGTCGTCCACCTTCTCGGCTTTTTCGCCTTGCACCGGCGCGCTCAGCAAGCTGGCGTAGAGCATGCCCGGCAGGCGCACGTCGATGCCGTACACCGCGGTGCCGCTGGTCTTGCCCGCCAGGTCGACCCGGGTCAGGTCCTTGCCGATCAGCTTGAACTGCGCCATGGGCTTGAGCATGGTCTTGTCGACCTTGGGCAGCTCGGCGGGCGCGGCGGCGGTCCGGGCGAGTTCGCCGTAGGTGATGCGGCGGTTGCTGGCTGCGTGGATGACCATGCTGTTCTCGGCGCGCAGCTCGCTCACTGGCACGTTCCATTGCGCGGCCGCGGCGCCGAGCATCACCAGCTTGCCCTGCAGGCCGGCCAGGCTCAGCGGTTCGTAATAGCCGGTGACGGTGCGCGAGGCACCGGTGGTCAGGCCGCCGCCAAAGCGCGGATTGCCAAAGCGTTTGGGATCGGGCGGGGCGTGCTGCACGCGCACCTTGCTCCAGTCCAGTTCCATGTGGTCGGCCACCACGGCGGGCAGCGAGGTCATGGTGCCTTGACCCATCTCCGAACCGGCGGAGTAGATGGTGGCGGTGTTGTCGGCCGCGATGCTGACCCAGGCGATGGGGGCGAAGGGACCGGTCTGCGCGTGGGCAAAGTCGATGGCGCCAAAGTTGATGCCCAGGGCACCTGCGCCGCTGCCGACGATGAAGGACCGGCGGGAGATGACGGGGGCGTTCGCGGGGAGGGTGTTCGTGTTCATGTTCGGGGCTCCCACATCAGGCCAGGGTCTTCTGGGCGCGCACCACGGCGGCGGCGATCTGGTTGTAGGTGCCGCAGCGGCAGACGTTGCCCGCCATGCGTTCGAGCACCTGCTCGCGGTTCAAGGGGGCTCGGGCGTCCTTGATCACGGCGGCCGCGGCCATCATCTGGCCCGACTGGCAGTAACCGCATTGCGGCGCCGATTCCGCGATCCAGGCGTCCTGCAGGGCCTTGCCTTCACGCGTCTGCACCAGGCCTTCGATGGTCGTCACCTGCGCGCCGGCGGCGGCGGCCAGCGGCAGCACGCACGAGCGGGTCGGGCTGCCATTGACGTGCACCGTGCAGGCGCCGCACTGGGCGACGCCGCAGCCGAACTTGGTGCCCGTGATGCCCATCTCTTCGCGTATGACCCACAACAGTGGGGTGTCGGGGGTGGCCCGGGCGTCGACCGCCTTGCCGTTCAGGGTGAACTTCGTCATGTTTGTCTCCAGCATTGTTATGAACAGGCGTTTTGCTCGTGCAAGTCAAGAACGTCCCTAACCATTCTGCGATGGGATGGCACCACCCCGCCGGGTATGCACTGGGCATACCCCTACCCGAAACAGTGGCAAGAGGCGCGGCGCCTGGCCGGTGGGCAGCGCCGTGTGGCGGTGCATGGCCGCCCGGGGCGGCTCCCGCCACACAGGGCCTGAACAGCATGGGGTGGGCGTCGGAAATCCGTTTGCCAGCGGCAAACGTCGGTCGGTTTTCCGTTTGCCGTCGTGCCCTCTGCGCCGCTTTCAGGGTCGAAATACCGGTTCAGAGGGGGTGTTCTACGGGTTAACACCGACTGGCACGCCCCTTGCGCCTTGGGCGGCACACTGCGCTCATGACATTCCTTTCCCGCCTCCCACTCCTGCTGTTGTTGCCCCTGGCGTTCACCGCCCGGGGCGAGTCGTCGGGCCTGCCGACGCTGGAGAAGATTTCGCGCACCGCCACCATCAACCTGGGGCACCGCGAATCGTCGGTGCCTTTTTCGTACTACGACAGCAAGCGCCAGGTGGTCGGTTATTCCCACGACCTGATGCTGGCCGTCGTGGAGCGCATCCGCCGGGAGCTCAAGCTGCCGGCGCTGGCGGTCAAGCTGGTGCCGGTCACCTCGCAGAACCGCATTCCGCTGGTGCAGAACGGGTCGGTCGACCTCGAATGCGGCTCTACCACCCACAACCGCGAGCGCGCCCGCCAGGTCGGCTTCTCGGTGTCCATCTTCCAGACCAGTTCGCGCCTGCTCACCCGCCGCGATTCGGGGGTCAACCAGCTGTCCGACCTCAAGGGCCGCCGCGTGGCGGTGACAGCGGGCACGACCAGCGAGCGGTCGCTGCTGCTGCACAGTGAGTCGACCGGCACCCGCTTCGACATCGTCACCGTCAAGGACCACGGCGACGGCTTCAACCGGGTACAGGAAGGCCGTGCCGACGCCTTCCTCATGGACGAAGCCATGCTGTACGGCCTGCGCGTGAAGGCCGACCGCCCCGATGACTGGCGCGTGGTGGGGCAGCCCATGGCGGCCGAGGTCTACGCCTGCATGTTGCGCCAGGACGACCCGCGCTTCAAGGCGCTGGTGGACCGCAGCCTGACCGAGATCATGCAGTCCGGTGAAGCGCTGAAGATCTACCGCCGCTGGTTCCAGTCGCCGATCCCGCCCAAAGGACTCAACCTCAACTGGCCTGCGCCCGAGGCGCTGCTGGAGCTGTACCGCGCGCCCAACGACCGGCCGCTGGGCTGACCGTTTTATTGTTTTTCCAACCCACTCGAAGGAGTACCCATGAAGAAGACCCTGATTGCATTCGCCGCCGTGCTGGCCACCTCGGCCGCTGTGGCGCAGACCACCGACACCCTCAAGAAGATCAAGGACACGGGTTCCATCACGCTGGGCGTGCGCGAGTCCTCCGGTCTTTCTTACACCATCGGCAACGGCAAGTTCGTTGGCTTTCACACCGAGATGGCCGAGCGCGTGATCTCTGACATCCGCAAGCAGCTGGGCATGTCTGCGCTGGAAGTGAAGTACCAGCCAGTGACTTCGCAGAACCGCATCCCGCTGGTGCAGAACGGCACTGTGGATCTGGAGTGCGGCTCCACCACCAACAACGCTGCGCGCCAGAAGGACGTGTCCTTCGCCGTGACCACCTACGTGGAAGAAGTGCGCATCGCCGTCAAGGCCAACTCGGGCATCACCTCCATCGCCCAGCTCAACGGCAAGAAGGTCGCCACCACCACCGGCACCACGTCCGTGCAGACCCTGCGCAGGAACGAGCGCGCCACCGGCGTGAACTTCGAAGAGGTGTTCGGCAAGGACCACGCCGACAGCTTCCTGCTGCTCGAATCGGGCCGCGCCGACGCGTTCGTGATGGACGGTTCCATCCTGGCCGCCAACGTGGCCAAGTCCAAGAACCCGGCCGACTTCAAGATCGTGGGCGAAGTGCTGTCGGTCGAGCCGATCGCCTGCATGCTGCGCAAGGACGACGCGGCCTTCAAGAAGGCCGTGGACGACTCCATCAAGAATCAGATAAAGGACGGCTCTCTGGCCAAGCTGTACGACAAGTGGTTCATGCAGCCGATCCCGCCGGCCAACGCCAAGATCGGTCTGCCGCTGTCGGACGCCACCAAGGCGGCCTGGGCCAACCCGAACGACAAGCCGATGGAAGACTACGCTGTCAAGAAGTGATCGGCTGACTGGCAATTGAACTAGCTGCCCGGTTGCACACCGGGCGGCTTTCTGTGTTGAACCTGGGAAATTGACCATGAGCACATGGGATTGGCAGGTGTTCTGCAAGGACACCATCGATGGTGAGGTGCGGCCCAGCTGCTTCGGCACGGGCGGCGACATCACCTACCTGGACTGGCTGCTCTCGGCCTGGGGCTGGACGCTGAGCGTCGCCGTGCTGGCGCTCGTGGTGGCGCTGGTCGTGGGTTCGGTCATGGGCATTTTCCGCACCACGCCCAGCAAGGTGCTGGTGGCCATCGGCAATGTCTGGACCGAGCTGTTCCGCAACATCCCGCTGCTGGTGCAGGTCTTCCTGTGGTACCACGTGCTGCCGGCCCTGATTCCTCCGCTCAAAGATGTGCCCAGCTTCATCCTCGTGGTGTTTGCGCTGGGCTTCTTCACGTCGGCGCGCATCGCCGAGCAGGTGCGCGCAGGCATCCAGAGCCTGCCCAAGGGCCAGCGTTACGCCGGTCTGGCGATGGGGTTGACGTTGCCCCAGACCTACCGCTACGTGTTGCTGCCGATGGCGTTTCGCATCGTCATCCCGCCGCTGACCAGCGAATCGATGAACATCATCAAGAACTCCTCGGTCGCCTTCGCGGTCTCGATTGCCGAACTCACCATGTTCGCCATGCAGGCGCAGGAAGAAACCTCGCGCGGCATCGAGGTCTACCTCGCCGTCACCGCGCTGTATTTCATCTCCGCATTCGCCGTCAACCGCATAGCCCTGTTCATCGAACACAAGGTGCAGGTGCCAGGCATGATCGGAGGGCACTGACATGAACCTCGACTTTTCCTTTCTGAACTGGGATGTGCTCTCGGACTTCGTGCTCAAGGGCCTGATCTTCTCGGTGCAGCTCACCCTGGTGGCCATGATCGGTGGCATCGTGCTCGGGACGGTGCTGGCGCTGATGCGCCTGTCCGGCAAGAAGTGGCTGGTGGTGCCGGCCGCGTTCTACGTCAACACGCTGCGCTCCATCCCGCTGGTGATGGTGATCCTGTGGTTCTTCCTGCTGATCCCGCTGATGATCGGCAAGCCCATGGGAGCGGAGCTGTCGGCCATGATCACGTTCACGGTGTTCGAGGCCGCCTACTTCTCCGAGATCATGCGCGCGGGCATCCAGAGCGTGCCCAAGGGCCAGGTCCACGCCGGTTACGCGGTGGGCATGACCTATGGCCAGACCATGCAGATGATCGTGCTGCCGCAGGCCTTCCGCAACATGCTGCCGGTGCTGATGACGCAGACCATCATCCTGTTCCAGGACACCTCGCTGGTGTACGCCATCGGCGCCTACGACCTGCTCAAGGGCTTTGAAGTGGCGGGCAAAAACTTCAACCGCCCGGTGGAGACCTACCTGGTCGCCGCCGTCGTCTATTTCGTCATTTGCTTCTCGCTGTCGATGCTGGTGCGTCGCCTGCAGAAGAAGATTGCCATCATTCGCTGAGCGGCTGGAGAACAACCATGATCGACATCCAAAACGTTTCCAAGTGGTACGGCAGCTTCCAGGTGCTGACCGACTGCACCACCTCCATCCAGAAGGGTGAGGTGGTGGTGGTCTGCGGCCCGTCGGGCTCGGGCAAGTCCACCCTCATCAAGACCGTGAACGCGCTCGAACCTTTCCAGAAGGGCGACATCGTGGTCGATGGCATCAGCATCGCCGACCCCAAGACCAACCTGCCCAAGCTGCGCAGCCGTGTGGGCATGGTGTTCCAGCATTTCGAGCTGTTCCCGCACCTGTCGGTGACCGAGAACCTCACGCTGGCTCAGATCAAGGTGCTGGGTCGCAACGCCGACGAAGCGAAGGCGCGCGGCCTGAAGATGCTCGACCGCGTGGGCCTGATGGCGCACAAGGACAAGTTCCCCGGGCAGCTCTCCGGCGGCCAGCAGCAGCGCGTGGCGATCGCGCGTGCGCTCTCCATGGACCCGATCGTGATGCTGTTCGACGAACCCACCTCGGCGCTGGACCCCGAGATGGTGGGCGAGGTGCTGGACGTGATGGTGCAGCTGGCCAACGAGGGCATGACCATGATGTGCGTGACGCACGAGATGGGTTTTGCCAAGCGCGTGAGCCACCGGGTGATCTTCATGGACGCTGGCAAGATCGTGGAAGATTGCAAGAAGGACGAGTTCTTCGGCAACCCCGACGCCCGCTCGCCGCGCGCCAAGGAATTCCTCTCCAAGATTCTTCAGCATTGAACCCATCCCCAGACGCACCAGCACCGACCACCGGACACGCCGGCGTCGCGCCAGGGCCTGGCCCCTCGGCCGGCCGGGCGGGCTGGCTGGTGCGCCGGGCGCTGCTGGTGCTGCTGGGCGTGGTCCTGGTGGCGGCCGCGGGCGCGCTGGTGTACCAGCGCAGCTTCGCCCAGGGCGAGCGCAGCCTCAAGGCGGCCACCAACAGCCGGCTGGACCTGTTTGCCTCGGTGGTCGAGGCGCGCGTGCGCCGGCTGGAGCCGGTGCCGGCCACCATCCAGCTCAACCCGGCGGTGCTCTCGCTGCTGCGCGCGCCCGATGCGGCGCGTGAGCGGGCCGCCAACGATTACCTCTCGCGTCTGAACGCCCACCTGGGCAGCGTGGCGGTGTACGTGCTGGACGTGCGGGGCATTGTGGTGGCGTCGAGCAACGGCTCGGAGCGCGACGACAGCCTGCTGGGCGAAGACGTGTCCTACCGGCCTTACTACCTGGAGGCGCTGGCCGGCCGGTCCACGCGGCACTTCGCCATCGGACGCGGCGGTCAGGCCGGTTACTTCGCCTCGCACCCGATCTACGACGGTCCGCGCGTGCTGGGCGTGGCGGCGATCAAGATCGGGCTGGACGCGCTGGAACAGACCTGGCCCATGCTGGCGGCACCGGCCCTGGTGGCCGATGCGAACCAGGTGGTCATTCTCTCGTCGCAGCCCGTCTGGCGCTACACCTCGCTGGCGCCGCTGCCGCCGGAGCGCCGGGTCGACCTCCAGCTGACCCAGACCTACGGTTCGATGCGGCTGCCGATCTTCCCGATCGATGTCGCGCTGTCGGTCGACGACGACACGCAGGAGGTGCGGGGATTCGTCTCCGGTGACGAAGCGCGGTACCGCGAGACCCTCGGGGCCGGAGGCAACCGCGCCGGGCACCTCGTGCTGGGTCGCTCGCTGGACGGCATGGACTGGCGGGTGCTGATCTTCACCAGCCTGTCGGCGGTGCGCCAGCAGGCGCTGGTCGACGGGGTGGGCGGCGCGGTGTCGGCGGCCTTCCTGATCCTGCTCGCGCTGTACTGGAGCCAGCGCCGTCGCATCGAAAAACAGAAGCTGGTGGCCAAGCAGCTGCTGGAGCAGGCCAATGCTGACCTGGAGCACCAGGTCAGCCTTCGCACCCAGGAGCTGACCGACACCAACGACCAGCTGCGCCGCGAGGTGGTCGAGCGTCAGCAGACCGAAAAGACACTGCGCGCCGCGCAGGACGAACTGGTGCACGCCGGCAAGATGGCCGTGCTGGGCCAGCTGGCCGCCAGCATCACGCACGAGCTGACCCAGCCACTGGGGGGCATCCGCACCCTGGCAGGCAACGCGGCCGAGTTCATGCGCCGCGGCAACCACGCGGCGGCGCAAGACAACCTGTCGATCGTGGCGCGGCTGGTGGAGCAGATGGCGCGCATCATCGATCCGCTCAAAAGCTTTTCGCGCAAGTCCAGTGCGTCCCCGGGCGCGACCGACGTGGGCCGCGTGATCGAGCAGGCGCTGTTCCTGTTTCAGCTGCGCTTGCGACACGACGACATCCGCGTGGACAACCGCTGCGAGCCCGGGCGCTGGACCGGCTGGTGCGACGCCAACCGGCTGGAGCAGGTGCTGGTCAACCTGATCGGCAACGCAATGGACGCGATGCGGGAATCGCCAGAACGTGTGCTGACCCTGACGGCCGAGCGGCAGGACGGCGCGGGGCCGTCCTTGATCGCGCTGCAGGTGCGCGACAGCGGCAAAGGACTGAGCGAGACCGATCTCCAGCGCCTGTTCGAGCCGTTCTACACCACCAAGCCCAGCGGCGTGGGCCTGGGCCTTGGCCTCGCGATCTGCCGCGACCTTGTCGCAGAATTCGGGGGCGAGCTGCAGGCACACAACCACCCCGAGGGCGGCGCCTGTTTCGTGCTCACCGTGCCGGTGGAGGCACCGGACGACATCCCGAAAGACACCCCATCCCGATGAACCGCAACCTGACCGTGTTCCTGGTCGAGGACGACACCGACCTGCAGCTGGGCTGCGTGCAGGCCCTGCAATTGGCCGACATCGCCGTGCGCGCGTTTGGCTCGGTCGAGGCGGTGCTGCCGCACCTGAGCCCCGGCATGGCCGCCGTGGTCGTGACCGACATGCGCCTGCCCGGCGCCGATGGCCTGTCGCTCATCACCGAGGCGCAGGACATGGACCCCGACCTGCCGGTGATCATGATCACCGGCCATGGCGATGTGAACCTGGCGGTGCAGGCCATGCGCAGCGGGGCCTACGACTTCATCCCCAAGCCGTTCTCGCCCGAGCAGCTGGTCGAAGTGGTGCAGCGCGCGCTGGACAAGCGGCGCCTGACGCTGGAAGTGGCCAACCTGCGGCGCGCGCTGACCCTCAGCGAAGGGCTGGAGGGCAAGCTGGTGGGGCACGCGCCCACCATCGCCCGGGTGCGGCAGTTGATCACCGAGATAGCCGACTCGCCGGTGGACGTGCTGATCCGCGGCGAGACCGGCACCGGCAAGGAGGTGGTGGCGCGCGCGCTGCACGACCACTCACGCCGCCGCAACGCGCCGTACGTGGCGCTCAACTGCGGCGGCCTGCCCGACAGCCTGCTCGACAGCGAACTGTTCGGCCACGAACCCGGCGCCTTCACCGGCGCGCAGAAGCGCCGCATCGGCCGCATCGAACACGCCAACGGCGGCACATTGTTCCTGGACGAACTCGAAAGCATGCCCATGGGCGTGCAGGTCAAGCTGCTGCGCGTGCTGCAGGAACGCTGCATCGAACGGCTGGGCTCGAACCAGAGCATTCCGGTCGACGTGCGCGTGGTCGCCGCGACCAAGGACGACCTGCTGGCGCGTGCGCAGCAGGGCAGCTTCCGCGCCGACCTGGTCTACCGGCTCAACGTGGTCAACATCGAACTGCCCGCGCTGCGCGAGCGGCGAGAGGACATCCCGATGCTGCTGGAGCACTTCATGCTGCTGGCCGCCAGCCGCTACGGCCGGCCCGAGCCGCGTCTGCCGCAGGCCCAGCTGCGCCAGCTGATGGCGCGCGACTGGCCGGGCAATGTGCGCGAGCTGCGCAACGTGGCCGACGCGCTGGTGCTGGGCGTCGGTCCCCAGTGGGTGTCGCCGCATGCGGCGCCGGCCGGTGCCGACGCGGGCACCGGTGAGCCCGGCCTTGCCGAGACGGTCGATCACTTCGAACGCAGCCTGATTGCCGACGCGCTGGAGCGCCACGGCGGCAACGTCGGCCAGACCGCCAAGGCCCTGAGCGTGCCCAAGACCACCCTGGTCGACAAGATCAGAAAACACGGGTTGCGGTAGCGCCACCGGGCCCCCTGAGGTCTTTTTAGGGGGCACCGAAGGACAGGCATTGCCAGACGGCCGGCTGCCGCTGCTGCCGGCCCGGGTGTCAGTCGGTCAACGCTTGCCCCGCCAGCACACGGTGGACCACGGCTGAAGGATCGGGCATGGACGAGAAATGCCGGTACGCGCCCGCACCAAAGCGCATGGGATCGAACAGGTAGAGCAGGGGTGTGAAGCGATCGAAGCTGTCGAACGTTTCGGTACGAACGATCTTCAGCGCTTTCGTCCTCAACGCAGGCGGCATGGTGGAAAACATGGCCACATAGGCCAGATACTCCTTGGCCTGTATGGTCGGGTGGGGGATCAGAAAGCGGCAAGCTGCGACGGCATGGGCCGCCTCATGGCTGGCCAGCGATCGGTACAGGGCGCGATCGATCGGGACGCCGAACCACGTTTTTTGCTTCCGAAAGGTGGTGAACGGAACCACATGGATGGTTCGCCGGCTTTCCAGATAACAACCCACTGCCGTCGGCCCCGCTTCTGCAGGCAGCCGGTGGGCGACCTCGATCGACAGTGGCTCGGCCGCCGCAATCCCATGGGAGGCGAAGAAAGACAGCGCGTCGGCCGCGCCTTGGCAGATGTCTTCGATGTCTTGTTCCCCAGCCCCTGCAACCACCACGCCCCCTTCGGGGCAGGGTCGGGGCCCGGAAGCCACCACGGGGCTGGACGCCAGGCAGGACAACCCCACCAGCCATGGAACAGCCGCCATGGCGATCCTGTGCGCAGCGCGGCCTGAGGCGGATTTCATTCAGCACCGTCCACGTTGTTCACCCATCTGAGGCGTCTCCGAGGCTCTGCCAGCCCGACCGGTCGGCGGCTACTTGGCGGGGGTTTCCCGTTCATAGGGCCAGTTCAGGATGCCGCCCCAGACCAGGACGTGCTGGTATCCGTCGGCCCGCATCCGCTCGCCCGCCGCTGGGGACTTCAGGCCACCGTGGCAATAGAGCACCAGGTACTTGTCTTTCGCAGGCGGCGCCGGCATGTCCGTGGTGACACCGCCGGGAATGTTGATCGCGGTGGGGATGTGTCCCGCCGCATAGTCGGTGGATGGGCGCACATCGACGATGACAAGACGCGGGTCCTTGAGCTCGATGAGCTTGCGCAAGCCCTCAGGCGAGCGAATGCCCTGGCCCCACCCCTCGGGCGGCGTATCGCTCTGAGCCCATGCCCGTGGGCCCAAGGGCAGGACCAGCAGCGACGCGATGAACGACAGCCGTTTCATGATCAAACCCCCGTGGCGCCCGTCGGGATGGAGGCGCTGGGGGTTTTATACGCGGTGCATTCCCTAAGATGTTGAGGGAAGTCAACAGGACGCCAGATGGTTCCCCACGACCCTTCTGGCCTTTCAGCCCGCCGGGTGTGCCAGCGCTCTGAGCACCTCTTCCGCCGTCGCCGGGGCGTTCATGCTCCCAGGTTGGCCTCCCGCCTGTGCCACCGCGTCGCGCAGCGCCTCGAACACGCTGATGCCCAGCATGAACGGCGGCTCGCCCACCGCCTTGCTGCCGTGCACGTTGTCCTCGCGGTTGGCCTCGGGCCACAGGTCTACCTTGAAGTGCGCGGGGATGTCGCCGGCGGTCGGGATCTTGTAAGTGCTCGGAGCGTGGGTCTGGAGCAATCCTTTGCCATTCCAGACCAGCTGCTCGGTCGTGAGCCAGCCCATGCCCTGCACAAAGGCGCCTTCGATCTGGCCGATGTCGATCGCCGGGTTGATGCTGCGGCCCACGTCGTGCAGGATGTCCACCTTGAGTACTCGGCTCTCACCCGTGAGCGTGTCGATGGCCACCTCGGTCACCGCCGCACCGTATGAGAAGTAGTAGAACGGCCGGCCCAGCATGGTGGTCTTGTCGTAGTGGATCTTGGGCGTGCGGTAGAAGCCGTCGCTCCAGAGCTGGATGCGGTTGGCGTACGCTGCGCCCACGACGTCTTCCCAGCGCCGGGAGTTTTTCTCGGTGATGACCTGGCCGCCTTCGAAGCGCACCGCCCCCGCGCCCACGCCGTCGAGCCCGGCCACGAAGGCCGCGAGGTTCTGGCGCACCTGGCGCGCCGCAAATTGGGCCGCGCGGCCGTTCAAGTCGGTGCCGCTGCTGGCCGCGGTGGCGCTGGCGTTGGGCACCTTGCTGGTGTCGCTGGCGGTGCTCAGAACCTTCTCGAACGGCACGCCCAGTTCGTCCGCCACGATGGCCGCGACCTTGGTGTTCAGGCCCTGGCCCATCTCGGTGCCGCCGTGGTTCACCTGCACGCTGCCGTCGGTGTAGACGTGCACCAGAGCGCCGGCCTGGTTGAACAGCGTGGCGGTGAAACTGATGCCGAACTTGACCGGCGTCAGCGCCAGGCCCTTCTTGATGATGGGGCTCTGCGTGTTGAAGGCCTCAATCTGCTCGCGGCGTTCGCGGTAGCCGCTGGTGAGCGCCAGCTGCGTCATCAGCGGCTCCAGGATGTTGTCCTCCACCGTCATCTGGTAATGGGTGACGTTGCGTTCGGCGATGCCGTAGAGGTTGCGCAGGCGCACGTCCAGCGGGTCCTTGCCCAGTGCGCGGGCGATGTCGCTGAGGATGCGCTCGATCACGATCACGCCCTGCGGCCCGCCGAAGCCGCGGAAGGCGGTGTGGCTCTGGGTGTTGGTCTTGCAGCGGTAGGAATGGATGGCGACGTCTTCGAGGAAGTAGGCGTTGTCGGCGTGGAAGATGGCGCGGTCGGCCACCGGGCCCGACAGGTCCGCGGAAAAGCCGCAGTTGACCAGCATTTCCAGGTCCAGGCCGCAGAGCTGACCGGTGTGATCGAAGCCGACGCGGTAGTGGTACGCGAACGGGTGGCGCTTGCCGGTGACCATGAAATCGTCGTCGCGGTCCAGCCGCAGCTTGACAGGACACTTCAACTTGTGTGCGGCGATGGCGGCCCACACGGCGAGATGACCGGCTTGCGTTTCCTTGCCGCCGAAGCCACCGCCCATGCGCCGGCATTCGACCGTGACCGCGTGGTTGGCCAGGCCGAGCGCGTGTGACACCCAGTGCTGCACTTCGCCCGGGTGCTGGGTGCTGCTGTAGACCCACCACTGCTGCTGCTCCAGCGGCAGGACGTAGGCGATCTGGCCTTCCAGGTAGAAGTGTTCCTGGCCGCCCACTTCGAAGGTGCCTTCCAGCTGGTGTGGCGCGCGCTGAAGGGCAGCCGCTGCATCGCCGCGCTTCACATGCACCGGCGGCAGCACATAGCTTTCCAGCGCATGGGCCTCGTGCACCGTGAGTACCGGGTCCAGCGGCTCGATGTCCCACTTCACCAGGCGTGCGGCGCGGCGCGCGGTCAGGGCGTCGTCGGCCAGGATCAGGCCGCCGACCTGACCGATGAACTGCACCATGCCGTGGGCGAACACCGGCTCGTCGTGCGCGAAGGCCGCGAGCGTGGTGTCGCCGGGGATGTCGGCCGCGCCGACGAAGCCGCGCACGCCGGGCAGGGCCAGCGCCGCCGACGCGTCTATGCCCTTGAGCCGGCCGTGCGCCACGGGCGAACACACCGGCGCCGCGTGCAGCGTGCCGCGCACCTCGGGGATGTCGTCGATGTAGGTGGCCGCGCCGGCCACCTGGGCGCGGGCGCTTTCATGGAATCGGGACACACCCGCGGCCGGCGTGACCGGCGTGTTGTCCACCACAAGCTTGAGATCCGGTGCGTTCATGCCAGGGCCTCCACGGTCTTGAGGCTGTCGAGGTTGATGCCTTGCAGGCCCTGGCTTTCGAGCCAGAAGCGCTGCAGCAGGTTGCCCAGGACGGTCTGCCGGTAGTGGGCGCTGGCGCGCATGTCGGAGATCGGCTGGAACTCGGCGCGCAGCGCCGCGGCGCCTGCCATCACGGTGTCGGCGTTCCAGGGCTGGCCGAGCAGGGCGGCTTCGGTCTGGCGCGCACGCGCCGGGGTGGCGGCCACGCCGCCGGCGCCGATGGAGACCTGCTGCACCACACCGCCTTTGACCGTCATCTGGATCGCCAGGCAGACGGCCGAGATGTCGTCGTCGAAGCGCTTGCTGATCTTGTAGACCTTTTCCAACTCCTGCCCGGTCGGCCGCGGCACCTTGATCCAGCACAGCAGCTCGTCGGGCCGCATCACGTTGGTGCGGTAGCCGGTGTACAGGTCTTCCAGCCGCAGCTCGCGGTGGGCGATTTCGCCGCCAGCTTTGGTTTTCTTCCAGCGCATCAGCACCACGCTGGTACCCAGCGCGATCAGCAGCGGCATCGAATCCCCGATGGGCGAGCCGTTGGCCACGTTGCCGCCCAGCGTGCCCGAGTTGCGCACCGGCAGGCCGGCGAAGCGCTGGGCGAAGGTCTGGAGCTGCGGGCGTTCTTTGACCAGCGCGGCGAAGGCACCGGTCAGCGTGACCGCGGCGCCGATGGCGATGTGGTGCGGGTAGGTTTCCACCCGCTGCAGTTCGCGCGCGCCGGTCACATCCAGCACGCGGTCGAAGCGCTTGTGCTGCTTGGTGATCCACAAGCCGACGTCGGTGGTGCCGGCCACGACCTGGGCTTTCGGATGCGCGGCGCGCGCCTGCAGCAGGTCGGTCAGCGTGGTGGGACGCAGGTAGGGCGCATCACCCGCCGCCCTGGTCTTGAGCGATTTCAGCGATGCCACGGTCGCCGCTTCGTCCACCGCGCAACCGGCGGGCAGGGGCAGGGCGCCCATCTGCTGCGCCGCGTCCAGGATGGGGCGGTAGCCGGTACAGCGGCACAGGTTGCCCGACAGGTCCACCTGCGCCTGTTCGCGGGTGATGCCCTTACCGTTTCCGGTGTTCTGGTACATGCCGAACAGGCTCATCACGAAGCCCGGCGTGCAGAAGCCGCACTGGCTGCCGTGGCACTGCACCATGGCTTCCTGGCTGGGATGGAGTTCACCGGATGGCGATGCGATGTCCTCGGCGGTGAACACCGCCATGCCGTCCACCGAATGCGCCAGCCGGATGCAGCTGTTGATCGCCTTGTAGTGCAGTTGCCCGCCCACCGCCTCGCCCAGCACCACGGTGCAGGCGCCGCAGTCCCCCTCGCCGCAACCTTCCTTGGTGGCGCTCAGGTGCAGGTCTTCGCGCAGGAGGTCCAGCAGGGTGCGGTCGGGGGCCACGCCGGTCAGCGTGACCGGTTCGCCGCGGCGCAGAAATGTCAGGGTTTGCCCGGGTTTTTTTGCGTTCATGCGGGCCAGCATAGCGCCGAGGGGCGTGGCACAACATATGCTCAGGCATATGGCGAGAATGCCGGAACCCCCATCCGCGCACATGAGCCCCGGGTATGAAATACGTCTCCATGTTCGACAAGATTGATCTGCACCTGATCCGCGTGCTGCACACGGTCCTGACCGAGCGCAGCGTGTCGCGGGCGGCGTTGCGGCTGGGCATGTACCAGCCGGCGGTCAGTGCGTCGCTCAAGCGCCTGCGCGAACTGGCGGGGGACCCCCTTCTGGTGCGTTCGGGCGCCAGCATGGTGCCCACCGTGGCCGGTCTGCGCATGATCGAACCGGCCGCCGAAATCCTGCGCAGCGCGGAGATGCTGTTCTCCGACGCCCGCGCCTTCGACCCGGCCACCGCGCGCCAGACCTTCAGCCTGGCCGCCAGCGATTACCTGGACCCGCTGTTCCTGCCGCAGCTGGTCACGCAGATCAAGTCCCTGGCACCCGGCTGCTGCATCGACATCCACCCGCTGTCGGCCGATGCCGACTACCGCGCCCATCTGGCGCAGGGGCACTACGACGTGGTGATCGGCAACTGGCCCAAGCCACCGGGCGACCTGCACCTGGGCCGACTGTTCGGCGACGAAGTGGTCAGCCTGGTGGCCCAGCAACACCCGGCCGCCCGCCGCGGGTGGGATGTGGAAGCCTGGCTGGCGGCCGAGCACATCGCGCCCACGCCCACCCACCCCGGCGCGCGCGGCTTCATCGACGAGCACCTGGCCAGCCAGGGCCTGGTGCGCAACATCACCGCCCGCTGCCCGCACTTCGGCCTGATCCCGGCCATGGTGGCCGGCAGCCTGCTGGTGCTGACCACCGGGCGCCAGTACGCCGAGCGCTTCACCGGGGTGCTGCCGGTCAAGGTGCTGCCGTGTCCGGTGGATTTCCCTCGCATGATGTATTACCAGCTCTGGCACGAACGCACCCATGCGTCCAGCGCCGGGCGCTGGTTGCGCGAGCAGATCAAGTCGGTCGCGGCCTCGCTGCGCCGACCCGAAACCGAGGCGGCCGCCGCCTGAACCACAACAAGAAGGAGATCGCCTTGACGACCCCCCGTCTGCAATTGAGCGGCATCACCAAGCGCTACCCCGGCGTGGTGGCCAACAGCAACGTGTCGCTCACCGTGGCGCCCGGCGAGGTGCATGCCGTGCTGGGCGAGAACGGTGCCGGCAAGTCCACGCTGATGAAGATCATCTACGGCTCGGTCAAGCCCGACGAAGGCTCGGTCATGTTCAACGGCCGGCCGGTGCATATCCGCAACCCGCAGGAAGCGCGGACGCTGGGCGTCAGCATGGTGTTCCAGCACTTCAGCCTGTTCGACACCCTCACCGTGGCCGAAAACGTCTGGCTCGGTCTGGACAAGTCGCTCACGCTGGCCGAGGTGTCGGCCAGCATCACGGCCAAGGCGGCTGAATACGGGCTGGACATCGACCCCGACCGACCGGTGCACACCTTGAGCGTGGGCGAGATGCAGCGGGTGGAGATCATCCGCGCGCTGCTGACCAGCCCGCAGCTGCTGATCCTGGACGAGCCGACCTCGGTGCTGACGCCGCAGGCGGTGGAAAAGCTGTTCGTGGTGCTCAAGAAGCTGGCGTCCGAAGGCTGTTCCATCCTCTACATCAGCCACAAGCTGCACGAGATCCGCGAGCTGTGCACCGCCTGCACCGTGCTGCGCGGTGGGCAGGTCACCGGCGTGTGCAACCCGCAGAACGAAAGCAACGCGTCGCTCTCTCGCCTCATGATCGGCGCCGAGCCGCCGGCGCTGCAGGCGCGCGCCCTCAACGCCGGCGCGCCGGTGCTGGAGGTGCAGCACCTGAGCCTGACCAGCGCCGACCCCTTTGGCACCCACCTGGCCGACATCGCGCTGACCGTGCGTTCCGGGGAGGTGGTGGGCATCGCCGGTGTGTCGGGCAACGGCCAGGCCGAACTGCTGTATGCGCTGTCCGGTGAAGACAACCACGCACCGGCCGGCAGCATCCGTGTGGCCGGGCAGGACGCGTCGCGCCTGTCCCCCGGCCGACGCCGCGCGCTGGGCCTGCACTTCGTGCCCGAGGAGCGGCTGGGCCGCGGCGCCGTGCCCACGCTGTCGCTCGCGCAGAACCTGTTGCTGACCCGCCGCGACACGGTGGGCGCGGGCGGCTGGCTGCGGCTGGGCGCGCTGCGCGCGCAGGCCGAAGACATCATCCGCCGCTACAACGTCAAGGCCAACGGGCCCGACGCCGCGGCCAAATCGCTCTCGGGCGGCAACCTGCAGAAGTTCATTGTCGGCCGCGAAATCGAGGCGAAGCCGAAGCTGCTGATCGTCAGCCAGCCGACCTGGGGCGTCGATGTGGGCGCCTCGGCGCAGATCCGCGGCGAGATCCTGGCGCTGCGCGACGCCGGCTGCGCCGTGCTGGTGGTGAGCGAAGAGCTCGACGAGCTGTTCGAGATCAGCGACCGCCTGCACGTGATTGCCAAAGGCCGGCTCTCGCCCTCGATTCACCGCGCGGACGCGACGGTCGAGCGCATCGGGGAATGGATGTCGGGCCTGTGGGACGACGCCGCATCGAACAACAACAAGAAGGAGTCCGTGCATGCTGCGGCTTGAAGTCCGTCCCCAGCCCTCGGCGCGCTGGGGCTATGCCTCGCCCCTGCTGGCGCTGGCCATCACCGTGGTCATCGGTGTGATCCTGTTCGCGGTGCTCGGCAAGGACCCGGTGCGCGGCCTGCAGGTGTTTTTCTGGGAACCCATCAAGAGCGGCTACGCCTGGTCGGAACTCATGGTCAAGGCCACGCCCTTGCTCATCATCGCGCTGGGTCTGGCCGTGTGTTTCCGCTCCAACGTGTGGAACATCGGCGCCGAAGGGCAGTATGTGATCGGCGCGGTGTTCGCGTCGGGGGTGGCGCTGATGGCCACACCCACCACGGGCGGCTGGATCATCCCGGCCATCCTGGTGGCGGGTGTGCTGGGGGGCATGGTCTGGGCCGGCGTCACCGCCGTGCTGCGCGACCGCTTCAATGCCAACGAGATCCTGGTCAGCCTGATGCTGGTGTACGTGGGCATCCAGGTGCTCAACTTCCTGGTCTACGGGCCGTGGAAAGACCCGATGGGTTTCAACTTCCCGCAGACCAAGACCTTCGAGCAGGTGGCGCAGATGCCGCGCCTGATGCAGGGCTCGCGGCTGAACATCGGCCTGCCGCTGGCGCTGCTGGGCGTGGTCCTGGTGTGGATCTTCCTGTTCCGCACCACCGCGGGCTTTGCCCAGCAGGTGGGCGGCCTGGCGCCGGCGGCGGCGCGCTACGCCGGCTTTTCCTCGCGCAAGGCGCTGTGGATCGCGTTGCTGACCTCGGGTGGCGCTGCCGGCCTGGCCGGCGCGCTGGAGGTGGCCGGCCCCATCGGTCAGCTCACGCCCTTCGTGCCGGCCGGCTACGGCTTCGCCGCCATCATCGTGGCCTACGTGGGGCGCCTGCACCCGGTGGGCATCGTGTTCTCGGCCATCCTCATGAGCATGTTCTACATCGGCGGGGAGCTGGCGCAGTCGCGCTTGGGCCTGCCCAAGTCCATCACCGGTGTGTTCCAGGGGCTGCTGCTGTTCGCGCTGCTGGCCTGCGACACATTGATCGCCTACCGCGTCGTGTGGAAGAAATAAGGAGTCGTTGACATGGAATCTACTGCACTCCTCATCGCCGCGTCGCTCAACGCCGGCACCGTGCTGGCCATTGCTTCGCTGGGCCTGCTGATCAACGAAAAAGCCGGCATCGTCAACCTCGGGGCCGAAGGCCTGATGCTCTGTGCCGCCCTGGCCGGTTTCGCGGCCACCGTGCACTCAGGCAGCACCGTCGTCGGCTTTGCCGCCGGCATGGCGGCCGGTGCTCTTCTCGCGGCCATCTTCGGCGTGCTGGTGATCTGGCTCAACACCAACCAGTACGCCACCGGGCTGGCGCTGTCGCTGTTCGGGGCGGGTTTCTCGGCCTTCGCAGGCACCCGCTACGTGCAGGAGAAGCTGCCCGAGCAGGGCCAGTTCGCCATCCCCGTGCTGTCGGACATCCCCTTCCTGGGTTCGGCGCTGTTCCGCCACCACCCCATGGTTTACCTGAGCGTGCTGTTGACGCTGGCCCTGATCTGGTTCCTGTGGCGCACGCGCGCCGGCCTGGTGCTGCGCAGCGTCGGCGAAAGCCCCGAATCGGCCCACGCCCTGGGCTACCCGGTGCGCCGCATCCGGCTGCTGGCCGTCATGGCCGGCGGTGCCCTGTGCGGCCTGGCCGGCGCCTACGTGTCCACGGTCTACACCCCGTTGTGGGTGGAGAACATGATCGCCGGCAAAGGCTGGATCGCCCTGGCCCTGACCACCTTCGCCACCTGGCGCCCGGCACGCGTCTTGCTCGGGGCGTATCTGTTTGGTGGCGTGACCATGTTGCAGTTCCATTTGCAGGGCATCGGCGTCGAGGTGCCGAGCCAGTTCCTGAGCATGATGCCGTACCTGGCCACCGTGGTGGTGCTGGTGCTGATGTCGCGCAACCCGACCTGGATCCGCGTGAACATGCCGGCGTCGATCGGGAAACCGTTCTACCCCGGCGCATGACCGTGACCCGCTGTCGTTCCCTTGTCGGCGGTGCTGCCCCGCGGCGTTGCGCCGGTTCATAATCTTCCGTTGTTCGTTTCACTTCACCCCCAACCCACCAAGAGGTTTCCATGACCGACCTGACCAAGCGTTCACTGATCAAGCTGGCGGCCCTGACGGCCGTGACCAGCGCAGCCCTGATCGGCTGCGGCAAGAAAGAAGAAGCGCCCGCGCCGGCTGCGCCGGCTCCTGCGCCCGCACCGGCCGCCGAAGCCAAGCCCGAGCCGCTGAAGGCCGCCTGGATCTACGTCGGTCCCGTCGGTGACGCCGGCTGGTCGTTCGCCCACGACCTGGGCCGCAAGGAAGTCGAAGCCAAGTTCGGCGACGCGATCAAGACCACTTTCGTGGAAAGCGTGCCCGAAGGCGCCGACGCCGAGCGCGTGATCCGTGACCTGGCCCAGCAAGGCAACAAAATCATCTTCGCCACCTCCTTCGGCTACATGGAGCCGATGCTCAAGGTCGCGGCCGAATTCCCGGACGTGAAGTTCGAGCACGCCACCGGCTACAAGAGCGCACCCAACATGCGCATCTACGACGCCAGCTTCTACCAGGACACCTACATGGCCGGCGTGATCGCGGGCAAGATGACCAAGTCCAACACCCTGGGCTTCGTCGGTTCGTTCCCGATCCCCGAAGTGCTGCGCAACATCAACGCCTTCACCCTGGGCGCCCAGAGCGTGAACCCCAAGATCAAGACCAAGGTGGTCTGGGTGAACACCTGGTTCGATCCGCCGAAGGAAACCGAAGCCGCCCAGAGCCTGATCAACCAGGGCGCCGACGTGCTGCTGCAGAACACCGACTCCACCGCCGTGCTGCAGACCGCCGAAAAGAACGGCAAGTTCGCCTTCGGCTGGGACTCCGACATGAGCGCCTTCGCGCCCAACGCCCACCTGGCCTCGGCCGTGGCGAACTGGGGCCCGTACTACATCCAGGCCATCGAAGAGCTCAAGGCCGGTACCTGGGCCACCAAGCGCACCGTCTGGGGCGTCAAGGAAGGCCTGAACGACCTGATCAAAATCTCCGACAAGGTGCCCGCCGACGTGGTGGCCAAGGTCGACGAGATCAAGGCCGGTTTCAAGGCCGGTACCTTTGAGCCCTTCACCGGCCCGATCCTGGACAACACCGGCAAGGAAGTGCTGGCCAAGGGCGTGGTGGCTGACCAGGCCTTCCGCGACGGCATCAAGTTCTATGTCAAGGGCGTCGAAGGCAAGGTGCCGTCCGGCAACTGATTGCCCTCCTGGCTCACAGGGCCGGTGCGGCATGTCCGCACCGGCACGGCCACCCCTCCGGCGCGCCGGGTGGGTGGCTTTTTTGTTGGAGAACACTCAATGAACAAGGAACTGCAATGGTGGTGGCCGCTGGCGCTGGACAGTGAGCTGGGCACCGCGCCACTGGCGGTGAGGCTGCTTGGGCAGTCGCTGGTGCTCTGGCGTGACGCGCAGGGCCAGCCGGTGCTCATGACCGACCAGTGCCCGCACCGGGGTGCGAAGCTCTCGCTCGGCCAGGTGCAGGGCAACACCATCGAATGCCCGTACCACGGCTGGCGCTTCGATCCGCAGGGGGCCTGCGCCGCCATCCCCGCGCTGCCCGGCTTCCAGCCGCCGGCCACGCACAAGGCCTGCCGCCACCCGGTGATGGAGCAGCACGGCTTGCTCTGGGGTGCGGTGGGCGACGCGGCCTACGCACCGCCAGCCCTGCACGGCCTGCCCGGGCGGCGCCTGATCTACGGTCCGTTCGACGTCGCCACCAGCGCGCCGCGCGCGGTCGAGAACTTCCTGGACACGGCCCACTTCGCCTATGTGCACCGCGACTGGCTGGGCGACGCCGGCCACCCCGAGGTGCCGCACTACGAGGTGACGCACACCGCCGACGGCCGCCCGGTGATCGAAGCCTACAAAGCCTGGCAGCCGCGCGCCACCGCCAGTGCCACCGAGGGCGGCTGGGTCACCTACCGCTACGAGGTGCTCAGCCCCTACAGCGCGTTGCTGAGCAAGCAGCCCGACGACGGCGGCCCGCGGGACAGCTACACCATCTGGGCCTGCCCGGTCAGCGACGACAGCTGCCGTCTATGGTTCGCGCAGTACACCAGCGACACCGCGTCCACCGACGAGGCGCTGCGTGACTTCCAGGTCACCATCTTCAGCCAGGACCAGCCCATCCTGGAATCGCAGCAACCCAAGCAGCTGCCCATCCACGGCGGCGAGGTGCACAGCGCCGCCGACCGCCTGAGCGCCGCCTACCGCCGCTACCTCAAGCAGGTCGGCGTGAGTTGCGGTGTCTGCTAAAAAAATGCACCCCCTGCGCCGCTTCGCGTCTTCCCCCTCTCTGGCCTTCGGCCGGAGGGGGACGCAACCAGTGGCCCGGCGAAGCCGGTTCCACGGTTGCCTGGATGTGCTCTCCGACACCATGATCTGAACACCTGAGGGCTGAACCATGAACGCCATCGAACTCGCCCGCGCCATCCCCAAGGCCGAGCTGCACATCCACATCGAAGGTTCGCTTGAACCCGAGCTGATCTTCCAGCTCGCGCAGCGCAACGGGGTGGCGCTGGGCTACCCCAGCGTCGAGGCGCTGCGCGCGGCCTACGCCTTCACCGACCTGCAGAGCTTCCTGGACATCTACTACGCCGGCGCCAGCGTGCTGCTGCATCCGCAGGACTTCCACGACATGGCCTGGGCCTACTTCCTGCGCGCCAAGGCCGACAACGTGGTGCACACGGAGCTGTTCTTCGATCCGCAGACCCACACGGCACGGGGCGTTCCGATGTCGACGGTGATCGAGGGCCTGTCGGGCGCCTGCCGGCGGGCCGAGACCGAACTGGGCATCAGCTCAGCACTGATCCTGTGCTTCCTGCGCCACCTGAGCGAGGAAGACGCCTTCGCCACCCTGGAAGCCGCGCTGCCGTACCGCGAACACTTCATCGGCGTGGGCCTCGACTCCAGCGAGCGGGGGCACCCGCCCGAGAAGTTCGAACGCGTGTTCGCCCGCTGCCGCGAACTGGGCTTCAAGCTGGTGGCGCACGCAGGGGAAGAGGGCCCGCCCGAGTACATGTGGCAGGCCATCGACCTGCTGAAGGTGCAGCGGATCGACCACGGCGTGGCCGCACTGCAGGACCCGCTGCTGATGGCCGAACTGGCGCACACGCGCCTGCCACTGACGGTGTGCCCGCTGTCCAACCTCAAGCTCTGCGTGGTGTCGGACCTGCGCGATCATGGTCTGAAGACGATGCTCGACGCCGGCCTGTGCGCGACCATCAACTCCGACGATCCGGCCTACTTCGGTGGGTACATGAACGCCAATTTCGAACAGACGGTGGCGGCGCTGGGCCTCGGCCGCGAAGACGTGGTGCAGCTGGCCAAGAACAGCTTCGAGGCCAGCTTCATCAGCGACCAGCGGCGCGCGGCCTGCATGGCCCAGGTGCGGGCGGTGGCCAGCACCTGAGCGGCCGGGCGCGCCGCAGCGTGCGCGACTGCGCGCCCCGGGACGATGCCGGACAATGTCGGTTTCGTCCGTTCGTTCTGCCGAGGTCCCGCTTTGCCATTGCCCGCGCCCCAGCCCCGAAAACCCATGCACACGCGCCGCGTCGAATACCGCGGCTTCCAGCGCAACGATGGTCTGTGGGACATCGAGGGCGAGCTGCACGACAGCAAGCCGCACGCTTTTGAAATCGAAGGCGAAGGCGAGTGGGCGCCACACGAAGCCATCCACCACATGAGCATCCGCGTCACGGTGGACGAGGCCATGGTCATCCGCGACGTGCAGGTGGCCATGGACGCCCACCCGCACGACCCCTGCCCGCAGGCCATGCCGCCCATGCAGGGGCTGGTCGGCGAGACCCTGGGCAAGGGCTGGCGCAAGACCATCGAACGCCACCTGGGCGGCACGGTGGGCTGTACCCACCTGCGCGAACTGCTGTTCAACCTGGCCACGGCCGCGTTCCAGACCCGCTCGGCCTCGTTCGCTCCGCCGCCCGACGGCCGCCCGCCCATGCACCTGGGCCAGTGCAGGGCCTGGGCCTTCGAAGGCCCGGTGGTCGAAAAGGTCTACCCCATGTTCTTCCGCTGGCAGAAGCCCGGGGCCTGAGGCAGCGCAACATGGCCATCGATATCAACAACGAAGTGGTGCTCACGCCACCCGTGCCCTCGGCCACGGTCATCCTGCTGCGTGATGCGGCCGAAGGCCTGCAGGTGCTGCTGATGCGCCGCCACGCCGCATCGGGCGTGCTGGGTGGCGTGCATGTGTTTCCTGGTGGCAAGCTGGACCCGGCCGACATGAGCCGGCCGTCGACCGGCGTGAGCGCCGCGCAGGTGCAGGCCCTGGCCGAACCTGTGCTGGATGCGGCCACCGCCGCCGCGCTCTACCTGGCCGCCGTGCGCGAAACCTGGGAGGAATGCGGCCTGCGGCTGGAGGTGGCCAGCCTCTGGCCCTGGTCGCGCTGGATCACACCGCGCCAGCCCTCGGTCACCAACAAGCGTTTCGACACCCGTTTCTTCGTCGCCGCCGCGCCCGACGGGCAGGAGGCCCGGCACGACAACCACGAAGCCACCGAGGCCGTGTGGCTGACCCCGCGCGAAGGCCTGCAGCGTTACTGGGACGGCGCCATCGACCTGGCCCCGCCGCAGATCATGAGCCTGGCCCAGCTTGCACGCCTGGACAGCGCGCAGCAGGCACTGGCCTGGGCCCGCAGCCGCCCGCCTGCGCGGGTCGAGCCCGAACCGTTCGACGAAGACGGCCGCCGCGTCATCTGTTACCCCGGCGACCCGCGCCACAGCATCGCCCGGCCGGTGTGGGACGGCCCCACCCGCCTGACCCACCGCAACCGCCGCTTCGAACCCGAGGGCGGGCTGGCGGCGCTGCTGGGCTGACGCCAACCGATCCCTCATGAAAAAACGCGCCGGGCTGGCGCGTTTTTTGTCGACTGTGGGCGCGGGTTCAGGTCCGATCCGGAACCCGGCGATCCACCCGGGTCACTGGCAGACGAAGCTGCTCGCCACCTCCAGGCTGCCGCTGCCCTTGTAGCGCGCGACCTTGGGGTACGCGCAAAGCGGGCGGGTGCGGTTGGCGGCCCATGTGCCTGGCACATCGCTGTTCACACCACCCGCGTTGCCCGCGCCGCGCGCCGTGGCCACGATCTCGGCCGGTGCCACGCCTTGTTCCACCCAGGCCACCAGCGGGCTCAGCAGATCAAACTGGTCGGTCGCCGGGCCGCCCGAACAATGGCCCATGCCAGGCACACGGTAGAACCGCGCAAAGTCGGTGCCGGTGTCGTTCTGCACGCCGTTGAACCAGGCCTCGCTGTCGTTCACCGAGAAAATCGCGTCGCTCACACCGTGGTACACGACGATCTTGCCGCCGCGCTCCCGCAGGCCTTGCATGCGGGTGGGGTTCGGGGGCGCCATAAACGACATGGCCGACTCGGTGTACGTGGCGTTGGTGGCGGTGATGCCAGCGTAGAGCGCATCGAGGTCGGTGTTGAGTGCGAAGTTGACGCCGTTGAACCCGCCATACGATTCGGGCGGTACTTTGAAGATGATGCCGGTCGCCCCGGGGTCGCGTGTCAGGGCCGCCCCGAACTCCCAGTTGGCCACCCCCGGCGCACCGAAGCCGCCGTCGAACGGGAAGCTGGTGTACATGCGAACGCCGCCAGAGGTGGTCGGCCCGCTGAAAACGGTGGCAAGCACGTTTTTCTGTGCGGTCGTCAGGCAGGTGCCGTCCCGGGTGCCGGTGCACGTGGGCACGTCGTCGTTCAGGCTGAAGGCTGCCTGGCAGGCATTCACGTCCTGCACCAATCCGTCGGCCGCGCTGTCCAGGGCGTCGCACTTGGCCAGCACCTTGCTGGCCACCATCGCGCGTTCGGTGTCGGTGAGGCCGGTGGCGAGGTCGGCTTGGCTCGTGACCGTGGGCGTGGTGGCCAGCGAGGCGTACAGGCGTGCGCCCGCAAGGTTGGCCACGGCGGCTTTGGGCAGGTTGTAACCGGGTGCTCCGGCCAGGATGCCGTCGTAGTCTGCAAAGTAGCGAGTCGCCGCCACCATGGCGTGGCGACCGCCGTTTGAACAGCCCGCGAAATAGGAGCGGTCCGGACCTTTGCCGTAGGTGAGCGCGATGGCCTGCTTGGCCATGGGGGTGAGTTTGCCGACCGCCTGGTAGCCGTAATCGAGTCGGGCCTGCGGATCGATACCGAAGGCCGGCGTGGGACCGCTGTGTCCGGCGTTGGAGCTGAGCACGGCAAAGCCTTGCTGCAGTGCGTGGGTCAGAGGACCACCGCCGGTCGACCCGGTGGCGGTGACGACCGAACCGTCGATGCCCCCGTTGCCCTGGTGCAGGAAGCGTCCGTTCCAGTTCTTGGGCAGGCGGACCTCGAAGCCGATGGCGTAGCTGTTGCCATCCACCGCGCTGGTGCGCTGGTGCATTTGCCCCGTGACCCGGCAGTGCTCCGCCACTGGCTGCCCACCGATGCTCAGGCCCCCTGCAGCCACTGTTTCTGCCACTGTGATCTGTGTGTTGGCCAGGCCTGCGAAAGTGGCTTGCAGGCTGGCGCAGTCACCGGCGAACACAGCACCGGTGGCTGCCGTCAGTTGTGGAATGGTCGTTGCGGCAGCGGGCGTGGTTTCGCCGCCACCACAGGCCGCCAGCAAGGCGGCAACCGCCATGGCTGCACTGGTGCGTGCCGTGTGATGAGAAGGTCGGGGCATGGTGTCTCCTTGGGGTGATGGGCTTTTTCGGCCGCCCGAAAGCGGTGCTCTGATGGCGAAAGTAGTTTATTTAATTAACTAAAATTGGCGATCAGGGTTAGCCCGGATCTCTCGCTGGCGTCGGGCTGTAGCGGGCCGGTCAGCGTGGCGGTTCCATAATGGGCCGGATGAAACATGCCGAATCAAGCGCGATCAGCAAAGACAGCCAGACGCCCAGGGCCCGGCTGGATGAAGGAGCCTTGCGCCAATTGCTGGGCTATCAGCTGGCGCAGGCAAGCATCGTGACGAACAGTGCGTTCAGCCATGCAGCAGGACAGCCGCTGGCTCTGGGGCAGGTGGAGTTCACATTGCTTTATCTTATTAAGCAAAATGCCTCGGTGACCGCTTCCCGCCTGGCACGCGCGCTGGCGGTCAGCATGCCCGCGATCACCGTGTGGATGGCGAAGCTGGAACAGCGAGGTCTCGTGTCGCGCGAGCGCAGTTCGACGGACAAGCGCTCTCAGCACTTCGGAGTCACGGCAGAGGGCGCTGCACTGGTCACGCGCGCCATGGCGGCGCTGCTGGAGGCCGACAACCGGTCACTGAACCACCTGTCCGCCGCGGAGCGCGCCATGCTCCTGGAGTTGTTGCACAAGGTGGCATTGCACCGTCCCGCCTGAGCACGGCACGGTGCCCAGGGCTCACAAGGCGCTGAACCGGTATTCGGTCCGCGCCCGGTAGGGCTGGCCGATTGCCACGCACTGGAGTGGGAACGCCGGGCAGTTCATCGCGTTGGGGTATTGCTGCGGTTCCAGGCACAGGCCGGCGCGCGGGCGGTGCACCACGCCGTGCTTGCCCACGTCGGGTGTGGCGCCGATGCCCAGTGCGCCTGCGGTGTAGACCTGCAGTACCGGTTCGGTGGTCCAGACGTCCAGCCGGCGGCCGCTGAGCGGGCTGAACGCCTGGGCCACGCGGCGCAACGCGCCGTCCCGCGTGGGCGCGACCTCGTAGGCATGGTCGATGCCGGGCAGTTCACCCAGGCGACGGCCCGGACGAAGGTCCAGCGTATGGCAGCCGAGCGATGTGCGCTCACCGGTGGCCACGTTGTCCGCGTTGGTGGCCAGCAAGTGGTCGGCCGGCACCAGCAGGTGGTGGTCGTCGATGAGCGACCCGCCCGGCCCGTCGAGGTTGAAGAAGATGTGCGGTGTGAAGCTGGCCGGTGAGGGTGGGCTGACGTGGCAGACCGCCACCGCCTCGTGTTCCAACACCAGCGTGTTAGGGTCAGTGAGGCGGTAGGTCAGCGTCAGGTCCACGGTGCCGGGGTGGCGGTCGTGGGCGGGGTCGAACCGCAGGTTCAGCGTGAGCTGGTCGGACCCGTCCTGGTGGGCCGAGAACACGCGGTGGCGCGAGCCGTCCGGTCCGCCGTGGATGGCGTGCGGGCCGGCATTGGATTCCAGCGAGTAAGCCGTACCGTCCAGCGTGTAGCGGGCCTGCCCGATGCGCCCGGCGTAGCGGCCGATGAAGGCACCCATGGACGGCGCTCCGGACCGCAGCGCGGCCAGGCTGTCGTAACCCAGCGCCACGTCCCCGATGTCGCCATACTGGTCGGGCACCCCGATCTGCAGCACCTTGGCGCCCAGGTTGCACACGGCCACTTCCATGCCGCTGGCATGGCGCAGGCGGAACAGGGCAACCGGCTCGCCGCCGACCTCACCGAAGAAGCGCGCGGGGTCCAGCGGTTGATACATCGGTCGCCTTCACACCCGTGTGCCGATGTCGACCTGCTCGCGCGTCCACGCCCGCGCCTGCTCGCTCAGCGACAGGCCCAGGCCCGGCCGCGTGGGCACCAGCATGCGGCCGCTCGCGATCTCGATGCGCTCGTTGAACAGCGGCTCCAGCCATTCGAAGTGCTCCACCCAGGGTTCGGTCGGGTAGGCCGCGGCCAGGTGCACGTGCAGCTCCATCGCGAAGTGGGGCGCCAGCATCAGGCCGGCGTGGTGCGCCAGCCCGGCGACTTTCAGGAAGGGGGTGATGCCGCCGACGCGCGGGCCGTCGGGCATTAAGTAGTCGGCC
>CALRYD010000050.1:0-32852 GCA_943372305.1 Hydrogenophaga intermedia | reverse complement strand
TGGATCGGCGCCCCCGCGGCCTTGGCCCCTTCCCACAACGAGGTGTGGGCCAGCATGTCGATGTAGACCGGCGTCTGCGGATCGGTGATGCATTGCAGCAAGCCCACGTTCGCGGCATAACCCGACTGGCACAGCACACCATCGTCTTTACCGATCCATCCCGCGAGCTTCTTTTCAAACGCCCTGACCGGGTGCGTTTCCAGCAAAAAGGAACCCGACTGGATGACGAATTCGGCGTCCTGCCGGATGGCCGAGGTCTGTGCGCCGATGATGGCGGGGTGACCGGTCAGGCTGAGGTAGTCGTTCCCGTTCAGCCGCACCGCGTCGGGGCCGGGATCGCGCCCATGCACCAGCGAGCGCCCACCCCACTGGGTGTTCCACCGGTTGATGAAATCCCGTTCGATCCGGTCACACAGGTGTGCCGAGAATGCGGGGTTGATCGGGGTGTTTTCGCGGACAAGTTCGAGCGCTTCCATGGAGATCTCCTTTGAGAAAAGAAAACCCCATTGAAAAAAGAAATGTGTGACAAACCCCACACACCCTGTCAGGCCTGACAGGGCTTGTTACGCTTTTTTCTCAAGTTTGGACCACTCGTGCCGACCAGCGGCGCGCCTGGACAACGTCAGCCCCTGACAGGGCTCAGTTCTGGCGCCAGGGCAGGCCCTGGAAGCGCCAGCCCCCGCGCTGGCCGCGGTGCGCTTGCGCGTCCGGGTCGCCCTCGAAACCTTCGAGGATGTTGTAGGCCTGCAGACCGAGCTCGGTCGCGCGCTTGGCAGCGGCGATGGAGCGCACCCCGCTGCGGCACAGCAGCACCAGCTTCTGCCCACCGGCCCCGGCCTGGCGGATGCCGTCGTCAAAGGCAGCGTTCATCGCCATCCCCGGCCACTGCTTCCACGCCAGGCCGATGGCGCCGGGCACGAAGCCCACCCATTCGCGCTCGGCGTCGGTGCGCACGTCCACCAGCACCGCCTCGCCCGTCTGAACCCACTGCCAAGCCAGCTGGGGCGACACGTCGCCTGCGTAACCGCCCGGCCCGGGCCGGGGCTGCAGCAGCAGCGCACCATCCACGTCGTGGCGGATACCGGACGTGAGGTTGGCCGGCACGGCTTCGTCGATGCGGCGCGGCCGGGGCAGGTTCAGCCCATCCATGAGGGCCACGAACTCGGCCTCGGACTTGCCGGCCACGCGGGCGTTGGACACCTTCTCGTGCCCGATGGTCGAGTGTGTTCGGCCGTTGTAGTCGTGCCCGGGCCAGACGGTGGTGGCATCCGGCAACGCAAACAACACCTGTGTCAGGCTGCGGTAGAGGTCTACCGCGCTGCCCGACTGGAAGTCGGTGCGGCCACAGCCGTTGATGAGCAGGGTGTCGCCAGTGAAAACGTGGTCGCGCCAGACAAAGCTCATGCTGCCGGCGGTGTGACCGGGCGTGTGCAGGGCCTGCAAGGGCTCGGCACCAAAGGACAGCGTGTCACCGTGCGCCAGCTGCACCGCCGCGGTGCCGATGCCGCAACCCGCCGGCGCCGCGGTGCGGGCGCCCGCCAGCTCGGCCAGCTTGCCGGCGCTGGTGATGTGGTCGGCGTGGGCGTGGGTTTCGACCGCCCAGACCAGCTTGAGGCCGTATTCGCGCAGCGTCGCCAGATCGCGCTCGATCTGTTCGTCCACCGGGTCGATGATCAGCGCCTCTCGCGTGTTCACATCGAACAGCACATAGGTGTAGGTGCTGGAAGCGGGGTCGAACAGCTGGATCGGTTGCATCGCGATTGACCCATTGGCGATCAGGAGAAACGCGCCAGCATGTCGGCCACGTCGTCTGCGGGCACGTCACCCTGGGCGATCACGCAGCCGACCATGGTGAAGAACGTCTTGTCCAGCGCCTTGCGCGCAGCGGCCAGTTGCTGGGCGACCTTTTCGCAATCGGAATCGGTCTCGATGAGCTTCTGGATACCCCGCAACTGGCCCTCCACGCGCTTGAGGCGCAGCACCAGGGCGCGTTTGCGTTCGGGGTCGTGGACGGTGGTCATCAAGGCTCCAGGGACGGTACAAAGGCGCAAATTGTAGGAGGCCCACACGCCCCCGGCGCCGGGCCGCCCCAACAGCCGAGGCAGTTTTCACAGGCACCGTGAAAATTCTTCAACCGACCAAAACAGCCAAGTCCTTGATTTGTCAACGCAGGCGGTCGCGCGCACGACAACTGGCTGGTGGAAACCCTGCACCGTATCCGTGGCATTGCTGCGCATCATGGACCGCCCTTCCACCCACAGACGGAGACAACCCATGACCGAAAAGAAGACCGCCACTTCACGCCGCAGCATGCTCAAAGGCGCCGCGGTGGCCGCTGGTGCCATGTCGGCCCCGATGATCGCGACCGCCCAGACGACCAATCTGCGATTCCAGAGCACCTGGCCCGCCAAGGACATCTTCCATGAGTACGCCAACGACTTCGCCAAGAAGGTGAACGACATGGCCGGCGGCAAGCTCAAGATCGAAGTGTTGCCATCGGGCTCGGTGGTGCCGGCGTTCCAGCTGCTCGAAGCGGTGGCCAAAGGCACGCTGGACGGCGGTCACGGTGTGGTGGCCTACCACTACGGCAAAAACTCCGCCCTGGCGCTGTGGGGCTCGGGCCCGGCCTTTGGCATGGACCCGAACATGGTGCTGGCCTGGCACAACTACGGTGGCGGCAAGGCGCTGCTGTCCGAAATCTACAAAAGCCTGAACCTGGACGTCACCTCCTACCTGTACGGCCCCATGCCCAGCCAGCCGTTCGGCTGGTTCAAGAAGCCCATCGCGAAGGTAGACGACATCAAGGGGGTGAAATTCCGCACCGTGGGTCTGGCGGTGGACATGTACACCGCGATGGGCGCCGCGGTGAACCCGCTGCCCGGTGGTGAAATCGTGCCGGCGCTGGACCGCGGTCTGATCGATGGCGCGGAATTCAACAACGCCAGCTCCGACAACCTGCTGGGCTTCCCCGATGTGGTGAAGAATTGCATGCTGCAGAGCTTCCACCAGAGCGGCGAGCAGTTCGAGATTCTCTTCAACAGCGACAAGCTGGCAGCGCTGCCGGCCGAACTGAAGTCCATCATCGACTACGCGGTGCAGGCCGCCAGCGCCGACATGAGCTGGAAGGCGATCCAGCGCAACTCAACGGACTACATGGATCTGAAGAAGAAGGGCGTCAAGTTCTACAAGACGCCCGATGCGATCCTGCGCGCGCAGCTGGCGGCCTGGGACACGATCATCGCCAAGAAGGGCGGCGAAAACCCGCTGTTCAAGAAGGTGCTGGACAGCCAGCGTGCCTTTGCCCAGCGCGCCGGCCAGTGGCAGAACGACTACATGGTCGACTTCAAGATGGCCTACAACCACTACTTCGGCAAGGGCGCCAAGAAGGGTTGATCCGCCCCACTGTGCCCGCGGGGCGCCCACGGGCGCCCCTTTTCATTTGAGGAATGCCATGCAAAAACTCTTGATGACCGTGGACCGGCTGTCGACCTGGCTGGGCAAGGCCTGCGCCTGGTCGGTGGTCGGTCTGACCCTGCTGATCAGCTGGGAGGTGTTCTCCCGCTACGTGCTCAACAAACCCCACGCCTGGGTGCTGGACGCGCAGATCATGCTGTATGGCCTGCTCTTCATGTCCGCCGGGGCCTACACGCTGGCCAAGAACGGCCACGTGCGCGGCGACGTGCTGTACGGCTTCTTCAAGCCCCGCACGCAAGCCGGCGTTGACTTGACGCTGTACATCCTGTTCTTCCTGCCCGGCATCGTGGCGCTGACCTGGGCCGGCTGGACTTTCGCGAACGACTCGCTGGCCATTCGCGAACAGACGTTCAACGCCGACCCGCTGCCGGTCTACCCGTTCAAGTTCGTGGTGCCGATCGCGGGCGCCATGCTGCTGCTGCAGGGCCTGGTGGAGATCGTCCGCTGCGTGATCTGCCTGCAAACCGGTGCGTGGCCGGCACGAGAAGGCGACGTGGAAGAGGTCGACGTCGACAAGCTCAAGGAAATGGTCCATGTGAAAGACAGCGACATCGACAGCCTGGACCGGCTGGTGGTGCAACAACAGAAAGGCGCCCAGCCATGATGATCCGCAAAGAACTCTGGTTTGGCTTTGGCCTCATGGCGCTCATCCTGCTGGGTGTGCTGACCATGGTGATCAGCGCACCGACCATGACCAACGGCCACTATGGCCTGCTCATGCTCTCGCTGGTGGTCGTGGCCATCATGCTGGGCTTTCCCACCGCGTTCACGCTGATGGGCATGGGCATGCTGTTCGCGTTCTTCGCCTACCACTCGGGCGACCAGACCTCGGCCGGGGCGATCAAGCAGACGCTGGACCTGATGGTGCAGCGCGCGTTTTCGGTCATGAGCAACGACGTGCTGATCTCGATCCCGCTGTTCGTGTTCATGGGCTATCTGGTCGAACGTGCCAACCTGATCGAGAAGCTGTTCCACAGCCTGCACCTGGCGTTGGCCCGCGTGCCGGGCTCGCTCGCGGTGGCGACGCTGGTGACCTGCGCGATCTTCGCCACCGCCACCGGCATCGTGGGCGCGGTCGTCACACTGATGGGCCTGCTGGCCATGCCGCAGATGCTGCGCGCAGGGTACGACGTGCGACTCACGTCCGGCGCGATCACCGCCGGTGGTTGTCTGGGCATCCTGATCCCGCCCTCTGTGCTGCTGATCGTGTACGGCGCCACCGCAGGGGTCTCGGTCGTCAAGCTGTACGCGGGTGCGTTCTTCCCCGGGATCATGCTGGCCGGTCTGTACATCGTGTACGTGATCATCGTCGCCAAGATCAAACCGGAGTGGGCGCCGCCGCTGAGCGCCGAGAAGCGGATCGTGCCGCTGCCAGCACCACTCACACGCATGGGGGCCACTGGCAATGCCTGGGCCCTGGGCGGGCTGGTCAAGGCCCTCAAAGGTGCCAACAACCACGGCGTGTCCACGGGCTACATGCTGCGCCAGCTGGGCATTGCCTTGCTGCCCGCCTTGCTGTTTGCCGCGGTGGCCTTGCTCAGCTACCAGAGCGCCACCCGCGTGACCGTGGTGGACACCTACGAGGAACTGCAGCCCATGGGAGCGGGCGCTGAACCCGCCGCGGGCGGTCTGGCAGAACCGGGCGCCGATGCGGGCGGTCTGGCCGAGCCCGGCGCGGAATCCGGCGGCCTGAGCGAACCGCCCAGCGAAAGTGGCGGCCTGAGCGAGCCAGCGGGTTCAAGCGACGCGGTGGCCGAGCCACCCGGTGCGTCCAGCGACGCCGTCGCACTGCCGCCGGGTGCCGAAGCCGACCGACCCCAGCCACCCGCGGACAGCGTGGCGCTGCCCCCCGGCGCTGAACCGGCGGCGACAATGGCATCAGCATCAGCATCAGCGGCCAGCGGCGCGCCGGCCACCACCCAGCCGGCGCCGCAGGGTTACTGGATCGGTCTGGGCGTGGGTGCGCTCGCGCTGGCGGTGTTCTACGGCATCCTCAGCTACGCACGGCTGGAGATCTTCAAGATGCTGCTCTCCAGCTTCTTCCCGCTGCTGGTGCTGATCCTTGCGGTGCTGGGCTCGATCGTGTTCGGCCTGACCACGCCCACCGAAGCGGCGGCCGTCGGTGCGCTGGGCGGCTTCCTGCTCGCCATTGCCTACCGGCAGCTCACCTTCAACGTCGTCAAGGAAAGCGTGTTCCTGACCGCCAAGACCAGCGCGATGGTCTGCTGGCTGTTCGTGGGCTCGGCCATCTTCTCGGCGGCGTTTGCGCTGCTGGGCGGGCAGGCGCTGGTGGAGGAATGGGTGCTGGGCATGAACCTCACCAAGACCGAGTTCCTCATCCTGAGCCAGGTGATCATCTTCATCCTGGGCTGGCCGCTGGAATGGACCGAGATCATCGTGATCTTCATGCCGATCTTCATCCCGTTGCTGGACAACTTCGGGGTCGACCCGCTGTTCTTCGGCCTGCTGGTGGCGCTGAACCTGCAGACAGCATTCCTCAGCCCGCCGGTGGCGATGAGCGCTTTCTACCTGAAGGGCGTGGCGCCGAAACACGTGACGTTGAACCAGATCTTCGCGGGCATGCTGCCGTTCATGGGCATCCAGGTGCTGGCCATCGTGCTGCTGTACATTTTCCCGGCGATCGGCATGTGGCTGCCCGAGGTGCTCTACAAGTAACCGGCGGCAGGCACGGGGCGGACACGCCCCACCATGACCACGGGGCGCTTCGGCGCCCCACTTTTTTGCCGAAACGGGTTAATATTGACGTTTACGTAAACGTCAATTCAGCACGCTGCGGCAGGATTGACGCTCCCACCGTCCGGAGACCACGCCATGCCCCGCGCGAACGACGCCAGCCTGCCCTTCCCGGCGGCCACTCTGGCCGCCAGCCCTGGCGCAAGCGCGCATGGCTGGCGCATCGCGCCGGCCCACGACCAGACTGCGGAAGCGCGCGTGGCGCTGGCCGATCTCGACCCCGGCGCCAAACCGTTCTCGCAAGGCAGCAAAACAGAAGACCAGGCCCGGGTGGCGGCGCTGGCCCGCGAGATCGACGAACTGCAGAACCTGTTCTATGCCGACGGCCGCTACAAGCTGCTGGTCATCCTGCAGGGAACCGACACCTCGGGCAAGGACGGCACCGTCCGCGGCGTGTTCGGCCAGACCAGCCCGCTGGGCGTGCACACCGTGGGCTGGAAAGCCCCCACCGAACACGAACGGGCACACGACTACCTCTGGCGCATCCACCAGCAAGTGCCCGCCGCGGGCCATATCACGGTGTTCAACCGCAGCCACTACGAAGACGTGCTGGTACCGGTGGTCAACGGCTGGATCACCCCCGCGCAGACCCAGCAGCGCTACGCCCACATCAACGCATTCGAGCGCATGCTGGCCGAAACCGGCACCGTGATCCTCAAGTTCATGCTGCACATCGGCCACGACGAGCAGCGCGAGCGCCTGCAGGAGCGGGTGGACGACGTGACCAAACACTGGAAGTTCAGCCTGGGCGACCTGGACGTGCGCAAGCAGTGGGCCCAGTACCAGCAGGCCTACGAAGACCTGCTCGGCGCCACCAGCACCGACTGGGCGCCCTGGACCGTGGTGCCGGCCAACAGCAAGACACACCGCAACCTGATGATCGCCACGATCGTGCGCGACACGCTCCAGGCGTTGGACCTGCGATTCCCCCCCGAAGACCTGGCCCTCAAAGGCCTGCGCGTCGAATAAAGAACCCACCCGAACGATAGAGAGAGACACACATGACCGACCTGTCCGCCGACTTCAAGGCCCTGGCCAACTACCGCCCCACGAACAAGGTGCGCTTCGTCACCGCCGCGAGCCTGTTCGACGGCCACGACGCGGCCATCAACATCATGCGGCGCATCTTGCAGGGCATGGGCGCCGAGGTGATCCACCTGGGCCACAACCGATCGGTGGACGACGTGGTCACGGCCGCGCTGCAGGAAGACGTGCAGGGCATCGCTATCAGCTCCTACCAGGGCGGCCACGTCGAGTACTTCAAGTACATGGTCGATCTGCTGCGCGCGCGCGGCGGTGAACACATCCAGGTGTTCGGCGGCGGCGGCGGCGTGATCGTGCCGGCCGAAATCCGCGAGCTGCACAGCTACGGCGTGGGCCGCATCTACAGCCCTGAAGACGGCCAGAAGATGGGTCTTCAAGGGATGATCGGCGAGATGGTCATGCGCTGCGACCGCGACATCAGCAGCTACGCCCCCAAGGCCATCGACGCCATCCAGGGCCATGGCGAGATGAACTGGCGCGCCTTGGCGCAGCTGATCACGGCGCTGGAAAACGGCAAGGCCGATGCGGCCATGGTCGAGGCGGTGCGCACCGCTGCGGCCGGCAAGACCGTGCCCGTGCTCGGCATCACCGGCACCGGCGGCGCGGGCAAATCCAGCCTCACCGACGAACTGATCCGCCGCATCCGCCTGGACCAGGACGACGCGCTGCGCGTGGCCGTGATCTCCATCGACCCCAGCCGCCGCAAGAGCGGCGGCGCCCTGCTGGGCGACCGCATCCGCATGAACGCGATCACGCCGTGGCAAAAGGGCCAGCGCATCTACATGCGTTCGCTCGCCACACGCGACACCAGTAGCGAGATCAGCGCCGCCCTGCCCGACGTGGTGGCGGCCTGCAAGGTGGCGGGCTTCGATCTGATCGTGGTCGAGACCTCGGGCATCGGCCAGGGCGACGCGGCCATCGTGCCGCATGTGGACATCCCGATGTACGTGATGACGCCCGAGTTCGGCGCCGCCAGCCAGCTGGAAAAAATCGACATGCTGGACTTCGCCGAGTTCGTGGCGATCAACAAGTTCGACCGCAAGGGCGCGCAGGACGCGCTGCGCGACGTGGCCAAGCAGGTGCAGCGCAACCGCGAGGCCTTCACCGTCATGCCCGACCAGATGCCGGTGTTCGGCACTATGGCCGCGCGCTTCAACGACGACGGCGTGACCGCGCTGTACCAGGCGCTCAAGGCGCGGCTGATCGAAAAGGGCCTGCCGCTGAGCGACGGCCGGCTGCCGCTGGTCAACGTGCGCCACAGCACCAACCAGACGCCCATCGTGCCGCCGGCCCGCACCCGCTACCTGGCCGAGATTTCGGACACCGTGCGCGGCTACAAGAAGCGGGCGCGCGAACAGGCCAAGCTGGCGCGCGAGATCCAGCAGCTGCGCGCCGCCGCCGTGATGCTCGCCGTCGGCAAGCCAGACCGGCCCAAAGCGTCCGAGGCCGCCATCGACCTGGCCCAGACCCGTGAACTGACACAAGACCCGGCCGCCCGCAAGCTGCTGGCCCAGTGGCCCGACATGCAGAAGGCCTATGCGGGCGACGAGTACGTGGTGAAGATCCGCGACAAGGAAATCCGAACCGCGCTCACCACCAAGTCCCTCAGTGGAACGACCATCCGCAAGGTGGCACTGCCGCAATACGAAGACCACGGCGAGATCCTCAAGTGGCTGATGCTGGACAACGTGCCGGGCAGCTTCCCCTACACCTCGGGCACCTTCGCCTTCAAGCGCGAGGGCGAGGACCCAACCCGCATGTTCGCCGGCGAAGGCGACCCCTTCCGCACCAACCGCCGCTTCAAGCTGGTGAGCGAAGGCCTGCCGGCCAAGCGCCTCTCCACTGCGTTCGATTCGGTCACCCTCTACGGCAACGACCCCGACCGGCGCCCCGACATCTACGGCAAGGTGGGCAACAGCGGCGTGAACGTGGCCACGCTGGACGACATGAAGGTGCTGTACGGCGGCTTCGACCTGTGCAACCCGACCACCTCGGTGTCCATGACCATCAACGGCCCGGCGCCGACCATCCTGGCGATGTTCATGAACACCGCCATCGACCAGAACCTGGACAAGTTCAAGCTGGACAACGGCCGCGAGCCCACCGACACCGAAGCGCAGAAGATCCGCGAATGGGTGCTGGCGAATGTGCGCGGCACGGTGCAGGCCGACATCCTGAAAGAAGACCAGGGCCAGAACACCTGCATCTTCTCGACCGAGTTCAGCCTGAAGGTGATGGGCGATATCGCCGAGTATTTCGTGCACCACGACGTGCGCAACTTCTACTCGGTCTCGATCTCGGGTTACCACATCGCCGAAGCCGGTGCGAACCCGATCAGCCAGCTGGCGTTCACGCTGTCCAACGGCTTCACCTTTGTGGAGGCGTACCTGGCGCGCGGCATGCACATCGACGACTTCGCGCCCAACCTGTCGTTCTTCTTCAGCAACGGCATGGACCCGGAGTACACCGTGCTCGGCCGCGTGGCGCGCCGCATCTGGGCCGTGGCGATGAAGGAGAAGTACGGCGCCAACGAGCGCAGCCAGAAGCTCAAGTACCACATCCAGACCAGCGGCCGCAGCCTGCACGCACAGGAGATCCAGTTCAACGACATCCGCACCACGCTGCAGGCGCTGATCGCGATCTACGACAACTGCAACAGCTTGCACACCAACGCGTTCGACGAGGCCATCACCACGCCGACCGAAGACTCGGTGCGCCGCGCGATGGCGATCCAGCTCATCATCAACCGCGAGTGGGGCCTGGCCAAGAACGAGAACCCCAATCAAGGGGCGTTCATCATCGACGAGCTGACCGAGCTGGTGGAAGAAGCCGTGCTGGCCGAGTTCGAAAAGATCGCCGAGCGCGGCGGCGTGCTGGGCGCGATGGAGACCGGCTACCAGCGCAGCAAGATCCAGGAAGAGAGCATGCACTACGAGATGCTCAAGCACACCGGCGAGTACCCCATCATCGGCGTCAACACCTTCCGCAACCCGCACGGCGACACCACGCCCGAGACCATCGAGCTGGCCCGGTCGACCGAAGAGGAAAAACAGAGCCAGCTGCGCCGCCTGGCCGACTTCCACGCCGCGCACGAGGCCGAAGCCCCGGTGCAACTGACGCGCCTGAAGCAGGCCGTGATCGAGAACAAGAACGTGTTCGAAGTGTTGATGGACGCGGTGCGCTGCTGCTCGCTGGGCCAGATCACCAGCGCGCTGTTCGAGGTGGGTGGGCAGTACCGGCGCAACATGTGACCGACAGCGGGTCACCCCGGCAGCTGGCGCAGATCAGGCCCGCTTTCCCGGGATTGTTCTCGCCCTCCGGGGCCGCAGGGGCTGCTAGACTGGATTGGTCTGACGGTCACACGCCACTGCGTTCCACATGCCGCCCCCCCCTGGACACACCGCAACAGGTGAACCGGCCGACCATGTGCCGGTGAACCCTTCAATTTCCCCCGCTGCGCCCGGCATGGAGCGCGGCTGGCTGCGCGCACTGTCGGTGGTCGCGATCGGGCTGTTTCTGCTGCTGTCCATCGGCCTGCTGGTGACGCAGCGCGAGGCGGCCCTGGACATGGCCAAGGCGCAGGCGCAGCGCGAGGTCAAGCGCCTGGCGGTCGAACTCCAGCAATCGCTGCGGGTGGCGCGGGCGAGCATGGACGTGGCGAACTTCTCGACCAGCTTCGACAGCGCCCAGCTGCTGGACGATCACCGCCCGCTGGTGGAGGCCCTGAACCTGCCCTTCGACCTGCGAATGACCAGCCTGGCGACCGCCGGTCAGCCGGCCGCTCAGTGGCTGCCCGGACTGGCCCGCGAAGAAGCGGGAAAGTGGGTGGTCCCGCTGATCTGGATCGCGCCACCTGCAGAAGGGGCCCAGGCGTTCGAGGTGCGACTGGACCGCCAGGCCCTGCTGGACCGGTTTGCGTCTGAGGGCATGCCGCCGGGCGGCAGCATGAGCCTGTTTCGCATCGAAGACGACGGTGCCACCACCATCCTGGCGCGCTACCCCGTGGTCGAAAAAGACCAGGGGCGCATGGTGCGCGGACATGTGGCCGACGCCTTTCAAAAGGGTTCCGCCGGCGTGATGCAGGTGGTGTCGGTCATCGACGGTGTGCCGCGCATCGTGGGTTACCAGCGCCTGAACGAAGGTGCCGAGCGCCTGGCGATGGTGTACGCCCTGCCGGTCGCGGGCGTGCTGGCTGCCTGGACGGCGCTGCTGCCCCTGGCCATCGCCCTGAGCCTGCTGGTGGCCGCTGCCATGGCCTACGGCGCGTGGCGCCTGGACCGCGCTATTCAGCAGCGCCACCGCAGCGAACGGCACTTCCAGACCCTGAGCGATAACCTGCCCGACATCGTGATGCGCTACGACCGCTTTGGACAGGTGTTGTACGCGAACCCCGCGGTTGAAGCCGCCACCGGCATCAAGCCCAAAGCCATGCTGGGCCAAACGCTCGAGCAATTCGGTACGCCACCTGCGTTGGCCAGCCTTTGGAAGTCCAGCCTGGACCGGGTGTTCGAGACCGGCACACCGGAGTCTCTGCAGTATGTGATGCCTGGGCCTCTCGGCGAGCGGTACTGGGAATCCCAGATCTTGCGTGAGCCGACAGCGAAGGGTGAACAACCCACCGCTCTGGTGATCTGTCGCGACATCACCGAACGCCACGAAGCCGAGGCCCGCCGCCTGTCGGCCCAGCAGCTGTTCGAGTCGGTGTTTCGGGCGGCGCCCGAGGCCATGTCGCTGGCCGACTGGGACAGTGGTCGGTTGCTGCTGGTGAACGACGCGTTCTGCACGCTGTTTGGCCGATCGCGCGAGCAGCTGATCGGTGCCGCGTCCACCGAACTCGGGCTTTGGCGCTCCGCCGACAAGCGCCAGCACTTGCTGGCCACCTTGGAACAAGGCCAGAAGGTGCGCGATGTTCAGGGCCAAAGCCTTCGCCCGGACGGCCAGGCCATCCACGTGCGCTACAGCGCCGAACGGGTCACGGTGGACGGGCAGATCCGCCTGCTGCTGATGTTCCGCGACGTCACCCAGCTGGAGCTGGACCAGCGCGCTCTGGCGCGCAGCGAACTGCGTTTCCGGCTGGCCGCCTCACATGGGCAAGTGTGGGAATGGGACTTTGGCCAGGGTTTTGTCACCCCCAGCGACGAATTTTTTGTGGCCCTGGGCCACCCATCGCCGCCGCAAGACCAGATGGGCGTGCAGTTCCTGGACCTCATCCACCCCGAAGACCTGCCGCGCCTGCGCACGGCGATCCGGCGCTTCTTCAAGGGCGAGGCCGACTACCAGCTGGAATTCCGCGCCCGCGATGCGCAGGGCCAGTACCGCTGGTTCGACACCCGCGGCAGCGGCCTGCGCGACGTCAGCGGCCGCGTGACCTACATGGCGGGCACCACGTTCGACATCTCCGACCGCAAGGCGCTGGAAGAAGCGCAACGGCAGACCCTGGCCCGCCTCGAAACACTGACCAACGCTTCGAAAGCCCTGCTGTGGACCAGTGGTACCGACGGCCTGTGCGACTGGGTGAACCAGCGCTGGCTGGACTTCACCGGGCAGCAGCGAGACGAGGTGGTGGGCGACGGATGGACGACCCATGTCCACCCGGACGATCTGCCGGATGTGGTGCGCGCCTATGAAGACGCCCGTGAGGCGCGCGCAGCCTATTCGAGCGAGTTCCGGCTGCGCAATGCGGTGGGTGACTACCGCTGGTTGCTGGAACACAGTTACCCCCGGTACGACGCCGACAACCGCTTCATCGGCTACATCTGTTCGTGCGTGGACATCACGGACTTCAAGCAGGCCGAAGCCACCGCCCGCGAGCGCGGCGCGATGCTGGAACAGGTGTTCGACGTGTTGCAGGACATGCTGTTCGTGGTCGACGAGCAGGAGCGTTTCGTGCACTTCCAGGCCGGTCAGACCGACCGGCTGTATGTAAAGCCCGAGCAGTTCCTGGGGCGCGCCATCAGCGAGGTCATGCCGCCGCACATGGTGCAGATGCAGCGCGAGGCCATGGCTCGAGCGCGCGAACACGGGCCGCAGGAAATGGACTACAGCCTGGACCTGCCGGTGGGCAAGCGCGATTTCAACGCGCGACTGGCCTGGCTGACCGAGAGCAGGCACTGCATGTTCCTGGTGCGCGACGTCACCGACGGTCGCACGGCCCAGCGCGAACGCGAACGCCTCAATGAATTCGTGCTGCTGCTGTTCCGGCTGGCCAGCCGCTTCATCAACCTGCCGCTGCAGCAGATGGATTCGGCCATCGACGCCGCCCTGGGCGACATGGGGGACTTTGTCGGCGCCGACCGCGCCTACCTGTTTTCTTACGATCACCAGGCTGGCACGGCGACCAACACCCACGAGTGGTGCGCCCCCGGCATCGGGACACAGAAAGCCCTGTGGCAAGCCTTCACAGTGAGCCTGAAGGACGACTGGTACCAGAACCACCTGCGCGGCGAGAAGGTGCTGGTGCCCGATCGCGACAACCTGCCGAACAACGCCTTGCGCCACCTGCTGACAAAGATGGAAATCCAGGGTCTGCTGACGCTGCCGCTGATGAACGGCGACGATTGCCTGGGCTACGTGGGCCTGGATTCGGTGAATCAGCCTCGGGCCTACGGACGGGAGGAAGTCACCCTGCTGGAGCTGTTTGCCCAGATGCTGGTCAACCTGCGGCTGCGCGCCGATGCGGCACAACAGGTGCGAGAGATGACCGAGCAGTTGGAGCACAAGGTTGAAGAGCGCACGCGACAGCTGCACGACAGTGTGCATCGCTTGCAGACCGTCAACCGTGAACTGGAGTCCTTCACCTACTCGGCCTCACACGACCTACGCACACCGCTGCGCGGTATCGAAGGTTTCAGCACCCTGCTGCTGGACGAACACGCGGACCAGCTGGACGAACAGGGACACGAGTACCTGCGGCGCATCCAGAAGGCCACCCTGCACATGTCACAGCTGGTCAGTGACCTGCTGGCCTATTCGCGGCTGCAGCAGCTGACCGGACAGGCGCAACCGGTGAGGCTGGCGGCGAGTGTGCAGGCGGTGGCGACGCCGTTCCGCGACGAACTGGAAGCGCGCCAGGGGCAGCTGAGCGTGGTGATACCGGAAGACCTGCGCGTCTTGGCCAACCCCAAGGGCCTGGACATCGTGTTGCGCAACCTGATCGACAACGCCCTCAAATTCACCCCGGCCAGCGACGCTCCGCGCTTGCGCATCGAAGCGCAGGCCGAGGGCGACCGGGTGCGGCTGAGCGTGAGCGACCAGGGCATCGGTTTCGACATGAAGTACCACGACCGCATCTTCGGCATGTTCCAGCGCCTGCACCGGCAGGACCAGATCCCCGGCACCGGTATCGGGCTGGCGCTGGTGCAAAAGGCGGTGGAACGCATGGGCGGTCAGATCCACGCCGAGAGCGCGCCGGGTCAGGGCGCCACCTTCCACATCGAGCTGCCGCGGGCCTGAGAGGCTGAGAGGCCATCGGTCATGCCCGCCTTGACACCCCAAAACACCGCCAGCGGCGTTGCAAATGCGCGTCGTAGCCAGAGCGACGGCTGTGCTTTGCGCCTTGCCGACGGCGCTTTGGGGCGCCCTTTCGGGCACGCCCCATGCCCTCTCACCCTCTGAGCCCGATCAGGCCGCGGCCGACAACGGCAGGTTGATCAGCAGGTTCTGCGGTTTGAGCTTAAGCAAGCCGTCGGCCGTCATGGCCAGCCCCAGGTAGACCGGCTTGCCCTGCAGGTCGCTGCGCATCTGCAGCGGATCGTCGAACCGCACCCGGAACAGGCTGATGAGGCGCTGCAGCCGCTCGGGCGCCACCTCGTGGCCCAGGTACAGGTCGTCGAGCAAGACACTGGCCTCGGCGTCCAGCCCCAGGTGCCAGCGCCAGGCCGGGTCGTCGATCCGCGACTCGGGCTGGATCTGCACCGCGACGTCCAGGAAATGGGCCACCCACCGCTCCAGCACGCGGGCCAGCGCTTTCAAACCCGACTGGGCCCGGTTCATGGTCAGGGTCAGGCCATGGGGCAGCTCGCGCTGCACCTCGTGCGTGAGGTCCAGCAGAAAATTGAAGCGGCCGGCGCCCTCGCGGCTGTGCCAATAGCGGTCTGCGTTGTCCGCACCCAGCACCTCCATCTGCACGGTGGGCAGCGCGGCTCCACCCTGCAACAGCAGCCGGCCCATGTCGCCCAGCCCACCGGTCTCGTTCATCAGGTCCAGCACCTCGCTGTCGCCACTGAGCACACGGCCGCCCTGCACGCTCACGCGCTGGCGGCGGAACAGCAGTTCGGCCGCGCGCCAGTGCCAGGCATCGTCGTCTCCGTCCAGCAGGTGGCTGACGATGGCCTGCACCAACAGATCCAGGAACAGCGGCGGTATCTGGATCGCGCCCGACCTGAAGAAGCCGGCGTAGGCCGCTTCGAGCGAGCCGGCGGCCTGCACCGCATCGCGAAACCCCAGGAACAGCCCAAAGTTGGCCCGAACGTCGGCGTCTTCGATGGCATCCAGTTCGGCCGCCCTCACCGGACGCAGCGGCGCTGCCACCAGGGCGGCGTGCAGCGCCTGCTCTCCCGCACACGAGTCCTCCACCAGCGCGAGCTCGGGCCGCTGCAGCCACAACCGCCAGTAAGCCTCGGTAGGCACGAGCCAGCCACGGGCATTGCGTTCAAGGCGGTCATGGCCGCAAGAGGTCCAGAAAGGGGTCACATCAGAAGGCATTCGACAACTGCAACGCGCTGTGGGGTTTCATCGGGTATGCGATTGTGGGCCGGCGTTGAGACTCGCTCCACAATAGGGGCATGCACCATTTCATCAGTCTCATCGGCGTCCCGACCGACATCGGGGCCGGCGCGCGCGGCGCTTCCATGGGGCCGGAGGCCATGCGCGTGGCGGGCATCCAGGCCGTGCTGGAAAGCCACGGTCTGCAGGTGGCCGACCGCGGCAATCTCGGTGGCCCGGCCAACCCCTGGCTGCCGCCGGTGAACGGCTACCGGCACCTGGCCGAGGTGGTGGCCTGGAACACCGCACTGCACGACGCGGTGCACGCCGAACTCGCACAAGGCCGCATGCCCATCGTGCTCGGTGGCGACCACTGCCTGGGCATGGGCTCCATCAGCGCCGTGGCGCGCCACTGTCGCGAAGCCGGCAAGACCCTGCGCGTGCTCTGGCTGGACGCGCACGCCGACTTCAACACCGCCGCGCTCACCCCCAGCGGCAACGTGCACGGCATGCCGGTGGCCTGCCTGTGCGGTTTCGGGCCCGATGCGCTGACCGGCATCGGCGGGCACACGCCCGCCATCACGCCCGACGTGGTGCGGCAGATCGGCATCCGCAGCGTGGACCCGGGCGAGAAGCGCTTCGTGCACGAGGTGGGGCTGGAGGTGTTCGACATGCGCTACATCGACGAGATGGGCATGCGCCACACGATGGAACAGGCGCTGATGGGGCTGGACGACAACACCCACCTGCACGTGAGCTTCGACGTGGACTTCCTCGATCCCGAGATCGCCCCTGGCGTGGGCACCACCGTGCCCGGCGGCCCGACCTACCGCGAAGCGCAGCTGTGCATGGAAATGATCGCCGACACCAGCCGCCTGGCCTCGCTGGACGTGATGGAACTCAACCCCGCGCTGGATGTGCGCAACCGCACCGCCGAGCTGGCGGTGGATCTGATCGAGAGCCTGTTCGGCAAGTCCACACTCATGCGGAAGAAGTAGGCTCCCCGGATTTTTTCCAGGATGCCGTGGAACTGGCTCCGCCAGGCCGCAGGCATCGCCCCCTGGGGGGTGACGCGCGCAGCGCGGCGCGGGGGGGGTCAACTCTTCCCGACCAGTTCGAGGTGCTCCACCACCGGCGGCTGCAGGAAAAACGGGCCGACGATGCCGCGCCACTCGGTGAAGGCGGGCGACTGGCGGAAGCCGACGGTGTGGTCTTCCAGTGTGTCCCAGTAGATGGTGAGGATGTAGCGGCCCGCGCTTTCGATGCTTCGGTTCACCTTGAAACCCTGGAAGCCTTTGGCCGTGGCAATCACGGTGCTGGCGCCGCGGAGGATGGCTTCTTCAAACGCTGCGGCGTTGGCGGGGTCGATGCGGATGTCGGCGTGTTCGAGAATCATGTGGATAGGGCTCCCCCCGCGCCGCTTCGCTTCACCCCCCGGGGGCGATGCCTGCGGCCTGGCAGAGCCAGTTCCGCGGCATCCTGGATCGGCATACACGACGCGCCGAAGCACTGGTGTGTGGATGGGAGTTCGAGGTTACCGCATGCCTGCGAGCTGGCGGTCGGCGCGGATCATGTCCACCGCCTTCTCCGCCATCATGATCACCGGGGCATTGGTGTTGCCGCCGACCACGCTGGGCATGACCGAGGCATCGACCACGCGCAATCCGTCCACGCCATGCACGCGCAGGCGGGCATCGACCACCGCGCCGCTCGCTGCGTCCGGCCCCATGCGGCAGGTACCCACCGGGTGGTAGATGGTGTCGGCGTGGTTCCGGACGAATTGCTCGATCTGCGCGTCGCTGACCGCCTCGCGTGACGCGGCCGACTCCACCCCGCCGTTCCGCGCCAGCGCAGGTTGCTGCAGCAGGGTCCGCATGACCTTGAAGCCCCGCACCAGCCGCGCCACGTCGTCGGCGTCCTGCAGGAAGGCGGGATCGATCAGCGGCATCACCTGCGGGTCGGCGCTCGCCAGCCGCAAGCTGCCTCGGCTGCGGGGGCGCAGCAGACACACATGGCAGGAGTACCCATGGCCCAGCACCGTCTTGCGGCCATGGTCCACCAGCTTGCCGACCACGAAGTGCAGTTGCAGATCGGGGATCGCTTCGGTCGGTGCGCTCTTGATGAAGCCGCCGGCTTCGGCGAAGTTGGTGGTCAGCGGCCCGCTGCGGCTGCGTCGCCATTCGAAAAGGCCTTTGACCATGTTCGCCACGCCAGGCAGCGAAATGCCGAACAGCTCGGTCACCTTGGGGGCGTTCACCACCATCACCACGTCCGGATGGTCGTGCAGATTCTCACCAACGCCAGGCAGATCGTGCACCCGTCCGATGCCGTGTTCGCGCAGGTGGTCGGCGGGGCCGATGCCCGAGAGCATCAGCAATTGCGGCGAACCGAAGGCGCCCGCGCTGAGCACCACCTCGCCGCCCGGCTGAAGCCGCAGCACCTGCAGCGGCCCACGCCCACCGTCCGGCCGGTACTCCACTCCAGTGGCCACCGGTCGCCCGTCCACCACCTCGGTCAGCACGCGCGTGGTCAGGGCGTTCGTGATCACCTGCAGGTTGGGGCGCCCCAGGTGGGGCGTGAGGTAGGCCTTGGCGGCGCTGAAGCGCTCACCGTTCTTGTGCGTGACCTGGTAGGGGCCCACACCCTCCTGCTCCGGGCCGTTGAAGTCGGGGTTGATCCGGTGCCCGGCCTGCTGCCCGGCCTGCACGAAAGACGGCAGGAACGGGTTGGGCGAGCGCAGGTCCATCACGTTCAGCGGCCCGCCCTGCCCGTGCAGGGCGTCGGCACCACGCTCGTTGTGCTCGGCGCGCTTGAAATAAGGCAGCACGTCGGCAAACGACCAGCCGGGGTTGCCTTCGGCGGCCCAGGCGTCGTAGTCCTGCGCGTGGCCGCGGGCGTAGATCATGGCGTTGATGGAGCTGGACCCGCCCAGCACCTTGCCGCGCGGCTGGTAGCCGCGGCGACCGTTCAGGCCCGGCTGCGGCACGGTGCTGTACCCCCAACCGTTGAGCTCGTACTTGGCCATCACGGCCAGACCGGCTGGGCAGTGGATCAGCACGCTGCGGTCGGCCGGGCCGGCTTCGAGCAGGGCCACGCGCACGGCGGGGTCTTCGCTCAGACGCCCGGCGAGCACGCTACCCGCCGATCCGCCGCCGACGATGATGAAATCGAACATAGGGTCTCCGTCTTGTGGGGTGGCACGGGCATCGCTTGCCCGTGCGCGAAATCCGCGCCGTCATGCCGGTGCAAGGCGGTCCGCGACAATCGGGTCAAGTTAGCACCGCGAACGCGCCCCGGGTAGGTGCGCCTGCCTAGGCCAGACGCCTGGGCGACGCCTCGGGACGGCGACCCCACCGCCGCCCCGGACAATCTTTTCTTTTGACGCCATCCACAGGAGTGAATCCCTCATGAGCAGCATCCAGACCGTCGGCATCATCGGCGCCGGCACCATGGGCAACGGCATCGCACAGGCCTGCGCCGTCAGCGGCATCCGCGTCGTCATGGTCGACGTGGCCCAGGCCGCGGTGGACAAAGGCCTGGCCACTGTGGCCAGCAGCCTGGACCGCCTGATCAAGAAAGAGAAGCTGACCGCCGAAGGCAAGGCCGCAGCGCTGGCACTCATCGAGGGCTCGACCAGCTACGACGACCTCAAGGGCGCGCAACTGGTGATCGAAGCCGCCACCGAAAGCGAAGGCCTGAAGGTCAAGATCCTGCAGCAGCTCGACGGCATCTTGGCGCCCGAGGTGATCGTGGCCACCAACACCAGCTCGATCAGCATCACCAAGCTGGCCGCCGCCACGCAGCGCGCCGACCGCTTCATCGGCATGCACTTCTTCAACCCCGTGCCCATGATGGCGCTGGTGGAAATCATCCGTGGCCTGCAAACCAGCGACGCCACGCACGACGCCGTCAAGGCCATGGCCGAAGCGCTGGGCAAGACGCCCATCACGGTGAAGAACGCGCCCGGCTTCGTCGTCAACCGCATCCTGGTGCCGATGATCAATGAGGCCTTCTTCGTGCTGGCCGAGGGCATCGCCACCCCGGAAGACATCGACGCCGGCATGAAGCTGGGCACCAACCAGCCCATCGGCCCGCTGGCGCTGGCCGACATGATCGGCCTGGACGTGTGCCTGGCCGTGATGAACGTGTACATGGCCGAGTTCAACGACAGCAAGTACCGCCCGGCCCCGCTGCTCAAGGAGCTGGTGGCGGCGGGCTGGCTGGGGCGCAAGACGGGCAAAGGCGTGTACACGTACTAAGCCCCCCCCCGCGCCGCTTCGCGTCACCCCCCAGGGGGCGATGCGAGTGGCCCGGCAAAGCCGGTTCCACCGCATCCTTGACGCGGACACGCCGCGCCGGAGGGGAAGTTGGTCCAGGGCACCGCGGAACCGGCTTTTCCGGGCCGCCAGTGCCGCCCCCTGGGGGGTGACGCCGAAGGCGGCGCGGGGGGGACCATTCCTTGACCAAGATCAATTTGCGGCGGCGCAGCATCTCCAGAATGGACCCATCGTCACTGAGGAGTCCACCATGAGCGCAGCCCCTGTATCGATCGCCGTTTTCGAGTTTCTCGATGCCACGCACCGCGAGGTGCAGCAGCACATCCGCCAGCTGCACGGGCTGGTCGATGCGATCGAAAGCGAGGGCCTGAGCCTCGCCAACCGCGGCGCGGCGCAGCGGGTGCTGGACTTCTTCAACGGCGAAGCGCGCCAGCACCACCTGGACGAAGAAAAACACATCTTCCCGCCACTGCTGGCCAGCCAGAACGCCGAGATCGTGCAGGCCACCGAGCACCTGATCCAGGACCACGGCTGGCTGGAGGAGAACTGGATCCAGATCGCCCCGTCACTGGAGGCGGCCACCCACGGCAACCTGTGGTTCGATCCGGCCGAGCTGCGCCACGCGCTCGACGTCTTCGAAGCCCTGTACCTCGACCACATCCTGCTCGAAGAGTCCATCGCCTACCCTGAGGCCAAAAAACGCCTGCAGGGCCTGGACACCCTGGGCATGGGCCGCGAGATGGCCAAGCGCCGGGCCCTGCGCCAGAACGAGGTGCGGGCCACGACCTGAGCGAGCCGCCCGGCCACAAGGCCCTGCGCCGACACGGGCCGGTGCCCACCCTTAAGATGCCCGACTCGGTCCCGCGGAGGGACCCCCAAGGGGTATCCATGAGCGCACACGATTTTGATCTTTTCGTCATCGGTGGCGGCAGCGGCGGCGTGCGCGCCGCCCGCATGGCCGCCGGGCGCGGCACCCGCGTCGCACTGGCCGAAGCCCTGGGCACCGACGGCCTGGGTGGCACCTGCGTCAACGTGGGCTGCATCCCCAAGAAGCTCTACAGCTATGCGGCGCACTACGCCGAAGCCTTTGAGGAATCGCACGGCTATGGATGGGAGGGCGACAAGCCTTCGCTCAACTGGGCCACGCTCAAGGCCAACCGGGCCAGGGAAATCAGCCGCCTGAACGGCGTCTACGGCAATCTGCTGCGGGGCTCGGGCGTCACGGTCCTCAACGGCTTCGCGCGCATCGACGGCCCGCACGCCATCACGGTGGCCACGCTCAACGCCGACGGCTCGCCGGGCCACCAGTCGTTCACAGCGGCCAATATCCTGATTGCCACCGGCGGCGCGCCGTTCGTGCCGCACTTCGTGGGGCGCGAGCACGTCATCACGTCCAACGAGGTGTTCGACCTCGACCCGTTCCCGCAGCGCCTGCTGGTGGTGGGGGGCGGTTACATCGCGTGTGAATTCGCCTCCATCTTCAACGGACTGGGTTCGAAGGTCACCCAGCTCTACCGCGGCGAGCAGGTGCTGCGCGGTTTCGACGACGAGATCCGCCATTTCGTCGCTGGCGAGATGCAGAAAGCCGGCGTGGACCTGCGCCTGAACGCGGGCGTGGTGGACATCCGCCCAACCCCCGAAGGCCTGCGCGCCGAACTGGAAGACGGCAACGTGGTGCTGGCCGACGCGGTGCTCTACGCCACCGGGCGCAAACCCAATGTGCAGGGCCTGGGGCTGAACGCCGTGGGCGTGGCCCAGGGCGCGCAGGGTGAGGTGCTGGTGGACGAGCACTACCGCACCAACGTGCCCGGCATCTGGGCCGTGGGCGACGTGACCAACCGCGTGCAGCTCACGCCCGTCGCGCTGGGCGAGGCCATGGTGGTGGTGGACCAGCTGTTCGGCCCGGCCCCCGGCAAGGCGCCGCGCAGCATGGGCTACGAATTCATCCCCACCGCCGTGTTCACCCACCCCAGCATCGGCACCGTGGGCTACACCGAGGCGCAGGCGCGCGAGAAATTCGGTGCGGTCACGGTCTTCCGCAGCGAGTTCAAGGCCCTAAAACACACGCTCTCGGGCAGCAGCGAACGCACGCTGATGAAGCTGATCGTGGACACGGCCAGCGACCGCGTGGTAGGCCTGCACATGGTGGGCGCCGAAGCGGGCGAGATCGTGCAGGGCTTTGCCGTGGCCCTCAAGGCCGGCGCCACCAAGGCGGTGTTCGACAGCACCATCGGCATCCACCCCACGGCGGCCGAAGAGTTCGTGACGATGCGCGAACCCGTCAAGGGGTAAAGGCCCCCACGCTCGGCCGCTGCGCGGATGCCGGATCGTCTCCAGGCGCTCAGGCGCCACCCATCCACGCCACCCCGGCCGCCACCAGCAGCGTGTGCAGCCACAGCCCGGGCGCCAGCCAGCGCAGGTAGGCGGCGCCGCCGGTCAGGCCGGCGGTCAGGCTCTTGCTGGCAGCGTGCACCAGCAGGGCCAGGGCCACGGCCCACACACCGGCCGGGCTGGACGCGGGCACGGTGGCGGAGAACACCGCCGCCAGGGCCGCGTGCAGGTCGGCCAGCGCCGCGACCAGCACGCCGGCCACCAGACCGGCATCGCCCAGCCAGCGCTGCAGCGCGTGCACCGCGAGCTGGATGCCACTGAGCAGTGCGGCCACGGCGGCGGCGCCGCGCAGGCTGAACATGCGGTCGTCGCCCCCCGTGCCGAGACCTTCGATGCGCGGAGACGACACGGCCAGGCCGTCATCGCCCGACGGCGCGCCGCGCACCAGCACCCAGCCCCAGACGGCCACCACCACAGCCCCCACCAGCGCCGCGGGCCAGACCCGCGCCAGCCAGGCCGGCTGCATGGCCGCGGCCACCAGCAGCAGCTGCAGCTGGGTCGACACGCAGGACAGCAGCCCGCCGCCGGCCATCAGCCGCGGGCTGGCGCCCTGCTCGCGCACCGCCATGCCCAGCGTGGCGATGGTGGCGGTGCTGGACACGAAACCCGAGGCCAGCGCCGACACCGCCACCGCGTGGCGCGCCGCCAGCAGCCGCCCGGCCAGGTGCGCCAGCGACTGCACGCCCAGCAACAGCACCAGCAGCTGCACCACCTTGTGCGGGTTCAGCGGCGTGCCCCACAGCGGCTGGTCGGGCACCAGGGGCAGGGCCATCAGCGCCAACGCGGCCAGCACGATGCCATCGCGCACCTCGCCCGGCCGCAGCCACTGCAAGGCAAAGCGGTGCAGGCGGTCGCGCCCGGCCAATAGCGCCGTCAGCCCCACGGCCAGGCCGGTGGCCAGCGGCAGGCTCCAGGCGCACAGCACACCGTTCAGGTAGGTCAGGAACAAAGCGATCTCGGTCGTCACGCCGGGGTCGTCGGACCGGTCGCGCCAGTAGGCCAGCAGCGTAAGGCCGGCCACCAGCGCCGCACCGGTGACCACCAGCCCGGTGATCTGCGTCAGCGCGGCCGCAGCGCCCACCACGCTGGTCACGGCGAAGGTCCGCAGGCCGGCGAATCCGCGGTTGGGGCCGCTGCCCTTGCGCCGTTCGCGTTCGATACCCACCAGCAAGCCGCAGCCCAGGGCCACGGCCAGCGCGGCCGCGGCGTCGGTGGTGGGGATCAGGGCGTCGGGCAGGGGCATGCGGTTGGATGGGGTGGCAGATCCCCACTGTACGCCGCGCCGAACCGCGCACTGTCACAACGCGCCCGGTACAGCACCGCCACAATAGGCGCATGCACAAGTCTCCGACCTTCATCGCCCCCCAGCTGTTCGACGACCCGGCCGCCGCGCTGGCCCAGGTGCAGCACATCTACAACAGCAGCGTCGCCTTCCTGCGCGAGGCCATGCACCACTTCGTGGGCGGCCAGGAGATGGGGGGCGCCCGTGTCCGCGCCTGCTACCCCTTCGTGCGGCTGCACTCGCGCAGCGTCTCGCGGCAGGAGGCCGGGTTGCAGAACCGCCTGAGCTACGGCTTCGTGGCCGGCCCGGGCCGCTTCGAGACCACGCTCACCCGCCCCGATCTGTACGCCGACTACTACCTCGAACAGTTCCGCCTGTTGCTGGCCAACCACGACGGCAAGCTGGAGGTGGGCACCAGCACGCAGCCGATCCCGATCCACTTCTCGTTCGCCGAGCACGAGCACGTGGAAGGCGAGATGGGCGTCGAACGCCGCGCCCTGATGCGCGACGTGTTCGACCTGCCCGATCTGACCGTGATGGACGACGGCATCGCCAACGGCACGCACGAACCCAAGCCGGGCGAGCCCCACCCGCTCTCGCTGTTCACCGGCCCGCGAGTGGACTATTCGCTGCAGCGCCTGCGCCACTACACCGGCACCTCGCCCGACTGGTTCCAGAACTTCGTGCTGTTCACCAACTACCAGTTCTACATCGACGAGTTCATCAAGCTCGGCCACGCCGAGATGGCCGACCCGGCCAGCGACTACATCGCATTCGTCGAACCGGGCAACCTGGTCACGCGCCACACCGGCCTGGGCGCCGAAGCCATCGACGCGCTGGGCAAGGCCCTGCCCCGCCTGCCGCAAATGCCGGCCTACCACCTGCTGCGCGAAGACCGCACGGGCATCACCATGGTCAACATCGGCGTCGGCCCGGCCAACGCCAAGACCATCACCGACCACATCGCCGTGCTGCGCCCGCACGCCTGGCTGATGCTGGGCCACTGCGCCGGCCTGCGCAACGGCCAGCAACTGGGCGACTACGTGCTGGCCCACGCCTACGTGCGCGAGGACCACGTGCTCGACGAAGAACTGCCGCTGTGGGTGCCCATTCCTGCGCTGGCCGAGATTCAAGTGGCGCTGGAGCAGGCGGTGGCCGACGTGACCGGCGTGCCGCCGCAGGAACTCAAGCGCATCATGCGCACCGGCACCGTGGCAAGCACCGACAACCGCAACTGGGAGCTGCTGCCGAACAACACACCACAGCGCCGCTTCTCGCAATCGCGTGCTGTGGCGCTGGACATGGAAAGCGCCACCATCGCCGCCAATGGCTTTCGCTTCCGCGTGCCCTACGGCACCCTGCTGTGCGTGAGCGACAAGCCGCTGCACGGCGAGATCAAGCTGCCCGGCATGGCCAACCACTTCTACCGCGAACGGGTGGACCAGCACCTGCGCATCGGCATCCGCGCGGTGGAGTTGCTGCGCGAAGGCGGGGTGGACCAGCTGCACAGCCGCAAACTGCGCAGCTTTGCCGAGGTGGCGTTCCAATGAACGGGCACTGACAAGTTTCTTTACCGGAACTTCACCGCCCCGCGGCGGCTCGTTAAGGTTCGCTTGCGCACAATCAACCGACAGCAACGCCCGTATGCTGGACGAGCCCCATGACACCCCGTACCCCACCCGATTCCACCGCACGCCGCGCCTGCCTGCCGCTGTTGCTGGGCGCCACCGCCTGGCTCGGCGCCTGTGCCAGCCTGGCGCCCGCACCGACCACCGGCCAAGCCATGGCGCCGGTGCCGGCCAGCTGGTCGGCGCCCACCGCGGGCGGCGCCAGCGCCACCCCGCTGGCCCAGTGGTGGCAGCGCTTCAACGACCCACAGCTCACCAGCCTGGTCACGCAGGCGCTGCAGGCCAATACCAGTGTGCGCAGCGCTCAGGCCGCCTTGCTGCAGGCGCGGGCGCAACGCGATGTGCAAGCTGCGAACGCGGGACCATCGCTGGGCGCATCGGCCTCGGCCCAGCGCAGCCAGAACGGCAACGCCAGCGCCGGCAGCCGCTTCCAGGCCGGCTTTGACGCCAGCTGGGAACCCGATGTCTTCGGCGGCAACCGCGCCACGGTGAACGCCAGCGAGGCCGAGGCCCGCGCCGCCGAGACCAGCCTGGCCGATGTGCAGGTGTCGCTGGCGGCCGAGGTGGCGGCCAGCTACATCGAACTGCGCGGCCTGCAGACGCGGCTGGGCATTGCGCGCAGCAACCTGGCGCTGCAGACCGAGACCTTGCAGATCACGCGCTGGCGGAACCAGGCCGGCTTGGCGTCGTCGCTGGACGTCGAGCAGTCCGTGGCGTCCACCGAACAGACGCGGGCGCAGATCCCGGCGCTGCAGACCGGCGTGGCGCAGTCGCTCAACGCGCTGGCCGTGCTGACCGGCCAGGCCCCGGGCGCGCTGCAGGCCACGCTGGCCACCCCCGTGGCCATCCCCCCTGCACCGGCCGGTCTGGCCCTGGCCTTCCCGGCCGAGACGCTGCGCCAGCGGCCCGACGTGCGCACAGCCGAAAACAAGGTCAGCGCCGCGCTGGCGCGGGTGGACGCGGCGCAGGCCGCGCGTTACCCGAGCTTCCGGCTCAGCGGTTCGCTGGGGCTGTCCGCCCTGACGCTGGGCACGCTGACCGACGGCGCCTCGGTGCTGCGGTCGCTGCTGGCCAGCGTGTCGGTGCCGCTGTTCGACGGCGGCGCCGCGCGCGCCCAGGTGCGTGCGCAGGAAGCCGCGCTGGAACAGGCGCGCCTGGGCTACCAGAGCACGGTGCTCGGCGCCCTGCAAGACGTGGAAGACGCGCTGGTGGCCTTGCAGGGCGACGCCGAACGCCTGGCCCGCCTGCAGGCCGCCGCCACCGCGGCGGCCAACGCCGAGCTGCTGGCGCGCCAGCGCTACCAGAGCGGGCTGATCGATTTCCGCACCGTACTGGACACCCAGCGCACCCTGCTGTCGGCCCAGGACAGCGTGGCCAGCACCCAGGCCACGCTCAGCGCCGACCACGTGCGCCTGTACAAGGCCCTGGGCGGCAGCTGGACGCCCGATGCCCCCGCCGCGACGAGCGCCCGCTGACCCCCGAACACGGAAGACCGCACCCCATGAGCACCTCCAAAACCACCCCTCCGGCCGACCTGCAAGCTCTGCTGGGCAGCGACCACCCCCGCCCCTGGTGGCGGCGCTCGTCGCTGTGGATCGGCGTCGCCACCGCCGTGCTGCTGGCCGGTGGCTGGACGTATTGGCAGGCACAGCAGAGCACCAAGGCCGCACCGGTGTACGTGACCGAGCCGCTCAAGAAGGGCGACATCACCCTGACCGTGGCGGCCAACGGCACGCTGCAGCCCACCCGCTCGGTCAACATCGGCAGCGAGCTCTCGGGCACGGTCAAGCGCGTGACGGTGGACGTGAACGACCGCATCAAGGCCGGCCAGGTGCTGGTGGAGCTGGACACCGCCAAGCTGGTGGACCAGGTCACGCAGTCGCGCGCAGCGTTGGCGTCGGCCCAGGCGCAGCTGGCGCAGGCCAGCGCCACGGTGAAAGAGGTGCGCGCCACGCTGGCACGTTTTGAAGAGGTGTCGCGGCTGTCGGGCGGCAAAGTGCCGTCGGCCACCGAACTGGACAGCGCCCGCGCCGCGGTGGAACGCGCCGTAGCCAGCGAAGCCGCTGCCCGGGCGAGCGTGAGCGAGGCACGCGCTGGCCTGGCCACCACCGAAACCAACCTGTCCAAAGCCTCCATCCGTTCGCCCATCAACGGCGTGGTGCTCAGCCGCTCGGTGGACCCGGGCAACGCCGTGGCCGCGTCGCTGCAGGCCGTCACGCTGTTTTCGGTGGCCGAAGACCTGACCCAGCTCAAGCTGGACGTGGCGGTGGACGAAGCCGATGTGGGCAACGTCCAGGTGGGCCAGAAGGCCACCTTCACCGTCAGCGCCTTCCCGGCGCGCCGCTACCCGGCCACCATCAACCGCGTGGCGTTCGGCTCCACCAAGACCGACAACGTGGTCACCTACACCACCACGCTGAACGTGGACAACAGCGATCTGAGCCTGCGCCCGGGCATGACGGCCGCCGCCACCATCGTGGCCAAGGAGGCCCGGGGCGTGCTGGTGGTGCCCAACACGGCGCTGCGCTTCTCACGCACCAGCAGCAACGGCGCTGCGGCGACCAACAACAGCATCCTCTCGAAAATGATGCCGCGCCCGCCCAGCACCGGTCGGCCCAAGACCGCCGGAACCGACCGCCGCGCTGGCGGGCCGCGCCAGATCTGGGTGCTGGACAACGGCCAGCCGGTGGCGGTGCAGGTCACCACCGGCATCAGCGACGGCCGCAACACCGAGGTCAGCGGCGAGGCCCTGAAGGAAGGTATGGCGGTCATCACTGAACAAAGGGCGGCTACGCCATGAGCCCCCACGCTCCACCGCAAAGCGGGTCGCTGCCCCCCACGGGGGCTGATCCGGCTTGGGGCGGCCCGGCGCCGGATCGCCCGATCAGCGACCAGGCTCCACTGATCCGCCTGCGCGGCATCACCAAGACCTACGGCGAGGGCAACACCGCTTTCCAGGCCCTCAAGGGCGTGGACCTGGACATCGCGCAGGGCGAGTTCGTGGCCATCATGGGGCCCAGCGGCTCGGGCAAGTCCACCGCCATGAACACGCTGGGCTGCCTGGACGTGCCGACCACCGGCGTCTACGAGTTCCAGGGCGTGCAGGTGCAGTCGCTCAGCCGCGACGAGCGCGCCCGCCTGCGCCGGCGCTATCTGGGCTTCGTGTTCCAGGGCTTCAACCTGCTGGCGCGCACCTCGGCGCAGGAGAACGTGGAATTGCCCCTGATTTACCGCGGCGAACCCGCCGCGAAGCGCCACGCCGCGGCGGCGCGTGCGCTGGAACAGGTCGGTCTCAAGGGCTGGGAACACCACACGCCGGGCGAGCTCTCGGGCGGGCAGCAGCAGCGCGTGGCCATTGCGCGCGCCATCGTCACCGAACCGCGCGTGCTGCTGGCCGACGAACCCACCGGCAACCTGGACACGCACCGCAGCCAGGAAATCATGGAGCTGCTGTGGCACCTGAACGCCGAGCAGGGCATCACGGTGCTGATGGTCACGCACGAGCCCGACATGGCGGCGTATGCTAAGCGCATCGTGCGCTTTGTGGACGGCGTGATCGCCAGCGACGAACCCAACCCGTACCCGGTGGCGCTGCAGGCAGGCAGCGCCCACCCCACCACCAGCGATTTCAGCGGGGAGGTCGGCCATGTGGCTTAACACCCTGCTGCTGTCGCTGCGCTCGATCCGCCGCAACCTGCTGCGTTCTTTCCTCACCGTGCTGGGCATCGTTATCGGTGTGAGCGCGGTGATCACCATGGTCACCGTGGGCAACGGCGCCACGCTCGCCATCCAGAACCAGATCGCCGGCCTGGGCACCAACCTGCTGCAGGTGCGGCCCGGCCAGCGCATGGGCCCGGGCGGCAGCGGTGCCAGCGCACCGGCCTTCAAGGAAAGCGACGGCGAAGCCATCGCTGCACAGATCGGCGGCGTCGCCGCCGTGGCGCCCGAAGCGCGCAGCGGCGCGGTGCTGGTGGCCAACGGCCGCAACTGGAGCAGCAGCGTCATCGGCAGCACCAACGACTGGCTGATCACCGGCAACTGGAAGCTGGCCGACGGCCGCGAGTTCAGCAACGACGAACAACGCGCCGGCGGTGCGGTGTGCCTGATCGGCAGCACGGTGCAGCGCGAGCTGTTCGGCAGCACCAGCGCGGTGGGCGCGCAGCTGCGCGTGCGGGCCATGAGTTGCGAGGTCATCGGCACCCTGCAGTCCAAGGGCCAGGGCGCCTTCGGCAACGACCAGGACGACATGGTCCTCATGCCCATCAAGACGCTGCAGCGCCGCATCACCGGCAACACACGGGTGAACACCCTGCTGGTGTCGATGAACGACGGCGTCGACGCGGTCCGCGTGACTGCCAGCCTGACACAGCTGCTGCGTGAGCGCCGCAAACTGGCCGAAACCGACGAGGACAACTTCAACGTGCTCGACACCAAGCAGCTGGCCGAAACGCTGTCGGGCACCACCAAGATCATGACCACGCTGCTGGGTGCCGTGGCCGCGGTGAGCCTGCTGGTGGGCGGCATCGGCATCATGAACATCATGCTGGTGAGCGTGACCGAGCGCACCCGCGAGATCGGCCTGCGCCTGGCCATCGGTGCGCTGGAGCGCGAGGTGCTGCTGCAGTTCCTGATCGAGGCGGTGGTGCTGGCCGCGCTGGGCGGCCTGATCGGCATCGTGCTGGCCACCGGCGCATCGCTGGGCCTGTCGGCGCTGATGAACGTGCCCTACCAGTTCAACGTGGGCGTGAACCTGCAGAGCTTCGTGTTCTCGGCCGCGATCGGCGTGCTGTTCGGCTACTTCCCGGCGCGGCGGGCGGCGCGGCTCAACCCCATCGACGCCTTGCGACACGAGTAGCGCGACAACGGGTCAGCGCAGGTACAGGGAACCGAATATCCAGACCATCAGCACCAGCCACCAGACGGCTCCTGCCCAGCCCACCCAGCGCGGCGGCAGCCAGACCAGCAGCGGCAGGATAGCCAGCAGCAACGCGGTCTGACCGGCCCACACCGCGTCGTCACCGAACACGGTGACGACGCCGTGGTAGCGCGATGAGCTGGTGTGCACTTCGGTCACGATGGCCAAAGTGCCGGCTACAACCAAAGCCGCCGAGATGGCGGTGAACAGCCACCTGGCCGACGGCTTCATGCCCGCGGTCGGCGCCTTTGGCTGCTGCTGCCCCATGCTGCTCAGGCCGCTCGGGGTTTGACCTTGCTCGCGGCCAGCTTGGCGTTGGCGCGCGCCGTGTCGGTGTCGGTCGCCCGCGCCAGCGCCACGCCCATGCGGCGCTTGACGAAGCTCTCGGGTTTGCCGAACAGGCGCAGGTCGGTGCCGGGCACGCGCAGGGCCTCGTCCACGCCGTCAAACGCAATACCCTGCGCCTCGACGCCGCCGTAAATGACGGCACTGGCGCCCGGGTTGCGCAAGCTGGTGTCCACCGGCAGGCCCAGGATGGCGCGGGCGTGCAGTTCGAACTCGCTCTGGTGCTGGGTGCACAGGGTCACCAGGCCGGTGTCGTGCGGGCGCGGGCTCACTTCGCTGAACCAGACCTGCTCGCCCTTGACGAACAGTTCCACACCGAACAGGCCCAGGCCACCCAGGTTGTCGGTCACGGCCTTGGCGATCTGGCGCGACTTTTCAATCGCCGCCGGACGCATGGCCATGGGCTGCCAGCTCTCCACATAGTCGCCGCTGACCTGCACGTGACCGATGGGTTCGCAGAAGTGGGTTTCCGTCTCGCCGCCGCTCCCCTTGGCGCGCACCGTCAGCTGCGTGATCTCGTAGTCGAAATCGATGAAGCCTTCAACGATGACGCGGCCGTGGCTCACGCGGCCACCGGCCATGGCGTAGTCCCAGGCCTTGGCCACATCGGCCGGGCCGTCGATCTTGCTCTGGCCTTTGCCTGACGAGCTCATCACCGGCTTGACGATACAGGGGTAGCCGATACCTGCATCAATGGCGGCTTGCAGTTCTTGCAGTGAGTCGCAAAACTGGTACGGACTGGTCGGCAGGCCCAGCGTTTCGGCCGCCAGGCGGCGGATGCCCTCGCGGTCCATCGTCAGGCGGGCGGCGCGCGCGGTCGGGATCACCGTCACCGTGCCGGCGGCTTCGAGCTGCTCCAGCAAGGGCGTGGCGATGGCCTCGATCTCGGGCACCACCAGGTGGGGGCGCTCGGCCTCGATCAGGGCTTTGAGCTGCGCCGGGTCGCTCATGGTGATGGTGCGCGCATGGTGCGCCACCTGCTGGCCCGGGGCGTTCTCGTAGCGGTCGACCGCGATGGTTTCGACGCCCAGGCGCTGCAGCGCGATCAGCACCTCCTTGCCGAGTTCGCCGCTGCCCAGCAGCATGACTTTGGTGGCGGATGGCGAGAGCGGGGTTCCGAGGGTGGTCATGCGGGGTTCTCCGATGAATTGAGCAGATCAGATGGCAGCGCCCATGGCCTCGCCCATGCGTACCGGCCGCGCCGGCGCCCACTGTGGGTTGAAGGCGATCGTGCCCTTGGGCCAGAGCAGCACCACGGTGGAGCCCAGCAGGAAGCGGCCCATCTCGTCGCCCTGTGCAAAGCCGATGGCAGGCTCGTCGTAGGACCAAGACCGCAGCGTGCCCGGCCGCGGCGGGTTGACCACGCCGTGCCAGGTGGTGGCCATGCTACCGACGATGGTGGCACCCACCAGCACCTGCACGAAGGGGCGGCTCTCGCCGTTCGGGCCGCAGGGCATGTCGAACACGCAGACCACGCGCTCGTTGCGCGCGAACAGGCCGGGCACGCCGGCCGCGGTTTCGGGGTTGACCGAGAACAGGTCGCCGGGCACATGCACCATGCGGCGCAGACGCGCCGCGGCCGGCATGTGGATGCGGTGGTAGTCCTTGGGGCTGAGGTAGATGGTGGCGAAATCGCCGCCCTCGAACTGCGCGGCCAGCGCCGGATCGCCACCGACCAGGGCCAGGGTGCTGTAGCTGTGACCCTTGGCCTGGAAGATCTGGTCGCCCTGGATGCGGCCGAACTGGCTGATGGCGCCGTCCACCGGGCAGACGAAAGCGGCCTCGGCCAGCGGCCGGGCACCCGGCTTCAGCGCGCGGGTGAAAAACTCGTTGAACGTCGGGTAGACGGCCGGATCGGGGTTCGCCGCCTCGGCCATGTTGACCCCATAACGCTGGATGAAGCGGCGGATGATGGCCTGGGTGACACGACCGCCTTGCCAGCCGGCGATGCGGCCGGCCAGTTGTGTCAAGGCCAGCTGGGGCATCAGGTGTTGCAGGGTGACGAACAGGGACATAAGCAGGGGCAGGTGTTGAGGCCC
>CALRYD010000049.1:0-32943 GCA_943372305.1 Hydrogenophaga intermedia | reverse complement strand
CTACGGCAAACAGCTGTCGTCGGGCACGCCGGCGGAAGTGCAGAGCGACCCGAAGGTGATCGAGGCTTACCTCGGCACCGGTGGCCACTGATCGAGGAACAGAACAACATGGCAAACACACTCCTGAAAGTCAGCGGCCTGAAGGTGTCGTACGGCGGCATCAAGGCCGTCAAAGGCATCGACATGGAAGTGCGCGAGGGCGAGCTGATCACGCTGATCGGCTCCAACGGCGCTGGCAAGACGACCACCATGAAGGCCATCACCGGCTCGCTCGGTGTCGAGGCCGGCAGCATCGAATACCTGGGCCAGGCCATCAAAGGACAAGGCGCCTGGGACCTGGTCAAGCAGGGTCTGGCCATGGTGCCGGAAGGCCGCGGCATCTTCACCCGCATGACCATCACCGAAAACCTGCAGATGGGCGCCTACATCCGCAACGACAAGCCGGGCATCGCCAACGACATCGAACGCATGTTCGGCATCTTCCCGCGCCTGAAGGAGCGCAAGGACCAGCTGGCCGGCACCATGTCGGGTGGCGAGCAGCAGATGCTGGCGATGGCGCGCGCGCTGATGAGCCAGCCCAAGGTGCTGCTGCTGGACGAGCCGTCCATGGGACTCTCGCCCATCATGGTGGACAAGATCTTCGAAGTGGTGCGCGATGTGTCGGCCCAGGGCGTCACCGTCCTGCTGGTTGAGCAGAACGCCCAGCGCGCGCTGCAGATCGCCGACCGTGGCTACGTGATGGACTCCGGTCTGATCACCATGACCGGCCCGGGCAAGGAACTGCTGACGGACCCCAAAGTCCGCGAGGCTTACCTGGGGCACTGAACCCGCGCTTGCACCCAAAAGAAAGGCCCGCATCGCGGGCCTTTCTGCTTCTGGATGGCGTCACCCCAGGGGCGTGTACTCGGGTACGAGCGAGCGCAGCCATTGGCGCGTGGTGGCGGGCTCGGGCGCTGGCCCTGCACCGGTGATCCATGCGCTCACGCTGCCCGCGTCCACTGCCGCCGCGGCCACCTTGGCGATGCGCAGTTTGGGGTGGGGCGTGGGCTCGGTGGTCTCGTCGTCGGCCAGCAATTCTTCGTAGAGTTTTTCGCCCGGACGCAGGCCGGTGAAAGTGATGGGCACATCCTGTTCGGTCTGGCCCGAGAGGCGGATCAGCAGCCGGGCCAGTTCCACGATCTTCACCGCCTCGCCCATGTCAAGCACGAAGATCTGCCCGGAGCGCCCCATCAGCCCGGCCTGCAGCACCAGTTGCGCGGCTTCTGGAATCGTCATGAAGTAGCGCACGATGTCCGGGTGCGTGACCGTGACCGGGCCGCCGCGGGCAATCTGCTGCGTGAACAGCGGCACCACCGAACCGCTGGAGCCCAGCACGTTGCCAAAACGCACCGCCACGAACTGTGTGCCCACGTGCTCACGGGCTACCGCCTGCACCATCAGCTCGGCCAGGCGTTTGCTGGCACCCATCACGTTGGTCGGGTTCACCGCCTTGTCGGTGGACACCAGCACGAAGCGACGCGCGCCCACCTGACCGGCCACACGCGCTGCGTTGAGCGTGCCCTGCACATTGGTGCGCAGGGCCTCGACTTCATTGAGGGACTCCATCAGGGGCACATGCTTGTAGGCCGCGGCATGGAACACCACGGTCGGCAGGTGCTGCTCGGCAATGGCCAGCAGGCGGTCGGGCTCGCGCACGTTGGCGGTGTAGTACAGGCCCTGCATCTGCGGGTGTGCTGCGCGCAGTTCCTGCTCCAGTTGGTAGACGGCGTATTCCGACACGTCCACGCAGACCAGCCGCGCGACGCCGAATCGCGCGATCTGCCGGCACAGCTCGGAGCCGATCGAGCCGCCCGCGCCGGTGACCAGCACCGTCTGGCCGGCGATCAGCTGGGACAGGCCTTTTTCGTCCAGCGCCACGGGCGCGCGGCCCAGCAGGTCGTCCAGTTCCACCTTGCGCAGCTGTCCGGGTTCGGCACGCAGCCATTCGTCTGGCCGTGGCATGGTCAGCAGCGGCAGCCCAGCGTCGCTGGCGCCGATCAGGGCCTCGCGTCGCGCATCCGATCCCGGTGCGCCGACCACCAGCGCGGCGGCGGCCTCGGTCTCGCGCGCCACCTGGGGCAGGTCGGCCAGAGTCCCGAGCACCTCGACACCTTGCAGGGAACGGCCGCGTTCGCCCGCCAGGGGGCTGATGATGCCGACCGTGGACCACTTGCGCGCGCCGCGCAGGGCCGGCAGGGCGGCTGCGGAGTCTTGCACCGTGCCCACCAGCAGCAAAGGTTTGCCGGTGGGCGTGGCGCGGTCATCGCCACCCAGCAGCAGGCGGGCGGCGGCGCGAACGCCCCCCAGGGCCAGCAGCACCAGCATGGGGTGCAGCAACAGGGCCGACCGCGGGAAGTAAGGCACGCGCAGCATCAGCACCACCGCCGCGGTCAGTAGGCCGCCGATGGCCACGCCGTAGAACAAGCGGGTGAGTTCGGCCACGCTGGTGTAGCGCCAGATGTGGCGGTATACCCGCCAGCCCATCAGGCTCACGCCATAGGCCAGCAGGGGCGCGGGCAAGGTCTGCAGCATCATGGCCTGGAACTCGTCGGGGGTGTCCAGGTTGAAGCGCAGCCAGAACGCCAGCCACCAGGCGATGGCGACCAGCAGCAGGTCCAGCGCAACGGCGATCAGACCGTTTTTAGACCAGTGCACGGCGATCCTCCCGTGAGCTCAGCACCAGGCGCAGATGGGCAATCACACGGCTTTGTTGCTCCTCGGTCAGGTTGGATCCCGAGGGCAGGCACACTCCGGTTTCGAACAAACCGCGGGATACGTCCACGCCCTCCTCATGTGGGAAATAGGGGGTGTCATAGAACAGTGGTTGGAGGTGCATGGGTTTCCACACCGGACGCACCTCGATCTGGTGCCGCTCCATGGACTTCATCAGTGCTTCACAGCTTGCGCCTGCATGTGACCCTGCCAGGGTGAAGCAGGTGAGCCAGCGGGTGGTGAGGTAGCCCTCGGGTTCGGGCATCCAGCGGATGCTCGGAATGTCGGCCAGCGCCTGGCGGTAGCGCTCGAACACAGCCCGGCGTTGCTTCACCCGCTGCTCCAGTACGCGCAACTGGCCCCGCCCGATGCCTGCGAGCACATTGCTCATGCGGTAATTGAAGCCCACTTCCTTGTGTTCGTAGTGGCGGGCTGGTTCGCGGGCCTGGGTGGACAGCTGGCGGGCCCGTGCGATGAGCGTGGCATCGTCCGACACGAGCATGCCACCGCCGGACGTGGTGATGATCTTGTTGCCGTTGAACGAATACACCGCCAGATGGCCGAAGCTGCCACTGGCGCGGCCCTTGTAGCGAGCACCCAGCGACTCGGCCGCGTCTTCCAGCACCGGAACACCAAAACGCTCGCAGATGGGCAGCAAGGCCTCCATGTCGGCACTCTGGCCGTACAGGTTGACCAGCACCACGCACTTGGGCATACGCCCCTGTTGTCGTGCCCATGCAAAAGCGCGCTCCAGCGCCTGGGGTGACATGTTCCAGGTACCAGGTTCAGAGTCGATGAAGACGGGCTGCGCGCTGCAATACAGGATGGGGTTGCAGCTGCCCACGAATGTGAGCGAGGAGCAGAACACCGTGTCACCAGGTTGAACCCCCAGCAGCAGCAGGCCTAGGTGGATGGCCGCTGTACCGGAGCTCAGGGCCGCTGCATGGCCCACGCCGACATATGCAGCGAGCTCTCGTTCAAATGCATCGACATGAGGCCCCAGAGGCGCGATCCAGTTGGTCTTGAAGGCCTCATCGACGAAGGCGGTTTCTTCGTCGCCCAGATGAGGTGAGGACAACCAAATGCGTTGGGTCAGCTCTCGCCTGAACACCACGTCGATCGGGCGTCGCTGCGCGTCCAACACGGGAATGTGGTCGATCTGGTGTTGGTCCATCAAGGCCAGCACCGTGGCCGCGGTAGCGTCCTCATGGACCACGCGCGGGGTCTGTGCTGACAGTGCGCTCAGGGGTGTGGTGTCGTCGAGCCCCTGGAGCCGTGCGCGACGCAGATCCCCATCGGTGAGTGTGCGCACCAGTTGGCCGTCCTCGTTGACGACCAGCAGCAAGCCGCGCGCCGTGCTGTCCAGGCGTTGAAGCGCCTCGCGCTGGGTGCACCCTGGCGTCACGCATAGGTGATGGAATTCCGCTGAATTCATGGCATTTTCCTGGCTGGGACACCCACATAGGTGCCCGGTGTGTCGATGTCTTCGCATACGATGGCGCCCGAACCGATGACCGCATCAGCGACCACGGTCAGGCCGGGCTGCACGACCGCGCCTGAGCCCACCAGCACCCTGGCTCCGATGTGCACTCCCCCCCCTAGCACGGCTCCCGGTGCGATATGCGCGAACGCACCGACCTCACAATCGTGGTCCACCACTGCGCCATGGTTGACGATCACACCCATGTCCAGCTGTGCGCCCGGCGCCACAACGGCATGCGCCGCGACGAAACAGCCCGCACCCAGTTGCGCGAAAGGCGACACGCTGGCAGCGGGGTGACAGACCATGCGCAGCCGATGGGTCCCCATCGTGATGCTCTCCCGTTCGCGGGCGGTGTTGTGGCCAATGGCCACGTGCAGCGCCGTCGCCAGCGAGGGGAGCGAGTCGACGGGCAGATGGAGCGCGATACCTGGCAGCAGCTCGCCCTGGCACAGCGCCGGGTTGCGGTCCGACGCCAGCAGGTGGGTGGCGCCTGCGGCACGCGCGGCGTCGGCCACCACGCGGCCGTGGCCACCCGCGCCGAAGATCAGCAGGGCATCAGTAGGCATTGGCTTTCTCCAGCACATCGGACGAGAGCGGCAGCTCTCGCAACAGGCGCACGACGCGCGCGGCGCTCTGACCGTCGCCGTAGCGGTTGTGGGCCTGGTGGCGGCCGCGGTCCAGCGCCTGCCGCAGGGCCGTCGCGATGGCGTCCGCGTCCGCCGGCACATCTGCCGTGTTGGCGTTGCGCTCGCGCAGGCGCTGGCGGTCGCCGACGTTGACCACCGGGGTGCCGAAGCTCGCCGCTTCGATGATGCCCGAGGAGGAATTGCCCAGCATCACTGCGGCGTGGCGCATGGCCCGCGAGAACAGCGGTCGTCCGAGGTGGGCGATCCGCCGCGAGCCGGCGGGCAGGGAGTGTTCGTCGAGCGCTTGCAGCACGCCATGGGCGCCAGCATCGGCATTGGGTTCGAGCCACAGCACCGGTAGCCCCAGCCGCTGCACGGCGTCTAGCAGGGCCAAAGTCTGGTCGCGGGCCTGGGCCGCCTGCTGCACTACCGGGTGGAACACCACCAGCACAAAGGCCTGGCCGGCCGGCAGACCCAGCGCCTGCAGGGCATCGGCACGTTCGCCTTCGGCCAGCGCGGTCAGCCCGTCCAGGCCAGGCGCGCCGACCACGTGGACGCGTTCGGGCGCTTCTCCCATGCGGATCAACCGCTCGCGCGAGCCTTCGGTGGCCACAAGGTGATGGCTGCAGAGCTTGCTGATGGCGTGCCGTACCGGTTCGTCCACCGTGCCCGAGCGCTCACCGCCGTGCAGGTGCACCGTGGGCACGCCCTGGTTCAGCGCTGCTAGGGCGCCGGCCAGCATCTCGCCCCGGTCGCCCAGCAGCAGCAGCAGGTCGGGGCGCTCGGCCTCCAGCCAGCGGCCCATCTGTGCCAGGCAGGTGGCGATGGCCTGCGACATGCTGGCAGGGGTGCGGGTCAGCACATCCACCGGTATCTCGGCCGCGACCGTCAGGCCGGCGGCGCGGATTTCGTCCACCGTGTGGCCGTAGGCTGTGCTGAGGTGTGTTCCAGTGGCGACCACCGACAGCGCCAGCACCGGGTCGGCGTGGATGCGTTGCAGGGTCTCGCGCATCAGGCCGAAGTCGGCGCGCGTGCCGCTGAGGTAGGCGATGCGGCGCACCGGCGGAGTGCTCACGTATCCGCCTCCGGTTCCAGGTCGGACCATTGCAGCACGGTGCCGGCCGTCAGCGCATGGCGCAGGCGGCGTCCAGGCAGGGCGTTCAATTCGCGGGGTGCAATACCGGTGCCCGGGCGCCGGCAGGCCAGCTGGGCCGCCTGCAGGACGGTACCAGCCGGCAGGTCAGCCTGCAGCACCACGCTGCGGCGCGCCACACGGGCGGTGTCGCGTTCTGCGGGACGCGGTGCCTTGATGCCGTCGCCGCGCATGGCCTCGACGCGGCGGATGCCCTGCACCATCTGCACGAAGTCGGCCGGGTCGAGCGAGGCGGCGTGGTCGGGGCCGGGCAGGCTGCGGTCGAGCGTGAGGTGCTTTTCGATCACGGTAGCGCCCAGCGCCACGGCGGCCAGCGGGGCTTCGATGCCCAGGCTGTGGTCGGAGTAGCCGATCGGCACGCCCAACACCTCGGCCATGTGCCGCATGGCGCGCAGGTTGAGGGTGTCGTCCTCGGCCGGGTAGGCCGAGGTGCAGTGCAGCACGGTCACCTTATCCAGATGGCCGCGCGCGGCGCGCACCCAGTCCAGGGCCTCGGCGGTCTCATCGAGTGTGGCCATGCCGGTGGACAGCAGCAGCGGCAGCTGCGTGGCTGCGGCGTGTTCCACCAGTTGTCGGTGGGTGAGCTCGCCCGACGACAGCTTGAGCCGGCGCACGCCCAGGCGCAGCAGCAGGTCCACCGCAGGGACCGAGAACGGCGTGGAGAAGAACTCGATGCCGATACGCGCGCAGTGGTCGCGGATCTGTTCGTGCTGGGCCTCGCTCAGTTCGAGCTTCTCCAGCATGGCGAACTGGTCTTGCTCGCCGGTCTGGCGCGACTGGTATTCGGCCGTCGGCGCGCCGCGCACCACCAGGTCGGCGGCACGGAAGGTCTGGAACTTCACCGCGTCGGCGCCCACGGCCCGGGCCGCTTCGCACAGCGCGAAGGCCATGGCCAAGTCCCCGTTGTGGTTGACGCCGGCCTCGGCGATCACGAACACTGGTCGGGTGCTCATGCGATCCACTCCGGGTGGCGCTGCGCCAGCCACTGGGCGTATTCGAAATCCTCCAGGTCGTCGATGTCCACCGACTTCCACCGCGGCATGGGGTAGACGCCGATGTTCACGCTCCACAGGCCGTGGTTGGCGGCGTGCGCCAGCGCGGCGCGCTGCCAGACATAGATCGAACCGTTGAGGGCGTACACCGCGGGCGCGTCCTGGCGCCGCGTGTTGCCCGTGCCCTTGCTCAGGTGCACCCAGCCGTTGGCTCCCTGTTCGACCAGGTTGAAGTAGGGGTTGTCGCCGGCCTCGCGCACGCTGACCGTAAGCGCGGCTTCAGGCCGGGACAGCAAGGCGTTCGTGATGTCCGATGTGTCGCGCAGTGGTGAGGTGGGCTGCAGATCCACGATGCGGGCGATGGTCTGGCCCTGCGCTTCGAGGTGGCGCACTAGGTGTTCGATCACGGGCAGCTTGGCTGCGCTGTCGGTGGCCAGTTCGGCCGGGCGCAGGAAGGGCACCCGGGCACCGGCGGCGCGCGCAACCTCGGCAATGGCAGCATCGTCGGTGGACACGTACACCGCATCCAGCGCAGGGCAGGCCAGGGCCTGCGCGATGCTGTGGGCTATCAGGGGCTTGCCGCAGAAGGGCCGGATGTTCTTGCCCGGCAGGCCCTTGCTGCCGCCGCGGGCGCAGATGGTTGCGATGGTCAGACCGGTGCTCATGCGGGTAGGGTTCAGAGGTCCAGAAAGGTCTGGAGCATGGACAGGCCGGCCGCCGCGCTGCGTTCGGGGTGGAACTGGCAGCCGACCACGTTGTCGCGCGCCACGGCCGCGCAGATGCGCAGGCCGTGGTAGTCGGTGTCGGCCAGCCGGTGGGCCGGATCGGCGGGCACCGGCATGTAGGAGTGCACGAAGTACACCGAGGCGCCGGGTTGGACGCCGGCCAGCGGCGTGCCCTGCCAGCCGGTGCGGCCTTCGGGCAGGCTCAGGGCGCTCCAGCCGATGTGCGGGATGCGCAGGCGGCTGCCATCGGGCGCGGTGGCGGGCACAGCCTGCACGCGGCCGGGGATCAGGCCCAGGCCGGCGTGTTCGCCGTGTTCCTCGCCTGTGTCGAACAGCAGCTGCGCGCCGACGCAGATGCCGAGAAACGGCCGCTGCGTGGCGACGAAGCGGTGGATCAGGTCGTCCAGGCCGCGCTGGCGCAGCTCTGCCGCGGCGTCGCCGAAGGCGCCGACGCCCGGCAGCACCAGGCGGTCAGGCAGGGCCTGGACCTCGGTGGCGGTGGTGGCGACGGTGACGCGGGCGCCATGGTGTTCCAGCGCGCGCACCACGTTCAGCAGGTTGCCGATGCCGTAGTCCAGCACGGTCACGGACGGGGTGTTCACAGCCGCACCTCCAGGCCCTGGTCGTGCGCCTGCCGCTTGATGGCGGGCAGGGTGCTGCGGTCCCAGTGCAACGTGTCGGCGATGGCCACGCCCGATCCACCGGCCGCGTCGGCGCGGGCCAGGTCGGCCGGTTCGGCGTAGCCCCCGCTGATGATCACCGGCACGTTGACGCGTGCGTTGACCGCGCGCAGCAGCTCGATGTCCAGCCCCTTGCGCGTGCCTTCCTGGTCGACCGCGGTCAGCAGCACCTCGCCGGCACCGCGCTCCACCGCCTGGGCCACCCAATCCACCACGTCCAGGCCCGTGTGTTCGCGGCCGTTGTCGGTGTAGGCCTCCCAGCCACCGCCGGGCCGGCGTTTGGCTTCGACCGACAGCACCATGCACTGCGAGCCGAAGCGCCGCGCCACCTCGCCGATGAGTTCGGGCCGGGCCACCGCCGCGGTGTTGATGGCCACTTTGTCAGCCCCCGAGCGCAGGGCCTGGTGCACGTCGTCGATGGAGCGGATGCCGCCGCCGACGGTGATGGGGATGTAGACCCGGTCGGCCGCGCGGCGGATGATGTCCGACAGGCTGTTGCGCTGGTAAAGGCTGGCGACGATATCCATGAACACCAGTTCATCAGCGCCCTGTTCGTAGTAACGCAGCGCGAAGGCGTGCGGATCACCGACCACGCGCAGGCCTTCCAGGCGAATGCCCTTGATGAGGTTGGGCCCCTTGATGTCCAAGCGGGGGATGATGCGCAGGCCAGCCATGCGGAGGCTCAGACGCCGTCGAACACGGTGTGGCGCAGCTTCCACTGGCCGTTCTCGCGTTTCCATAGGTGGGGCGAGCGGAAGCTGTCGGCCAGGCGCATAAAGTAGTCGCGGTCCATGGTGGGGGACTCGAACATCCGGCTGGCCTTGCCGAATTCTTTTTCGGGGATGCTGAGGTAGCGGAAGATTTCCTCGGCGAAGCGCTCGGGGAACTCGCCGTCGTAGCGGCGCACCAGGGCCACGCCTTCGTCTCGCGTGATGTCGCGTGAGCGGATTTCCTGCGCGGCGTCGTAGGTGGCGCGGCCGATGCCGAACTTGGTGAAGGTCGTGTAGTAGTGGAAGTCGTCGATGCGGTCATCGATGCTGTTGTACTTGCTGTAGGTGCCCGGTGTGCGTTCGGGCGAGGCCTCGAAGCCGCCGTGTTCCACCGAGTAGTAGTAGCAGCTCTGCGGATGCCACTTGAGGTAGTAGCCCAGGTAGTGCACCTCCACCTGCTTGCGCTGTATCTGTGCCGGATCGGCCGGCAGGTAGGGCAGCAGATCCTGTTCCTCCAGGCCGAAGTCGTCGTACAGGCTCTGGATGGAGGTGCCGCCCAGGTAGATCTGCGACTTGTCGGCGGCGGTGAAGTACGACCAGTCGCGCTGAGCGCTGGAGGTATCGCCGATCGGGTTGCCGTACTCGGCCTCGTTTTCGCCGTAGATCACCAGCGGGATGTCGTGCAGCAGCGCCATCTTGGGCGCCAGCGACTTCTGGCCGAACATGAAGGCTTGGAAGGGGTGGAACAGGTTATCCACCGCCAGTCGCGTGAGCAGTCGGTGCACACGGCCGTTGGGCGTCATGAGGTAGTTGTCGAAGCCGGCGTGCAGCCACGACTGGAAGTTCTTCCAGCCCCAGTCGGTGTGCAGGTGCGGCGCCCAGGTCACCGTCAGCGGGTGCATGCCGAAGCGGGTCTTGAGGATGTGCGAGGCGTAGAAGCTGTCCTTGCCGCCCGAGCCGGGCAGCAGGCAGTCGTAGCCGCTCTTGCTGCGGAACTGGTCGCACAGCGCGGCCAGTCGGTCCTCGCGCTCCTTCCAGTCGATTGCACCGTCGTGCTTCTGTTCGGCGAACCGGCAGGCGTCGCAGATGCCTTCGTCGTCGAAGTTGATGGTGGCCTTTTTGCTGGCCTTCGTGTGCTGGTATTCCACCGCCGAATTCGGCCGCTGGTTGGAGATCACGCAGCGCTGGCAGAAGTGCACGTAGCGCGGCAGGCCGTACAGCACGCGCGCGTCGTCGTCGCTGGCGTCGAAGTCGGAAAGGTTGACGGCTTGGGGAGAGGGGATCAGGGACATGGGTGAAGAGGAGTATCGCGACCCCGGCCCGGGATCAGAGAAAGCACGTCAGACAGAACTTTCGAATTATAGAAACCTGGTGATCTCAGACAGCACGCGCTGGGTGGCCGGCGTGAGGTTTTGCGCTGTGCGGCGCTGGGTTGTGGTCCAACGGTCCAGCGCGGGAGCCAGTGCCTGCATGGGTACGGCGTCATCTGCGATGCCGTAGCGCAGCAGGGGCATGGCCTCATCAAAGACCGAACCTGTGATTTGGACCAGGCGGCAGCCCGCCAGATGGCCCTCCAAGCCCACAGTGGAGGTCAGGGTCACGACCAGGTCGCACGCGTGCAGCAGCGCGGGCAAAGCCAGGTCCTGCCCGGTGAGCACGATACGATCATGCGCTGGCACATCGGGAGGAGCTTCGCCGGCACGCGGCCGTATGCACAGCACTGCATCGTCACGCGCCAGCGTCCATTGCACCAGCTGCTGCAGCGCCCGTGCCGGCAGGGTCGGATCGCCGGAGCGGCCGTCGAAGGGGTGGACTGCCGGTTCGGTCTGGGTGGGCCAGAGCAGCACGCGTCGATCCCCCAAACCCCGCTGTTGCCGCCACTGGCGGCCAGCGGCGATGGCGTCGGGGGCGTTGAGGGCGTCGAAGCCAGGGTTGCCCGTGACTACCACCTCGTCGGGGCGGCGGCCGGCCGCGATCAGGAAGTCGCGCACGGCGGCATTGAGCACACATACACGGCTGGCGTAGCCGGCCTGGCCGATCCACTGCACCTCGTCGATGGCGAACAGATCCACCACGCACAGTGCGGGAACGCCCAGGCGACTGGCGGCAACGATGGCGGCGCGTTCGGCCCGGGGTGCGTTGGTGGCGACAACCAGGTCCGGCCGCACGGTTTGCAGGATGCGGGTGAGCGTGCGTACCGGTAGGAAGGCCTGGCGCCCCCGGCGGCGGTATTCGGCTTCGGCAGCGGTGGCGCCCAGGTCGTCTTCCAGGTCGGCGTGGGACAGGCCCAGGTAGGCGGCCGATTCCTCGGGGTCGCCGACGGTGCCGCCCAGGCCCTGCACCAGTTGCCGGCCCCGTGCCAGCGCTGGCTCGTCGCCGGGCTGCACGAAGTCCTTGAACTGGACCACGTCGAGTCCAGCCGCCCGAGCCACCAGAGCCGCCGTGGTGAGGGCCAGCAACACAGGATGTGCTCGGCCGCTGGCCTGCAGGGCCTGCGCCACCGGGATCACCATCTTGATGTGGCCGCTGCCGTAGGCCACGAACAACACGCGTTTCATGCGCCCGGTCCGGTGGTCGGGTCGGCGTGCCACAGCGCCAGCGCGGCCAGCGCGCGCAGCTCGCGCGTGAAGTTGCCGCTGCCGTCTCGGTGCTGGTCCAGCATGCGGCTGACCACAGCTGGCTCGAACAGCTGGTGGATCACCTCGCTGCCGGTCAGGGTCTGGCGCAGCCAGCTGTGCAATTCGCCTTTGAACCAGTCGCCGATCGGCACGGTGAACATCTGTTTCTTGCGGTAGGCCAGGTCCTCGCCGATCAGCGGCACCGCCGCGCGTTTGAACCAGTGCTTCTTGTCACCCTGCGCTGAGAGCTTGGTCGCGCCGCGCGAGCGGAAGGCGAATTCCATCATGCGCCAGTCCAGGAACGGCGTGCGCGCCTCGATGCTCACGGCCATGCCCATGCGGTCGGGTTTGACCAGGTTGTTGCCGCTCAGCAGCAGCTGCATGTCGAGGTAGAGCGCCTGGTTGATGCGGTCGAAGTGGCGGGCCTCTTCGAACCAGGGTGCCGCCGCGACGCTGAAGCTGTCGATGCCGGCCAGCTGGTCCCTTGAACAGGGACGGTAGAGCGCAGCCTTGGCCAGTGGGCTGAAGAGCGAGATGCTGTCGAAATAGGTGCGTTCGAAAACCGCCTGCGGCAGGGTGAACGCATCGGGTCGGGCGAAGAACTGGGCGTACTTGTCGTAGCCCGCGAACAGTTCGTCGCCACCGTCACCGGTCAGCACCACCTTCACGTGTTTCGCCGCCAGCTCGCTCACGCGCAACGTGGGCATGAAAGACGCGTCGCCGTGGGGCTGGTCCAGGTGGTGCAACACATGGGGCCAGCGGCCGAGCATGTTGAGTTCGGCCACTTCGGCGGTGTGCTGGCAGCCAAAGCGCTGCGCGGCCTGCGCGGCGAAGGCCGACTCGTCGTAGCGCGGGTCTTCGAAGCCGATGCAGAAGGTCTTGACCGGTTCTTTCACATGCCGCGCCATGAGGCCAACGATGGTGCTGGAATCGACGCCGCCCGATAGGAAGGCGCCGAACGGCACGTCGGCGCGCAGACGGATGCGCGTGGCGTCGTCGAGCAGCCCCATGAATTCTTCGGCCCAGGCATCGAAACTGTGGTCCTGCTCGTCCTGGTCGGCCAGGCTCCACCAGCGCTGGGTGTGCACGCCGCCGCTGCGGGTGTAGCGCTGCCAGGTGCCGGGCATGACGTGGCGCACGCCGTCGAACGCGGTCCAAGGTGCCGGGACGTAATTGAACGTCAGGTAGTGGTGGATCGCCTCCACGTCCATGTCCGGTTTGCGTGGCAGGGCCGGCCACAGCGCCTTGAGCTCGGAGCCGAACAGCATGCGCTGGCCGTCGTCGTGCACATACAGCGGCTTGACGCCGATGCGGTCGCGCGCGAGATACAGCGCGTCTTGGCGCGCGTCGTCGATGGCGATGGCGAACATGCCGTTGAGCCGGCGAAGGCAAGCAATGCCCTCGCGCTCGTACAGGCGCAGGATGACCTCGGTGTCGGAGTGCGTGTCCAGCCGCACGCCCTGGGTGCGCAGCTCGGCCGCCAGTTCGACGTGGTTGAAGATCTCGCCGTTCTGCACCACGGCGATCTGGCCGTCGTCGCTCACAAATGGCTGGTGGCCGCCGCCCAGGTCGATGATGGACAGGCGCCGGTTGCCGATGGCCACGCCGCGCGCGGGTCGGTGGTGGACGCCCTCGTCGTCCGGCCCGCGGTGCACCAGGGCCTGCGCCATGCCGCGCAAGGCTTCATCGGTCAGCGCGTGTTGCTGTCGGTCCCAGTAGCCAAAGATGCCGCACATGGTTCAGTTTGCTCCCTGGCCAGTCAGGCGCCTGACCGTCCACCAGCAGATTTTCAGATCCAGCCACAGCGAGGCTTCTCGCGTGTAGCGCAGGTCGGCTTCGAGCCGCTGGGCTTCGGTGGAGTCCGACCGGTAAAGCGCCTGCGCCAGCCCGGTGATGCCCGGGCGCACGCTGCAGCGCTGCGCCCAGTCGGCCGGGGTGTAGAGGCTTTGTTGCGCCGGCACATCGGGCCGCGGGCCGACCAGGCTCATATCGCCGGTCAGCACGTTGATCAGTTGCGGCAGCTCGTCCAGGCTGGTGCGTCGGATGAAGCGGCCCACGCGTGTGATGCGCGGGTCGTTGGCCGATGTGAAGTAGGGGCCTATGCTGGCCGCGTTCTTGACCATGCTGCGGAACTTGAACATGCCGAAGGTGCGACCGTGCAGGCCGATGCGGGTCTGTCGGAACAGCACGGGAAAACCGCTTTCCAGTGCCACGGCTAGTGCCGTGCCCAGCAGCAGCGGGCACAGCAGCAACAGAGCGGCCAGGCTGGCCACGATGTCGAGCAGGCGCTTGATCATCCGTGTCCGTTGCGACGCAAGCTAGAGGCGATGTCGCCGATGGTGTCTGCGACGCGCAGGCGGTCGGTTTGGACCTGTTCGGCGCTGCGAGAGGTCAGCGACTGCTCGGCAGTGCGCAGGGCCGCCACCTCGTCCTCAAAGCGTTCCCCGCCATCTGTGCGGTGGAACGTGCGCGAGAGGATCACCGCCTGCGAACCCAGCCGCAGGTGTTCGGCCAGCACATCGCGTCCGGGCAGCAGGCCTTCGTCCAGCCGGGCGATGCCGCCGAAGCCGAACCGCAGGCCCTGAGCTCGCGCCATCCGGGCCACGGTGTCCACCAGGCCCAACGCCAGCGGCTCGAACATGAAGTGCAGGCCCATGGACAGGTGCAGGTCGTTCAACCCCACGTACACCTCTTCCAGGCCGGGGGTACCGATCCACTCGGGCAGGGACTCGAACGCGCCCGCGGTTTCCAGCAGCGCCACCACCGGCGCCCGCCCGGCCACGATGGCGCAGAAGGCCTGCAGTTCCCAGGCTTCGGTGAACATGGGCAGCATCAGCAGATCGGCGCCCTGCGCCAGCACCGCGTTCACCTCGGTGTCGGTGTCCGGGTTCAGCGGGTTCACGCGCACCATCAGGCGCGATCGTTGCAGCGCAGTCTTGACGCGGCCCACATCGTCCAGCGTGTGGGTGCTGATGAAGGTGTTGCGTCCGGCCTGGCGTTCGGCCTTGCCGTTGCGCTCCAGGTCCACCCACAGGCGCAGGCCCTCCAGCGCGTCGCAGCGGCGCGCGAAGTCGGGGTCGTTGGTGATCTGGATGAGGTCCATCATGTGCGGCGACCATTATCGACGCAGGGCGCGGCGCAGCCCGGGCGAGGCCAGCCAAGCCACGCCGATCACCGCACCCGCCGCCAGCACCGCCAGCAGCAGGCCGCTCCAGCGGCTGTCGATCTGCCAGCTCGCGCCCATGGTCGCCACGCACACGGCCGCCAGCGCGGCGGGCAACAGGTCGCGCCAGGCCAGGGCGTTGCACACGTGCTCGCGTTCGCTCAGGCACAGGGCCAGCGCGGCCAAGGCCAGCGCGGCGTTGACCAGGCCCATGACGAAACCGCCCCCTGAAAGACCCCATCGCGTTCCCAGCCAGGCGCCCGCGGCCAGCACCGCCAGCGCCAGACCGTAAGCCCCCACCGCGTGGCGCAGCCGCCCGGTGCTGGCCATCAGGGTCAGCAGCACGGCCAGCAGCGCCTGCGGCAGCAGCGACCACGCCCCCACGCGCGCCCAGTCGGCGATCTGCGCCACCGCCTCGGGCGGCATGCGGCCCCAGCCGAACAGCAGTTGGGCCAGCGACGATGCCAGGCCCGCCAGCGCCGCAGCGGCGGCACAGGCCAGCACCCAGGCCAGCACAAAGGCCTGGCGCAGCGCGTCGCGCCGGGCGGTGTGGGTGCCGGCGGCGGGTGGCGCTGCAAAAGCCCGCGCGATGCCCGGAAACGCCAGCGACGCCACCAGCTGGATCGCCAGTACCAGCGGCAGTTCGACCAGCTTCCAGGCGTAGTTGAAGGTGGTGAGCGCGCCTTCGCCGGTGCCCGAGGCCAGGCTGCGCGCCAGCAGCGGCAGCAGCAGGGGCAGGCCGGCACTGGCCAGCGCCCACAGCCAGACGCTGGGCAGCGGCCAGCGGTCGTCGCTCGCCGCAGCGGAGGCGTTGGTGGGCTGGGCTGCCCGGGCGAGCCGCCAGCGCAGCCACAGCAAGCGCAGCGCCATGGCCAGCAGCAGGCCCAGGCCGAGTTCGAACAGCGCGCGGGCGGGCGTGTCGTGGGCGGTGGTGGCGATCAGCAGCAGGCTGCCGATCACGACAGCGTTGACCACCAGGTTGGCGCCGTACATGCCGGTGAAGTCGCGCTGGTGCTGCAGCCGCGTGGTCCACAGCGCTGCCAGCAGCGCCAGGGGCAGGGCAGCGGCGCTCCAGCGCAGGCCGCTCAGGGCCATCGGGCGCACCGCGTCGCCGATGCCGGGGGCCAGGGCTGTGGTGACCAGTCCCGGCGCCAGCAGCAGCGCGACGGCCACAGCGCCACCGCCCACCAGGAGCCAGCGGCCCAGCTGCTGCAGGCCCTGGGCCTGTGCCGCTGCGCTCTGGCGCGCCCACAGCGGCAGCAGCACATACGCCAGCGCGCCCGAGGCGAGGATGCCGGTGAGCAGATCGGGCAGCGTGAGCACAAGGATGGCCACGTCCGCCAGGCCACCGGCGCCCAGGGCCGCGGCCTGCACCGATTCGCGCAGCAGGCCCAGCACGCGGCTGACCAGCAACAGGGCGAGGGAAACCAGACCGGCGCGCAGGAACATGGCGCGCATTATCGGCCGGGCGCTCAAACGGACTGGGCCAGGGGCCGGGCCACTAAAATGGCGGGTTTGGCGTCGTTGCCCTGGCAATCGGGTGGCGCCGTTTACAACCCCTTCCGAACCTTTGGCCCGCGCGGCCTGCTCCTATGTCACAAGCCCCGAACCCCGCCGCCGCTCCGGTGGCCGCCGCCACCGACGACAACCAGCTGATCGCCGAGCGCCGCGAGAAACTCAAGGGCCTGCGTGAGGCGCAGCAGCGCGGCGAAGGCGTGGCTTTCCCGAACGACTTCAAGCCGGTCGACAAGGCCGCCGAGCTGTTTGAACGCCACGGTGAAGCCACCAAAGAGGCGCTGGAAGCCAACCCCGTGCGCGCCAGCGTCTCGGGTCGCATGATGCTCAAGCGCGTCATGGGCAAGGCCTGCTTCGCGACCATCCAGGACGCCTCGCTGGGCCCCACTGGCGGTCGCATCCAGATCTACCTGAACACCGACAGCGTCGGCGAAACCAAGCTGTCCGCGTTCAAACACTGGGACCTGGGCGACATCGTGGCGGCTGAGGGCGTGCTCATGCGCACCCGCACCGGCGAGCTGTCCATCCACGCCGACCAGATCCGCCTGATCACCAAGAGCCTGCGACCGCTGCCCGACAAGTTCCACGGCGTGGCCGACCAGGAAATCAAGTACCGCCAGCGCTATGTGGACCTGATGACCGACGAAGGTGCCCGCAAGCGCTTCGTCACCCGCAGCCACGCGCTCTCCAGCATTCGCGACTTCATGGTCCGTCACGGCTTCCTGGAAGTCGAAACGCCCATGCTGCACCCCATTCCCGGCGGTGCCAACGCCAAGCCGTTCAAGACGCACCACAACGCGCTGGACCAGGAAATGTTCCTGCGCATCGCGCCCGAGCTGTACCTCAAGCGTCTGCTGGTCGGTGGTTTCGAGCGCGTGTTCGAGATCAACCGCAACTTCCGCAACGAAGGCATCAGCGTCCGCCACAACCCCGAATTCACCATGATGGAGTTCTACGCGGCGTACTGGAACTACCTGGACCTGATGGACTTCAACGAGCAGCTGATCCGCCATGTGGTCAGGCAGGTGCATGGCGACACGCCACTGACCTACAACGGCAAACCCGTCGACGTCTTCTCGCCCTTCGAGCGCCTGACGATTCGTGAAGCCATCCTCAAGTACACCGAAGCCGGCGCCGGTGTGGACGACCCGGCCTGGCTGATCCCCGCGCTCAAGAAGCTCGGCATGAGCGAAGACAAGCACCAGCTCTCGACTCGCTCGCTGGCCAGCCTGCAGGTGCTGTACTTCGAAGAAACGGTAGAAGAAAAGCTCTGGAACCCGACCTTCATCATGGAGCACCCGACCGAGATTTCGCCGCTGGCCCGCGCCAACGACGACCGGCCGGAGGTGACCGAGCGTTTCGAGCTCTACATCACCGGTCGTGAATTCGGCAACGCGTTCTCCGAGCTGAACGACGCCGAAGACCAGGCCGCGCGTTTCCACGCCCAGGTCGCGGCCAAGGACGGTGGTGACGAGGAAGCGATGTACTACGACGCCGACTTCATCCGCGCGCTGGAATACGGCATGCCCCCGGCCGGCGGCTGCGGCATCGGCATCGACCGCCTGATGATGCTGCTGACCGATAGCCCCAGCATCCGCGACGTGATCCTGTTCCCGGCGCTGCGCCGCGAACACTGATCGCTTCAGCATCCCAGCAAAACGCCTGATGGGGAGTCGCCATCTGGCGTTTTTTTTGACCTGCGCTGTCAGAAGTTGACCGACTGGATGCTGCGGCGGGGATCGCGGCGCAGTTCTTCCATCGCGATCTGCAACCAGTCCAGATGCGCCTGGGCATTGAATTGCAGTTCCACGCTGTCCTGCGGCAGCAGGGCCAGCACGATCTTGAGTTTCAGCGTGCTGCCCACCGGCAGCTCGTCGGACGGGCGCAGGCCGCCGGCGAGCACGCTGGTGGCCGCGGCCACCGCCTGCGGTCCGCGCACCGGCCCTTCCATCAGCAAGGCAAAGCCACTGTCGCTCACGCGCGCAGCGGTGTCCACGTCGCGCGCGACCGAGCGCAGCAGCGAACCGGTGAGCACCAGGGCGCGGTCGGCCACTTCACGGCCGTGTTCACGCACAAAGAAGTCGTGGTTGTCCAGCGCGATCAGCAGCAGCGCGTTGTGGTGCCGGTAGCGTTGCGCCCGCACCAGGCTCTCGTGCAGGCGCAGCATGAAGTTGTGCCGGTTGCACAGGCCGGTCAGCGGTTCGGTCAGTGACAGCGCCTTGGCGCGGGCCTGTGCCTCATGCTGCAGCGACGAGCGTTGCAGCAAGCCGTAGAACAGCAAAGGCGCCTCGATCGCGGCAGCGATAACCATCGCGTATTGCGTCAGGAAGCCCGATGAGATCAGGTTGAAGTTGCGCAACGCGGGCAAGGTGCCTGCCAGCAGCACCGGCAGCATGCCCAGTGCGGTCCAGCGGACCCAGCGGTCTCCGGTGCGCCAGGCGCTCCAGAGCATGGCGTAGATCGCCACCATGGTGCAGGTGCCCACCACGGTGATGGTCAGGAAACTGGCCCGGCTGGGCGCGGCCAGGTCCCAGCCGGTCAGGACGATCAGCGCCACAGCCAGCGAGATCGACAGCCGATCCAGCAGGCGCCCGATACGCCGCGGCTGCACGACCTGGCGCACAAAAAGAATGGCGGCGGCGGCCACCAGCGGCAGCAGCACGAATTCGGCCAGTCCGTTCCACCGGGGTGAGCCTGGCCAGAGGAATTGGCCGGCGACGCCCATCGACGCGGCCAGTTGCAGACCCAGCAACGAAAAATAGCCGGCATAGGCCAGGAAGCTGCGGTCACGGAACACCAGTCCATTGGCCACCGCTACTGCCGTCAGCAGCAAAGCCATGCCGAAGTACGCGCCCAGCAGGAACTGCTGGCGGATGCGCTGTTCGCGCAGCTGGCCATGGCTGTGGATCAACAGTTCGCCCGAGAAGGGCACGCGTGCGTGCTCAATGCGCACCCAGTAGGTCACCGGGGCGTCGGTGCGCTGGTCCAGCGCAAACACGGGGTAGCGGTCGGGCGATGGCCAGTCGCGCACGGCGATGCTGTCGCCCGCGTGCTGCGCCTGCCATCGGCCGTCCGCGCCGCGGTGGTACAGGCTGATCCGGTCGGTGCCCGAGCGCTCCAGTTCCAGCTCCCAGTGCGACGCGCTGTCCTGCACCCAGGCGTCGAACCGGATCCACAGCGCGCCCTGCGCACCCAGCGTCACCCGGTGGGCACGGTCGCGCCGTTCGAAGGGCAGGGCGTCTGCCTGCTGTTCCACCTGCTCCACCGTCAGTTGCCCGGTGCGGTCCACCCAGGCCACGCTGCGCTGAGCCAGCGGCAGGCTGTGCACCGTCGTGCCATCCAGCCGCACCGGGGTGGTGGGCACGGCGGTCGCTGCGAATGCCTGTTGGGTGGTGGTCCAGGTGAGGACCAGCACCAGCAGAGCGGCCAGCCACCACACGGTGCTGGCTGGGGTCGGCCAGCGGGTGGTGGCGCGTGTTTGGAATTCGGGAGCCACGGACATGGGCCGATTCTGGGGGGTGTGCACCGTCGGGTCGCTGACATACCGCACGCTCTCGCGGGCGCGATGCACCGTTGCGGCCAACGCACCACACTGCGGGCATGAAAAAGCCCCGCCAGGCGGGGCCGTGCGGGGCTGCGGGCAGGCCGCGCGTGCGGCGCTCAGGCGAATTCGGCCAGCGCCTTGCGCATCTTCTTCATGGCCGCCACCTCGATCTGGCGCACCCGCTCGGCGCTCACGCCGTACTCGGCCGCCAGTTCGTGCAACGTCATGCCGCCCGAACCGTCGTCGTTCACCTTCAGCCAGCGCTCGGTGACGATGCGGCGCGAGCGTTCGTCCAGCTCGCCCATGGCGCGGGCAACGCCCTCGGTCGCCAGCAGGTCGCGCTGGGTCGATTCGATCACCGCGGTCGGCTCGTGCGCCGTGTCGGCCAGCCAGGCAATCGGGCCATAGGTCTCTTCGCCGTCGTCGGCGGGGCTGGGGTCCAGCACCACGTCGCCACCCGAAAGCCGGGTTTCCATCTCGCGCACTTCTTCGGGCTTGACCTTCAGGTCCCGTGCGACCACGTTGATCTCGCTGTCCGAGAGCACCTCGCGATGGGTGTCGCCCTCGGCGGCTTCGGCGCGAAAACCCTGCTTCATGCTGCGCAGGTTGAAGAACAGCTTGCGCTGCGCCTTGGTCGTGGCCAGCTTGACCATGCGCCAGTTCTTGAGGATGTATTCGTGGATCTCGGCCTTGATCCAGTGCATCGCATAGCTCACCAGGCGCACGCCCTGGTCGGGGTCGAAGCGCTTGACGGCCTTCATGAGGCCCACGTTGCCCTCTTGAATGAGGTCGCCGTGCGGCAGGCCGTAGCCCAGGTACTGGCGGGCGATGGACACCACCAGGCGCAGGTGCGACATCACCAGCTGGCCGGCGGCTTCCAGGTCGTTGTGGTCGCGCAGGCGGCGCGCGGCGTTCTGTTCTTCTTCCAGCGTCAGCAGTGGCATGCGGTTGACGGCCGAGATGTAGGCGTCCAGGTTGCCGAGCGGCGGCAGCGTGAGCGAACGGCTCGCCCACGGGCTGGCCGCGGCCAGGGTGGCGGTCGGCAGAGCGGTGGGGGCAAGCAGAGCGTTGGACATGGATGGAACCCTCCGGTAGATGGTCTGAAATCAATGTTAGCACTCCCTGAGAGAGAGTGCTAACCGAAAGGTTCCCCGGCCGCGAGCCGGGTCACACCGTCTGTTTTGGTGGTGTCGTCCATCAAAGGTTTTCTTGTGTCGAAGTTAGTGAATACTTTCTGTATAGGGCATGAAAAGACGGCCTTTCACGGTTTGTTGCATTCATGCCAAACCACCGTTGCCAGGGCTGAAGCGGCGGTGGATGACGTGATCAAATGCACCGATCAGGGGGACCGTTCTCAAGTCATTGGGGGCTGGGCCGATAGATTTGTTGCCAGACGTTTCGCGCTTTGCCGCCCACACGCCCGCACGCCCGCCGCACGGAGCCCTCCTGCCATGATGCCTGTCCACCGCCGTCGCCGTCTTTTTCACACGCACGCTTCAGCGCGGCCTGACGCCCCCTGCGCAATGCCCTTCGTGCGCCGGCCGCTGGCCTTGCTGGTGGCGCTGGCGGTCACTTCGGGAGCCGCCTTGGCCCAGCCGCAGGACCCCACCATGCTTTCGCTGGAGGAGTTGATGGGGATCGAGATCAGCTCGGCCGCCAAGCGACCCCAGCGCCTGTTGGACGCTGCCACCGCGATTTACGCCATCGGACGCGAAGAAATCCGCCGCTCGGGCGCCACCAGCCTGCCCGAGTTGTTGCGCACGGTGCCCGGCGTGCAGGTTTCGCGCATCGACGGCAGCCGCTACGCCGTCAGCATCCGCGGCTTCAGCAGCCGCTACAGCGGCAAGCTGCTGATCCTGCAGGACGGGCGCACGCTGTATTCCCCGCTGTTCAGCGGCACCTACTGGGAAGCCCAGGACGTATTGCTGGAGGATGTCGAGCGGATCGAAGTGATCCGCGGTTCGGGTGGCACGCTCTGGGGCGCCAATGCGGTCAACGGCGTCATCAACATCATCACCCGACAGGCCAAGGACACCCAGGGCACCTATGTGGAAGCCCGAGGCGGAACCCTGGAGCGTGGGGTGGCGTTGCGCCACGGTACCGCGCTGGCCAGCGGGGGCCACGCCCGCGCCTACGCCAAGATCGACCGGCACGATCCGCTGGAGACGGCCAGTGGCGACGAAGCGTACGACGCATGGGAGCAGCAGCGCGCGGGTTTTCGCGTCGATCTGGCACCCAGCGCGTCCGACAAGGTCACGGTGCAGGGTGATGTGTTCGAAGCGCATTCGCAGCAGCGCGTGTTGCTGATGCCGGCCCCGACCGTTCCCGCGAGCTTTGTTCCCGACACCGCCCTGTCCCAGGGTGCCAACCTGCTGGTGCGCTGGCAGCGCGAGCGGGGTCCGAAGGAAAGCTGGCAGTTGCAGGCCTATGTGGACCAGACACGGCAGGCCGACGTGATGCAGCAGCACCGCATCGACACGCTGGACATCGAGTGGCAGCACCGGTTGCCGCTCACGGCCAGCCAAGACCTCACCTGGGGGCTGGGGATGCGCAACGTGCGGCAACGGCTGGACGGTGGGTTCACGGTGTCCATGAACCCCGCCCAGCACGACCACATGCTTTACAGCGCTTTCGTGCAGGACGAAATCCAGCTGCACCCGGACGTGCACCTGACCCTGGGCAGCAAGCTCGAACACAACGGCTACACCGGTCTGGAAATGCAGCCCAGCGCGCGCCTGCAGTGGCGCGCCACACCCACCGACAACATCTGGGCCGCCGCGTCCCGCTCGGTGGCCACCCCGTCGATGGCCACCACCGCCACAGTCGGTCACTTTGGCACCCAGCCCATCCCCGGGCTGGGCGACGCGGTCATCGGTGTGCGGGGCAAACCCGACCTGCTGTCGGAGGTGATGAACTCGTTCGAGCTGGGTTACCGAGGGCAGTTCGGACCCCGCTTCAATCTGGACGCCGCCGCGTTCTACAACCAGTACGACCACCTGGTCTCGCGCGAGGTGGGCATGCCCTTCCTGGCACCGCTGCCCACGCCGCACCTGGTGCTGCCCTTTCCGCTGGACAACCAGGTCGAAGGCAAGACCTACGGCTTTGAACTGGCGGCCAACTGGCAGGTGTCGTCGAGCTGGCGCCTGCACGGCAGCTACAGCTGGCTCAAGATGGACCTCAAAGCCAAACCCGGTGGCACCGGCCTGGTGGCCTTTGGTGCGGCGGGTCACTCGCCAGAGCGCATGGTGAAACTGCATTCCTTGCACCAGCTGGCCCACAACCTGGAGCTGGATGCGAGCCTGAACTACAGCAGCAAACTCACGTTCAGCTCGCCCCTTTCGGGCGCACTGGTAGTGCCCAGCCACACGCGTCTGGACCTGCGCCTGGGCTGGCGTCCGTCCGCCGAAGTGGAAGTGAACCTGATCGGGCGGAACCTGCTCAAGGACCGGCACCCGGAATTTCTGGCCGACGATGTGAGGGCCAACCAGGTGCCCCGCAGTGTGCTGCTGCAGGCGAAGTGGAAGTTCTGAGATGGCCCGCTTCGGTTCCATGCGCTGGCTCGCGGGAGGGCTGCTGGCCCTGACCGCCTGTCTGGCGGTGGGGCTGGCGCGCGCGCAGCCGGTGAGCGAAGACGCCGTCAAGGCAGGCTTTGTCTACAACTTTGTGAAGTTCACCCAGTGGGCTGGCGAGCGGGAGGGCGACCCCCGCCCGCTGGACATCTGCACGCCCGGGGCGTTGCCGCTCGATGGCCAGTTCGCGTTGCTCCAGGGGCGGCTGGTGGGCGCGCGCAAGATTGTGCTGCGGGCCTATGTGGCCCCGGCCGACTGGCGCAGCTGCCAGGTGCTGTACCTGTCCGACGCCGAAGCGGGGCGGGCTGAAAACGGTCTGCGCGCACTGGCCAACGCGCCGGTGCTGACCATCAGCGACCAGGCCGGCTTCGTGCAGGCCGGCGGCATGATCGGGCTGCGCGTGGAGGACAACCGCGTTCGCTTCGACGTGAACCTGCTGGCCGCACAGCGCGCCGGCCTGACCATGAGCAGCCAGATGCTCAAGCTCGCGGGGCAGGTGCTGCGATGAGGCAGCAGCTGCGCGACCTGCCGATGGCCCGCAAGCTCGGGCTGTTGCTGGCGTTCAACACCACCATCGCGGTGGTGGCTATTGCCCTGGTGTTCAGCCTGGGCACCGCCATCAGCCGCCATCAGGACGCGCGCAGCCAGCTGCTGGCCCTGTCGGAAGTGATGGGCGAGACCAGCCGGGCCGCCCTTGCTTTCAACGACCAGGAGGGTGCCCGTGTGGTGCTGGAGGCCTTGCGGGCGCGGCTGGAGATCAGCCGTGCCACCCTGACCGACCGGCGCGGCGCCGTGTTCATGGACCTGGAGTTCAACGCAGAACACGCACACGCTGGCACGCTGGGTGAGCGCCTGGTGTACAGCGTCTTTCCCGCCACCATGGTGGTGTCCCACACCATCGTGGACGAGGGGGTTGCGATCGGCCGGATCGAACTGGAGTCGCACCTCTACCACATCTGGCTGGGGCTGATCAAAAGCCTGGTCCTCATGGTGGTGATCGGCGTGGCGCTGTCGGCGCTGGCGGCGCACTTCGGCATGCGCCTGCGCAGCATCGTGGTCGACCCCATCCTGGGTTTGGCCCAGGCCTCGAACCGGGTGACGACCGAGCAGGACTATTCCATCCGCGCCGTGAAGACCGGGGACGACGAGGTGGGCAGGCTGGTGGACGACTTCAACCGCATGCTGGCCGAAATCCAGCAGCGGGACGAAGCGCTCAAGCAGGAGCATGCCCTCCTTGAATCGCGGGTGGAGCGACGCACCGCAGACCTGCAACTGGCGGTGGAAGAAGCCCGGCAGGCCAATCGGGTCAAATCCGAATTCCTGTCGACGGTCAGCCACGAACTGCGCACGCCGCTGACGGCGATCGGGGGCTCCATCGGCCTGCTGTCGGGCGGCGCCATGGGCGCCCTGCCAGCCGACGTCAAGGCCTTGCTGCAGATCGCCCAGAAAAACAGCCAGCGGCTCTCGCAGCTCATCAACGACCTGCTGGACGTGGAAAAACTCATGGCCGGCAAGCTGCACTTCGACCTGCTGCCGCACGAGCTGATGCCGATCGTGGAACAGGCCATTGCCGAGAACCAGTCGTACGCCGAGCAACACCAGGTGGTTTTTTCGCTGACCGAACACGCCGAGGGGCTGTCGGTCGAAGTGGACGCCTTGCGCCTGCACCAGGTGCTGGCGAATCTGTTGTCCAACGCCGCCAAGTTCTCGCCCCGGGGCGGCGTGGTGGAAGTGGGGGTGCGGGCGATGGGCGAGCGGGTCCGCGTGTTCGTGAAGGACCGCGGGCCAGGTATTCCGCTCGCGTTCCAGGACCGGGTGTTCGAGAAGTTCGCGCAGGCCGATGCGTCGGACGTTCGGCAGAAGGGCGGTACCGGCCTGGGGCTGGCGATCACGCGCGAGCTGGTCGAGCGCATGGGCGGCCGCATCGGCTTCGAAACCGCGCCGGGACAGGGCACCTGCTTCTTCTTCGACCTGCCGTTGTGGCAGGCCGCACCGATATCGTCCATGGCGGGCTTGCTGCCCACGCCGCTGCCCGGGGCTCCACGCATCCTGGTGGTGGAGGACGATCTGGACATTGCCCAGATGTTGCGGCGCATGCTCGAACGGGCGGGCTACACGGTGGACTTTGCGTCCGACGGCGCCCAGGCGCTGCAGCGGCTGGAACAAGCCCGTTACGCGGCCATGACGCTGGATCTGGTCCTGCCCGACATGCGCGGCGAGGACCTGGTGCGCCGTCTCAGGGCACGACCGGCCACGGCCCGCTTGCCCATCGTGGTGATTTCGGCACGGGTGGACGAAGGCCGCCGCGCGCTGGGCGAACCGTTTGAAGGCGTCGAATGGCTGGCCAAGCCGATCGTCCAGTCCAGGCTGCTGGCCGTCATGGCGGCCGTGGTGCCGCCGCAGCCGCTGCCCCACCGGCGCATCCTGCACGTGGAAGACGACACCCAACTCCACCAGACGGTGCTGGGCATGGCGGACGGCCGTTACGACTTCGAGCTCGCGACCTCTTTGCGCGAAGCGCGTGCCCGCGTCGCGCTGGAGCAGTTCGACGTCGTGCTGCTGGACATTGGTCTGCCCAACGCATCGGGCTGGGACCTGCTGACCGACATCCGCACCCACCAGCCGCAGACCCGCGTGGTGGTGCTCACCGGCGGCGAGCTGTCGCCCGACGACAACCATGCGGTGGACGCGGTGCTGCACAAGGACCACCTCTCGGCGCACCAGTTGCTGCAGGCCATTGGCGGCGAGCAGTGCACCGCAAGGGAGGGACAGCCATGAGCGGGTTGCAGCGCATCCTGTACGTGGAAGACGAGCCGGACATCCAGGCCGTGGCGCAGCTCGCACTGGAGCTGGTGGGCGGCTTCACGGTGAAGGTCTGCTCCTCGGGCGAGGAGGCGCTGCGCGAGGTCGAAGCCTTTGCGCCGCAGATGATCCTGCTGGACGTGATGATGCCGGACATGGATGGCCCCGGTACCTTGAGGGCGCTGCGGGAGCGGCCTGGCCTGTCGGCTGTGCCGGTGGCTTTCATGACCGCCAAGGTGCAGCCGCAGGAGGTTGCGCGCTACACCGAACTCGGCGCGCTGGGTGTGATCGCAAAGCCCTTTGATCCCATGACGCTGGCCAGCGAAGTGCGGCGCCTCTGGGAGGTCTCCCGTGTCTGAATCTAGCCCGGGGGACCTTGACGTTGCGCGCCTGCAGCTGCAGAAGCTGCGGGCAGCCTTCGTCGGCCGATTACCCTCCCGGTTCGCCGAGATCCGGGGCTTGATCGACCGGCTGGCCGCCCATGCCCACGGCCCTTCCGATCTTGAAACCCTGCACCGTCTGGTGCACAGCATCACCGGTTCGGCGGGCACGTTCGGTTTCCCGGAGCTGTCGAATGCGGCCCGGCAACTCGAGGGCCGGCTGGTCCAGCTGATGCGGGGCGGCCCGCCGGCCAGTGCCGCAGCGTGGCAAGAGATGGGCGACAGCGTCGATCGGCTGGCTGACATGTCTTTGTGTGCGCCGGAGACGGCCGCGGGCAACGCGCTGGCCGCCTCGGAGCCGACCGCGCCGCACTTGCGGGGGCGGATCCATCTGGTGGTCGACGATCCCGCGCAACAAGAGGTGCTGGCGTCTGCGCTTCGGGCACAGGGCTACCAGGTCCTGCGGTACGACGACGCCAGCGCGTTCGGCCAGCGCTGTGCGATGGAGCCACCCGGAACGGGCGACGCCGTGGTGATGGACGTGGCGTTCGCCGCGGACGATCCCGCGGGCGCCCGGTGGTTGCGCGCGCTGGAACTGGGCCGGCAGGGGCGTACGCCGGTCGTGATGGCGGTGGCCGACGATGCGCTGAACGTCCGCCTGGCCGCTTCCCGCGCCGGTGCCAACCACACCTTGCGCAGCCCCATGGAGCCGGAGCGCCTGATCGAGAAGCTGGACCTGCTCACCGGGCGCCAGCCACCGCGCCCGTACCGTGTGCTGCTGGTCGACGACGATCCCCTGCTGCTGGCGGCGCAGGCCAATGTGCTGCGGGCGGCTGGCATGGAAGTCCGCTCCCTTGGCCAGCCGCTGCAGACGCAGGAGCTGCTTCACGCCTTCGCACCGGACGTGTTGCTGCTGGATGTGTACATGCCCGAGGTCAACGGGCCGGAACTGGCCGCGGCCTTGCGTGAGAACGATGCGCACGCGCATCTGCCGATCCTGTTCCTGTCGGCCGAAACCGATCTGACGCAGCAATTGCTGGCGCTCAACCTGGGGGGCGACGACTTCCTGGTCAAGCCGGTCCAGCCCGATCACCTGGTGGCCGCGGTGACGGCCCGTGCGCGGCGGGCCCGCCAGGCCCAGGCCCTGCGCGAGCGCCTGCAGACCACGGTGTACGAGCGGGAGCGCGAACACCTCGCGCTCGATCACCATGCGATCGTCAGCATCGCGGACCGCGACGGCCACATCACCTACGCCAACGACCTGTTTTGCCAGATCAGCGGTTACGAACGCCACGAGGTGCTGGGCCAGAGCCACCGGATGTTGACCATCGGGCAGCAAGAGCCCGGCTTCATGCGGGCCGTCTGGCGCTCCATCTCGGCCGGCAAGGTCTGGCACGGTGAAATCTGCAGCCGGCGCAAGGACGGCAGCCGCTACTGGGTCGAAACGACCGTCACTCCGTTTCTGGACAGCGCGGGCGAGATGTACCAGTTCGTGGCGATTCAGACCGACATCAGCCACATCAAGGCCGCCGAGGCCGCGCTGCGCACCCAGCGCGACATGCAGAGCGTCATCAGCCTGTCCGCCGCGGCGCTGATGGCGGCCGGCCCTGGCCAGACGCGCGCCGCGCTGGCCCAGGCCTTGCAGCAAAGTGGTCAGCGTTTGCAGGCCGACCGTGCCTACCTCTACACCTTCTCGCGCGACGGTCTGCACATGAACAATGCGCAGGTGTGGAGTGCGCCCGGCATCGAACCGCTGTCGCCGCAGGCGGTGCGCATCCCGCTGGACCGCATGCCGTGGATGCGCGAGCGCTTCCTGCGGCAGGATGTGCTGCAGATCGCCGACGTCATGGCCATGCCCGAAGAGGCCCAATCCGACCAGGCGGTGCTGCGCGATGGCCGGGTGGGCTCCATCATCTTGTTGCCCCTGCTGCGGGAGGAGCTGCCTTTCGGCTTCCTGGCCTACAGCGTGCATGACCGGGCGCGCCAATGGAGCGAAGCAGAGGTCGAGCTGTTGAAGGTGCTGCGCGACGTGATGGCCAGCGCTTTGGCACGCACCTGGACCGATGCTGCTTTGCGCAAGAGCGAGTCCCGTCTGAACTTCCTGGTCGCTTCCAGCCCGGTGGTGATCCATACACGCGAGGTGCAGCTGCCCCATGCCCTGCGCTATGTCAGCCCCAACGTGCAGCCGCTCATGGGGTTGGCACAGGCCGATCTGACGGGTCAGAACCACCCGGTGGCTTGCCGCGTGCATCCGGACGATGCCGCGCAGGTGGCGGCGGCCCTGCCCCAGATCCTGGAGCGTGGGGAGCTGTGCATCGAGTTCCGGCTGCGCATGGGCAACGGTCAGCACCGCTGGTTGCAGGAGCAGTCTCGCCTGGTGCGCAACGGGGCGGGCGAGCCGCAGGAAATCATCGGCTACTGGATGGACATCACCGAGCGCAAGCAGTACGAGACGGAGCTCTCGGCGTTCAACCATGAGCTGGAGCAGCGCGTGGAGGCGCAGACCCGCGACGTGCTGGCCAGTGAGCGCCTGGCGCAGGCCACGCTGGACGCGCTCAGCGCGCGGGTGGTGATTCTTGATGAGCAGGGTGGCATCGAGGCCGCCAACCGGGCCTGGCGTGCGTTCTACGGCGGCCGAACGCCCGAGCTGGTGGGCAACTACCTGCGCTATTGCGAACACCTCGATCGCACCAGCGGGCGCGACCCCGCGAGCCACCTGGCCCCAGGGCTGAGAGCGGTGCTGGCGGGCACCGAACGCAGCCACGTGCAGGAATACGGCCAGGTGATCGATGGGGTGATGAACTGGTTCGTCTGCCGCATCGAGCGCTTTGGCTCCGAGGAGGCGCCCCGGGTCGTGGTGTCGCACGAAGACATCACCGCGCTCAAGCAGGCCGAGCGCGCCCAGTTGCGTTCGCAGCGGCTGGAGAGCCTGGGCACGCTGGCCGGTGGCGTGGCGCACGACCTGAACAACGCGCTCGCGCCTGTGCTCATGGGCATGAGCATCCTCAAGGAAGAGTACCCGCGCGAGACCAAGCTGTTCAACATGATCGAGGCCAGCGCGCAGCGCGGGACCGACATGGTGCGGCAGTTGCTCACCTTTGCCAGAGGGGCCGAAGGCGAGCGTGTGGCGGTGTGTCCCAGCCAGTTGGTGCACGAACTCGAACGGCTCATGAAAGGCAGCTTCCCCAAGAGCATCGAGCTGCAGATTGCGAGTCCGGAAGGTCTGCCGGCGGTCGTGGGCGACCCGACGCAACTGCACCAGGTGCTGCTCAACCTGTGTGTGAACGCCCGAGATGCGATGCCCGGCGGTGGCACGCTGGCACTGGGGCTGCAGGCGGTGGAACTCGATGCGGTCTACGCCCGCGCCATCCCGGACGCGGTGCCCGGCCGCTACGTGGCCCTGCGGGTGAGCGACACCGGCTCGGGCATACCCCCCGAGATCCTCGACCGCATTTTCGACCCCTTCTTCACCACCAAGGCGGCGGACAAGGGCACGGGCCTAGGGCTGTCCACGGTGCTGGGCATCGTCAAGGGGCATGGCGGCTTCGTGCAGGTGTATTCGCAACCGGGCGAAGGCACGATCTTCACGGTGTACCTGCCCGTCGCACCTTCGGATGCTGGCGCGGCGGCCCCTGCGACGGTCGTGGAGATCCCGGAGGCGGGCCAGGGTCACGGGGAGACGGTTCTGTTCGTCGATGACGAGGCCGCCGTGCGCGAGGTGGGACGCACCGTGCTGGAGCGGCTGAACTACCAGGTCCTGCTGGCGACCGATGGTGCCGACGGCCTGGTGCGAGCCGCCGAGCACCGCCACGCGTTGCGCGCGGTCATCACCGACCTGCACATGCCCCACATGGACGGTCTGGCCTTCGTGCGCGCCTTGCGCCGCACCTTGCCCAATGTGCCGGTGGTGGTGGCCAGCGGCCGGGTGGACGAAGCGGCCGCGTCCGAACTGCTGCGCCTGGGCGTGACGCGCCGGCTCGACAAACCCTTCACCCAGGCCCAGCTGGCGCGGGAACTGCAGGAGCTGCTGGCCCCTCGCTAGCCAGTTCAGTACCGCAGCCGCCCTTCGGCGTCGACGATCGCGAGCTCTACATAATCCGAGCCGTTGTGGGACCGTGGTGAGTACCGGGCGGTGAAGCGGCCGAAGGCGATTTCGCCAGCGCTTTCCAGGGTCTGGGTGAATGAAGCCGTGGTCAGGTCCCGGCCCGTGCGGCGCAGGCCTTCGACCAGCAGCCGCGCGTGGACAAAGCCCTCGAATTGCGAGGCCGAGGGTACAGCGTCCGCCGTCTGGGCCTTGAGAAGCTTCAGGTACTCGGCCACCACGGGAACGGTGGTGTTGCGCAGCGAGGGCATGATCTGCGCGAGGATGATGCCGCGAGCCTTCTCCTTGAGTTCCCGGTTGATCACATCCAGGCTGGCCACCGAGAACCCGTAGAACACTGGCCGTGTCGGCGTGGCCATGACGGCCTTGACGTAGTTCGGAAATGTGAGGCCTGCCGTGCCCACGATGACAGCCTGCGGGTTGGCCTGCGCGGTGGCGGCGGCCGCGGCGGCGAAATCGGGCGCAGCGGGATCGACCTTGATCTCGGCCAGCAAGGTCAGGCCGGCTGCGGTCGTCGCTTTCTTGACCTCACTCAGCAAGGTCTTGCCGAGGCCGTCGTCCTGGTAGAAGTACGCCACCCGCGAGACGCCGATCTGCTGGAGCTGGGTGACGATCCTTTCGGTCTCGTTGGCGTAACCGGCCCGCACATGGAAGAGGTAGGGGTTGACGCCTTCCCGCAGGGACGAGGCGCCGGTCACCGGGCCGAAGAGGATGGTCCTGGAAGCCTTGAGGAGGGGCAGCACAGCCGCTGTCTGCGCGGTGCCCGTGCTGTTGAAGAGCATGAAGACCTTGTCTTCTTCGATCAGCTTGCGCGTGTTGTCCGCGGCCCGCTTGGGATCGAACCCATCGTCCAGCGCCGTGAAGCGGATCTTGCGGCCGTGGATGCCCCCGGCGGCATTCACCGCATCGAACATCAGCCGCGCGCCTTCGCCGTACTGCTGGGTCTGGGCGCCCAGTGGCCCGGAGAGCACCTGCGAGGCCCCCAGCCGGATCTCGGTGGGCGTGACGCCCTGATCGCCCGCGTGGGCCGATGCCGCCAGTACCCAAGCCATCGCCCAACACCATTTTTGCAACATGCGTTTCCCCCTGGTCTGGTTTGTGAGGGGGCAGCTTCGTTATGTTTCGAAACCATGGCAAGGGGCCGGACACCTGGGTTTTCCCGTGACCGGGCGTTGCGGGTGACCGACGGTCGGGCGGCGCGGCTCAGCGGCGCCCGAGCAGCCGCTGGTTCTCGAGCTCGCGCAGCTTGAAGCGCTGGATCTTGCCGGTGGCCGTCTTGGGCAGCTCGCTCACGAACTCGATGAAGCGCGGGTACTTGTAGGGCGCCAGCTTCTCCTTCACGAAGGCCTGCAGCTCGGCCTCGGTCGCCTGTGCGCCGGCTTTGAGCACCACGTAGGCCTTGGTCTTGGTCAGGCCGTCGTCGTCGGTCTTGCCGATCACGGCGGCTTCAAGCACCGCGGCGTGCTGCACCAGCGTGGCCTCGACCTCGAACGGGCTGACGTAGATGCCGCTGACCTTGAGCATGTCGTCGTTGCGGCCGGCGTAGGTGTAGTAGCCGTCGGGGTCGCGGGTGTACTTGTCGCCGCTCTTGGCCCACGGGCCCTGGAAGGTGTCGCGGGACTTGGCGCGGTTGTTCCAGTACATCAGCGCCGCGCTCGGGCCCTGGATATAAAGGTCGCCGATCAGGTTGTGGCCGGTGATCACGCTGCCGTCCTCGTCGCGCAGCTGCACCTCGTAGCCCGGCACCGGTTTGCCGGTGGTGCCGTAGCGCACATCGCCCGGCCGGTTGGAGAGGAACACGTGCAGCATTTCGGTGGAGCCGATGCCGTCGATGATTTCGCAGCCGAAGTGCGCGGTCCAGCGCTCGCCGATGTCGCGCGGCAGCGCCTCGCCGGCCGAGGAGCACAGTCGCAGGGCGACCGCGCTGCGGGCCGGCAGGTCGGGTGCGGCGAGCATGCCGCCATAGCCGGTGGGCGCGCCGTAGAAGACGGTGGGCTGGTGGTCGACCATGCGCTTGAAGCAGGCCTGTGGCGTCGGCCGTTCGGCCATGAGAACGACGCTGGCGCCCACGCTCAGCGGGAACGACAGCGCGTTGCCCAGGCCGTAGGCAAAGAACAGCTTGGCCGCCGA
>CALRYD010000048.1:0-33132 GCA_943372305.1 Hydrogenophaga intermedia | reverse complement strand
TGACGAACTTCCTGCACGAGACCTCCAGCCTCGGATCGCCCGGCCTGGAAAGCCTGAAGTGGACCAAGCCCGTCTATCCCGGCGACGTGCTGCGCCTGCAGCACACCATCACCGAAAAGCGCCCCATGAGCAAACGCCCCGACGTGGGCTTGGTGCGCACCATCTGGGAGATGTTCAACCAGCACGGTGACAAGGTGCTGCACATGGAGGGCTATGGCATGTTCCGTCGCCGGGAGCCGGCCGCACCCGCACAATAGCGGCATGGATTTCAAACCCCTCATCACCCTGCTGGCCATCGTCAACCCGCTGGCCATCGTCCCGTTCTTCATCCACTACACGCAAGGTTTCAGCTCCGCGCAACGCAAGCGCACCATCCTGATCTCGTCGATCAGCGCCTTCGCGGTGATCGCGACCTGCGCCATCATCGGTCTGCAAATCCTGGAGTTTTTCGGCATCTCGCTGGCGAGCTTTCAGGTGGGCGGCGGCATGCTGCTGCTGACCTCGGCGCTGTCAATGCTCAACGCGCAGCCGGCCGAAGCCAAGACCACCAAGGGCGAGGTCGACGACGCCTCGGCCCGCGCGTCCATCGCCGTGGTGCCGCTGACCATTCCGCTGCTCACCGGCCCGGCCACCATGTCCACCGTGGTGATCTACGCCGACCAGGCCAAGACCTTCTTCCAGCACGCCGCGCTGGTGGGCTACGGCGTGGTGATCGCACTGGCCACGGCGGTGTGCTTCGCGCTCGCCAAGCCCATTGCGCGCCTGATGGGCCAGACCGGCATCAACGTGATGACGCGGCTGATGGGCCTGATCCTGGCCGCGCTGGCGGTGGAGGTGATGGCCGCCGGGCTGGTGAAGCTGTTTCCGGCGCTGGCTTCTTGATACCCCCCGCGCCGCCTGCGGCGTGCCTTGCAGGCCGCGCCACCAGCAAAGCCGGCGTCACTTCGTGCTGTCCAAGTCTGCGCAGGCAGACTTGGAGCCGCAGCCCTCGGCGCCCTGGCTGCCGTCACGCGCGCCGGAGGACTTGCTTCAGTAGCCGCCCGAACTCTTCGTTTCCGTAGGTGTCTCTCTCTTGAAGCGCCGCGCCGTCTCGGTCGCGGCTTTCACGAGCAGGCTGGTGTCCAGACCCACTGCCACGAACAGCGCACCCGATTCGAGGTATTGCTGCGCCAGCGCCGGATCGGTGGCGAGGATGCCGGCGGCCTTGCCGGCAGCGCGCACGGTGGCGATGCCGTCGAGGATGACTTTCTGCACCTCGGGGTGCGACGGCTGGCCTCGGTAGCCCATGCTGGCCGAGAGGTCGGCAGGGCCGAAGAACACGCCGTCCACACCCTCGGTGTCAGCGATGGCCTGGAGGTTCTTCACCGCCTCCACCGTTTCGGCCTGCACCAGCAGGCACATCTGGCCGTTGGCCTGGTTCAGGTAGTCGTCCACCTGGTTCCAGCGCGAGGCGCGGGCGAGCGCTGCGCCCATGCCGCGAATGCCTTCGGGTGCGTAGCGCATGGCCTTGACCATGAGCGCCGCCTGCTCGGCCGTGTCCACCATCGGGATCAGCAGGGTCTGCGCGCCGACGTCGAGGTACTGCTTGACCAGGGCCACGTCGGCCTGCACCGCGCGCACCACCGGGTGCGTGGCCGCATAGGGCGCTACGGCGCGCAACTGTTCCAGCACGGTGCGCGGATCGTTGGGCGCGTGCTCGCCGTCGATCAGCAACCAGTCGAAGCCGCAGCCGGCCAGGGCCTCGGCCACGTCGGGCGAGGCGAAGCCGACCCAGCAGCCGATCTGGGGCTTGCCAGCCTTGAGGGCGTCGCGGAAGGTGTTCTGGGGGATCTTCATGAGCTAGAACCTAGAAGCGTTGAGGAGGCTGTGCCTTCGTCCGGGGGCACCGCCGGGCTGGCTTTGCCAGACGGCCAGTGCCGTCCCCCCTGGGGGGAAGACGCGAAGCGGCGCAGGGGGGTCATGGATACAGCCCGCGCATCTGGCCCATCAGGCGCGTGAGACCCATGAGCGCATCCATGTTGGGCGTGGCTTCACCCAGATGCTGGCCGATCTCGCGCACCACGCCGACCAGGGCGTCGAGCTCGATGGGGCGGCCGGCTTCCACGTCCTGCAGCATCGAAGTCTTGAAGGAGCCGAGCTTGCGCGTGACAGCGTGGCGGTCTTCGGGCTGCTGGTCGATGGGGATGCCGATGCGCGCGCCGATGGCCTGCGCCTCGCGCATGACGGCGCTGCAGAAGCCGCGCACCAGGTCGTCGTCGAGGATGCGGTCACAGGGCGCACCGGTGATGGCCGAGACCGGGTTCATGGTCATGTTGCCCCAGAGCTTGAACCAGATGTCGCGCTGGATGCGCTCGGACACGGTGACGCCGAAGCCGGCTTGGGTGAGCAGCTCCGCCACGGCCTGCACGCGCGGGGTCACGCCGCCGGCCGGCTCGCCGATGATGAGCTGGTTGTTCTTGATGCGTTCGATGCGCGCGGGCTGGGGCGCGGCGGCGCTGGCGTGGACCACACAGCCGACGACCTGCGAGGTGGGAATGTTCGTGGCGGTGACGCCGCCGGGGTCCACCGCATTGAGCTGCAATCCAGCGGCTTCGCCGGGCAGTCCGTCGAAGAACCACCAGGGCACGCCGTTCATCGCCACGAGCACCACCGTCTGCGGCCCCATGAGCGCGCGCACGGTGGGTGCGACCGCGGGCATGGCCGGGCCCTTCACCGAGACGATCACCAGGTCCTGCACGCCCAGGCTCGCGGGGTCGTCGCTGGCGTTCACCGCAGCGCGATACTCTGCGCCGTTGGCATCGACCCACACCAGGCAGCGCTCGGTCAACGCCCGCAGCGTGTCGCCGCGCGCCACGGCCGACAGCTGGATTTGCCCCGCCGACAGGCGCGAACCGAGCCAGCCCGCGAACAGACCGCCGATGGCGCCGACGCCCACCACCGCCACCTTTTGAGGTTTCACTTCACTCATGCGCGGTACCCCGGGTCGATGCGGTCGATCAGCCGCTGCATGGCGGCAAACGAGTCTTCGCCCGCGCCGAACTTCGGGTTGAAGTTGAGCGAGTCGCGCACGCAGGCCTGCAACGCGGCTTCGGTGATGGGCTGCAGTTCCCCCAGCGCTTGCGAGGCGACCTGGATTTCACACGCGCGCTGCACCAGCCACATGAGGTTGAAGGCCTGTGCCAGCGAACGGCCGATGACCACTGGCCCGTGGTTGCGCAGCAGCAGCACCGGCTTGCCACCCGATGACGCGAGGATGCGCGCGCCTTCGTCGCGGTGCACGGTGATGCCCTCGAAGTCGTGGTACGCCACCTGGCCGTACAGTTGCGCGGCGTAAAAATTGGTGAACGACAGACCGCCCTTGAGGCAGCACACGGCCATGGTCGGCGTGGTGTGCACATGCATGACGCAGTGCGCGTCGGGCAAGGTGGCGTGGATCGCGCCGTGGAAGGTGAAGCCGGCCGGGTTGATGGGCCAGTCGCTGTGGCCGATGACGTGGCCATCGATGTCCACCTTGACCAGATTGGACGCGGTGACCTCGGTGTAGTGCAGGCCGAAGGGGTTGATGAGAAAGTGGTCGTCCGGCCCCGGCACGCGCAGCGAGATGTGGTTGTAGATCAGCTCGGCCCAGCCCAGGTGGGCAAAGATGCGGTAGCAGGCGGCGAGCTGCACGCGGGCCTGCCATTCGGCTTCGCTGAAGCGGGCGGGACGCAAGAAGGATTCGGACATCGTTATCTCCTGTGCACTCAATCGATCAGACAAAGCGGAATTTCAAGCAACCGAGCGGGCCGTAGTCCGCCTCGAACAGGTCGCCAGCCCTGGCAGCCACCGGCCGCGTGAAGCTGCCCGCGAGCACGATCTCGCCGGCTTGCAGCGACTCGCCCCAGGGCGCAAGCTTGTTGGCCAGCCAGGCGATGCCGATGGCCGGATCGCCCTGCACGCCGGCGGCCAGGCCGGTTTCTTCGACCGCGCCGTTCTGCCGCAGGATGGCGCCGCACCAGGGGCGGTTGGTGCTGCGCGGGTCGGCACGGAACAGGTTGGGTTGATCAGGGTCGCCCGCGCCGATCACGATGCCAGCGTTGGCCGCGTTGTCGCTGATGGTGTCGTAGACTTTGCGCATCACCTTGGTGTGGCGGTCGAACTGTTCGATGCGCGCGTCGATGATCTCGATGGCGGGGGTGATGTAGTCGGTCGCGGCGAGCACGTCTTCCACCGTGACGTTCGGGCCGGTCAGCGGTGCCTTGAGCACGAAGGCCAGCTCGACCTCGACGCGCGGGGCGATGAAGTTCTGGGCCGGAATCTCCAGCACCTCGCCGGCTTTCGCGGTGTAGAGCATGTCGTCGAGCAGCGTGCCGTAGTCGGGCTCGTCGATCTGGCTGCTGATCTGCATGGCGCGGCTAGTCAGGCCGATCTTGTGGCCGATGACCTTCTTGCCGGCGGCCTTCTCCAGATCGACCCAGGCGCGGCCGATGCGGTAGCCGTCTTCAATGGTCATGCCGGGGTGGCGCCTGGAAAAGTGCTCGACCTGCGTGCGGGTCTGCTGGGATTGCTGCAGCTCGGCGGCGAGCTGCTGAACGAGGGCGTCGTCGAACATGGTTTAGGACTTGTTGAAAAGCGGGTGCAGGGAACTGTTCTTGGCGTCGAAGACCTCGATGCCTTCGTCGACCTGCACGGTGATGCCGATGGGGCGCTTCGCGAGCTGTTCGGCAAAGCGCTCTTTCACGCAGGCGTTCAGCGCCTCGCCCACGCGCTGGTGCACCACGGCGCTGCGGCCCTTGGCCATGCGCACGTTCATGTACACAAAGGCGTAGTCGCCACCCAGTCCGGCTGCGGTACCGGCCGCGCCGCCGTCGGAGATGGCGCTGTGCGCCGCCGGGTAGGCCAGCACGCGCGTGCCGCCGGTGGGGAAGACCTGGCGGTCCTGCTCGTCGCGCACGGCCAGCATGGCGTCGCACAGGGCACGGCACAGGCCGCCCATGTCGACGCCGCCTTGCGCTGCGGGCTTGTCGAGGTTGGGGGTGTAGAGGATGACGAGGTGGGGCATGGGGTGCATCCGGGTTACAGCCGTGTCGCCACGGTGGAGAAGCCGTCGGCGCGCGAGGCCACCGGCTGCGGAATGGCCGAGCCGCTGACCGGCATCACCGGGAACAGCGCGTTGATCTGGCCGGTGCCGCTGGCGCCGAAGTACGGCGTGATCACTTCTGCGTGGCCGGTGTATTCGCTCCAGCCCAGCACGCCCAGCATCATGGCCGTGTCGTGCATGAAGCCTTCGCCGTGCCCCTTGGCCGCGTACTCGGGCAGCATCTCGCAGAAGTCTTTCCACTCTCCGGCCTCCCACATCCGCACGACCTCGTCGTCCAGGTGTTGCAGGAAGGGGCTCCAGACCTTGAAGGCGTATTCAGGTGCGAGACCGTTCTGCGCGAAGCGGTGGCTCAGCGAGCCGCTGGCCAGGAAGGCGACGGTGCCGTCGTAGTGGTCTTCGACGGCCTTGCGCATGGCCCAGCCCAGGCGTGCGCTGTCGTTGAGGTAGTGCGAGGTGCACAGCGCCGACACGCAGATGGCCTTGAAGTGCTGGTCGGCGTTCATGTAGCGCATGGGCACGAGGGTGCCGTATTCCGGGCCCAGGGTGGTGGCGTGGTGGGCCAGGGTTTCGACGCCGTGCTCGCTGGCGACCTTGGCGAGCAGCTGGCCCAGCGCAGGGTTGCCGGGGATGGCGTAACCCATGTTGCTGATGAAGTGGGGCAGCTCGTTGCTGGTGTAGGTGCCTTCCCAGTAGGGGGCGCAGTTGAGGTGGTAGCTGGCGTTGACGAGCCAGTGGGTGTCGAAGACGACGATGGTGTCCACGCCGAGTTCTTTGCAGCGGCGCGCGATTTCTTTGTGACCGTCGATCGCGTCCTGCCGGGTGCCTTTGCGGGGGCCGTCGAGTTCGCTGAGGTACATCGAGGGGACGTGGGTGATCTTGCCGACCAGTGCTACTTTGCCCATGTCTCTTGTCTCCTACGGTTGTGTGTTTCTCGCCTGGCTTTTGTGGTGGAAGGCGGCGACGCGGGCCTGCCTCCGCGAATGTCCCCCGGTCTTTGCTGCGCAAAGCCCTCCTCCTTTATTTCGCCGCGGCAGACCCGCATCACCACCTTCTCGCTGCGCATCGGCTCTCTGATACGACTCGCCACCATCGCTTCTGCTGAATGGCGAGTGTGGGGTGCACGACGCAGCGAAATAAAGGAGGAGAAATGGGCGCAGCCCATTTCGGGGGACATTCGCGGAGTCGTGTACCCCGCGATCGCCATTCCGCACATACGCCCGAGCGAAACAGGGGCGAGCACGTCAGACACCCCAATGAGGAATGTGGTGCGACCCCAGAGACACCGCAACGTTCTTGGGCTCCAGGAAAACCTCATAACTCCAGGTCCCGCCCTCGCGCCCTGTGCCCGACGCCTTGGTGCCGCCGAACGGCTGCCGCAGGTCCCGCACGTTCTGCGAATTCACGAAACACATGCCCGCCTCGACCGCGGCCGCCACCCGGTGCGCCTTGCCGATGTTTTCGGTCCAGACGTAGCTGCTCAGACCGTAGGCGATATCGTTGGCGATGCGGATCGCATCCGCCTCGTCCTTGAACGGAATCAGGCAGGCGACGGGGCCGAAGATCTCGTCCTGCGCGATCTTCATGCGGTTGTCCACGTCGGCGAACACGGTCGGCCAGACGTAGTTGCCGGCCTGCACGTGCGCCGGCAGTTCGGCCGCATAGCTGGGTCGGTCGATGCCGCCGCACAGCATGGTCGCGCCTTCTTTCGGTCCCAGCTCGATGTAGCTGCGCACCTTGGCCAGATGGCCCTGGCTGATCATCGGGCCGATGGTGGTCTTCTCATCCAGCGGGTCGCCCACCACGATGCGCTTGGCGCGCTCGGCGAACTTCGCAGCGAAGTCGGCGTAGATGCTCTGCTGCACCAGGATGCGGCTACCGGCGGTGCAGCGCTCGCCGTTGTTGCTGAAGATCATGAAGATCGCGGCGTCGAGCGCGCGGTCGAGATCGGCGTCGTCAAACACCACAAACGGGCTCTTGCCGCCGAGTTCCATACTGAACTTCTTCAGGCCCGCGGCTTTGACGATGCGGTTGCCCGTCGCGGTGGAGCCGGTGAAGCTGATCGCGCGCACGTCGGGGTGGGCGCACAGCGGCTCGCCCGCTTCCTTGCCAAAACCGTGCACCACGTTCAGCACGCCGGCCGGGATGCCGGCTTCCAGCGCCAGTTCGCCCAACCGCGCAGCGGTCAGCGGCGACAACTCGCTCATCTTCAGCACCGCCGTGTTGCCGAAGGCCAGCGCGGGCGCGACCTTCCAGGTTGAGGTCATGAAGGGCACGTTCCACGGCGAGATCAACGCGCACACGCCCACCGGGTGGAACAGCGTGTAGTTCAGGTGCGTGGGCGTCGGGTAGGTGTGGCCGTCGACGCGGGTGCACATCTCGGCGAAGTAGTAGAAGTTGTCCGAGGCGCGCGGGATCAGTTGCTTGCCGGTCTGCGCGATCACCTGGCCGGTGTCGTTGGTCTCAGTGTTGGCGATCTCGGACACGTGTTTGGCGATCAGGTCGCCCAGCGCGCGGATCTTCTTGGCGCGCTCGGTGGCCGGCAGACCGGCCCAGGCGGGGAAGGTGTCTTTGGCGGCCTGCACCGCGGCGTTCACGTCCGCTTCGGTGCCCGAGGCGACTTCGGCCAGCACGCCCTGCGTGGCGGGATTGACGGTTTCGAAGTAGTCGGTGCCGGCAACGGTCTTGCCATTGATGAGGTGGTGAATGCGTTGCGTCATGCCTTGCTTTCGGAGGTGATCGTGTTGATGAGGGAGCCGATGCCGTCGATCTCGGTGACGATCACGTCGCCGGGCTGGCAGTCGACCACGCCGTCGGGCGTGCCGGTGAGGATGAGGTCGCCGGGCATCAGGGTCATGAAGCCGCTGAAGTAGGCGATCAGCGAGGGCACGTCGAAGATCATGTCCTTCGTGTTCCCCTGCTGTGTGACTTGGCCGTTGACGGTGGTGCGCAGCGCGAGGTTCATCGGGTCGGGGACGTCGGCCGTGTCCACGAGCCACGGCCCGATGGGCGTGCAGGTGTCGCGGTTCTTGACCTTGAGGTTGGGGCGGTACCAGTTCTCCAGGTAGTCGCGGATCGCGTAGTCGTTGGCGACGGTGTAACCGGCGACGTATTGCAATGCGTCGGCTTTCTTCACGCGCTTGGCGGGCTTGCCGATCACCACCGCGAGCTCGCACTCGTAGTGCATGAACTGCACGTTGTCCGGACGCACGGTGAAGGCCTTGTGACCGGTCAGCGAAGCCTCGCCCTTGACGAAGGCCAGTGGTTCGTCAGGCGCCTTGAAGGCGAGTTCCTTGGCGTGGTCGGCGTAGTTCAGGCCAAGGGCGAGCACGGTGCGCGCGCGTGGCACGGGTGCGAGCGGGGGCAACCAGACCACCTCGTCGAATCCGGCGCGTCGGCCCCTGAAGGCGGGCGTCAGCAGTTCGAGTTCGCCGTTGTTCTCGACGGCGTCGTGGACCGCGCCGGCCCAGGCGATGCGGGCTCTCCTCATGCCGCCTCCTGAATGAAGTGGTTGACCAGCGGCGCGAAGCCGGTGGCGGTGATCTCGACCGCATCGCCCGCCTTCACACGCGGCCGCGAACCGTCTTCCAGGCAGTCGGTGCCGAGCATCAGCACATCGCCAGGCCGCATGCTCTGGAAGGCGTTCACATCGGCCCACAGCGTGGCAGCGTCGCGCACCATGTCGGCGAGCGTTGTGCGCTGGCGCATCACGCCGTCCACGCGCAGTTCCAGCACCAGTGCCGACAGATCGGCCAGCGAGGCCACCGGCTGCAGGGCATCGCCCACGCCCAGGAAGCCGTCGACGCAGCGGAACTTCACCGGCGGGCGGTAGTAGCTCTCGTGCGGAATCGCCACGTCGTTGAACAGCACCGCGCCAACCACGCGGCCGCCCTCGCCCGCCACCAGACCCAGGCTGGCCGCGACCTCGACTTCGCTCACACCCCTGGGCAGCGTGATGGCGCGTCCCGAGGGAGTGAAGGTATTGGCGGTCTTCACGTAGAGCACCGGCGCGTTCGGCGGCGCCTTGTAAGGCGCCTCATGCATGCGCGGCGCCCAGAGCGCGTGTTCGCGCCGGAAGTTCAGCAGCGTGCCGTAGACGGTGCCACCGGGCAGATAGGGTTGGGTGTTCATGTGGTCGTCATTCCTCGATGTCGCCGGCCTCGACGCCGCCCGGCGCCTCCAGCGCGATCACGTCGTCCAGCAGCTGGTAGAGCTGCGCCAGGCACTGCTGGCCGAGCTGCGCCTCCATCCACTGGTAGTGCGATTCGATGGCCAGCGACAGCTTGCGCACCAGCTTCAGGCCCGCGGGCGTGGCGCGCACCACGGTGCGGCGCGCGTCCTGCGGGCAGCGGTTGCGGGTGATCAGGCCGTCGCGCTCCATGCGGGTGAGCACGCCGGTCAGGCTGGGGCCCAGCAGCAGCGCTTCGCGTGCCACGCGACCGGTCTCGACGCCCGCCGGGTCCCGCGCGTGTTCACCCAGCACCCGCAGCACGCGCCACTGCTGGTCCGACAGGCCGTGCTCGCGCAGGCTGGGACGGGTGTGCTGCATGACCGCCTCGCGCGCCTCCAGCAGCAGGCGCGGCAGGTTGCGGTGGACAAAGGACGGATGGGGATCGTCGGTGCTCATGGTTCGGTGCAATTTATTTAATATGTTAAATGTTTTCCCGGATATCGCAAAACCGGGGTTAACCCTGCCCGCGCGGGCCGGTCGACAATGCGCGCATGAACACGCTCGCCCAACGACTGAACGCCCCCCACTTGCTGCTGCAGGCGCCCATGGCCGGCTCGCAGGGCTCGGCCCTGGCGCTGGCGGTCTGCGCGGCCGGCGGCATCGGCGCCCTGCCCGCGGCCATGCTCACGCCCGAGGCGCTGACGCAGGAACTGACCACGCTGTCGCAAGGCACCGACCGGCCCTGGAACGTCAACTTCTTCTGCCACACACCGCCCTCGCCTGACACCGCGCGTGAGGCCCGCTGGCGCGAGGCGCTGGCGCCGTTCTATGCCGAGGCCGGCCTGGACATCAGCGCCGTGCCGGCTGGCGCGGGACGCGTGCCCTTCAGCCACGCGGTGGCCGACCTCGTCGAACCCTTCCGCCCGCCCATCGTGAGCTTCCATTTCGGCCTGCCCGCGCCCGACCTGCTGGCGCGCGTGAAGGCCTGGGGCAGCGTGGTGCTGTCGTCGGCGACCACCGTTGAAGAGGCCGTCTGGCTCGAAGCGCAGGGGGTGGACGCCGTGATTGCGCAGGGCGTCGAAGCCGGCGGCCACCGCGGCATGTTCAGGACCGACGACCTCACGACCCAGACGGGCACCTTCGCCCTGCTGCCGCAGATCGTGGCCGCCGTGAAGCTGCCGGTGATCGCGGCCGGCGGCATCGCCGACGCGGCGGGTGTGCGCGCGGCACTTACGCTGGGCGCATCGGGCGTGCAGGTGGGCACGGCCTACCTGTGCTGCGACGAGGCCACGACCAGCGCCGTCCACCGCGCCGCGCTGCAGAGCGACGCCGCACACCACACCGCGCTGACCACGCTGTTCAGCGGCCGGCCGGCGCGCGGCATCGTCAACCGTGTGATGCGCGAGCTGGGGCCGTTGAACCCGGCCGCGCCGGCTTTCCCCACCGCCACCGCCGCCATCGCGCCGCTGCGCGCCCATTGGGAGGAGCAGGGGAGTGGCGATTTCTCGCCACTTTGGAGCGGCCAGAACGCCAGCGGCTGCCGCAGCGCACCGGCGGCTGACATCACGACCTCGTTACTCCAAGGGTTTGAGGCATGTTCGTCGTGATCTTCCGCGCCAAGGCCCGCGATCTGGACGCCCACTACAGCGCCATGGCGGCGCAAATGCGCCTGCTCGCGCTGACGCAGTTCGGCTGCCTGGACTTCACCGCCGTGACCGAGGGCGACCAGGAGGTGGCCCTGTCCTACTGGCCCGACGAGGCCAGCATCCGCGCCTGGAAGCAGCACACCGACCACCTGATGGCGCAGCGCCTGGACCGCGAGCGCTGGTACGCCAGCTACACAGTGGAGGTGGCCGAGGTCACGCGGCGCTACCGCCACCCGGCCGCATCGGATCAAAAGTAGTCATCGGGGTCGCGGTCCGGCCCCGGCGGGCGCGGCGTTTCGCGTTGCCGGTTCAGCCAGCGCTTGAGCGCCGCGGGCTCGGCCACCTGCTCCAGGTCGTTCGCAAGCTGCGCCACCGCCGACTCCAGCGCGGCCACCTGGGTCTGCAGCTGCTGCTTGAGGGTGTTCGGGTTGGCCACCTGGCCGTGCGGCAGCTCGAATTCGGCCGCCAGATGGCCCTGCCGCGCGGCGCGCTCGCGCTCCAGCCCGGCAACCTGCTGCTTGAGCAACAGCGTCAGCGCGGCCAGCCGGTCGTCCGCCAGGCGCGAGACGGCGGCCGGGTCGGCCAGCTCGGCGCGCAGCTGGATCTGCATCAGCGTCACCAGGTCCTTGCGCGCGTAGGCGGTGTTGGCCTCGCTCATCAGCGCGGTCTTGCGCACCCGCTCGGTCTCGTCGGGTTCGCGGTCGGGGTGCAAGGCACTGGCCAGCTGGCGGAACAGGGTGCGCAACTGCGTCTCGGCATCGACCGCCTGGGCCTGTTCCTCGGCCTGCCGTGCGTCGGGCTTCTGGCGCGCCTTGCGCGCCTGGGCCTTGGCCTGGCGACGCGCTTGAGCCTCTTCTTGCACCGCGCGCCAGCGGGCCATGCCCTGGCGCAGCAATTCCTCGGTCGACAGCGCCTGGCCACCGTCGGCCAGCGGCTCGCCCAACGCGGCCTCCAGGCGCGCGCGCAGGGCATCGGCCGCGGCCTGCTTTTTCTGCGCCAGGGTCTGGCGGCTGTGGCGGTCGTGCAGGGCCACCATGTCGGCCTCGCCCTCGTCGGCCAGGGTCTGCGCCAACGCGCACAACGCCTCGTTGGCGGTGGCCTGCTGCAGCCGGCTCAGGGCTTTGCCCTGCAGGTGATCGGCCAGCGCCATGGCCAGCTCGCGCATGCGCTGGCGCCGCTGCTGTTCCAGCGGCGCCAGCCATCGGTGCCGTTCGGCCCGGTGGGACTGGCCCAGCGCGTCCAGTTCGGCCAGCTGCGCCTGCAGCTTGTCGACCCGGGTCAGCTGCAGGTTGAAAGCGCGGGCCGCGGCCGACAGCGGCTGTTCGCCCGGGTCCAAGGCCTGCAAGGCGGTGGCGGGGGCGACAAGGTGGCGGGAGGGGTTTCGGGCAGCAGGCACGGCAAAGGTCGGGCAAATGGGACCGGTCCAGAGCCTGGCACGGTGGGGTGTCGACTATATTGCCGGCCACATGGCCAAAGAAAAGACGATCTACACCTGCAACGAATGCGGCGGCACCAGCCCGCGCTGGCTGGGCAAGTGCCCGCATTGCAACGCCTGGAACACGCTGATCGAATCGGTCGCCGAATCCAGCGCGCCCGCCAAGAACCGCTTTGCCGCACTGGCCAAGACCGCCGAGGTGACCACCCTGGCCGACATCGAGGCCACCGACGTGCAGCGCACGCCCACCGGCCACGACGAGCTGGACCGGGTGCTGGGCGGCGGCATCGTCGAAGGCGGCGTGGTGCTGATCGGCGGCGACCCGGGCATCGGCAAATCCACCCTGCTGCTGCAGGCGCTGGACTCGCTGCAACGCCTGGGCCAGAAAACGCTCTACGTCACCGGTGAAGAGAGCGGCGCCCAGGTTGCGCTGCGCTCGCGCCGGCTGGGTCTGGACGGTTCGCAGGTCAGCGTGCTGGCCGAGATCCAGCTGGAAAAGATCCTGGCCACGCTGGACGCGCAGAAGCCCGCCATCGCGGTGATCGACTCGATCCAGACCGTGTATTCCGAGCAGCTGACCAGCGCGCCCGGCTCGGTGGCGCAGGTGCGCGAATGCGCGGCCCACCTGACCCGCGCGGCCAAGGCCAGCGGCACGGCCATCGTGCTGGTGGGCCACGTGACCAAGGAAGGCGCGCTGGCCGGCCCGCGCGTGCTGGAGCACATGGTGGACACGGTGCTGTACTTTGAAGGCGACACGCACAGCAGCTTCCGCCTGATCCGCGCGATCAAGAACCGCTTTGGCGCCGTGAACGAGATCGGCGTGTTCGCCATGACCGAGAAGGGCCTCAAGGGCGTGAGCAACCCGAGCGCGATTTTTCTGAGTCAGCACAGCGAGCCGGTACCGGGCAGCTGCGTGATGGTGACGCTGGAAGGCACGCGGCCCATGCTGGTCGAGATCCAGGCGCTGGTGGACAGCGGCGGGCCGTCGCCCCGGCGTCTCAGCGTGGGCCTGGACCGCGACCGTCTGGCCATGCTGCTGGCCGTGCTGCACCGCCACGCGGGCGTGGCCTGCATGGACCAGGACGTGTTCGTCAACGCCGTGGGCGGTGTGCGCATCAGCGAACCGGCGGCCGACCTGGCCGTCATGCTGGCCATCACCAGCAGCCTGCGCGGCAAAGCCCTGCCCAAGGGCTTCATCGCCTTTGGCGAGGTGGGCCTGGCCGGCGAGGTGCGCCCCGCGCCGCGCGGCCAGGAACGGCTGAAAGAGGCCGCCAAGCTCGGCTTCACCGTGGCGGTGGTGCCCAAGGCCAACGCGCCCAAGAAGAACGACAAAGCCTTCGAAGGCCTGACCATCCACGGCGTGGACCGCATCGAGGAAGCCATGGAACTGGCCCGGAGTCTGGCCTGAGCCCGCACTACGCAGATTCCGCAGCGCTGCCCGCGCTGGTCTTGCACACAATCACCGCATGAACCTCCAGCGCATCGCCGTTCCCCTGCTCGTCATCGGTCTGCTCGCCTTCGCGGCGCAGCAATACGGCTGGCCCGGCTTTTTGGCCGTCAGCGGCGGCCTGGTGTTCTGGCTGCTGCTGCACTGGACGCGGCTGCTGACGGTGATGCAGCGCGCCGCGCGGCGCCCGATCGGCCATGTGGACAGTGCCGTCATGCTCAACGCCCGGCTCAAGCCCGGCGTGAACCTGATGCACGTGATCGCCATGACGCGTTCGCTGGGCGAGCGCCTGAGCGCCGAAGGCGAAGACCCCGAGCGCTACCGCTGGACCGACAACGGCGGCTCCACCGTCACTGTCACGCTGCAGGGTGGTCGCGTGAGTGCCTGGGAACTGCAGCGCCCGCCGGCCCAAGACTGAGCGACCGCCCCGGAGCGGGCACCTAAAATGGGCGTTTTTGGCGGCGCCGGCCGGCGCCGTCGCCCTCCACGACCCAAAGGACCCCCGCATGAGCCCCGTGATTCCCTCGATGTCCGACCGCGACGGCAAGATCTGGATGGACGGCCAGATGGTGGACTGGCGCGACGCCAAGATCCACGTGCTGACCCACACGCTGCACTACGGCTGCGGCGCCTTCGAGGGCGTGCGAGCCTACAAGACGGCCGATGGCAGCACCGCCATCTTCCGCCTGGAAGAGCACACCGACCGCCTGTTCAACAGCGCCAAGATCCTGCGCATGAAGCTGCCATTCACCAAGGAAGAAGTGAACGAGGCCCAGAAGGCCGTGGTGCGCGAGAACAAGCTGGAAAGCTGCTACCTGCGCCCGCTGACCTGGATCGGCGACAAGAAGCTGGGCGTTTCGCCCAAGGGCAACACCATCCACCTGATGGTCGCGGCCTGGGCCTGGGGCGCCTACCTGGGTGAAGAGGGCCTCAAGCGGGGCATCCGCGTCAAGACCAGCAGCTACACCCGCCACCACGTCAACATCACCATGACGCAGGCCAAGGCGGTGAGCAACTACACCAACTCCATCCTGGCCAACATGGAAGTGACCGACGAGGGTTACGACGAAGCCCTGCTGCTGGACAGCTCGGGCTTCGTGTCCGAAGGCGCGGGCGAGAACATCTTCGTGATCAAGAACGGCGTGATCTACACGCCCGACCTGTCGGCCGGCGCCCTGAACGGCATCACCCGCAACACGGTGTTCCACATCGCCAAGGACCTGGGCCTGGACATCGTCCAGAAGCGCATCACGCGCGACGAGGTCTATATCGCCGACGAGGCCTTCTTCACCGGCACCGCCGCCGAAGTGACGCCGATCCGCGAACTCGACCGCATCGAGCTGGGCGCCGGCAGCCGCGGCCCGATCACCGAGAAGATCCAGAGCGCATTCTTCGACATCGTCGGTGGCCGCAATCCGAAGTACACCCACTGGCTGGCAAAGGTTTGAGGGACACGCCATGAGCACTTCTTCCACGATCGAACTGGCCGCCAAGGACCTGAACCACCAGGGTGGCGTGTTCTGCCCCAGCCCCAAGGCCGACATGAAACTCTGGAACAGCCACCCCAAGGTCTACCTGGACGTGGCCAAGACCGGCGAAGCCCGCTGCCCGTATTGCGGCACGGTGTACCGCCTCAAGGCGGGCGAGGTGGTGGCGCACGGCCACTGAAAGGGAACGCCAGACGTCCCGTACGAGGCGCCGCGAGGCGCCTTTTTTGTGTCTGCCCCCTCTCCCCCAGCCGCGTAGGCCAAAAAAAAGCCACCTTGCGGTGGCTTTGTAAAGTCCTTGGAAGGACGTCGTTGGGAGACCAGATTCAAACGTTGGTAGTAACGTATGGTGTTTGCCGGGTCCATGTAGTAAGCATGTTGTGACAGCAACGAGGTCGATTGTGCGATGCCGCATGACGATCGGCCATCCCCTGTTTGGGGGAGTGAACCCGGTTTTTCGCGCGTTTGACCACAGTTCGGGTCAGCCGGTCACCGTTCGGGACCTTTAGACAGCCGCTGGTCGCCACCGGTCACATCGGCAGTTCCAGCACGAAGCGGGCGCCGCCGCCCGGGCGGTCTTCGCAACGCACCTGGCCATGGTGGCGCAGGGCGATGGAACGGACCAGCGACAGGCCCAGCCCCACCCCGCCTTCGCGCTCGCTGGCGCCCGGCAGCCGGTAGAACGGCTCGAAGATGCGCTCGCGCAATTCGGCTGGCACGCCAGGCCCCCGGTCTTCAACCGCCACCACCGCCATGGCGGGTTGGCCCTGCCCTGCCCCCGCTGCCGGGGTCGCGGGCCGGACGCCGATGACCAGCCGCACCGCCGCTTCCTCGTTCGTCGCGCCGGCCGCCGGCTGGCCGTACCGGCGGGCGTTTTCCAGCAGGTTGCGCAGCACCCGGCGCAGCAGGCGGGCATGGCCCTGCACCAGGACCGGCGGCGAACCTTCGGTCACCTCCAGCTCGGCACCGGTGCGGGCGCATTCTTCGGCCGCCAGGCCCACCAGGTCGATTTCTTCGGTCGGCCCCAGCGCGCCGGCGTCGTGGGCGTCGCGCATGTCCAGCCGGCTGGCCAGCAGGATTTCATCGACCAGCTGGTCCAGCTCGGCGATGTTGCGGGCGATCTCGGCGCGGGCGCTGGCCGTGCCCGGGTCGCGGCCCAGCAGCTCCAGCCCCATGCGGATGCGCGCCAGCGGCGAGCGCAGTTCGTGCGATGCGTTGGCCAGCAGGGCCTTGTGCGCCTGCAACAGGGTCTGCACGCGCACGGCCGAGGCGTTGAAGCGCTCGGCCAGAAAGGCCACCTCGTCCTGCCCCTGCACGGGCAGCCGGGTGGTCAGGTCCCCCTGACCCCAGCGCTCCACCCCCCGCTGCAAGCCTTCGAGACGTTTGGTCAGGCGCCGCACGATGGGGTAGGCGCCCAGTGCCACGGCCAACCCTACCAGCGAGAGCAGCCAGACAAAGCCGAACGGCGCCTGGAGCCAGAACGCGGACGTGTTGCGGCGCGTGTTCGGTGGGGCCCCTGGCGGCCTGCCGGGACGGGGCAGCTGCACGTACAGCGTCTGCCCGTCGTTCATGGTCACCTGGAACTCCAGCGACTGGCCGGGCACCCTCACTGCCAGCGCGGGGGACTTGCCCACCACTTCACCCGCGGCGTTGCGCAGCACCAGTTCGCGCGCCATGCGGGCGTCGCGCTCCTCGCGGTCGTGGTCCAGCGCCATCTGCCACAGCCAGCCCACCACCAGCGTCAGCAGCGCCACCGCCGCCACGATGGCCAGCCAGATGCGCAGGTACAGCTTCTGCCCGAGCAGGCTTTTCACAGGTCAAGCCCCATCCAAAACGCTGCCGGAGCGCGTGCCCGGACACCAGAACACCGTGGAACCGGCTCCGCCGGGCCACAGGTGTTGTCCCCCCGCAAGGGGGGAAGACGCGAAGCGGCGCAGGGGGGCCATGCCTAATCCTGCTGCTTGGCGAACACGTAGCCCACGCCCCGCACCGTCAGGATGCGCTTGGGGTCCTTGCTGTCGGCTTCGATGGCGTTGCGGATGCGGCCGATGTGCACATCGATGCTGCGGTCGAAGGCTTCGAGTTCACGGCCGCGCACCGCTTCCATGATCTGGTCGCGCGTGAGCACGCGGCCCGCGCGTTCGGCCATGGCCACCAGCAGGTCGAATTGGTAAGAGGTGAGTTCACAGGACTGACCCGCCACCTGCACGGTGCGCGCGTCGCGATCGATTTCCAGCGAACCGAAACGCAGCACGGGGGTGGAACGGGTGGCGGGCGCACCGCCGGGTTCGCCGCGGCGGCGCAGCACGGCGCGGATGCGCGCCAGCAGTTCGCGCGGCTCAAACGGTTTGGGCAGGTAGTCGTCGGCGCCGAGTTCCAGGCCGATGATGCGGTCCATCGGGTCGCCCTTGGCGGTGAGCATGAGCACCGGCGTGCGCGCCAGATCGCCCGGCAGCGCGCGGATGCGGCGGCACACCTCCAGGCCGTCGATGCCGGGCATCATCAGGTCCAGGATCACCAGCTCGGGCTGCACCAGGGGCAGCTGCTCCAGACCGGCCTCGCCGTGGCCGGCGTGTGCCACCTCGAAGCCGGACTGCCCCAGGTACTCGGTCACCATCTGGGCCAGGCGGGCATCGTCTTCGATCATCAAGAGTCGGGAGGTCATGTTTTTCAGTGTAGCGGTGTGCGCAGCAGGCGCCCATGGTCGCGCGCGCGCACCAAGCCCGTGTGAGCCTCACGTAAAGTTGCGTGAATGTCCGCCATCCGCCCCTGGCCCGATCAGGCCCCGCCCCTTCCCGCCGCATCGTTCACCGCGCTGCTGGAACAGCTGCGCGATGCGGCCTCCGCAGCACCGGCCCTGAGCTGGCGCGACCCGGCCGACCCAGGCAGTTCCTGGGCCACCTGGGACCGCCAGGCCCTGGCCGATCAGGTGGCCAGCTGCTCGCGGCGGCTGGCCGACGGTCACGGCCTGCGGCCAGGCGACCGCGTGGCCTGGCTGGGGCTGAACCACCCGACCATCATCGTGCTGCTGTTCGCCCTGGCGCGGCTGGGCGCGGTGCTGGTGCCGCTGAACCACCGCCTCTCGCCGGCCGAATGGCGGGCCGTGCTAGCCGACTGCACCCCCAGGCTGCTGGTGCACGACGAACACTTTTCAGCCGCAGCCCGGGCGCTGGCGACCGACCACACTGCCGCCCTGGCCTGGCCCATCGTCTGGGACGGCGACAGCGAAGCTGCATCCCCAGCGGCCGACGCGCCCGAGTCTCCGCTGCTGCTGGTCTACACCTCGGGCACCACCGGCCTGCCCAAGGCCGCGGTGCACACCCAGGCCAACCTGCTGGCCAACATGGCCATCGCGGCGCAGGTGCAGGGCTTGACCGCCCACGACGCGGTGCTCACCGTGCTGCCGCTGTTCCATGTCGGCGGCCTGTGCATCCAGACCCTGCCGGCACTGTCGGTCGGTGCCCATGTGCGCCTGTTCGCGCGCTTTGACGCGGCGGCCACGCTGCACAGCATCGCCCACGACCGGCCCTCGCTCACGCTGCAGGTGCCGGCCACGCTGCAGGCGCTGACGGCGCACAGCGACTGGGCAGGCACCGACCTGTCCAGCCTGCGCGCGGTCTGGGCCGGCTCCAGCCTGCTGCCCCCGGCGCCGCTGCAAGCCTTCATGGCGCGCGGCGTGCCGGTGTGCAATGTGTACGGCAGCACCGAGACCGGGCCCTTCTCCATCGCCCTGCCCCCTGTGCACACGGCCGACCACACCGGCTCCTGTGGCTGGCCGGTGCCGGGCGTGGCGGTGCAGCTGTGCGACCCGCAAGGCGTGCCGGTGGCGCCCGGCGCGGTGGGCGAAATCTGGGTGCGCGGGCCCAACGTGGTGGCGCGCTACTGGCCCGACCGTGCGGCCACCGACGCCGAGGGGTTTTTCCACAGTGGCGACCTGGCACAGCAGGCGCCTGACGGCAGCTTCACCGTGGTGGGCCGCACCAAGGACATGATCATTTCCGGTGGCGAGAACATCTACCCGGCCGAGATCGAGAACCTGATCGCCCAGCACCCGCTGGTGGCCGAGTGCAGCGTGGTCGGCCAGGCCGACGCGCGCTGGGGCGAGGTGACCATGGCCGTGGTGGTGCTGCGCCCTGCGGCAGCCAGCGACGACTGGCAGGCCGCGCTGCAAACCTGGCTGGACGGACGGCTGGCGCGCTACAAGTGGCCGCGCCGCTGGGTGCGGCTGGACGCCCTGCCCCGCACCGCGCTGGGCAAGGTAAAGAAGGCTGAGCTGACGGATCTGCTGCGCAAAGGACCCCGTTAAGGGTTGAAGGGAAGTCCACCGGGAACACCGTGGAACCGGCTTTGCCGGGCCACAGGTGTTGCCCCCCGGGGGGGTGACGCGCCGTCAGGCGCGGCGCGGGGGGGACGTCATCCGCGTCGCCAGCCAGATCAGCACCAGCACCGGCAGGCCGAGGAAAGCGGTGGCGGTGAAGAAGGTCGGGTAGTCGTAGGCATCGACAAACGCGCCCGAATAGCCCGCCAGCCACTTGGGCGCCAGCAGCATCATGGAACTGAACAGCGCGTACTGCGTGGCCGAGTAACTGACATTGGTCAGGCTCGACAGGTAGGCGATGAAGGCGGCCGACGCCACACCCGCGCTTAGGTTGTCGGCCGAGACCACGGCGATCAGCGCCGTCACGTCGTGGCCATGGCCGGCCAGCCAGGCGAACAGCAGGTTGCTCGCGGCCGAGAGCACAGCGCCGAGCATCAGCACCCGCATCACGCCCAGCCGCAGCGACAGTGCGCCGCCGATGAAGGCACCCACCAGGGTCATGATCACGCCATAGACCTTGGTGACCGCGGCCACCTCGTCCTTGGTGTAGCCCATGTCCACGTAGAACGGGTTGGCCATGATGCCCATCACCACGTCGCTGATGCGGTAGACGCCGATCAGCGCCAGGATGAGCACGGCGTGCGAGCCATAGCGCTTCAGGAAATCCGCGAACGGCTCGACGAAGGCGCTGCGGAACCACTCGGCTGCGTTGCGACTGGGCGGCAGCGCCACCTGGGCCGGCTCGCGCGAGAACAGCACCGTGACCACGCCGACCAGCATGCTGGCGGCCATGACAAGGTAGGCCGTGGTCCAGGCGGCGTTCTGGTAGTTCGCACCGGGCGGGGGCTTCACGGCCTCCACCGCCGCGGCCACCGCCTGGGCCGCGGGAGCCACCTCGGCCCGCGCCGCCAGCCACAGCACGCCGGCGCCGGCCCAGATCATGGCCAGGCGGTAGCCGGTCTGGTAGGTGGCGGCGAGCGCGCCCTGGTGGGCGGCGTCGGCCGATTCGATGCGGTAGGCATCGAGCGCGATGTCCTGCGTGGCCGAGGCGAACGCCACCCCCAGCGCACACCAGACCACCAGGTCCAGCTGGCTGCGCGGGTCGGCCAGTGCCATGCCGGCCAGCGCCACCATGATCAGGCCCTGCGAGAGCAGCAACCAACTGCGCCGGCGGCCCAGCCAGCGCGTGAGCAGCGGGATCGGCAAGCGGTCCACCAGCGGCGACCAGACCCACTTGAAACCGTAGGCCAGGCCCACCCAGCTCAGATACCCGATGGTGGTGCGGTCCAGCCCGGCTTCGCGCAGGCGAAAACTCAGCGTGCCCAGCACCAGCAGCAGCGGCAGGCCGGCCGAAAAACCCAGCGCAAACATACGCAGGCTGGCTGGCTCCAGATAGGCACGCAGCGTGTCACCCCAGCTCGGGCGGGCGGGTGTGCCAGATGGGGACAGCGGTGTGACGGAAGGCTCGGTCATGGGCGGGGGCGGGCGGTGACAAGACCGCGCGGTGGTCAGAAACGGAGGGCTTGTCTATTATTGGCCCACCATGTGCTTCCTCTGCGAACTCAAATCCCCCAGCCCCGCCGCGACCCCGCAGCGGCCCGAACACGTCTGGTCGGCGCGCCGCGCCTTCCTGCTGGCCGGCAGCGCCGCTGCCGTGGGCGCCAGCGCCGACGCCCTGGCCCAGGTCGAGGTGGGCAAATCGTCATCGGTGCGCAAGCTGGTGCCGGCCGCCGAGCTCGAAGGTGCCGCCAACCAGCAGTACGGCCAGATGATGGAAGAAGCGCGCCAGAAAAAGGCCCTGGTGCCCGATAGCGACCCGCAAGTGCAGCGCCTGCGCCGGATGGCCAACCGCCTGATTCCGCACACCGCACCCTGGAACGCCCGTGCCAAGGGCTGGCAGTGGGAAGTGAACCTGATCGCCAGCGACGAGATCAACGCCTTCTGCATGCCCGGCGGCAAGATCGCCTTCTACACCGGCATCCTGAACAAGCTCAAGCTCGACGACGACGAAGCCGCCATGATCATGGGCCACGAAATGGCCCACGCCCTGCGCGAGCACGCCCGCGAACGCCTGGCCAAGACCCAGGCCACCGGCATGGGCCTGTCGGTGCTGTCATCCCTGCTGGGCCTGGGCCAGCTGGGCGACGTGGCCGCCAGCCTGGGCACCCAGCTGCTGACGCTGCGATTCAGCCGCGAAGACGAAACCGAAGCCGACCTGGTGGGCCTGGAACTGGCCGCCCGCTCGGCCTACAAGCCCCAAGCCAGCGTGAGCCTTTGGCAGAAGATGACGGCCCAGAACGGCAAGGGCGGCCCGTCCTTCCTGTCCACCCACCCCAGCGGCCCCAACCGCATCAAGGAACTGCAGGCCAACGTGCCGAAAGTGCAGAAGCTGTACGAGGCGGCACGCAAGGGGTGAGCGCGCACCGGGCGGCGCTCAGCCGCCCTTCACATACGGGTTGAACCGCCGCTCTTCGCCGAACGTGCTTTCCGGCCCGTGGCCGGGAATGAACACCGTGTCGTCGCCCATGGGCCAGAGACGCTCGCGGATGCTGCTGATGAGCTGGGCGTGATTGCCCTGCGGAAAGTCGGTGCGGCCGATGCTGCCGGCGAACAGCACGTCACCCACAAAGGCGCGCTGGGCTTCGGGCGAGTGGAACACCACATGGCCCGGGGTGTGCCCGGGGCAGTGGCGCACAGCCAGCGTGCAGTGGCCGATCTGCACCGTGTCCCCATCGGCCAGCCAGCGGGTGGGGGTGAAGTGCCCGGCCGGCGGGAAGCCGAACATCTGGCTCTGCTGAGGCAAGCCGTCGATCCAGAACTGGTCGCCCGGGTGCGGGCCGATGATGGGCAGGCCCAGCTTCGCCGCCAGTTCGGCCGTGCCACCGGCGTGGTCGATGTGGGCGTGGGTCAGCCAGATGGCTTTGAGCGTGAGGCCCAGCGCCTGCACCGCCGCTTCGATGCGGGCCAGGTCGCCCCCCGGGTCGATGACCGCAGCGTCCAGGGTTTCGTCGCACCAGACGATAGAGCAGTTCTGGGCAAAGGCGGTGACGGGGATGGTTTGATAGCGGAACATGGACTGGGGTGCAGTGGCGTGCGAGCGCTCATTATCCCGGGCGCCAACAACGCACCCACCGCAGGAACGCACTACAGTGCGGACACGCCTCCGCCGGACATCCCATGACCCGCCCCATCCTCGAAGAAGCCTCTGTCCATCCCGCCATCCGCGAGAAGATCGCCCGGGCCCACAGCGATGTGATCGACCAAGTGCAAACCGCCGTGGGCCGCCACGCGTTGGTGGTGGTCGGCATGTCCGGCAATCCTTTTGTGGGCAAGGCGCGCAAGGCGCTGGCCAGCGCCGGCGTGCCATTCGAGTACCTGGAGTTCGGGAGCTATTTTTCCCAATGGCGCCGCCGCAACGCGCTCAAGATGTGGACCGGCTGGCCCACTTTCCCGATGGTGTTCGTGCGCGGCACGCTGGTCGGCGGCTGCGAGGACCTGATCCGGTTGATCGAATCGGGCGAACTGAAGACCCTGCTGGCCGCCTGAAGGCCGCTGCGGACCGCCCCGCGCGAAAGGTTCGCCAGCGCACAGACCGCCATTTTGAGCTGAACCAAGCTGGGTCCCGGGAATCCAGCATGACCTACAAAGACCATTACGCCGCGCTCGGGGTGCCGCGCGATGCGGATCTGAGCGCCATCAAGAAGGCCTACCGCAAGCTCGCCCGCAAGCACCACCCGGACATGTCCAAGGCGCCAGGTGCCGAGGCGCGCTTCAAAGAAGTGGCCGAGGCCTATGCCACGCTCAAGGATGCGGACAAACGCGCCGCCTACGACGGGCTGGGCCAACACCCTGCCGGCGAGCCGTTTTCGCCGCCGCCGCAGTGGGGCCGCGACCCAGCCACCCACGGCGCAGCCTTCGACGAGATGGACCTCGAAGCCCTGCTGGCCGCGATGGGCCGGGGTCGCCGCGATGCGCGCCAGAGCCCGCAGCCCATGCAGGGGCGTGATCTGGAAACGAGCATTCGCATCGGCCTGGAAGAAGCCCACCGCGGGCGCGCGGTGCACCTCAGTCTGAACGACGGCGGGCAGGCGCGCACACTGGAAGTGACGGTGCCGCCCGGCGTGCGCGACGGCCAGACACTGCGGTTGCGTGGCCAGGGCGGCAAAGGTCAGCATGGCGGTGCCGATGGCGACATCTACCTGCACATCGCGCTGGCGCCGCACCGCGTCTTCCGCACCGATCACCAGGACCTGTATTTCGACCTTGTGCTCACGCCCTGGGAAGCGGCGCTCGGCACCGAGACCGAAGTGCCCACGCTGGACGGCCCGGTGCTGCTGACCGTGCCACCCGGCACGCGCTCGGGTCGCAAGCTGCGGCTGCGCGGGCGCGGCCTGGCGAACGGGCGAAGCGCCCCGGGCGACCTCTACGCTGTGGTGCTGATCGACGTGCCCGCCACCCTCACCGGGCGCGAACGCGAGCTGTTTGAAGCGCTCGCTGCCGACTCGGCATTCCACCCACGCGCCACACCGCCAGGAGCCACGACATGAACACGCAATTGCAAAACGTTGAATGGCTCTGGCTCGACGAGGTGCAGAGCGTCACCCTGCCCGAGCTGGCGCGGGTCTGCGGCATCAGCACCGATGACGTAGACGAGTTGGTGGAATACGGCGCGCTGCAACCGCTGCAGACCGGGCCGTCCGAGGCGGACCTGCGCCTCTTCAGCGCCGACTGTGTGACGCGCATGCGCACGGCCAGCAAGCTGCGGCTGGACTTTGATCTGGACCTGTTTGCCGTGGCCCTGCTGCTGGACCACATCCAGCGCATCGAGACGCTGGAACAGCAGGTGCGCTCTCTGCAGGCGCAGCTGCCGATGAAGCACTGAGGCCGCGGGGTCGATGACCGCCACGCCCGGGGTTTCGCCGCATCAGACGATGCAGCAGTTCTGCGCGAAAGCGGTCACGGCAAGGGTTGTCAGCGCCACAGGACGTTCGCGCTGAGGGCGGGCTGGCCATCGTCCCGAAGCCCGTGCCGTCGGTCAGAAAGTATCCATTTGCAACAGTGCGGGCCGCCGAAAGCACGCCAGTCGGCTCAAGAAGTGCTTCCAGCCGTCGAAACCTTTGCACAGAAGACCCGAAGAGCCGGGCCTGTCCGTTTCGACCGTCTTTCAAGGCTGATCATGATCCATCGTCTGAGTCTCAAGAGCCAGCTCGGCACCGGTTTTGCGGTGGTTGTGGCCGTGTTTGTGGTCACCCTGGTCTTCGTGGCCCAGCGGGTGGCTCACCTGGAACAAGGCATGCGCCTGCTGGGCGAGCAGGATCTGCCGGCGCTGCTCGCCGTGGACCAGATGGACCTCAAGCGCTCGGAAGTGCAGCAGTACCTGACCGATGTCGCCGCCACACACGATCCGGCCGCCTACCAGGAGGCCGAAGCGGCGGCACAGGCGTTCACCGCGGCATCGTCGCAGGTGCGCACGATCCTGAGCAAGGCCGGCGACACGGCACACCTCCAGGCGCTGGACGCGATCGACGCCGATTTCAAGACCTTCTACGGCGCCGGCAAGGCGATGGCCGAAACCTATGTGCGCGATGGCATGGAAGCCGGCAACCGCCTGATGAAGGGAGCCGACGGCCAGCCCGGGTTCGACCAGGCGAGCGCTGCGGTGGCGAGCAAGCTCAAGTCCTTTCACGAGGATCAGCTGGTGCGCACACGCCGCGACGCGGCCGACGACCTCGCGCAGGTGCTGGCCATCGAGCGCGGCATGCTGATCGGGGGCGTGCTGGCCACACTGCTGGCCACCGCCTGCGCGGTGTGGATCGTGCAGACGGTGTATGGCCAGCTCGGAGGCGAACCGAGCTTCGTCGTGAGGCTGATGCAGCGCATGGGAGAAGGCAACCTCAGCTCCAGCATCCGCCTGGGCAAGGGGGACAACCACAGCATGCTGGCCCACATCAAGGGCATGCAGGACAAGCTGCGTGAGGTGGTGGCCGCGGTGCGCGACCGCGCCCATGCCGTGGAGGCCACCTGCAGCGAGATCGAGGCCAGCGGCAACGATCTGGCCCAGCGCACCGCTGCCCAGTCCAATGCGCTGGCGGAAACCTCGGCTGCGGCCGAAGAGCTGACCGCGTCGGTGGAGCACAACGTGGGCGGCACGCGCTCGGCCAGCGAACAGGCGCGCACGACGACGCAAGCGGCCGAGCACAGCGGGGAGCTGGTGGCGCGTTTCGTGGGCACCATGCAGGACATCCAGACCTCTTCCCGCCAGATCGCCGACATCATCGGCGTCATCGACGGCATCGCCTTCCAGACCAACATCCTGGCGCTCAACGCCGCGGTGGAGGCCGCGCGCGCCGGCGAACAGGGGCGCGGATTTGCCGTGGTCGCCGGCGAGGTGCGCACGCTGGCCAGCCGTTCGGCCGAAGCGGCCAAGGACATCCGCTTGCTGATCGGCGGCAGTGTGGACCGCGTCGAACAGGGCACGGCGCAGGTGTCCCAGGCGCGCGCCGCCATGGAAGAGGTGCTGACCGGCACGCAACGCGTGCTGCAGGCCATGGCGGACGTCGCCTCCACCAGCGCACAGCAGGGCAGCGCCGTGGCCGCGGTGGCGCAGTCCATCGAAGAAATGGACAACGTCGCGCAGCAGAACGCCGCGATGGTGGAGGAAAGCGCCGCCGCAGCGTCCAGCCTGCGTCAGCAGGCCCAGGCGCTGACCGCCACGGTGGCGCAGTTCGAGCTTGGCAACGGACCGGTCAGAGCGTGAAGTCGTATTCGATCGTGATCGGGGCGTGGTCGCTGAACTTCTCGCCCTTGTAGATCGCTTCCCTGCGCGCCGTCTCGGCGATGGCCGGCGTGGCCAGGTGGTAGTCCAGTCGCCAACCGACGTTGTTCGCGTAGGCCTGGCCGCGGTTGCTCCACCACGTGTAGCAGGTCTCGGTGGTGTCGGGCTGCAGGCGGCGGTACACATCCACCAGGCCGCCGTCTGACAGCAAGCGGGTCATCCAGGCGCGCTCTTCGGGCAGGAAACCGCTGTTCTTCTGGTTGCTGCGCCAGTTCTTCAGGTCGGCGTTCTGGTGGGCGATGTTGACGTCGCTGCAGATGATGAAGTCTCGCTGGCCCTTGAGCGCCATCAGGTGCGGGTAGAACACGTCCAGGAAGCGGTACTTGGCCTCCTGCCGCTCAGGGCCGGACGAGCCGCTGGGGCAGTACACGCTGATGATCGAGCGCTTGGCGCTGGGCGTGTCAAAGCGCAACTCCACGTAGCGGCCCTCGGCGTCGAACTCGCCGCCATCAAAGCCCGCCACCACGTCGCTGGGCTCGTGGCGCGTGTACACCGCAACACCCGAATAGCCTTTTTTCTCGGCAAAGTGGAAGTGCCCCTGCAGACCGGCCATCTGCTCGAAGCGGCCACTCACATCGGGCGCCTGCGCCTTGACTTCCTGTACACAAATACAATCGGGCGCATGCGATTCCAGCCAGGTTTCCAGCCCTTTGCTGGTGGCCGAACGGATACCGTTGAGGTTGAGGCTGGTCAGTTTGAACAAGGAATTTCCCATGTCGTTGGATGCAGGCCCGGCCGTTGCCGGGGCGGGTGATGGTGGTGCGCTGGCGCAGGACTTCGTGCAGTTCTGCGTGGACTCGGGCGTGCTGCGCTTTGGCGAGTTCAAGACCAAGGCCGGGCGCCTGTCGCCGTACTTTTTCAACGCTGGTCTGTTCGACGACGGCGCCAAGCTCGGGCGGCTCGCGCAATTCTATGCACAGGCCCTGATGGCCAGCGGCATCGAATTCGACATGATCTTCGGCCCCGCCTACAAAGGCATTCCGCTGGGCGCCGCTGTGGCCATCGAGCTGGCCCGCCTGGGCCGCAATGTGCCGTTTGCCTACAACCGCAAGGAAGCCAAGGACCACGGCGAAGGCGGTTCGCTGGTCGGGGCGCCTCTCAAGGGCCGGGTGCTGATCGTCGACGACGTGATGAGCGCCGGCACCGCCGCACGCGAGTCGATTGCGCTGATCCAGGCCGCCGGGGCCACGCCGCACGCGGTGGCGATCGCGCTGGACCGTCAGGAAAAAGCCACCGAAGTGGGTCCGGACGGCACCGTGCGTGACGTTGACCACAGTGCCGTGCAGTACGTGCAGCACCAGCTGGGCTTGCAGGTCTGCGCGATTGCGCGCCTGGCCGACTTGCTGCAATATCTGAACGTCCACACGGGAGCCGACCTGAACCAGCACCGCGAACGCGTGCTGGCCTACCGCGAACGCTACGGCGTTGCCTGATGAACCCCCTGCCGCCTCTTCCGCTGCCCGCGCGCGCTGCGCTGCGCCCCATGACCGTTGCCCTGGCCCTGTGCCTGCTGGCCGGCGCAGCCGTGGCCCAAAACGGCGGCGGTGGCATCTACAGCTGCGTCGACAGCAAAGGCCGGCGCCTCACGTCGGACCGCCCCATCCCCGAATGCCTGGACCGTGAGCAGCGGGAGCTGGGCAAAAGCGGTGTGGTCAAACGCGTGGTGCCGCCCAGCTACACCGCCGAAGAACGCGCCAAGCTGGAGGCGCAGCGCAAGGCCGAAGAACTGCAGCGCGCCCGCGTGGCCGAAGAGAAGCGCCGCGACAAAGCCCTGCTGGTGCGCTACCCCAACCAGGCCATGCACGACAAGGAGCGGGCCGACGCGCTGCTGCAGATCGATGAGGTGGTGGGCGCGGTGAACAAGCGCCAGGAAGCGCTGGCGCGCCAGCGCAAGGAGATCAACGTCGAACTGGAGTTCTACCAGGGCGACGCGAACAAGGCTCCCTCATGGCTCAAGCGCAAGCTCGAAGACAACGAGCAGCAGGTGCAGATCCAGAAGCGGTTCCTGGCCGAGCAGGCGCAGGAGAAGCAGCGCATCAACGGGCGTTTCGACGAAGAACTGGCCAAGCTCAAGCAGCTCTGGGCCAACGGCATCAAGCCTTGAACCCTGTCAACAAGACAAAAGGCCCGCTGTTGCGGGCCTTTTGCATGGGGGACAGGGTGTTCAGCCCTGCAGCTTCTGGCGCAGCAGGTCGTTGGCCTGCTGCGGGTTGGCCTTGCCCTTGCTGGCCTTCATGACCAGACCCACCAGCGCGTTGAAGGCCTTGTCCTTGCCGGCGCGGAACTGCTCGACCATGGGCGCGTTGGCGGCCATCACCTCGTCGATGATCTTCTCCAGCGCGCCGGAGTCGTTCATCTGCTTGAGGCCCTTGGCTTCGATGATGGCGTCCACGTCGCTACCCTCACCGCTCCACAGTGCATCCATCACCTGTTTGGCGGCGTTGTTCGACACCGTGCCGTCGGCGATGCGTTTCAGAAGCGCAGCCAGCGTCTCTGCGCTCACCGGCACCTGCGCGATGTCCTGCTCTTCGTTGTTCAAACGGCGCGAAACCTCGCCCATGATCCAGTTGCTGGCCATCTTGGCCTGGCCGCTGGCCTTGGCCGCCGTCTCGAAGTAGGCCGCCATCGCCGGGCTCTGAGTCAGCGTGGTCGCGTCGTATTCGGGCAGACCGTAGGCCTGAACCAGCCGCTCGGCCATCTGGCGCGGCAGCTCGGGCATCGCGGCCTTGACCTCATCCACCCAGCTGCGCGCGATCACCAGCGGCGGCAGGTCGGGGTCAGGGAAGTAGCGGTAGTCGGCCGCGTCTTCCTTGGTGCGCATGGCACGCGTCTCGCCCGTGTCGGGGTCGAACAGCACCGTGGCCTGCTGGATCTCGAAGCCGTCTTCGATCTGCTCGATCTGCCAGCGGATCTCGTAGTCGATCGCCTGCTGCATGAACTTGAACGAGTTCAGGTTCTTGATCTCGCGGCGCGTGCCCAGCGGCGCGCCGGGCTTGCGCACCGAGACGTTGGCGTCGCAGCGGAACGAGCCTTCCTGCATGTTGCCGTCGCACACGCCGATCCAGGTCACGATCTTGTGCAGCTCTTTCGCGTACGCCACCGCCTCGGCGCTGGAGCGCATGTCGGGCTCGGTCACGATCTCCAGCAGGGGCGTGCCAGCGCGGTTGAGGTCGATGCCGCTCTGTCCGATGAAGTCCTCGTGCAGGCTCTTGCCGGCGTCTTCTTCCAGGTGCGCGCGCACCAGGCGCACGGTCTTCTTCTCGTCGCCGAGGAAGAAGCTCACCTCGCCGCCCTGCACCACCGGGATCTCGAACTGGCTGATCTGGTAGCCCTTGGGCAGGTCGGGGTAGAAGTAGTTCTTGCGCGCGAACACACTCTGCTCGGCAATGTGCGAGCCGAGTGCGAGGCCGAGGCGGATGGCGTGCGCCACCGCTTCGCGGTTCATCACCGGCAGCGTGCCGGGCAGCGCCAGGTCCACCGCACAGGCCTGCGTGTTCGGCTCGGCACCAAACGCCGTGGGCGCGCGGCTGAAGATCTTGCTCTTCGTGGCCAGCTGGGCATGCGTCTCGAAGCCGATCACGACTTCATAGCCTTGCACCAGCAGGGAAGCTTGTTTTTTTTCGCTCATGGTCAGAAGCCCTCCGGCGTCTTCAGGTGCCAGTCGGTGGCCTGCTGAAAGGCGTGTGCGGTCTGCAGCAATTCGCCTTCCTTGAAGTAGTTGCCGATCAGCTGCAGGCCCACGGGCAGACCGCCCACACCAAAGCCCGCCGGCACGCTCATGCCGGGCAGGCCGGCCAGCGAAGCGGGCAGCGTGAAGATGTCAGCCAGGTAGTTGGCGACGGGGTCGTCGCTCATCTCGCCAATCTTCCAGGCGGTGGTGGGCGCGGCGGGGCCGGCGATCACGTCGCACTGCGTGAAGGCTTGCTGGAAGTCTTGCGCGATCAGGCGGCGGATCTGCTGCGCCTTGAGGTAGTAGGCGTCGTAGTAGCCATGGCTCAGCACGTAGGTGCCGATCATGATGCGGCGCTGCACCTCTGGGCCAAAGCCTTCGCTGCGCGACTTCTTGTACATGTCGATCAGGTCGTCGAACTTCGCAGCGCGGTGGCCGAACTTCACGCCATCGAAACGGCTCAGGTTCGACGACGCCTCGGCGGGCGCGATGATGTAGTAGACCGGGATGGACAGCTGCGTGCGCGGCAGCGAGATGTCGACCAGCGTGGCGCCGAGCTTTTCGTATTCGGCCAGTGCAGCGCGCACGGCGGTCAGCACGTCCGGCGCGCAGCCTTCGCCGAAGAACTCCTTGGGCAGGCCGATGCGCAGGCCTTTGAGCGGTTGCGCGGCGGTCGCGCCATCGCGGCCATCACCCCAGGTTTTGCCCAGCAGGCGGGTGTAGTCCTCGGCCGGGTGGTCCAGGCTGGTGGAGTCGCGGTCGATGTCGGGGCCGGCCATGGCCGTCAGCAACGTGGCGCAGTCGGCCGCGCTTCGCGCCATGGGGCCGGCCTGGTCGAGGCTGGAGGCGAAGGCCACCATGCCGTAGCGCGAGCAGCGGCCGTAGGTCGGCTTGATGCCGGTGACGTTGCAGAAGCTCGCGGGCTGGCGGATGGAGCCGCCGGTGTCGGTGCCGGTCACGGCCGGGGCCAGGCGCGCGGCCACCGCCACCGCCGAGCCGCCCGACGAGCCGCCGGGCACGCGCTCCGTGTCCCAGGGGTTGCGCGCCACGCCGTAGGCCGAGTTCTGATTGCTGCCGCCCATGGCGAACTCGTCGCAGTTGAGCTTGCCCAGGGTCACGGCGCCGGCTTTGGCCAGGTTGGCGACGACGGTCGCATCGAACGGGCTCTTGTAGCCTTCGAGCATCTTGCTGCCCGCTGTGGTCGGGAAACCTTGCGTGACGAAGATGTCCTTGTGCGCCAGCGGCACGCCCAGCAGCGGGCCGCGCTCGCCGGCGGCCACACGCGAGTCGGCCGCTTTGGCCTGCGCCAGCGTCAGGTCCTCGTTGAACGACAGGTAGGCACCCAAGTTCTGGTGCTGCTTCGCGCGCGCCAGCAGGGCTTGCGCGGCTTCGACGGAGGAAGTCTTCTGGTCGGCGATGGCGGCGGCCAGTTCGGCCACACCCATCTGGTGGATGTCGTTCAAGCTCATTCGATCACCTTGGGCACGAGGAACAGGCCGCGCTCGACGGCGGGCGCACTTTGCTGGTTGGCCTCGCGGTTGTTGGGTTCGCTGGCCACGTCGGGGCGCAGGCGCAGGCTGACGTGGTCGATGACGGCCGTGGGGTGGGCCAGCGGCTCCACGCCGGTGGTGTCCACCGCGTTCATCTGTTCGACGATGTCGAAGAAGCCGTTGAGCTGGCCCAGCATGCGTTCGCTCTGGGTACTGCTCAGTTCCAGGCGCGCCAGATTGGCGATGCGCCCGATGTCGGACAGGGTCAGGGACATGGGTGGACTCGGTTCGAGGTAAGAAGAAAGGAAACAGCCCGTCAGCGGGAAAAGTGCACTGAAACGGGGTGTAAACAAGCGAAAAGCCCCGGGAAGCGTGCAGTTGTGCACAGGGGATACGGTATTATCCAAGGTTTGGCGGGCGCGCCCGGTGTGCACCGGTTTTTGCCGCCGAATCAAAGACTTAAGGCCTGCTCTACAGCCCCATGCCCGGCGATGGCCGCCCGAAGCGGCGGCCATGCCCCACAGGATTTTTCGCACCATGTTTGAAGCATTCCGTCGCCAGTTTTCGACCGATCTGGCGATCGACCTTGGCACCGCCAACACCCTGATCTACGTCCGCGGCAAGGGCATCGTCCTGGACGAACCCTCGGTGGTTTCGATCCGCCACGAAGGCGGCCCCCAGGGCAAGAAAACCATCCAGGCCGTGGGCAAGGAAGCCAAGGCCATGCTGGGCAAGGTGCCCGGCAACATCGAGGCCATCCGCCCGATGAAGGACGGCGTGATCGCCGACTTCACCGTCACCGAGCAGATGCTCAAGCAGTTCATCAAGATGGTGCACCCGCGCTCGATGTTCAAACCGAGCCCGCGCATCATCATCTGCGTGCCCTGCGGCTCGACCCAGGTGGAGCGCCGCGCGATCCGCGAATCGGCCCTGGGCGCCGGCGCCTCCGAGGTCTACCTGATCGAAGAACCCATGGCCGCGGCCATCGGCGCCGGCCTGCCGGTGTCCGACGCCTCCGGCTCCATGGTGGTCGACATCGGCGGCGGCACGACCGAAGTCGGCGTGATCTCGCTGGGCGGCATGGTCTACAAGGGCAGCGTGCGCGTGGGCGGTGACCGTTTCGACGACGCCATCATCGCCTACATCCGCCGCAACTACGGCATGCTGATCGGTGAGCCCACCGCCGAAGCGATCAAGAAGAACATCGGTTCGGCCTTCCCCGGCAGCGAAGTCAAGGAAATGGAAGTCAAGGGCCGCAACCTCTCCGAGGGCGTGCCGCGCAGCTTCACCATCTCCAGCAACGAAATCCTCGAAGCCCTGACCGACCCGCTCAACAGCATCGTCTCGGCCGTCAAGAGCGCGCTGGAACAGACGCCGCCCGAGCTGGGCGCCGACATTGCCGAGCGCGGCATGATGCTGACCGGCGGTGGCGCCCTGCTGCGCGACCTGGACCGCCTGCTGGCCGAAGAAACCGGCCTGCCGGTGCTGGTGGCCGAAGAGCCGCTGACCTGCGTGGTGCGCGGCTGCGGCATGGCCCTGGAGCGCATGGAGCGCCT
>CALRYD010000047.1:0-33362 GCA_943372305.1 Hydrogenophaga intermedia | reverse complement strand
GCGCTGGACTGGCTGCGCCGCGAACCCGACCTGCACGAGGTGCTGGGCAAGGAGTTCATCACCATCTACACCGAGATCAAGGAGCTCGAGTTCGACGAGTTCATGAAGGTGATCTCGCCGTGGGAGCGCGAGCACCTGTTGTTGCATGTGTAACCCCCCGCGCCGCCTTCGGCGTCACCCCCCAAGGGGGGCAACGCTGGCGGCCCGGCAAAGCCGGTTCCGCTGCGTTCTCGAATCAAACCCTTCGTTCGTGAGACTGTGATGAACACATCTACCCTGATCGCCCCCCCTGCTCTCGTTCGCCGAGCCGAGCAGCAGGACACGAAAGCCATCCAGGCGCTGGACAGCGCGCACTTCATCCACCCCTTCACCGACCACGCCGGTCTGGCCGAGCGGGGCGCGCGGGTCATCACCCGGGCTGAGGACATCTACGTCTGGGATTCCGAGGGCAAGAAGATCCTGGACGCCATGAGCGGGCTGTGGTGCGTCAACGCCGGTTATGGCCGCAAGGAACTGGCGGACGCGGCCTACCAGCAGATGATGACGCTGCCCTTCTACAACAGCTTTTTCAACACCACCAACGTGCCGGCGGTGCAACTGGCCACCAAGCTGGCGGCCCTGGCCCCCAAAGTGGGCGATCGCAGCTTCAAACACGTGTTCTTCTCCAGCAGCGGTTCGGAGAGCAACGACACCAACGTGCGCATGGCCCGCCGCTACTGGGACTTGCTGGACCAGCCGCAGCGCAAGGTCATCATCAGCCGTCACAACGCGTACCACGGCAGCACCATGGCGGGCGCCTCGCTGGGGGGCATGAGCGGCATGCACGCGCAGGGCGACCTGCCCATTCCCAACATCACCCACATCGGCCAGCCGCACTTCTGGGAAAACGCCAACCCCGGCGAAAGCAAGGCGGACTTCGGCGTCCGCGCGGCACGCTGGCTGGAAGAGAAGATCCTGGAGATCGGTCCCGACAAGGTGGCCGCCTTCATCGCCGAGCCGGTGCAGGGCGCGGGCGGTGTGATCATCCCGCCGGCCACCTACTGGCCCGAGATCCAGCGCATCGTCGACCAGTACGGCATCCTGTTGATCGCCGACGAGGTGATCTGTGCCTTCGGCCGCCTGGGCCACTGGTTCGCGTACGAGAAGTTCGGCATCAGGCCCGACCTGGTGACCTTCGCAAAGGGCGTGACCAGCGGCTACATCCCGCTGGGCGGCGTGATGGTGGGTAACCGCGTGGCGGAGGTGCTGATCGAGAAGGGCGGCGAGTTCAACCACGGCTACACCTACAGCGGCCACCCGGTGGCCTGCGCGGTGGCGCTGGCCAACCTGGAGCTGATGGAGCGCGAGAACCTGCCGGGCCGCGTGAAGAACGACACCGGCCCCTACCTGGCCGAGCGCTTCGAGGAACTCAAGCACCACCCATTGGTGGGCGACGCCGAGACCTGCGGCTTCGTGGCTGGCCTGGTGCTGGTCAAGAACAAGGCCACGGGTGAAATGTTCGACCCCGACCTGGCGGTCGGCATGGTCTGCCGCCGCCACTGCTTTGGCAATGGGCTGATCATGCGCGCCGTGGGCGACCGCATGATCATCGCGCCGCCGCTGGTGATGACCCGGGCGCAGATCGACGAGATGATGGATCTGATCCACCGCTGCCTGGACGCGACGCTGGACGAGCTGCGCAGCCAGGGGCTGCTCGGGTGAAGGCGTGCACCCCCTGCGCCGCTGCGCGTCTTCCCCCTCTCTGGCCTTCGGCCGGAGGGGGACGCAGCCTGTGGCCCGGCAAAGCCGGTTCCACGGCCGCCATGAACGTGACACCATGAAATGCCCAGCCCGCTGCTGTACTGCGGGTTGCCGCCATGAGCGGCGTTCCGATTCTTTGTTACAGTCCCGCGATGCCCCAGTTTGGGGATATTCTTGGTCTGCAAATTGCTAGCTTGAGCCCCAGCAAAGCAGCCGGTTCCTGAGTGTCAATCGTCCGGTTTCATCCCTTTCACAGGAGTGTTCCTAACCATGAAGAAACAAGTTCTGGCCCTGGCCATTTCCGCCATCGTTCTGGCCGCCTGCGGCAAGAAGGAAGAGCCGGCACCTGCCCCGGCCGCCCCGGTGGCCGCTGCGCCCGCCGCTGAACCGGCCAAGCCCGCTGGCCCGGTGTTCGACGACGAGAAGGTCCTGAACATCTACAACTGGCCCGACTACGTGCCCGAGGGCATGATCGCCGCGTTCGAGAAAGAAACCGGCATCAAGGTCAACTACGACACTTTTGAAACCAACGAGGCCCTGCAGGCCAAGCTGGTGGCCGGCAACACCGGTTACGACATCGTGGTGCCCGGCACCGTGTTCGCCAAGGGCCAGATCGAAGGTGGCCTGCTGCAGCCCCTGAAGAAGGACCAGATCCCCAACCTGGCCAACATGGACCCGGCCATCATGCAGGTGCTGACCAAGGCCGACCCGGACAACAAGCACCTGGTGCCGTGGGCCTGGGGCTTCACCACGGTGGGCATCAACAAGACCAAGGTCGAGAAGGCCCTGGGCGGCATGCCCATGCCCGAGAACGCCTGGGACCTGGTGTTCAAGTCCGAGTACACGAGCAAGCTCAAGTCCTGCGGCATCGCCTACCTGGACTCGCCGACCGAGATCCTGCCCGTGGCGCTGCACTACATCGGCAAGGACGCCTACTCCAACAGCGCCGACGACTACAAGGCCGCCAACGAGATGCTGGCCAAGGTGCGCAAGGACATCCGCCTGTTCAGCTCGACCATGATCGACGACGTCGCCGGCGGCAAGGCCTGCGTGGCCATCGGCTGGTCCGGCGACATCAACCAGGCCGCCGCCCGCGCCAAGGAAAACGGCTCCAAGGACGTGATCGAAGCCCTGCTGCCGTCCACCGGCGCGCTGATCTTCTTTGACACCATGGCCGTGGCCAAGGACGCCAAGCACCCGAACAACGCCGCCGCGTTCATCGACTTCTACCTGCGCCCTGAAAACGCCGCGCTGATGGCCAACACCATGGGCTACCCCACGGGCAACAAGGCCGGTATGGACAAGGTCAACCCCGAAATCGCGGGCAACAAGACCATCTTCGTGGAAGCCGACTACATGGCCAAGATGATCCCGCCCAGCAGCTTCACCAACGAAGCGCGCGAGGCGATGTCCAACGCCTACAACAGCTTCAAGAAGGGCAAGTAAGGTGTGAACGCCCGCTGTCGGGCGGCGCCTGAACCGGGCTGTTCGTACCCTGCGTATGAGCAGCCCTTTTTGTTTCCGCATCCAAACACACAAGGGGTCACCATGGCAGCAGCCGGTACGCAAGAAGGCTATCTGGTCACGGAAAAACTGGTCAAACGCTTCGACGAGGCGGTGGCTGTCGACGAGGTCTCGCTGTCCATCGGCAAGGGCGAGATCTTTGCCCTGCTGGGCAGCTCGGGCTGCGGCAAGTCCACCCTGCTGCGCATGCTGGCCGGCTTCGAGACACCGACCAAGGGGCGCATCCTGCTCGGTGGCCAGGACGTGGCCAACATGCCGCCCTACGAGCGCCCGGTGAACATGATGTTCCAGAGCTACGCGCTGTTCCCGCATCTGAACATCTGGGAGAACGTGGCCTTCGGTCTCAAGCGTGAAGGCCTGTCCAAGGCCGAGGTGCAGCAGCGCACCGACGAGATGCTGGGCCTGGTGCAGCTCACACCGTACGCCAAGCGCAAGCCGCACCAGCTCTCGGGCGGGCAGCAGCAGCGCGTGGCGCTGGCCCGCAGCCTGGCCAAGAAGCCCAAGCTGCTGTTGCTGGACGAGCCGCTGGGCGCGCTGGACAAGAAGCTGCGCGAGCAGACGCAGTTCGAGCTGGTCAACATCATCGAGAAGGTGGGCGTGACCGTGGTGATGGTCACGCACGACCAGGAAGAGGCCATGACCATGGCCAGCCGCATCGCCATCATGAGCAAGGGGCGGGTGCTGCAGGTCGGCACGCCCAAGCAGATCTACGAATACCCGGCCAACCGCTTCGTGGCCGACTTCATTGGCAACGTCAACCTGTTCGACGGCAAGCTGACGGTGGACGAACCGGATCGCTGTGCGGTGAAGACGGCGATCGGCGAGATCCACGTGGGGCACGGCATCAGCGGTGCGCTGGACATGCCGGTGGCCGTGGCCGTGCGGCCCGAGAAGATCGACATCGCCAAGGAACGGCCGGCCAACGTGGACCACAACCTGTTCGCGGGCCGGGTCAAGGAGATCGGCTACTTCGGCTCCTACAACACCTTCATCGTGGTCACGCCACAGGGCACCAAGGTCAAGATCACCGAGCCCAACGGCTCGCGCCACGAGCTGCTGGACATCACCTGGGAGGACGATGTGTTCTTCTGGTGGGACGACCTGGACGCCGTCGTGCTCCGCGACTGACCCTGAACCAGGAGCACCACCATGGCTTCACCCCTTCCGGTTCCAGGCAAGCGCTTCGTCATCGGCGTGCCTTATGTCTGGCTGTTCGTCTTCTTCTTCCTGCCTTTCCTGATCCTGCTCTACATCAGCTTTGTGGACCAGGGCGAGAGCATCAACCCGTTCAAGCCGATCTGGGACCCGGAGACGGGCATCCTCGCGCTCAAGTACGAGAACTACTGGACCATCTTCCGCGACGGGGAAGGCGGCGCCCTGTTCAAGACCATTTACATCGAGGCCTACCTGCGCTCGATCTGGTACGCGCTGCTCACCGCCTTGCTGTGCCTGGGCATCGGTTACCCGTTCGCCTACTTCATCGCACGGTCGGCACCGGCGGTGCGGCCGGCGCTGCTGATGATGGTGATGCTGCCGTTCTGGACCTCGTTCCTGCTGCGTGTCTACGCGTGGAAGGGCATCCTGGCCGACCAGGGCGTGATCAACAAGCTGCTGATGGCGATGGGCATCATCGACGAGCCCATCCTCATGCTCTACACCAACGTGTCCATGCTGGTGGGCATGACCTACGTGTACCTGCCCTTCATGGTGCTGCCGCTGTACGCCAACCTGGTGAAGATGGACTTCCGCCTGCTCGAAGCCGCCTACGACCTGGGCACCACGCCTTTCAAGGCCTTCTGGCTGGTGACGGTCCCGCTGTCCAAGGCCGGCATCATCGCCGGCTTCATGCTGGTGTTCATCCCGGCGCTGGGCGAGTTCGTGATCCCCTCGCTGCTGGGCGGGCCGGAGAACATCATGATCGGCCGCGTGGTCTGGGACGAGATGTTCACCAGCAACAACTGGCCGCGCGCCTCGGCGCTGGCGGTGGTGATGATCCTGCTCATCATCGTGCCGCTGGCGATCTACTACCACTACACCGGCGAACAGGCCGACAAGCGCTGAACGGAGGACACCATGCGATTCCTCGAAAAACACTTCGGCAAGGGCTGGATGGCCCTGACCTACCTGTTCCTGTACCTGCCGCTGTTCTTCATGATCGTGTTCAGCTTCAACAGCACACGGCAGGACGCGAACTTCACCGGCTTCTCGCTGCGCTGGTACGAAGCGCTCACGCGCGACACCAAGATCGTCGAAGGCTTCTGGCTGTCGGTGAAGGTGGCCACCGTGACGGGCGTGCTGTCGGCCGTGCTGGGCACCTTCGCCGCCTTTGTGCTGGTGCGTTACCGCAAGTTCCTGGGCCGAACCGTTTTCTCGGGCATGGTCAACGCGCCTCTGGTGATGCCCGAGGTGGTGATCGGCCTGTCGCTGCTGCTGCTGATGGTGGGCGCGCAGAACGTGTTCGGCTGGCCCGAGCGCGGCATGCTGACCATCATCCTGGGCCACACCCTGCTGGGCATGGCTTACGGCATGGTGGTGATCCAGAGCCGGCTGATGGAGATGAACCGCAGCATCGAAGAAGCCGCCATGGACCTGGGGGCCCGCCCCCACGAGGTGTTCTTCCTCATCACGCTGCCCAACATCTTCCAGGCCATCCTGGCGGCCTTCCTGCTGAGTTTCACGCTCTCGTTCGACGACGTGGTGATCTCCGAATTCCTCTCCGGCCCCGGCGTCTCCACGCTGCCGCAGGTGATCTTCGGCTACGCGCGCCGCGGTATCAACCCCACCATCTACGCCGCGGCCACGCTGCTGATCGTCACCGTGACCATCGTGATCGTGGGCTACAGCATATGGGTGGCGCGGCAGACGCGCCAACGCGAACGCGAGATCGCGGCAGCGACCCGGGCCGAACTGGCGGCGCTGTCCACCACCAAGTGACACTTGGCCCATCGGACCAGAGGGCAGGCTTGAGGGCCTGCCTTTTTTTTGGCCCGATGCGGCGCCACTGGACGCTCGTGTGCACGGGAAAGTGGATCGGACAACGCCATGGAATCCGGCGTAGCATGGGGCCAATTCAATGTGGAGACCCGTGCCCATGTCCGACACCCCGACCCCCAGCTTCGACGGCCGTGCCGTCATCAACGGTGAACGCGTCGCCGCCCGCGACGGCCAGACCTTCGACTGCATTTCCCCTGTCGACGGCCGCCTGCTGACCCAGGTCGCGCGCTGCGGCCAGAACGACATCGACGCCGCCGTGGCGGCGGCCCGCGCGGCGTTTGAAGACCGCCGCTGGGCCGGCAAGGCGCCGGCGATCCGCAAGCGCATCATGATCAAGTTCGCCGAGCTGATCCAGGCCAACGGCGACCTGCTGGCGCTGACCGAGTCGCTCGACATGGGCAAGCCCGTCAAGTACGCCAAGGGCGTGGACGTGAACAGCGCGGCCAACTGCGTGCGCTGGTACGGGGAGGCGGTGGACAAGGTGTACGACGAGATCGCGCCCACGCCCGACACCGCGCTGGCCCTGATCACCCGCGAGCCGGTGGGCGTGGTCGGTGTCATCGTGCCGTGGAACTACCCCATGATCATGGCTGCGTGGAAGATCGCGCCGGCCCTGGCCGCGGGCAATTCGGTGGTCTTGAAGCCGTCCGAAAAGAGCCCGCTGACGGCGCTCAAGCTGGCCGAGCTGGCGCTGGAGGCCGGCATCCCCGCCGGCGTGTTCAACGTTGTGCCCGGCTACGGCCCCGAGGCCGGCAGTCCGCTGGCGCTGCACATGGACGTGGACTGCATCGCCTTCACCGGCAGCACCCGCGTGGGCAAACAGATCCACGTGATGGCCGGGCAGAGCAACCTCAAGCGCGCCTGGACCGAACTCGGCGGCAAGTCGCCCAACATCGTGTTCGCCGACTGCCCCGACCTGGACAAGGCGGTGGAAGCCTCGGTGGGCAGCATCTTCTTCAACCAGGGCGAGAGCTGCAACGCGCCATCGCGCCTGTTCGTCGAGGCCTCGATCAAGGACGCCTTCCTGGAGAAAGCGCTCAAGCTGGTGCCGCAGTACCAGCCCGCCAACCCGCTGGACAAGAACACGGTGATGGGCGCGATTGTCGACCAGGTGCAGCTGGACAACGTGATGCGCTACATCGGCCTCGGCCAGAGCGAAGGCGCCAAGTTGCTGGCCGGTGGCGAGCGCGTGGCGCCGGTGGCCGGCGGCTGCTACGTGCAGCCCACCATCTTCGATGGCGTGACCAACAGCATGACGATCGCGCGCGAGGAGATCTTCGGCCCGGTGCTGTCGGTGCTGAGCTTCACCGACGCGGCCGACGTGGTGAAACAGGCCAACAACAACATCTACGGCCTGCAGGCCGCCGTCTGGACGCGCGACATCAACAAGGCGCACGGCGTGGCGCGCGCGCTGCGCGCCGGCACGGTGCACGTCAACTCCTACGACGAAGACGACATCACCGTGCCCTTCGGCGGCTTCAAGCAGAGCGGGGTGGGGCGCGACAAGTCGCTGCACGCGTTCGACAAGTACACGGAAACCAAAACAACGTGGATTCGCATCGACAGCCCGATCTGAAGGAGAAACCCATGAACGCCATGAACGACATCAAGACCGACCACACCAACGCCGCCTGGCACGCCCGGCGCCAGGCCGCCACGCCGCGCGGCGTGGGCGTGATGGGTGACTTCTTCATCGAGCGCGCGAAGAACGCCGAGTTCTGGGACATCGAGGGGCGGCGCTTCATCGATTTCGCGGGCGGTATCGCGGTGCTGAACACCGGCCACGTGCATCCGAAGGTTCAGGCAGCCATTGCGGCGCAGCTGCAGCGCTTCACCCACAGCTGCTACCAGGTCGTGCCCTACACCGAGTACGTGCAGCTGGCCGAGCGCATCAACGCCATCGTGCCCATCGAGGGTCCGGCCAAGACGGCCTTCTTCTCCACCGGCGCCGAGGCGATCGAGAACGCGATCAAGATCGCGCGCTCGGCCACCGGCCGCAGCGGGGTCATTGCGTTCGGCGCCGCCTTCCACGGCCGCAGCCTGTTCGCGGTGGCGTTGACCGGCAAGGTCCAGCCTTACAAGGCCGGTTTCGGCCCGTTCCCGCCCGAGATCTACCACGTGCCCTTCCCGTGCCACTGCGCGTCGCTGGACGAGACCAAGAAGGCGATGGAGCATGTGTTCAAGTGCGACATCGAGCCCAGCCGCGTGGCGGCCATCGTGTTCGAGCCGGTGCAGGGTGAAGGCGGTTTCAACCCGATCCAGAAGGAGGCTGTGCTGTGGCTGCGCCAGCTGTGCGACCAGCACGGCATCCTGCTGATCGCCGACGAGGTGCAGACCGGTTTCGCGCGCACCGGCAAGATGTTCGCGATGGAGCACTACGGCGCCAAGCCGGACCTGATCACCATGGCCAAGAGCATGGCCGGCGGCACCACGCTGTCGGCCGTCTCGGGCCGGCAGGCGGTGATGGATGCGCCGTCGCCCGGCGGCCTGGGCGGCACCTACGCGGGCAACCCGCTGGCCATCGCCGCGTCGCACGCGGTGCTGGACGTGATGCAGGAGGAAAAGCTGCCCGAGCGCGCGCAGCTCCTGGGCGACCGGCTGGTCGCGCACCTCAAGGCCCACCAGGCGAAGCAGCCACGCATCGCCGATGTGCGGGGCCTGGGCGCCATGGTGGCGGCCGAGTTTGTGGACGCGGCCGGCGCGCCCGATGCCGACCTGACCAAGCGCATCCAGGCCGCGGCCCTGAAGCGCGGCCTGCTGCTGCTGACCTGTGGTGTGTACGGCAACGTGATCCGTTTCCTGTTCCCGCTGACCATCGAAGACCACATCTTTGCCGAAGCGCTGGGCGTGCTCGACGCCGCCCTGGCCGACGCCCTGGCCTGAGTCCTCTTTTCAAACCAGCCGGGCTCGCCCGGCTTTTTGTTGCCTGGAATCCGCATGGCCCAGTCCAGCCTCGAACAACGCATCCAGACCCTGCGCGAGCAGGGCGTCCACACCGTGATGGCCACCTTCACCGACCTGCACGGCGTGCCCAAGGGCAAGCTGGTGCCGCTCGAAGGCCTGCCCGACGCGGTGGCCACCGGCGCCGGCTTTGCGGGCCCCAGCATCTGGGGCACGGGTCTGCCGCGCATGGGCGCGCGCAGCGAATACTTCGGCCGCGTGGTGCCTGGTAGCCTGCGTCCGCTGCCCTGGCTGCCGGGCGTGGCGCACGCGGTCTGCGACGGCTTTGCGGGCGGCCAGCCGCTGGAGACTTGCTCGCGCCAGCTGCTGCAGCGCCAGCTGGCCCGGCTGCGCGAACGTGGCTGGACCTTCCACGTGGGCATCGAGCCCGAGTTCTTTTTGCTGCGGCGCGGCAGCGACGGCCGCTGGGCCGTGGCCGACGGCGAGGACCGGCTGGACAAGCCGTCCTACGACCTCCAGGCCATCGTGCGCAACCACGGCTTTCTCGACGACATGCGGCGGCACCTGAGTGCGCTCGGTTTCGAGCTGCAGCAGATGGATCACGAGGACGCGACCGGCCAGTACGAGATCAACTACCGGTACGACGAGGCCCTGGCCGCGGCCGACCGCTACCAGCTGTTCAAGCTGACCGCGCACGCGGTGGCGCAGCAGCACGGCCAGGTGTTTTCGTGCATGCCCAAGCCACTGGCAGGCGCACCGGGCAGCGGTCTGCATTTCCACTTGAGCCTCACAGATGCCGCTGACAGGCCCTTGATGGCCGACGTTGACGGGCCGATGGGGCTGAGCGAGGCCGGTCTGCGCTTTGCCGCCGGCCTGCTGGCCCACGGCGACGCATTGGCCGCGCTGTGCGCGCCCACGGTCAACAGCTACAAGCGGCTGGCGGTGAGCGAGAGCGCTTCGGGCACCACCTGGTCACCCGTGTGGAAGGCGGCGGGCGAGAACAACCGCACCTGTCTGGTCCGCACCGTGGCGGGCCGCATCGAATGGCGCCTGCCCGACCCGTCGTGCAACGTCTACCTGGCACTGGCGGCCACGCTGGCCGCGGGGTTGGACGGCATCGATCGCGAACTGCCGCCATCCGCGCCCTGCGACGAAGACCTGTACCAGCGTCACGCGGCCGGCGAGCCCTTGCCGCCGCGCCTGCCGCGCGACCTGCACGATGCCCTGGCCGCGCTGCGCGCCGACGCGATCCTGTTCGACGACCTGGGATCGGCTTTCTGCGAACAGTTCCTGCATCTCAAGCGGGCCGAATGGGATGCGTACGCTCAGCAGGTGAGTGATTGGGAACTGGAGCGGTACGCTAGCGCCAGTTGAGCGCCCACATGAAAAAAGCCACTGCATGCAGTGGCTTTTGTGCTCTGAAAGCGGCCAGGGCCGCTGAGATCAGAACGTGTGCTTGATGCCAACGCCCACGCGGCTCGTGTCTTTCACACCTTCCACGTTGCGCACACCACCGTAGACGGTGGTGCGCTTGGACAGCGAGTAGGCGGCGCCCACGCTGTAGCCATTGGAGCGCTTGACACCGTCGGTCTTGCTCGAAGCGATACCGGCGGACAAAACCAGGTTGGCAGCCAGAGGCATGTCAGCACCGATGGTGAACTGCTTGGTGTCCACGCCAGCGGCGTCAACCATGCCGTAACCGCCCATCAGCTTGAAAGAGCCAAAGTCGTAGGCTGCATTGAAGCGGGTGTGGGTCTCGTCGGCTGCGTCGCCTTCGTCTTGGTAAGCCACGCCAACAGCCAGCGCGCCAGCTTCGTAGTTGGCAGCCAGAGACAGCACGTTCTGCGAACCGGCGACCTGCTCCAGGTTGTAGCTGGCAGCAGCGCTGAAGCCACCAAACGACGGCGTTTCGTAGTAGATGCCTTGGTTGATGCGGTCCGTGGTGTAGCCCACAAACACGTCGGTGGGGGACAGCAGCGAATCGAACACGGGATTGGTGGCGCCTGCGTACTCGTCAAAAGCAGTGGACATGCGGCCGATGCGGACTGCACCGAAACCGCCCGCCAGGCCAACAGTGGTCTCGCGGTTGAAACCCGTGGACGCGCCGCTGGTCAGGTTGACGCCCTGCTCCAGCTTGAAGGTTGCCTTGAGGCCACCACCGAGGTCTTCAACGCCTTTGAAGCCCAGACGGCTGCCGCTGATGCCCCCGTTGGTCATGGTCAGAGGCTTGCTGGGTTCGGCACGGACGTCGTCTTTGTGAATGATCACGTCGGCGACGCCGTACACGTTCAGGCTGGATTGGGCCGAGGCGGCGGAAACGGCGGCCAGGGCGGCGACAGCAATGAGAGATTTCTTCATGACTTCTTTCGTATTCAGGTTGAATGAGCGGCGCCGAAGACGCACAGCCCAACTATAGTGTCCCAAGGGGAAACCCGGAACCCTTGCAAGAGCGGAAACCGCGGGTAACGGTGCATGGCTGATACATTTGCGCAACATTGGAGCCGTTTGGCGTGCAAAACACCGCTTTTCCCGCAATGTCCGGTTCTGCCTTGATCGCCTTCAAATTTTGTGGTAGCGAACGCCCTGAATCCTTCCAAGACCTGGACCAAGACCGCCGACCGGCCCTTGCGCGGCCTGCGCAAGTCGCTGGGCATCTGGGTTTTCGCTCATTTTGTTGGGGTACCGGTGCCGTGGTCCGCGGCGCGACAGACCGATGGGCGGGCCTTGCTGGCGTACGAGCACGATCGCTTGCTGGCCCTGGCGGCGGCGGGTGAGCGGGTGCCGCCGGTGCTGGCGTTCGACGGGCACAGCCTCGTGTCGGGAGACATCGGTACCACGCTGGACCACTGTTTGCACCGCGCGCCAGAAGCCGAGCGCCTGCCGCTGATGTGTGCCGCGGCGGCCGACCTGGCCGCTTTCCACACACGCGGGCACTGGCACGGCGGGGCGCAGACCCGCAACATGACCTGGGACGGCCAGCACTTTGCTCGCCTGGATTTCGAAGAGCGTCTGCAGCCCGGCATGCCATTGGCGACGGTGCAGATCTACGACGCACTGCAACTGGTGCTCTCGCTCACGCGGTACCTGCAGGCGCAAGGTCCGCTAGCGGTGCGGGCGGTGCTCAGCGCATACGCCGACTCGCCGGCCACGCGCGCCCGGGTGCCGGATTTGCGGACTTTCCTGAGCCGTCTGTTGCCGCGCCTGCAACGCATTTCGCGTCTGGCCGCCTGGTCGTCGCGGCTGGACCGTTCGCGCGAGCTGGAGCGGCTGCGCACCGTGCTCGAAGGCATAGCCCTGTTTGTACAGGACAGACCACCGCGGGCCTGATGGTGCACGCGGTCAGCGTCAGGTTCGGTAGCCCGGGTCCAGCCGTTCGACCTTGCGGAGCAGGGCGGGCCAAGCCAGCTGGGCGCCCTGGCCCGCGGTCGCGATTTTCATCACCTCGCCCATGCCGTCCAGGATCGCCGGGTTCACACGCGTCAGCTCCCCGCCGCCGGCCAGCGCGTCGATCTGGATGCGGCAGGTGTTTTCCAGCGTGTACATCGAGAGGAAGGCGTCGGCAATGGTGCGGCCCACGGTGAGCAGGCCATGGTTGCGCAGCACCAGGAAGTTGGCCGTGCCCAGGTCGGCCTGCAGGCGCGGCTTCTCGTCGGGGCGGAAGGCCACGCCTTCGTAGTCGTGGTACGCCAGCGAGGCGAGCACAAAGGTGCTTTGCTGGCTGATGGGCAGGATGCCGGCCTTCTGCGCGCTGACCGCCACACCCGCGCGGGTGTGGGTGTGCAGCACACACTGCGCCTCGGGCCGCGCTTCGTGCACCGCGCTGTGGATGACGAAGCCGGCCGGGTTGACCGGGAAGGGCGAGTCGATCAGCTTGTTGCAGGCCATGTCGACCTTGACCAGGCTGGACGCCGTGATCTCGTCGAACATCAGGCCGTAGGGGTTGATCAGGAACTGGTGTTCGCCACCGGTGACGCTGTCGGGCAGCTTGGCGCTGATGTGGGTGAAGACCAGGTCACTCCAGCCATAGGCCGCCACCAGTCGGTAGCAGGCCGCGAGGTCGCAGCGCAGTTGCCATTCTTCGGCGCTGACCTGGTCCTTCAGCGAGGGGATGTTGAGCATGCCGTGTCTCCTGTGCCGCGTCGGGATGCGCGGCTGTACATGGCATGGTCGCGCGGACATGGAGAGGGTGCTGTCCCAGGGCGGACAAGCCGGCGCGCAGTGACTTGGTCGAGGATCACGGCGGAACCGGCTTTGCCGGGCCGCTCGTGATGCCCCCTGGGGGGTGACGCCGCAGGCGGCGCGGGAGGGTTACTTGGCTTTACAGGTGTTGAAGCCCAGGATGGCGTACGGCGGGCACCAGCCCATGAGGCCGGTGGCCAGGGCCACGACTCCGATGTAGCCCCAGACGCCGATGGCGCCGGTCGCAGCGGCGGCGATGAGGGCGATGCCGACGACGATGCGCAGGATGCGGTCGATGCCGCCAACGTTCTTGGTCATGTGAATGCTCCAGTGGGTCAAAGGGAAAGTGCAGGCGTATTGAACCTGCAGGAGCGGCGTGGGTTTGTGACCGTGGTCACACAGGGCGGGCGGGGGGTGTCAGCCGGGCTGTCCGGCCGCGATGGCGCGCAGGCCGGCGCTGTCGCGGATGGTGATGCTCTCGCGCGAGAGTTCGACCAGATCGTCGCGTTCAAAGCGGTGCAGCAGCCGCGTGACGATTTCGCGCACCGTGCCCAGTTCGTCGGCCAGCGCCTGGTGGGTGGTCTTGAGCGTGGTGCCATGGCCCAGCAGGGCGGCGGCCAGCCGGCTGTCCAGCCGCTGGAAGGCGATGGCTTCGATCAGTCCGGTCAGGTCGGCCATGCGGGCGGCAAACAGGCCCAGCACGTACTGGCGGAAGTCCGCGTCGGCCAGCGCCGTCTGGAAGGCGTCGGGCGCGAGCAGGCACAGTGTGGTGTCGCAGGTGGCGACGCCGTGGGCGCTCAAGGGCTGGCGGGCGAACAGGGCGGAAGAGGACACCAGGCACATCTCGCCCGGTGTCACCCGGTACAGCTCCAGCTCGCGCCCGTTGGCGGCGCTGCGCGAGACCCGCACCTCACCGCTGAGCACCAGCGGGAAGCCCTGGCAGGCGTCGGCTTCCCGGAACAGCTGCGTGCCCGCTGGCACCGACACCGGCACCAGCCCGGGCAGCAGGGCCGGCAAAGCGCCCAGAGCGGGGTAGAGCGCGAGCAGTCCGGGGGCCACGGTGTCGTTCATGCGGCCATTGTAGGTAGGGCAGTTTGTCCACGGGTGATCCGAACGACGGGCGTTGGTTCATTCGATTTTTTTGAATGGAAACTTCAAGTGTCTTCACCCTGACGCCCAAAGGGTCTGCCTAAACTGCTGGCATGTCTGAAGCCACCGTCACCCGTTACCACCCCGTTGCCGTGCTCCTGCACTGGCTGCTGGGCCTGGCCCTGGTGGGCATGTTCGCCCTGGGGCTGTACATGAGCGATCTGCCGTTCTCGCCCGAACGCCTGAAGCTCTACAGCTGGCACAAGTGGGCCGGCATCGTCGTGTTCACGCTGTCGTTCCTGCGCCTGTTCTGGCGCTTGACGCACCGCCCGCCGGCGCTGCCGGTGGCCATCGAGGCGGCCATGCCCGCCTGGCAACGCATGGCCCACCACGCCACGCACCATGGCCTGTACCTGCTGTTCTTCGCCGTGCCCCTGCTGGGCTGGGCCTTCAGTTCGGCCGCGGGTTTTCCGGTGGTGCTGTTCGGCCTGCTGCCTCTGCCGGACTTCGTGCCGGTGAACGAAAGCCTGGCCGACGTGCTCAAGGAACTGCACGAGCTGTCGGCCTTTGCCATGGCCGGTCTGGTGCTGCTGCACGTGGCCGGTGCGCTCAAGCACCAGTTGATCGACCGCGACCGTCTGATCGCCCGCATGGGTTTTGGTCGCTGATCCCTTTTCAGGAGTTTTGTCATGAGTACCCGTCTTCTGTCCCTGGCGCTGGTCGCCGCAAGCCTCTCGCCGCTGGCTGCCCAGGCCCAGCAGGCCGTCGTGCCCGCACAAAGCGAAGTCGCCTTCACCAGCCGCCAGATGGGCGTGCCGGTGGACGGCAAGTTCAAGAGTTTCAGCGCCCAGGTGGCGTTCGACCCGGTCAAGCTGGCGACCAGCAAGATCGCCTTCACCGTGGACACCGGCAGTGCCGACATCAGCCGCGAAGCCAATGCCGAGGTGGTCAAGCCCCTGTGGTTCAACGTGGCGGCTTTCCCCAAGGCCACCTTCACCTCCAGTAGCATCAAGAAGCTGGATGCCAACAAGTACGAAGTGGCCGGCAAGCTGGCCATCAAGGGTGTGACCAGCGACGTGGTCGTGCCGGTCACGCTGGCGCAGAACGGCGCCACCACCGTGGCCAGCGGCGCCTTCCCGATCAAGCGCCTGACCTTCCGCATCGGCGAGAAGGAATGGGCCGACACCTCGATGGTCGCCGACGAGGTGCAGGTCAAGTTCAAGATCGCCCTGACGGGTGTGCCCAAGCTGTGAACGGGCTCCCCCTGCGCCGCTTTGCGTCTTCCCCCTGAGGGGGACGGCCCTGGTGGCCTGGCAAAGCCAGTTCCACGGGGCCCTCGATTTCAGTCACGCTCTCCGGAGCTTTTGTTTCCTCTCTCTCCCAACCTCAATCCAGGAGTTCCACCATGCGCATGTCCCTGTCTCTGCTGGCCGCGGCCGCTGTTCTGTCCACCGCCGGCATCGCCCAGGCCGCCGACTACGCGATCGACCCGACCCACACCTTCGCCACCTTCGAAATCGGCCACTTCGGCGCCAGCGTGAACCGCGGCCGTTTCGACAAGAAGGAAGGCAAGATCAGCTTCGACAAGGCCGCCAAGACCGGCAGCGTGGACATCAGCTTCGACGTGGCCTCGGTCAACACAGGCACCGCCAACTTCGACAAGCACCTGCAAAGCGCCGACATTCTGAACGCCGAGAAATTCCCCAAGGCCCGCTTCGTGTCGACCAAGTTCCAGTTTGCTGGTGACAAGGTCAGCGCCGTTGAAGGCAACCTGACGCTGCTGGGCAAGACCCAGCCGGTGACCCTGAAGGCCAACCAGTTCAACTGCTTCGAGAGCCCCATGCTCAAGCGCGAAGTCTGTGGCGGCGACTTCGAAACCACCATCGACCGCACCGCCTTTGGCGTGGACTACGGCGTGAACTGGGGTTTCCCGAAGAACGTGCGCCTGGTGCTGCAGGTCGAGGCGGTGAAGCAGTAAGCCCCCCTGCGCCGCTGACGCGGCTTCCCCCCTGCTGCGCGGGGGGACCGCACCTGCGGACTGGCGGAGCCAGATCCGCGGTGCGACTGGGTTCAGACACCTCGCGCCGGAAACGGCCAGGTGTCGTGCGACCCCCCCATGACAAAGGCCCGCTGTTGCGGGCCTTTGTCATGGTCGGGTGGCTTGTTCGAGTTGCGCGAGAAACAGCATCGCGTGCTCGCGCGTGTCGCCGCACATCTCCCGGCTGGGCGGCAACGATCCGCACACCGCGGGCCGTTCGGGCAGGCCGAACAGGCGGCAGCGCAAGGCGTCGTCGAGGTGCGGACACCTCATGCCCGCCGGCTTGCCATCGGGCAGGCCCGGCATCGGGCTGCTGATGGACGGCGCGATGCAACAGGCCGCGCAGCCGGGGCGGCAGTCCAAACCGCTCAGCCCTGGAACCGCCGCGCGGCCCACAGCACCTGATCGACCACCGCTCGCACGTTTTCGCGCGCCGGCTCGGCTGCCAGCTGGCCTTCGGGCGTGAACGCCTCGCCAGCCTTGGACAGGGCAAATTGTTTCGGCGACACCCAGCACTGCAGGTTCATCAGCAGCGGGGCCAGGTGGGAGAGGCTGCGCAATCCGCCCAGCGCGCCGGGCGAGGCCGCCAGCATGCCAACCACCTTGCCGGCGAATGGCTTGGTGCCGCTGGACCAGACCGGGTCGCCTTTGATGGGGCTGGACACCCAGTCGATGGTGTTCTTCATCAGGCCGGTGTAGCTGCCGTTGTACTCGGGCGAGCAGACGATCCAGGCCGGGTGGGCAAAGAAGATTTCTTTCAGGAGCACCACGTCGCGCGGTGTTCCCTGGGCTTCGAGGTCGGCGTTGTACAGCGGCACGTCGAAGTCGGCGAGCTCGATGTGGGTCACGGCGGCACCGGCCTCACGGCCGATGTCGGCCGCGACCTGGGCCAGCTTGCGGTTGAAAGACTGGGCGCGTGTGCTGCCCGCGAAGACGAGGAGGGGGGTGGGGGTGCTCATGGGCGGCATTGTGGCAGTGGTGCCCCCTGGTCTTCCAGCGTGGGGGCATGGCTGCAGGCGCAAGGGCTTGATGGGACAATACCGGCTTCGCGCGGGCCGGGGCAGGCCCGCAGCCGCTGTTTCACGTGAAACATGCATTTTCACCGGCCGGCCGGGATGGTCACGGCCCTCAGGCGCTCTAGAACTATGTTGTACCCACAGGAATTTGACGTCATCGTCGTCGGCGGTGGCCATGCCGGAACCGAGGCCGCGCTCGCCGCTGCGCGTATGGGCTGCGCCACGCTGCTGCTCACCCACAACATCGAGACGCTGGGCCAGATGAGCTGCAACCCCAGCATCGGCGGCATCGGCAAGGGCCACCTGGTGAAAGAGGTGGACGCGCTCGGCGGTGCCATGGCGCTGGCCACGGACGAGGGCGGCATCCAGTTCCGCATTTTGAACAGCAGCAAGGGGCCGGCGGTGCGCGCCACCCGCGCCCAGGCCGACCGCATCCTGTACAAGGCGGCCATCCGCCGCATGCTGGAGAACCAGCCCAACCTCTGGCTGTTCCAGCAGGCGGTGGACGACCTGATGGTTGAATCTGACGGGACTGGCGACCGGGTGGTGGGCGCGGTGACGCAGGTGGGCATACGCTTCCGCAGCCGCACCGTGGTGCTGACGGCGGGCACCTTCCTGGACGGCAAGATCCACGTGGGTCTCAACAACTACTCGGCTGGCCGCGCGGGCGATCCGCCGGCGGTCTCGCTCTCGGCGCGGCTAAAAGAGCTGAAGCTGCCGCAGGGCCGCCTGAAAACCGGCACGCCGCCGCGCATCGACGGCCGGACGATCGACTGGTCGAAGTGCACCGAGCAGCCGGGCGACGGCGTGCCCGGGGGCATGAACCCGGATCTGCCGGTGCCGGTGTTCAGCTTCATGGGCAGCACGGCCATGCACCCGCGCCAGATTCCCTGCTGGATCACGCACACCAACCAGCGCACGCACGACATCATCCGCTCCGGTTTCGACCGCAGCCCCATGTTCACCGGCAAGATCGAGGGCGTGGGCCCGCGCTACTGCCCGAGCGTGGAAGACAAGATCAACCGCTTCGCCGACAAGGACAGCCACCAGATCTTCCTGGAGCCCGAAGGTCTGACCACGCACGAGGTGTACCCCAACGGCATCAGCACCAGCCTGCCGTTCGACATCCAGTACGCGCTGGTGCGCAGCATGCCCGGGCTGGAAAACGCCCACATCCTGCGCCCTGGATACGCCATCGAATACGACTACTTCGACCCGCGCTCGCTCAAGAGCAGCTTCGAGACCCAGCAGATCCAGGGCCTGTTCTTCGCCGGGCAGATCAACGGCACGACGGGCTACGAAGAGGCGGCGGCCCAGGGCCTGTTCGCTGGTCTGAACGCCGCGCTGCAGTGCCAGGGCAAAGACGCCTGGCTGCCACGCCGCGACGAGGCCTATCTGGGCGTGCTTGTCGACGACCTGGTGACCCAGGGCGTTACCGAGCCCTACCGCATGTTCACCAGCCGGGCCGAGTTCCGCCTGCAGCTGCGCGAAGACAACGCCGACATGCGCCTGACCGAGCAGGGTCGCGCCATGGGTCTGGTGGACGACGCCCGCTGGGCGGCGTTCAGCCGCAAGCGCGATGCTGTTTCACGTGAAACAGAACGCCTGAAATCGACCTGGGTGAACCCGCGCATCCTGGAGGCCGCCGAATCCGAGCGGGTGCTGGGCAAGGCCATCGAACGTGAATACAACCTGTTCGACCTGCTGCGCCGGCCGGGTGTGTCGTATCCGGTCCTGATGGGCATGGTCGAAGGCCGCTGGGCTCCGGCTGCCCAGCCGGGCGACCAGGACACCCGCCCCGTGGTTTCACGTGAAACACTGGGCGAGTTGCACGACCCGGTGGTGGAGCAGGTGGAGATCGCCGCCAAGTACTCGGGCTACATCGACCGGCAGAAGGAAGAGGTCGAGCGCGCCGCGCACTACGAACATCTGAAGCTGCCGGCCGATCTGGACTACGCCCAGGTCACCGCCCTGTCGTTCGAGGCGCGGCAGAAGCTGGCCAAGCACCGGCCCGAGACGCTGGGCCAGGCCTCGCGCATCTCGGGCATCACGCCGGCCAGCATCTCGCTGCTGATGATCCACCTCAAGAAGGGTGGCTTCAAAGGCTTCGCGCGCACGGCGGAAGAGCAGGGCGCATGAGCGCGGCGGCTTTGAAGCCGGCACTTGAAGCCGGGTTGTGCGAGCTGGGTCTGGACCTCAGCGATGCCCAGATGGACCAACTGCTGGCCTACCAGGACCTGATCGCCAAGTGGAACAAGGTCTACAACCTCACCGCCGTGCGCGATCCGCAAGAGATGCTGACGCACCACCTGCTGGACAGCTTGGCAGCGATCCAGCCATTGCTGCGCCAGACGGGTGGGCAGCCCATCAAGCTTTTGGATGTGGGCTCGGGCGGCGGCCTGCCGGGCGTGGTGATCGCCATCACCTGCCCGCACATTGAGGTGCACTGTGTGGACACGGTGCTCAAGAAGGCGACTTTCATCCAGCAGGTGGCGGCGTCGCTCAAGCTGCCCAACCTGCGCGGCATCCACGCGCGAGTGGAGTCGCTGAAGGCGGAGGAGGGCAGTGGCTACGACGTGGTCTGCTCCCGCGCCTTCGCTTCGCTGGTGGACTTCACGACCTGGTCGCGTGCGGCGCTCAAGCCGGGCGCGGTGTGGATGGCGATGAAGGGCAAGCACCCTGCGGACGAGCTGGTCGCGCTGCCAGCCGATGTGTCGGTGTTCCACGTGGAACAGCTGGCGGTACCGGGGCTGGAAGCCGAGCGGTGCATCGTCTGGTTGCGGCCTATCGCCTGAGTCCTCGGACAGTTTTGCGCGTCAACCTCGCGCCAGGCCAGTGGCGACGCGCGCGTTCTCCGGCCCTCGCTCGCGGGCGACCGAACGTGTTCATCAACTCCACTTCGTCAACACCGTCATCGCGGGCCTCCTCTGGGGCAACCGCGAATGGGGCCTGCGCCCGCGCACATCGCCACCGTCCTGTGAGAGGTGAGGGTGCGCACCACCGGTGGGTTGCCATCGTTTTTGTGAAGGGGGTTATGGCGTGTGGATAGGCGGCGGGACGATTCGCGGTTGCCACAGAGCCAGCGCTCCAGCCCGGTGTTGACAAGGCGAGGGCTGCGCCCATATCCAGTCGCCCGCGCGCGGACCAGAGCCCAGCCACACGACGCAGCCCCCTCAGAAGCAACAGTTGAGCGAAACAAGCAGCGCTCAAACCACAAAGCCAGCCGAAAGAAAACACCCCTCACGTAAACTCGACCGTCCCACCCGCAGAGAAAGCCCCCCATGTTCGGCATCGCAGACTACGGCGCCTTCGTCGTCGCCATCATCGTTTTCCTCGCCATTCCCGGCCCGGGCAACCTCGCGCTCATCACCTCCACCAGCAAAGGCGGCATCCCGGGTGGGATGGGCGCCACCTTTGGCGTGATCGCGGGCGACCAGGTGCTCATGTGGGCCGCCGTCGCCGGCGTCGCCACCCTGCTGGCCGCCTACCCGGCCGCCTTCCACGCCGTCCAGTGGCTCGGTGCCGCCTACCTGGCCTGGCTGGGCTACAAGATGCTCACCGCCAGCCCCGGCGACGCACCGGTGCTCAACATCCGCCCGCGTCAGTACTTCCAGCAGGCCTTCACCATCACCCTGCTCAACCCCAAGGCCATCGTCTTCTACATGGCCTTCTTCCCGCTGTTCGTCGACCCCGCGAAACACCAGGGCCTGGTCACCTTCGGCGCCATGGCCGTCACGGTCGCTTTCCTCACCTTCCTCTACGGCCTGGCGGCCGTGCTGCTGACCCACTTCCTGGCCGCGCGTATGCGCGCCAACCCCAAGATCGGCCGCACGCTGGAGAAACTGGCCGGCGTGTTCCTGATCGGCTTCGGCATCAAGCTGGCCCTCTCCAAATAAGCACCGGGATCCGAACAGATGGCGAAGATCTTTTGCGTGGCCAACCAGAAGGGCGGCGTCGGCAAGACCACCACCACCGTCAACCTCGCGGCCGGCCTGGCCAAGGTGGGGCAGCGCGTGCTCATGGTCGACCTCGACCCGCAGGGCAACGCCACCATGGGCTCGGGCGTGGACAAGCGCAGCATGGAACTCTCGGTCTACGACGTGCTGCTCGAATCGGCCACGGTTGCCGAGGCGGCGATCAGGTCCGAGAAATGTGGCTACACCGTGCTCGGCGCGAACCGCGAACTGGCGGGCGCCGAGGTCGAACTGGTGGAACTGGAGCGCCGCGACCAGCGCCTAAAAACCGCGCTGGCCACCGTCGACGCCGACTACGACTTCATCCTCATCGACTGCCCGCCGTCCCTCTCCATGCTCACGCTCAACGGCCTGTGTTCGGCGCACGGCGTCATCGTGCCCATGCAGTGCGAGTACTTCGCGCTCGAAGGCCTGACCGACCTGGTCAACACCATCAAGCAGGTGCACGCCAACCTCAACAAGGACCTGCAGATCATCGGTCTGCTGCGCGTCATGTTCGACCCCCGCATCACCCTGCAGCAGCAGGTCAGCGACCAGCTCAAGGGCCACTTCGGCGACAAGGTGTTCGATACCGTCATCCCGCGCAACGTGCGCCTGGCCGAAGCGCCCAGCTACGGCCTGCCCGGCGTGGTGTTCGACCCGTCGGCGCGCGGCAGCCAGGCCTTTGTGGCCTTTGCCACTGAGATGGTGGCCCGCATCGGCAAGATGTGATGTGAGCGCCGGCTTTCGTCGAAATCTTCATGAAACCTGAAAATGTCCTGATCCTGCCGGGCTGGCAGAACAGCGGCCCGGACCACTGGCAAAGCCGCTGGGAAGCCCTGCACGGGTATCAACGGGTGGACCAGCACGACTGGATGACGCCCAAACGCGGCGACTGGATCGCCCGGCTGGAAGACGTGATCCTGGGCTGTGATGGCCCGGTGGTGCTGGTGGCGCACAGCCTGGGCTGCATCCTCACCGCCGCCTGGGCCGAAGTGTCCCGCAGCACCGGCCGCCTGCAGGGCGCGCTGCTGGTGGCCCCTGGCGACCCGGAGCGCGACGAACTGCGCGGCCTGCTGCCCAGCTGGGCGCCCATCGTGCGCCAGCGCCTGCCGTTCTCCAGCACCCTGGTGGGCAGCCGTAACGACCCGTATTGCACGTTCGAGAAGGCGCAGTCGCTGGCCGACAGCTGGGGTTCGCGTTTCGTGGACCACGGCGAGCGCGGTCACATCAACGCCGAATCGGGGCTGGGTGACTGGCCGCAGGGGCTGGCGCTGCTGAACGAATTCACCGACAAGAAAGACAACTGAGATGGTCACCAAAAAACCCAAGGGCCTCGGCCGCGGACTCGAGGCCCTGCTGGGCCCCAAGGTCACCGAAGCCGCCTCGCCCGACGCACAGGAAACCACCCGTGCCGCCGGTGCGCCCAGCACCCTGCCGCTGGACCAGATGGTGGCGGGCGTCTACCAGCCGCGCACGCGCATGGACGAGGGCGCGCTCTACGAGCTGGCCGAGTCCATCAAGGCGCAGGGCATCATGCAGCCCATCCTGGTGCGCCAGCTGGCCGACGGCCCGAACGCCGGCAAGTACGAAATCATCGCCGGCGAGCGGCGGTTTCGCGCTTCCCGGCTGGCCGGCCTGACCGAGGTGCCGGTGCTGGTGCGCGACGTGCCCAACGAGGCCGCCGCGGCGATGGCCCTGATCGAGAACATCCAGCGCGAAGACCTGAACCCGCTGGAAGAGGCGCAAGGCCTGCAGCGACTGGTCAAGGAGTTCGGCCTGACGCACGAACAGGCCGCGCAGGCCGTGGGCCGCTCGCGCTCGGCGGCGTCCAACCTGCTGCGCCTGCTGCAGCTGGCCGAGCCGGTGCAGACCATGCTGATGGCGGGTGACATCGACATGGGCCACGCGCGCGCACTGCTGTCGCTGGAGAAGGTGGCGCAGATCACGGCGGCCAACCAGATCGCGGCCAAGAAGATGTCGGTGCGCGAAGCCGAGAGCCTGGTCAAGAAGCTGGGCGCCGAGTTCAACCTGGTGCAGCAAAAGCCCAAGAAGGAAAAGTCGCGCGACATCAAGCGCGTGGAAGAAGAGTTGGCAGACCTGCTGACGGCCGAGGTCGAGGTGCGCATCAAGAAGCGCGTCAAACGCCACGGCCGTGTCGAAGAGATGGGCGAACTCGCGATCCAGTTCGGATCGCTGGACGAGCTCAACGGTCTCATTGACAAATTGCGCAACGAGCGCTGAGCCGCGGGCGAAATCCAAAGAAAAAGGCCTCCAGATGGAGGCCTTTTGCATGCGTCGCGCCAGCTTCGAGAACGCCGTGGAACCGGCTTCGCCGGGCCACAGGCGTTGTCCCCCCTCAGGGGGGAAGCCGCGCAGCGGCGCAGGGGGGAGCTTGTTACTGGCCCACCTTGAGCGTGCCACCCTTGCCCAGACCGCCCTTGACCTCTTGCGCCTTGTAGTTCTTGAGCGAGATCACCATGTTGTTGTAGGCGTCCATGAAGGCGGCCACGGTGGCCTTGCCCTCGGGCGTGCGCGAGAAGCCGCTCAGACCCGCTGCAGCGCCGCCGCCGAAGGCGCCCAGCGCTGCGCCGTAGTTGGTCGCGGTGGCGTTGCCTTCCGAGATGGCGATCTGCACGCCCGAGCGGATGTCGAACATGGTCAGCGTCACCACCGAAGCCTTGGACTCCATCGAACCTGCGATGGCACCGAAGCCGCCACCGATCAGGCCGCCGAGCGCGGCGCCGAGCTTTCCGGTGGAGTCGTTGTCGATGATGATGGACGGCTCCAGGAAGTAGTCGGCCGCCACGCGCTGGCCCTTCTGTTGCTGCGAGCCGGCGCGGAACTCACCCGAATTGCGCTGCTTGTCGGTGATCTCGGACAGACGGCTTTCGGTGCGGTTGTTGCCCACCGAAGTGATCACGAAGCAGTTGGACTGTTGCACCGCAAGGCGCAGCAGCGGCTCGATGCTGGTGACCTTGGTGGCCTGGCCGAAGCTGGCGTACCACTGCTTGCCGCGGCCGTCGTCCACCGCCAGCGTGCCCAGCGGTGCACTGCAGCGTTGCAGGTTGGCGTCGGCACCCACGCTGGTGCCGCCGGCGGCGCCGCCTTTGGACGCGGTGGCGCTGGTGCCGGTGGACACGGTGCCGCCGGGCGTGACGCAGCCGGCCAACGCGACGGTGGTGGCCAGGGCGGCCCAGCGCAGGGAAGTGGAGGAGATGTTCATGGGTTCAGGCTTTCTTTGAAAAGGGCAGGTTGTTCAAATGCGGGGTCGAACAGGGATCAGCGGTGGTACCAGCCGGCGGTGCTCCAGTACCAGTGGTAGGGATAGCCGGTGGCCCACCAGCCGAGCCAGTGCTGACGGTGGAACTGGCGCCACTGGTAGCGCTCCTGTTCGGTCTTCTTGGCGCTGTTGGCTTCGGCCAGCAGTTTTTCGGCTTCTTTGTCGCCGCGGGCGGCGGCCAGCGACAGCCACTTCTCGGCTTCGGCCGGGTCGGCGCCCATTTCTTCCACCCCGCTCAGGTAGAAGCGGCCCAGGGCCAGCTGGGCATCGGGCACGCCGCGGTCGCCGGCTTCGCGCATCCACCGGATGGCCTGGTAGCTGTCGCGCTTGACGCCGTCGCCGCGGTAGTAGCGCAGCGCCAGGTCGTACGCGGCGCGCGGGTCCTTGCGGGCAATGTCGGCCAGTGCGGCCAGGCGCCGGGTTTCTTCGGGGTTGTCGTCGTGGCTGGGGTCGAACGTCGCGCTGTTGCGCGGGCGGTCTGAACAACCGTTGGTGTCGCAGATGCGGATGGTGTCGCTGGTCTGGGCGCTGGCCGCGCCCGTGAGCAGCAGCAAGGCCAGCAGCAGTGGTTTCTTCATGTGGGCTCCCTGGTTCGGCTCTTGAAGACAATAGCACTCGCGCACGATTGTGCCTTGTCGCCGGATGGACGGCACGGCCCGGATCCCCCCGCCAGGGGTGGCCGCGGGCGCCCCCCCGTTGAGGGGGGAGACAGCGCGACCGGCCAGCGGTATGGTCGAGGCCTTGTCCCACTGACCGGTGGTCTGCTGCATGTCTCCCCTGTCGCCCGCATTGCTCGAACGCGCCCTGATCGTTGAAGACCTGGACGAGCCGCGCGAGTGGCTGGCCGAGCTGCTGCCGCGGGCCCTGCCCCAGGTGCAGCGGGTGGACACCGCCGCCACGCTGGCGCAGGCCCGCGAACGCCTGCGCGAACACGCCTACGGTCTGGCGCTGGTGGACTGGGGTCTGCCCGACGGGACCAGCGAATCGCTGATCAGCGAACTGGTGGCCGCGCGGCCGGGGGCGGTGGTCATCGTGGCCACCATCCACGACGACGACGCCCACGTTTTCCCCGCGCTGCGTGCCGGGGCGCAGGGCTACATCCTCAAGTCGCAGCCCGCGGCAGTGGTCGAGGCGCAGTTGCAGCGCATCGAGCAGGGCGAGCCCGCGCTCTCGCCGTCCATCGCCGCGCGGGTGCTGCGGCACTTTCACGACGCGCCGCGCGCGCCCAGTGCACCGGCCGCACCGCCTGTGGCCCAGCTGACCGAGCGCGAGGTAGAGGTGCTGCGCCTGATCGCCAAGGGCTACAAGGCCGGCGAGGTGGCCCAGTTGCTGGCCTTGAGCAGCCACACCGTCACCGGGTATGTGCGCGACATCTACCGCAAGCTGGGCATTTCCAGCCGGGCCGAGGCCACCATGGAGGCGGCGCGCCGCGGCCTCGTGGCCTGAGAACGGGTGTGCCTGGCGGGCGCCGAGCGCTCGCTCAGCCGCCCAGCGGCACCGGCCCCGAGACCGGCAAGTCCCTCTCCGGCAGCGGCAGGTGCAGCCGCACGCGCAGACCGCTGCCCGGGGCGGGTGCCAGCGTCAGTTGCGCGCCCAGCTTCTCGGCGCGCTGGGTCATGTGGCGCAGGCCACGCCCGCTGCCCGCGGCGGGCGCTGGCGCCAGACCGCAACCGTCGTCGAGGATTTCCAGCACCAGCGCGTCGGGCGTTTGCGGGTCGGCGCCGGTTTCGCGCCAGGCTTGCACCGTCACGTGTCGCGCGCCCGAGTGTTTGACCGCGTTGGCCACGGCCTCCTGCAGCACGCGCATCACCTGCAGCGTCGCGTCACTGCCCAGTTCCAGGCTTTCCAGTCCGTCGTCCACCGACCAGTGCAGCTGCATGCCCAGCGCCTGCAGGCGCGCGTCCCAGCGGTTGCGCCAGGCGGCCAGTGCGTCGTGCAGGCTGCGCCCCAGGTCCGACGAATCCATCAGCAGGCGCAACTCGTCCAGGCCTTCCTGCAGTGTCTGCGCCACCTGCTCCTTGCTCAGCGCGCCGCGCTCCACGCCGCGCAGCGCGGTGATCAGCTGCGCGCCCAGACCGTCGTGGATCTCGCGGTTGAAGCGGGCGCGCTCCTGTGCGCGGGCGCTGGCGCGCTCGCTCTCGCGCAGCAGCGTGTAGCTGTGTTCCAGCTCGCGGCTCTTGGCCGCGATGTTGCGCTCCAGCTCTTCGTTGGCCAGTTCGGCACGGTTCAGGCTCTGGCCGAGGTAGAGGCTCACCGCCACCGTGTGGGCCAGCAGCAGCACGGTGAAGCCTGGTGTCACGAACGACCAGTGGTCCGGCGTTATGAAACCGGCCACCATGCCCAGGTCGTGCAGCGAACCCGTGATCAGCACGAACAGACCGACCGCCAGCAGACCCTGGCTCAAGCTGGGCTGCCGTCGCCAGTGCCGGACCACCCTGAACAGCGTGTACGAGATCAGACCGAAGGCGCTGGCGTACGCGATCGAACGCATCGGCACCGATCCGCGTTCGAGCAGCAAGGCACCCGCCAGCGCCAGCGTGATCACGAGGTGGCCCAGTGCGATGACGCGCAACCGCCCGGGCCTGGCCTCGTCGATGCCATAGAGCGTGGACGCCGCCATGCAGGCGACCGTGGTCAGCACCATCCAGGGGTTGATCTGTTCCATCACCAGTGCCGGGAGCGGGTAGACAAAGGCCTGGTAGGCCCAGCCCCGAAACGCCCAGGCCAGGCAGGCCGCACCGAACCAGAACACCATGCGGTCGCGCTGGCGCATGCGCCAGACCAGCATGGCCAGCAAACCGATGATGCCGACGATGACGCTGGCGGTGTCGTTCATGTCGGTCAGCGCGCTGCGGTCGATAACACGCATGTCCAGCAGGGCTTCCTGCGGACCGGTGACCAGGCGCACGAACCCGCTGCTGATGTACGGCACGGTGACCAGCTCCAACTCCAGCACCTGCGCGTCAGCAGGCAGGCGGTAGAGCGCCGGGACGCGACCGTTGTACACCTGGGCCTGGTCTCCGAGCACTTGCGCCGCGGGGTCGATGGCGATGATGGGCTGCCCATCCAGCCAGGCCCGGTACGGTGCGCCCATGCGGTAGATCCACAGGCCACGGTTCTCGACGCCGGGACAGGGGTCCAGTGCAACGCGGTAGCGCACCTGCGTGCGCTCGTTGCGCCACTCGCGAGGCAGCGTGTCCAGCCGGCTCACCATGCGGTCTTCGATCAGGCGCCCGTCCTGCGTCACGGTGCGCTGGGCCTGGTCCAGCAGAGCCGCGCGGTCACAGGCGTGTTCGGCCCGCGCCGGTGCCGCCGCCACGGCCAGCCACCACACCAGCACGGTCAGCAGCAGGCGGGCCAGCGGCATGGTGTTCAGGGGCGGCTCAGAGGCTGAAGATCTTGCCCGGGTTGAGGATGTTGTCCGGGTCCAGCGCGCGCTTGATGGCGCGCATCATGTCCACCGCGCCGTCGCCGGCCTCGGTGCGCAGGAAGTCCATCTTGTGCAGGCCCACGCCGTGTTCGCCGGTGCAGGTGCCCTCCAGGCGCAGCGCGCGCGCCACCAGCGTGTGGTTCAGCGCCTCGGCCTGCTGGTGTTCCTCGGGCTTGTCGGGGTCGATCAGGTAGCCGAAGTGGAAGTTGCCGTCGCCCACGTGGCCGACCAGGAAGTAGGGGATGCCGCTGGCGTCCGCTTCGGCCACCGAGTCGAGCAGGCAATCGGCCAGGCGACTGATGGGCACGCAGGTGTCGGTGCTGATGGCGCGGCAGCCCGGCTTGCTCTGGATGGCCGCGAAGTACGCGTTGTGCCGCGCGGTCCACAGGCGGGTGCGCTCTTCGGGCGTGGTCGCCCATTCAAAAGCGTTGCCGCCAAACTCGGCCGCGATCTCCTGCACCGTCTCGGCCTGTTCCTTCACGCTCGCGGGCGAGCCGTGGAACTCCATCAGCAGCATGTGTTCTTCGCGCAGGCCCAGCTTGCTGTGCGCGTTGACCATGCGCACGGTGTTGGCGTCGATCAGCTCGCAGCGCGCGATCGGCACGCCCAGCTGGATCACCTGGATCACGGTGCGCACCGCGGCTTCGATGGTGGGAAAGGAGCAGGTCGCGGCCGAGATCGCCTCCGGCAGCGGGTAGAGCTTGAGCGTGACCTCGGTGATCACGCCCAGCGTGCCTTCGCTGCCCACCATCAGGCGTGTGAGGTCGTAGCCGGCGGAAGATTTTTTGGCGCGCGTGCCGGTGCGGATCACCTCGCCTTTGGCGGTCACCACTTCGAGCGCCAGCACGTTCTCGCGCATGGTGCCGTAGCGCACGGCGTTGGTCCCGCTGGCGCGGGTGGCCGTCATGCCGCCGACGGACGCGTCCGCGCCCGGGTCGATCGGGAAAAACAGGCCTTCGCTTTTCACCGCGTTGTTCACGCCCATGCGCGTCACGCCGGGCTGCACCGTCACCGTCAGGTCTTCGGCGTTGATGGACAGCACCTGGTCCATGCGGCTCACGTCGATGCTGATGCCGCCCTGCACCGCGAGCAGGTGGCCTTCGAGCGAGGAGCCAACGCCAAACGGGATGACCGGCACCTTGAACTGCGCGGCCAGCTTCACCGCATCGGCCACGTCCTGCGTGCTCTGCGCGAACACCACCGCCGAGGGCGGCGGCACGCTGAAGATGGACTCGTCACGGCCGTGCTGCTCTCGCACCACGAGCGCGGTGGAGCACTGGGTGCCGAAGCGCTGCTGCAGCGCTTCGATCAGGGCGGCGGGCACCTCGCGCAGCTGCAGTTGCGGGGCCAGGTGGGCGTGGTCGGTGGGGGCGTTCATGCGGGTCTCCTGCGCGGGGCGTGTGCCACCGTGGGTGGGTGGCAAACCGGCAGTTTAGTGCCTGCCCCGGCTTTTCGGGGGGCCTCGGGGCGCACCCCGCACGGCCCCCCGCTCAGCCCTTGGTGCCTTGGTCGAACTCTTCGAGGCTCAGGCTGTCACTGCGGTCGGTGTCGAGCCGGTCGAAAGCCGCTTCCAGACCCGGCACGCTGGCGGCCTCGCTGCGGCTGAGCTGGCCGTCGCCGTTCTGGTCGGCCTGCTGGAACAAGGCGCTCACGGCGCGGCCATCGCGGCTGGGCGGGGGTGGCGGTGCGCTTTGCGCCAGGGCGGCGCCGGCCAGCGTCCAGCTGGCCACCAGGGCCACGCTGCGCGCCTCGAAGTTGGCCACGATGTTCTTGCGTTTCACGGTCATGGGGATCTCCCGAACAGTTGAAAGGACCGCCATTGCACCGGCTGCGCCGCCGCGAGGCCAGCGCTTTTGCCCGCCGTTGCCCCGTTCACCAAAGCTTTGCGCAGGGACACATTTCCTTGTCCCTTGTTACCGGATGCCTTTCCCGCACAATCGCTTTCCAATCACACGAGACAAGGAACGCCATGGGCAACCGACTCACACAGATCGCCACCCGCACCGGCGACGCCGGCACCACCGGCCTGGGCGACAACGCGCGCGTGTCCAAGAACAGCCTGCGCGTGCACGCCATGGGCGACGTGGACGAACTCAACTCCCACATCGGCCTGCTGCTGTGCGAAGACATGCCCGCCGACGTGCGCACCCTGCTGGTCGAGATCCAGCACCAGCTGTTCAACCTCGGCGGCGAACTCTCCATCCCCGGCTACGAACTGCTCAAGCCCGAAGCCGTGCTGGCGCTGGACGAAGCGCTGGCCACCTACAACGAACAGCTGCCGCGCCTGCAGGAATTCATCCTGCCCGCGGGCAACCGCGCGGCCGCGCAGGCCCACGTGTGCCGCACCGTGGCGCGCCGGGCCGAACGCCAGCTGGTCGCCCTGGGCAACGAAGAGGCCATCAAGGAAGGGCCGCGCCAGTACCTCAACCGCCTCTCCGACCTGATGTTCGTGCTCGCGCGCGTGCTCAACCGCATGAACGGCGGCGACGACGTGTACTGGAAGAGCGAGCGCATGGCCACGCAGGGCGAAGGCTGACATGGGACCGCGTGGCCCGCTGCTGGCCGCGCTGGGGCTGGCCGTGTGCGGCGCCGCGGTGGCCGCGCCACCGAAGCCCGCCCAGGTCGATCTGCTGTGCGACGCCGTCTACCTGCCCGCGCGCAGCAGCTGGGTGCGCAGCGTGAACATCCGTTTTGACGACCGGCGCGTGCAGGCCGTGGCCATCGACGGCCTGCCGGTCTACAGCTTCAACGTGCAGGGCACCACGGTCCTCACCGCGCTCGACAACGAACGCATCCAGATCGACACCGCCGCCATGACCTGGAGCAGCGACTTCCGCGGCCAGGCCACGTCGCAGGGGCGGTGCGAGCGCCAGTCCTGAACCTGGCCCCGCGTCAGGCGATGCCGAGCTTTCGGCGCAGTTCCGGCAGCGCCGCCTGGCCGGCGGCGTAGCCGGCCTCGATCATTTCCTTGCGCACCGAAAAGTCCGAACTGTCGTAGTCGTCGGTGCGCGGCGAGATCAGCACGTTGGCGGTTTTGCCCTCCAGCTGGGCCAGCGAACGGCCCATGATCTCGAACGACTGCAGGATGATTTCGTACAGGCCGCTGCGCGGCTTGGCGGTCGGTCGGCCACCGACGTCGACCGCGATCACCATGTCCGCGCCCAGCTGCCGCGCCACCGCCACCGGCACCGGGCTGGTCAGCCCGCCGTCGACCAGTTCGCGGCCTTCGAACATCGTCGGGATGAACACCCCGGGGATCGAGCACGAAGCGACCACCGCGGCGCCCGTGTCGCCGCGCTGGATCACCACCTTCTCACCGGTGGCCAGGTCCGTGGCCACCGCGGCGAAGCGGCGTGGCATCTTCTCGATCGGCTTGTTCTCCAGGAAGCCGTTGACCAGGCGCTTGAGCGCCGCGCCGCCGGTCATGCCGCGTTTGTTGCCCGAGGACAGGTCGGCCACATCGATGTCTTTGACCTTCAGCGCCACCTCCTGCATCTTCCACGGCGAAAAGCCGGCGGCGTAGAACGCGCCCACCAGCGACCCGGCGCTGGTGCCGGCCACCACGCTGATCGGCACCTTGGCCTCGTCCAGCGCCTGCAGCACGCCGATGTGCGCGAAGCCGCGCGCCGAACCGCCACCCAGCGCGATGCCGATGGTCTTGCCGGCCGCGGGTCGGGCGCCGGGCTGCGGGCGTGTCGCTTGCGCGTGCACCAGGCCGGCACCGGCCAAGCCGGCGCCCAGCGCCAGCCACTGTCTGCGTTGCAGGCTCATCACTTCTCCACCGGTTTGACCAGGCCCTGGTCGATCAGGGTCTTGAGCTGGTCCCAGGCCGATGCGAACGCACCGGCCGGCTCGCCCTTGGTGATGTTCTCGACCTTTTCTTCCAGCAGCACCACCTCCACGCGGCGGTTCAGGCGGCGGCCTTCCTCGGTCGAGTTGGACGCCACCGGCCGACGCGACGCAAACCCTTCGGTTCGCACGCGCTGCGCCGGCACACCGCGTGCGATCAGCGCCTTGCCGATTTCGGCCGCCCGCTCGTCCGAGAGCTTCTGGTTCAGTTCGGCCGCGCCGGTGTTGTCGGCATGGCCTTCCAGCGCGATCGCCTTGTCGCTCTTGGTCGTGACCAGCTGCGCAATACGGTCCAGGTAAGGACCCGACTCCGCCACGTTCAAGGCGCTCTTGCCGGTTTCGAACAGCGCCGAGCTGGGCAGGAAGATTTCCACACCGCGTTCGGCCTGCTGGATCGGCAGCACCGGACCCTTGTAGGGCGCCGGGGGCGGGGTGGTCTGGCAGGCGGTCAGAACGGCGGCCGCCAGCAGCGGGGCCACGGTGCGCGCCAGGCTGCGCGCGGTGAAGGAAGGCATGGGCATGGTGGTGTTGAGGCGCAAAACGGATGAAGACCCCAGCCTAAGGCCGACCGGGCGCTGGTGTGAATCCCCTGTGCGTGGCGGTGCCGCCTGCCGTGCGCTATTGCCGACCCTGTCGCGCACCAGCAACCGCGCCTGTGGCGGCGTCATGCCACCCGCAGCCCCGCCGTGCTCGGCCGCTGGCCGTGGTGCAGGCGGATGCGCAACGACAGGTCGGTGCGCGAATCGGCAAACTCCAGCGCCTGCTCGGCCGTCAGCTCGCCCGCCTCGTACAGCGCGTACAGGCTCTGGTCAAACGTGCACATGCCCTGCTCGTTGCTCTTGGCGATCACGTCCTTGATGCCGTCTGCCTGCCCCTTCTGGATCAGCTCGCTGATGTAGGGCGAGAGCAGCATCACCTCCACCGCCGGCACCAGCCGGTCGTGCGCGCCGCGGATCAGCCGCTGCCCCACCACACCCTTGAGGTTGAGCGACAGGTCCATCAGCACCTGCTTGTGCGCCGTTTCGGGGAAGAAGTTCAGCACCCGCTGAAGCGCCTGGTTCGCGGTGTTCGCGTGCAGGGTCGACACGCACAGGTGCCCGGTCTCGGCATAGGCCATGGCGTGCTGCATGGTCTCGCGGTCGCGGATCTCGCCGATCATGATCACGTCCGGCGCTTCGCGCATCGCGTGGCGCAGCGCCTCGTCAAAACTCTGTGTGTCCAGCCCCACCTCGCGCTGGTCCACGATGCAGGTGCCGTGCCCATGCTCGAACTCCATCGGGTCCTCCACCGTCAGGATGTGCCCGGCCGCGTTGTGGTTGCGGTGGTCCAGCATGGCCGCCAGCGTGGTCGACTTGCCCGACCCCGC
>CALRYD010000046.1:0-34741 GCA_943372305.1 Hydrogenophaga intermedia | reverse complement strand
ACCATGAACAAGGCGACCATTGGCTTCACCAACCCGCGCGTGGCGGGCGACGAAATGGGCGACATCAAGCGCCTGTTCACGCCCGAGTTCCGCAACCGGCTGGATGCCATCGTCAACTTCAAGGCGCTGGACGAGCAGATCATCATGCGCGTGGTGGACAAGTTCCTGCTGCAGCTTGAAGGTCAGCTGGCCGAGAAGAAGGTTGAGGTCACCTTCACCGACACGCTGCGCAAGCACCTGGCCAAGAAGGGCTTCGATCCGCTGATGGGCGCGCGCCCGATGCAGCGCCTGATCCAGGACACCATCCGCCGTGCACTGGCCGACGAGCTGCTGTTCGGTCGCCTGACCGACGGTGGTCGCCTGACGGTGGATCTGGAAACCAGGACGGGCGACGACGGCAAGGAAACCCAGGAAGTCAAGCTCGACATCCAGCCCCTGCCGAAGAAGGAAGGCAAGGCCAAGCCGGAAGAGGCGACCGCCGGCTGATCCGGCTAGCGACCGCTGCAAATGCAAAAGGCCCGGTCAGACCGGGCCTTTTCTTTGTGCGTGTGGCCCGATCAGGGCTGCGCCAGGTAGGCCGTGCGGATGGCCTCGATGCGTTGCCGGTTCACGCCGAAGTCCTTGCGGCCGAGCCGGCTGGCGCTGCGCAGTTCGATCACGCCGGTGGCGGGGTTGAACCAGAACTCCAGGTCGTCCACAAACTTCAGCCAGCGCGTCTGCGCCTGGGCCCGCAGGTAGCCGGGACGTTCGTCGACCAGTGTGGTGCCAGGGGTACCACGCAGCACCGTGGCCAGGGCTGCCAGGGATGTTGCGGCATCGCCCTGGCGCAACGGGAGCGGTGCGATGCGGGCATACGCCTGCTGCAGGTGACCGGGGTACAGATCGGCCTGGCTGCTGACGCTGTTGGGCGTGTCCGAAGGGGGCAGCAGCCGCCCGTTCTGCACACCCAGACCAACTGGCGGTTGCCCTGCGAACAGATTCAGTTGGCCCGCCAACATCGCCAAGGCGGCCAGGCTCGCGAGACCGTACACCAGACCTGGGAGCAGTCTCACCGCTTGCCGCCCAGCAGGCTGCCCAGCACGCCGCGCACGATCTGCCGGCCGATGCCGCTGGCCACGCTGCGCGCCGCGGTTTTGGCCATGGTCTGGACCAGGCCGTCGTACTGGCCGCCGCGCGGACCGGTCCGGCCAAACAGGGCTTCATTGAGCATGCCGCCCAGGCCGCCACCCGCTTCGGCCTCGGCTGTCTTGCCCGCGGCGCCAGGGATGCGTGGGGTCTTGGGTGCCGTGCTGTCGGTCTCGGCCGGCGTTTGTCCGCGCTGGACTGCATGGGCCTGGAACATTTCGTAAGCGCTTTCGCGGTCCATCACCTTCTCGTACACGCCTGCCACCAGCGAGTTCTGCAGCAGGACCTGGCGCTGGTCGGGTGTGATGGGGCCCAGCTGGCTGCCCGGGGGCAGCACGAAGACCCGCTCGGTCTCGCTCGGGCGGCCTTTGGTGTCGAGCAGGCTCACCAGGGCTTCACCCACGGCCAGTTCGGTGATGGCGGCCTCGATGTCCAGACCCGCCTTGGGACGCATGGTCTGGGCAGTGGCCTTGACGGCCTTCTGGTCGCGTGGTGTGAAAGCGCGCAAGGCATGCTGCACGCGGTTGCCCAGCTGGCCGAGCACGCTGTCGGGAATGTCCAGCGGGTTCTGGGTCACGAAATACACGCCCACGCCCTTGGAGCGCACCAGACGCACCACCAGTTCGATGCGATCGACCAGGATCTTGGGCGCTTCGTCGAACAGCAGGTGGGCCTCGTCAAAGAAGAACACCAGCTTGGGCTTTTCAGGGTCGCCGATCTCGGGCAGGCTCTCGAACAGTTCGGAGAGCATCCACAGCAGGAAGGTCGCGTACAGGCGTGGTGAATTCAGCAGCTTGTCGGCGGCCAGGATGTTGATCACGCCCTTGCCACCGACGGTTTGCATGAAATCGCTGATGTCGAGCATGGGCTCGCCAAAGAACTTGTCGCCACCCTGTTGTTCGATCTGCAGCAGCCCGCGCTGGATGGCGCCGATGCTGGCGGCGCTGATGTTGCCGTACTCGGTGGTGAACTGTTTCGCGTTGTCGCCCACGTGCTGCAGCATGGCACGCAGGTCCTTCATGTCCAGCAGCAGCAGACCGTTGTCATCCGCGATCTTGAACACCAGGTTGAGCACGCCGGCCTGCGTCTCGTTGAGATCCAGCATGCGAGCCAGCAGCAGGGGCCCCATGTCGGAAATGGTGGCGCGCACCGGGTGGCCCTGTTCGCCAAACACGTCCCACAGCGTGGTCGGGCAGGCCTGCGGCTCGGTGGGGGTGATGCCGCGGTCGGCCAGCACCTTGACGATTTTTTCCGGCAGCTTGCCCGTCTGGCTGATGCCGGTGAGGTCGCCCTTGACGTCGGCCATGAACACCGGCACGCCGATGTTGGAGAACTGCTCGGCCAGGGTTTGCAGCGTCACGGTCTTGCCAGTGCCGGTGGCACCGGTGATCAGGCCGTGGCGGTTGGCCAGGCTGGGCAGCAGGTGGCACTGGGCGTTGGCGTTCTGGGCAATCAGCATCGGTTCGGCCATGGTGGGCGTCCTCAAAAGAGTGAGAAGAGGGGGATCGTAAAATCGAGGGTTATTACACCAAATTCTGGTCAGAAAAAAGGATTCACTCGTGGCTGGACACAGCAAATGGGCCAACATTCAACACCGCAAGGGCCGGCAGGATGAGAAGCGGGGCAAGATCTGGACGCGCGTGATCCGCGAGATCACCGTGGCCGCCCGCACCGGTGGTGGTGATCCGGCCATGAACCCGCGCCTGCGGCTGGCCATTGAAAAGGCCAAAGCCGCCAACATGCCGGCCGACCGCATCAAGTACAACGTGGACAAGGCCTCGGGCAACCTGGAAGGTCAGGCGCTGGAGGAAATCCGCTACGAAGGCTACGGCATCGGTGGAGCGGCCATCATCGTCGACACCATGACCGACAACAAGGTCCGTACCGTGGCCGAAGTGCGCCACGCTTTCAGCAAGTACGGCGGCAACCTGGGGACCGACGGTTCCGTGGCGTTCCAGTTCAAGCATTGCGGCCAGATCATCTTCGCCCCGGGCACGAGCGAAGACAAGGTGATGGAAGTGGCGCTGGAAGCCGGCGCTGAGGACGTGATCACCGACGACGACGGCGCCATCGAGGTGCTGACCGCCTACCCCGACTTCGAGGCCGTGAAGAACGCGCTGGAGGCGGCTGGTCTGAAGCCCGAAGTGGCCGAAATCACCATGCGACCTGAAAACACCATCGAGTTGACCGGGGAAGATGCAGCCCGCATGCAGAAGCTGCTGGACGTCATCGAAGACCTGGACGACGTGCAAGACGTGTTCCACAACGCCGAGATCAACGAATGAAAGTCCTGGTGATTGGCGGCGGTGGCCGCGAGCACGCGCTGGCTTGGAAGCTCAAGCAGTCCGAGGGCGTGGAACAAGTGTTTGTCGCGCCAGGCAATGCCGGCACGGCGCGGGATGCGCAGCTGACCAACCTGCCCATCACCGACAAGGTGACGTTGCGCGAATGGGTGCAGGCCAACGGCATCGGCCTGACGGTGGTGGGGCCCGAGGCGCCCCTGGCGGCGGGCGTGGTGGACGAGTTCCGTGCCCATGGCCTGGCCATCTTCGGCCCGACGCAGAAGGCCGCACAGCTGGAAAGCTCCAAGGCGTTCAGCAAGGCCTTCATGCAGCGCCACGGCATCCCCACGGCCGAGTACCAGACCTTCACCGACGCGGTGCAGGCCCATGCCTACGTGGACGCCAAAGGTGCGCCCATCGTGATCAAGGCCGACGGCCTGGCGGCGGGCAAGGGTGTGGTGGTGGCGATGTCGCTGGCCGAGGCGCACGAAGCCATCGACTTCATGCTGCTGGACAACAAGCTGGGCGTGGCGCACAACGAAGGTGGTGCCCGCGTGGTGATCGAGGAATTCCTCGAAGGCGAGGAGGCCAGTTTCATCGTGTTGTGCGACGGCGTGAACGCGCTGCCGCTGGCCACCAGCCAGGACCACAAACGCCTGCTGGACGCCGACCAGGGGCCCAACACCGGCGGCATGGGTGCGTACTCGCCGGCGCCGGTGGTCACACCCGCGGTGCACCAGCGCGCAATGGACGAGGTGATCTTGCCCACGCTGCGCGGCATGGCGGCCGACGGCATCCCGTACACCGGCTTCCTGTACGCCGGTCTGATGATCACACCCGACGGTCGAATCAAGACGCTGGAGTTCAACTGCCGCATGGGCGATCCGGAAACGCAGCCCATCATGATGCGCCTGCGCTCCAACCTCGCGCAGGTGCTGCTGTCCGCGACCCGCGCCGAGCTGGATCGGGTGAACCTGGACTGGGACCCCCGCGTGGCACTCGGCGTGGTGCTGGCCGCCGCCGGCTACCCCATGAACCCGCGCAAAGGCGACACGATCGCCGGCCTGCCAGCCGACGAGGCCGACCGCATGGTGTTCCACGCCGGCACGTCCGACGCAGGCGGCCAGGTGGTCGTGTCTGGCGGCCGTGTGCTGTGCGTCACCGCACTGGCCGACACCGTGGCCGCCGCGCAGCAGAAGGCCTATGGTGTGGTCGATGGCATCCGTTTCGACGGCATGCAATGCCGCCGCGACATTGGCTACCGCGCCCTCTGACGTTCCAAAGGCCCGCATGAGCAGCTCCACCCAAAAGGTTCGCGACTACCTCACCGGTTTGCAAGACCGCATCACCTCCACTGTCGCCCTGGTGGACGGTGGCCGTTTCGTGGTCGATCACTGGAAGAAGCCCGCTGGTGAGACCCTGCAGGGGCAAGGCATCACCCAGATCCTGGAGGGCGGTCCGGTGTTCGAGCGCGCGGGCTGCGGTTTTTCACATGTGAGCGGGCCGCGCCTGCCGCCGTCGGCCACCCAGCACCGGCCGGAGCTGGCCGGCGCGCCGTTCGAGGCCATGGGTGTGTCGCTGGTCTTCCACCCGCGCAACCCCTACGTGCCGACGGTGCACATGAACGTGCGCATGATCGCGGCCACGCCGGCCGGCGGCACCCCGGTGTGCTGGTTCGGCGGTGGCATGGACCTCACGCCCTGTTACGCGTTTGAAGAAGACGCGGTGCATTTCCACAGCACCTGCAAAGGCGCGCTGGAACCGTTCGGCGTGGACAAGTACCCGCGCTTCAAGAAGTGGTGTGACGAGTACTTCTACCTCAAACACCGCGACGAACAGCGCGGCATCGGTGGCGTTTTCTTCGACGATTTCGCCGAGTTCGGCTTCGACGGCAGCTTCGCCATGCTGCGTTCGGTCGGTGACGCATTCCTGGACGCTTACCTGCCCATCGTGGACCGTCGCAAAGACCTGGCCTACGGCGAGCGCGAACGCGATTTCCAGCTCTACCGGCGCGGCCGCTACGTGGAATTCAACCTGGTCTGGGACCGGGGCACACATTTTGGTCTGCAGTCCGGTGGCCGCAGCGAATCCATCCTGCTGTCCATGCCCCCGATGGTCAGCTGGTCCTACCAGCGGCAGGACCCAGCGGACTCCGCCGAGGCGCGCCTGACCCGCGATTTCCTGGTGCGCAAGGACTGGGTTTGAATCCACACGACGCCGGCAACCCCGGCCCTGCGAACGAACTTCCGCTGCGCATCGGCGTCTACGGCGGTGCGTTCGACCCTCCGCACTGGGCACACCGCACATTGGCAGAGGCCGCATTGGCCCAGTTGCGCCTGGACCGGCTGCTCATCCTGCCCACCGGGCAGGCGTGGCACAAAGCGCGACCGTTGACCGACGCCCACCACCGCCTGGCCATGTGCCTGCTGGCGTTCGGCGATCTGCCGAACACCCAGGTGGACCCCCGCGAGACCCGCCGCAGCGGGCCGAGCTTCACAGCAGACACGCTGCAGGAACTGCGCCGCGAACAGCCGACAGCCCAGCTGTTCCTGTTGCTGGGAGCCGACCAGCTGCTCGCGTTCAAGACCTGGATGCGCTGGACCGAGGTGTTGCAACTGGCCCAGCTGGCCGTGGCGAACCGCGCCACACGCATCGGTGCCGATGCGATGGACGGGGCCCACGCCGAAACCGACCTTTCGGGTGTCGATCTGCCTTTCATCCGGCTGGAGATGCCCTTGACCAACATCAGCGCCACGGCTGTGCGGGCCCGGTTCGGGCAGCCGCTGGGGCGCGACGGAACCCACGCTGCACTGGTGCCTCAGGCAGTGGCAGGCTATATTTCACAACACCATCTCTATCAGAAGCCCTCATGACCAGCGAAACCAACGCCAAAAAAGACATCCAGAAACTCCAGCGCGCGATCGTGGATGGACTGGAGGACGTCAAGGGCCAGGACATTGTGGTGTTCAACACCGAGACGCTGTCACCCCTGTTCGAGCGGGTGATCGTCGCCAGCGGTACCTCCAACCGTCAGACCAAGGCGCTGGCCGCCAGTGTGCGCGACGCTGTCCGTGAAGCGGGATTCGACAAGCCGCGCATCGAAGGCGAAGACAACGGCGAATGGATCATCGTGGACTGCGGCCAAGCCGTGGCTCACGTGATGCAGCCGGTGATCCGTCAGTACTACCGCCTCGAAGAGATCTGGGGTGCCAAACCGGTGCGCCTGAAATCGGCGGCCGAGAAGGCGGCTGAGGCACGCGAAGCCGCCAAGGCCAGCACCACCAAGACCACGCGCAAAGGCGCGGTCAAGGACGTCAAGCCGGTGGATGCCAAGTCCCTGGCCCGCAAGCAGGCCAAGGCGGCCGCAGCAGTCGCTGCCGAACCCGTGAAGGCGCCGGCCAAGAAGGCGGCCACCAAGACCGCCGCTACCAAAACCGCGGCCTCGAAGACCGTGGCCAAGCCTGCAACCACCAGGACCGCCGCAGCCAAGGCCCCCGCAACCAAGGTCGCCGCCAAGACGCCGACTCGCAAGAGCGTCACCGGTGCCGTGCCGGCCAAGAAGGCGATCAAGACCGTGGTCGTCAAACCCAAGAGCGCCACCAAGCCGGCGGCCAAGGCGGCCAACAAGGCGCCGGCCAAACCCGCTGCCAAGCGCACCGTGGCCAAGCCCGCCGCCAAGAAAAAGGCATGAAGCTGGTGATCGTCGCGGTCGGGCAGCGCATGCCCGACTGGGCCCAGACCGCCTACGACGATTACGCCAAGCGCTTCCCGCCCGAGCTGCGGGTGGAGATCAAGACCGTCAAGACCGAGCCGCGCGGCTCCAAGACCGTTGAAACGGTCATGGCCGCCGAGCGGGAGCGCATCGTGGCCGCGCTGCCCAAGGGGTGCCGTACGGTGGTGCTGGACGAACGGGGAACGCAACTGACCACCAAGGCGCTGGCGCTGCAGTTGCAGGCCTGGCAACAGGGGGGCGACGACGTGGCCCTGGTCATCGGTGGTCCGGATGGGCTGGAGCCGGCTTTTCGGGCTGCGGCGCATCAGCGCATCCGCCTGTCGGACCTGACCTTGCCGCACGCCATGGTGCGGGTGCTGCTGATCGAGCAGCTCTACCGGGCCTGGTCCATCAACGCCAACCACCCCTATCACAGGGAATGACGCACCGTGAGTGACTTCATCTACCTCGCCTCGCAAAGCCCCCGTCGCAAGCAGTTGCTGGAGCAGTGGGGCGTGCGCTGCGAGCTCCTGTTGCCCGACGAGGGCGAGGATGTCGAGTCGCTGGAAGCGGTCAAGGGTGCCGAAGCGCCGGCGGCCTATGTCCAGCGCGTCACGGTGCTGAAACTTCAAGCCTCTGTCGATCGTCTGAGGCGGCGTGGGCTCCCGTTGGCACCTGTGCTGTGTGCCGACACCACCGTGGCCTTGGGGCGCCGCATCCTGGGCAAACCCGCCGATGCGGCCGATGCCCGGCGCATGCTGGCGGACCTCTCGGGCCGGCAGCACCGGGTACTGACCGCCGTGGCGGTGGCGAGGCCCTCGGCTCGCGGTGCGGTCCGACAATGGGCGGCCATGTCTGCCTCACAGGTCGCATTCGACGCTTGGAGCGCCGCGGACATCCGCCGCTACGTGGCCAGTGGCGAACCGATGGGCAAGGCAGGCGCGTACGCCATCCAGGGTGCGGCGGCATTGCACATCCGGCACATCAGTGGCAGCTACTCGGGCATCATGGGTTTGCCTGCCCACGAAACCGCGCAACTGCTGCACGCCGCCGGTGTGCGGCTCGCCTGCTGAACACCCCAACATCGAGACAAGCATGAGCCAGGACATCCTCATCAACTGGGCACCGCAAGAGACCCGCGTGGCGGTGGTGGAGCAGGGCGCGGTGCAGGAAGTGCACCTGGAGCGCACGCTCGAGCGGGGTCTGGTGGGCAACATCTACCTGGGCAAGGTCTCGCGCGTGCTGCCAGGCATGCAGTCGGCCTTCATTGACATTGGCCTGGACCGTGCAGCCTTCCTGCACGTGGCCGACCTGATGCCCAACATCGCCGCCAAACACGCGACGCCGCGCGAAAAGAGCGGCGCAGAAAGTAGCGGTAAGGTGCTCGACGGCGATCCGGTGCTGCCCATCGAACGCCAGATCTTCGAGGGCCAGGCGCTCATGGTGCAGGTCCTCAAGGACCCGATCGGGACCAAGGGCGCGCGCCTGACGGCGCAGATCAGCATAGCTGGACGGCTGCTGGTGTTCCTGCCGCAGGACAACCACATCGGCGTGTCGCAGAAGATCCCTTCCGCGCAGCGCGAGGCCCTGCGCCAGCGGGTGATGGGGCTGGCCGCGCCGGCCGATGGCAGCGCCACGGGTGGCTTCATTCTGCGCACCAACGCCGAAGATGCATCGGACGACGAGCTGCGCGACGACATTGCTTACCTGCGCAAGACCTGGCAGCGCATCAAGGAGGCTGCATCGCGCCAGCCGCCCGCCACACTGCTGCATGAAGACCTGAACCTGATGCAGCGCGTGCTGCGCGATCTTGTCAGCGCGCAGACCCAGTCCATCCGCATCGATTCGCGCGAACAGTGCGGCCTGCTGCAGGCCTTTGCGACCGAGTTCATGCCGGACACACTCCCCAAATTGCAGCTCTACACCGGCGAGCGGCCCATCTTTGATCTCTTCAACATTGACGAAGACATCGTGCGCGCGCTCAGCCGCCGGGTGGACCTCAAGTCCGGCGGCTATCTGGTGATCGACCAGACCGAAGCCCTGACCACGGTGGATGTGAACACCGGCGGCTTCGTGGGCGCGCGCAATTTTGACGACACGGTGTTTCGCACCAACCTGGAAGCCTCGCAAGCCATTGCGCGGCAACTGCGGCTGCGAAACCTGGGCGGCATCGTCATCGTGGACTTCATCGACATGGTGCGTGAAGACCACCGCGATGCGGTACTGACCGAATTCCGCAAGCAGCTGGCTCGCGACCGTGTCAAGACCATGACCGGCGGCTTCTCACAGCTGGGCCTGGTCGAGATGACGCGCAAACGCACCCGCGAATCACTCGCACACATGCTCAGCGAGCCCTGTGGTGCTTGCGGCGGCAAGGGCGTGGTGAAGACCGCGCGCAGCGTGTGCTACGACATCCTGCGCGAAATCCTACGCGAGGCGCGAGCCTTCAATCCGCGCGAGTTCAGGGTGGTGGCCTCTGCCCAGGTGGTGGAACTGTTTCTGGACGAGGAAAGCCAGCACCTGGCGGGCTTGAGCGACTTCATCGGCAAGCCGATTTCGTTGCAGGCAGAGGGCTCAATGACTCAGGAGCAGTACGACATCGTGCTGCTGTGACACGGCGCAGGCCGTGCATACTCGCCGAGGCATCCCGACGCGTGCAGGGAACCAATCTCTCGGGCTGATGATCCAGCATCGGTCGATGGTGATTGGCGGGGATCACATCTTGTCACGGCGGCCCCCAATCGCTCCGCTATTATCAGCAGCCACCTGTGGGACGCTTGCATGGCGCCCTCTGTGGAACAAGGCAAGACTACAAGGATGCTGGATTTGACCCGACTGGAACACTGGACCCCGACCCGACGCCAAGGCCTGCTGTGTGCGGCAGGTGCTATTTCCCTGATGGCCTGGCCGCTGCACGATGCACATGCACAGTTTCGGGTCGAAGTCTCCGGCGTCGGCCTGACGCAGTTCCCCTTCTCCATCGTGAACTTCCGTGGCAACGACGCCGCGAGCCAGAACATCGCGGCCATCGTGCGCGCCGATCTGGAGCGCAGTGGGCAGTTCCGCTTTTCAGAGCCGGTGGTGGGCAATCTGGATGAATCCACCCGGCCAGATCTCAACGCCTGGCGAGGCAAGGGCGCCGACTCTCTGGTGGTGGGCAGCGTCGCCCGTCTGGCCGATGGGCGTTTCGATGTGCGGTTCCGGCTTTGGGATCTGGTGCGTGGTCAGGATCTCGGTGGTCTGAGTTACCCGGTGACCGCGGCCGATCTGCGCCTCGCGGCGCACCGCATCGCCGATCACGTGTATGAAAAGATCACCGGCGACAAAGGCGTGTTTTCCACCCGCATCGCTTACGTGAGCAAGGCGGGGCCGCGTTATCAGCTCTGGGTGGCCGATGCCGACGGTGAAAACGCCCGGGCAGCGCTCAGCAGCCCAGAGCCCATCATCTCGCCCAGCTGGGCGCCCGGTGGCTCTCAACTGGCCTACGTCTCGTTCGAGGCGCGCAAGCCCGTGATCTACGCGCACGACGTGTCCACCGGCAAACGACGTTTGCTGGCCAACTTCCGCGGATCCAACAGCGCGCCGGCGTGGTCGCCCGACGGCAAACAACTGGTGGCCACGCTCTCGATCTCCGGGAACGCCCAGATTTACGCGGTGGGGGCCGATGGTGGCGAACCCAGACGTCTGACGCAGACCGAAAGCATCGACACCGAGCCCGTGTTCAGCGCAGATGGCAAGACCATTTTCTTTGTCAGCGATCGGGGCGGTTCGCCGCAGATCTACAGCATGGGCGCACAAGGCGGCAATGCTCAGCGCGTCACCTTCAGCGGGAACTACAACATCTCGCCTTCGATCAGTCCCGATGGTCGGCACTTGGCCTTCATCTCCCGCGTCAACGGCGCGTTCCGCCTGCATGTGATGGAACTCGCCAGCGGTGGTGTGACAGCCCTGACCGACACCAGTGCAGACGAGAGTCCGAGCTTCTCGCCCAACGGTCGCATGATCATCTATGCGACACGGGACAAGGGGCAGGAATCGCTGATGACCACCAGTCTCGACGGCCGTATCAAGACCCGCCTGGCCGGCGCGCAAGGTGACATTCGCGAGCCCGAGTGGGGGCCTTTCCTGCGCTGAGCGAGCTTTGCGACGCCATCCTTCGGGTGGCGTTTTCAACCGGAATTGAAAGGCCTTGTGTATGAACCCGATTGTCTCCACCGCTTCACGTCGCATGGGCGGGATCATCACCCTGGTGCTGGCCGCCGGGCTGGCCGCCTGCGCTTCCAGCGTGCCGCTGGACAACGTGCCGGTGGTCGACCGCCCGGCCACCGCCGTGAGCCCGCTGGGCCAGGGCAATGTGGCCCCGACCGCGGCAACCGGGGGTAGCGTCGATCAGCGCGGTGTCTCGCCAGTGCAGGTGGCACCGACCGAGGCGCCCCAGCCCGAGGCGATGTCGCGTCTGGTGTATTTCGACTACGACAGCTTCGTCGTCAAACCCGAGTTTGCCCCCATGCTGGAAGCCAACGCGCGGTACCTGATGGCCGACAGCAAGCGTCGGCTCTCGCTTGAAGGGCACACCGACGAACGGGGTGGTCGCGAGTACAACCTGGCGTTGGGCCAGAAGCGGGCCGAGGCTGTGCGCAGGGCCCTCACCTTGCTGGGCGTACGTGACCAGCAGATCGAACCGGTGAGCTTTGGCGAAGAGAAGCCGGCGGCCAGCGGGTTCACCGAAGACGCTTACGCCAAGAACCGCCGGGTTGAATTCTCGTACCGCTGATGCGCATGACCGCCATGTTTTGCCGACCCTCGCGTGTCCTGTTGCCGCTCGCTGGCGCGCTCGCGCTGATCTGGCCTTTGCAGGCCCACGCCCTGTTCGATGACGATGAAGCGCGCAAGGCCATCATCGAACTGCGTCAGCGCGTGGAGATCAACCGGCAGGCAGCCGAGGCCGCCAACGCCGTAACCACCCGCACCGCTGAAGAGGCGCGCGAAGGTCAAGCCACCACGCGCCGCAGCTTGCTGGAACTGGCCAACCAGATCGAGCAGTTGCGGGCTGAGTTGGCGCGGCTGCGGGGACAGAACGAGCAACTGACGCGAGAGGTGTCCGAACTGCAGCGCCAGCAAAAGGACGTGCAGCTGGGGCTGGATGAGCGGCTGCGCAAGGTGGAGCCGGTGAAGGTGTCCCTAGACGGCAAGGACTTCACTGCAGCGCCGACCGAAAAGCGCGATTTCGATGCCGCCATGGAAACGCTGCGCCGCACCGAGTTTGACGCTGCGGTTCTGGCCTACCAGCAGTTCCTGCGGCGCTACCCCGACAGCGGTTACTCCGCTGCTGCGCTGTATTGGCTCGGCAACGCTCAGTACGCCACTCGCGATTACAAGGCGGCGGTCGAATCGCACCGGCGGCTCGTGACCCAGTTCCCGGACCACCCGCGCACGCCCGAGGCGCAGCTCGCCATTGCCAACAGCCAGGTCGAGCTCAAAGACACCAAGGCGGCGCGGCGCACACTCGAAGAGTTGGTCAAGGCACACCCCCAGTCGGAAGCGGCCGGCGCGGCACGCGAGCGCCTGAGCCGTCTGCGCTGAGCGCAAGAGCGGCTTTGGCGCCGGGGATAGGAGCGTGCTTCTACAATCCCCGGCATGGATATCGCCGCACTGCAAGAACAGAACACCCTGGTGCTGTGGGCCGCTTTCGCGGCCGCAGCGGTCTTTGGTTTCATCGCCCAACGAACCCACTTCTGCACCATGGGGGCGGTCAGCGACATCGTCAACATGGGCTCCTGGATACGGATGCGCATGTGGGCGACCGCCGTCGCAGTCGCCATGATCGGCTTTCATGTCATGGCCTGGCTGGGCTGGATCGATCCAGCGCAGACGATCTACGCGCCGGGGCGGGTGATCTGGCTGTCCGCTCTGTCAGGCGGCGTGCTGTTCGGCGTGGGTATGGTGCTGGCTTCGGGCTGCGGCAGCAAAACACTGGTGCGGATCGGCGGGGGCAGTCTCAAAGCGCTGACGGTCTTTTTTGTCATGGGATTCGCCGCGTACGCGACCTTGAGCGGCGTGCTGGCCGTGCTGCGCGTGAACACCGTGGACACGGTGGCGTTTGTCATGCCTGGCGGTGCTGCGTTACCCGCCTGGCTGGCCCATGTGGCGGGACTCAATCCCGGTACCGCCGGCCTGGGCCTGTCGCTGCTCGTTGGCGGTGCCTTGCTGGTCTGGGCACTCAGTGACAGCGACCTCCGTACGCCAGTCAACCTGCTGGGCGGCATCGGACTTGGGCTCACCGTCACCGCCATGTGGTGGATCAGCGGGCGACTGGGTTTCGTAGCCGAACATCCCGAGACGCTGGAGTCGGTTTACCTGGCCACCGACACCGGCCGCATGGAGTCCTTTTCCTTCACCGCTCCCATGGCCTACACGCAGGACTGGCTGATCCGCTTCAGTGACGCGTCCAACCTGTTGACCATCGGTGTGGTGGCGGTCGGCGGGGTGGTGGTGGGTTCGTTCGTTCAGTCACTGCTGGACAAAAGCTTCCACTGGGAAGGTTTTCGCGGCACGCAGGACACCGCGCTGCACCTCGCGGGCGCGGCGCTGATGGGTGTGGGGGGTGTCACCGCGTTGGGTTGTACGGTAGGGCAGGGGCTGTCGGGGCTGTCCACCTTGAGCCTGACCAGCGCCATCGCCGTACTCGGCATCGTATTGGGAGCGGTGCTCGGCTTGCGTTTCCAGATGTGGTTGCTCGAACGCGGCTGATGTTGGCCTGAAGCCCGCTATGAGCGAAGATTTCGAGCGCCGCTTCGGCGGTCTGCGCCGGCTGTACGGCGTGCAGGGAGCGCAAAACATTTTCGATGCGCACGTTGTCGTCGTGGGCATTGGCGGTGTCGGCTCATGGGCGGTGGAAGCGCTGGCGCGCAGCGGTGTGCAGCGTCTCAGTCTGGTTGATCTGGACCACGTGTCTGCTTCCAACATCAATCGGCAGATCCACGCACAGGACGCCACGCTGGGGCAGGCCAAGGCCGAGGCCATGCGTGAGCGCATCCACGGTTTTCATCCAGGTTGCGTGGTCGATGTGATCGACGATTTCGTGACACCCGACAACTGGCCACAGCTGTTGCAAGGCGCCCAGCCTTCTGCTCTCATCGATGCGTGTGATCAGGTGCGCGCCAAAACGGCCCTGGCCGCCTGGGCACGCGATGGCAAGGTTCCGTTCGTGACCGTCGGTGCAGCGGGTGGCAAGCGCTTGCCGCAAGATGTCGAGGTGGCAGACTTGGCCGACGTCACGCACGATCCGCTGCTCGCGCAGCTGCGCTACCGCTTGCGCAAGCACCATGCTGGAGCGCGTCAGGGACGCATGGGCACCGTATGCGTGTTCAGTCGCGAAGCCGTGGCACCGCCCGACGCATCGTGTGCCGTGGACGCCAGCGACGGCTCGCTCAACTGTCACGGCTACGGTTCGGCCGTCAGCGTGACCGCCACTTTTGGCCTGTGCGCGGCGGGCTGGGTGATGAACACCGTGGCCACAGGTGCAAAAGGTTTGACGACTCTTCAAAAGAGTGCGATTTCGACGCTATAATCTGAGGCTTCGCACCACAGCGAACCCGTGAAAACGGGGCGTTAGCTCAGTTGGTAGAGCAGCGGACTCTTAATCCGTAGGTCGAGTGTTCGAGTCACTCACGCCCCACCAGAAGAATCTCTGGTTTTGATTCACAAAAGGCTCCTCAGGGCCTGCGAGAATCGGGGCCGTTGGTTGATGGGACGTTAGCTCAGTTGGTAGAGCAGCGGACTTTTAATCCGTTGGTCGGCAGTTCGAGCCTGCCACGTCCTACCAAAATCCCCGCAAGGGGGCAAAAAGCCTGCTACTTAAACAGTAGCGGGCTTTTTCGTTTCAGTGGCCGGTGAAAGTCCTGCCTGGTCTGTTCATGAAAAAAGCCCTGACCGAAAGGTCAGGGCTTTTTTCATGGGTACCGACTGCTGGTGCCAACCAGCATCTAAGGTGGCTGGCCCAGGCGGTCAGGCCTGCTTCTTTCTCAGGAAGCCGTAGGCGACCAGCAGCAGCACCGCGCCCACCACAGAGCCGATGAAGCTGGCTGGTTGTCCCGGTGAATACAGTCCGAGCGCAGCGCCGCCATAGCTGGCCACAAAGGAGCCGGCCACACCGAGCACGGCGGTCATGATCCAGCCCATGCCGTCGTCGCCAGGTTTGATGGCGCGGGCGATGAAGCCAGCGATGAGGCCGATGAACAAGGTTCCCAGAATGGACATCATGTGCGCGTTCCCTTTCCAAAGTCGCGTTAAAACAGTAGAACGTAAATACTAACCCGGCTGGGTGTCGAGCGCTGATCAGGCCGTTGCGTCGCCGTCACTGTTGCCGGCTTCCAGCTGCTCACCGAGCTCCAGCCAGCGCAGTTCGAGCGCCTCCAGCTCGTCGTTCACCGCCTTGAGACGACGACCCGTTTCCGCCAGCGTGACGGGGCTGGCGGGCTGACTCAGCGTCTCTTCCAGAGCCCGTTTTTCGGTGTTCAGTGCCGCCATGCGCTTTTCTGACTGCTCCAGCTCCTTTTTGAGCGGGCGCAACTGCTCGGCGCGTTGCTGGCGGCGCTGCGCATCCAGCGTGCGCTGCTCGGGGCTGCGGCTGGCGGCCTGTGCGGGGCTGGCCGCCACGGGGGCCGGAGCGGCCTCCACCGGATCGGCCGCGGCGTTCTTGAGGTCTTTCTGTTCCTGCCGCTGCGCTTCTCGAGCCTGTTTGGCCACGTCCAGCAGATAGCGCTGGTAGTCGTCGAGGTCGCCGTCGAAGGGGCCGATGCCACCGCGCGAGACCAGCCAGAACTCGTCGCACACCGCACGCAACAGGTGGCGGTCGTGGCTGACCAGCATCACCGTGCCCTCGAACTCGTTGAGCGCCATCGACAGCGCTTCGCGCGTGGCCAGGTCCAGGTGGTTGGTGGGTTCGTCGAGCAGCAGCAGGTTGGGCTTTTGCCAGACGATCATGCACAACACCAGTCGCGCCTTTTCGCCGCCGCTCATGCTGCCCACGGCCTGCTTGACCTGGTCGCCGGTGAAATTGAAGCTGCCCAGGAAGCTGCGCAAGTCCTGCTCGCGTGTGGCCTGGCCGCTCAGGCTGCCTTTGGCGGTGCAGTCCTTGACCAGGTGGATCATGTGCTCCAGCGGTGTGTCGGCCGGGCGCAGAACGTCCAGTTCCTGCTGGGCGAAGTAGCCGATGTTCAGGCCCTTGCCTTCGGTGATCTGGCCGCTGATGGCGGCGAGGTCGCGTGCGATGGTCTTGACCACGGTGGACTTGCCTTGGCCGTTGGCGCCCAGAATGCCGATGCGCTGGCCCGCCAGCACCGAGCGGCTGACATTGCGCACGATCACCGTGGGTTCGCCACCGTCTTCCAGTGGTGGGTAGCCGAAGCTCACATCCTGCATGGCCAGCATGGGGTTGGGCAGGTTCTGCGGTTCGCTGAATTCGAAGGTGAACTCGGCTTCCGCCAGCACCGGGCCGATCTTCTCCATGCGCTCCAGCGCCTTGACGCGGCTCTGCGCCTGCTTGGCCTTGCTGGCCTTGGCCTTGAAGCGGTCGATGAACTTCTGCAGGTGCGCCACCTTCTCTTGCTGGCGCGCGTACGCCGTGGCCTGCAGTGCCATTTGCTCGGCGCGCATGTCTTCGAAGCGGCTGTAGTTGCCGCCGTAGCGCGTGAGCTGGGCGCGTTCGATGTGGACCGTGACGTCGGTGACGGCGTCCAGGAACTCGCGGTCGTGGCTAATCACGAGCATGGTGCCCTCGTACCGCTTGAGCCAGGCTTCCAGCCAGACCAGGGCGTCCAGGTCCAGGTGGTTGGTGGGCTCGTCGAGCATGAGCAGGTCGCTGGGACACATCAGGGCACGCGCGAGTTGCAGGCGCATGCGCCAGCCGCCCGAGAAGCTGTTGACCGGGCGGTCCAGCTCGTCGGTGCGAAAGCCCAGGCCCAGGATCAGCGCCTGGGCGCGGGCCGGCGCGTCGTGGGCGCCGGCGTCGTGCAGCGCCATGTAGGCGTGCGCCATGCGCTCGCCGTCGTCGGTGGCTTCGGCGGCCGCCACTTCCTGTTGCGCGGCCAGCAGGGTGACGTCGCCTTCGATCACGAACTGCGTGGCCGGCAGATCGGTCTCGGGCATGTCCTGCGCCACCTGAGCCACGCGCCACTGCGCGGGCACGTTGAAGTCGCCCTTGTCTTCGTGCAGGGTGCCGTCGAGCAGGCGGAACAGGCTGGACTTGCCAGCGCCGTTGCGGCCGACCAGGCCGACTTTTTCGCCGGGGTTGATGGTCGCGGACGCGCCATCGAGCAGGACCTTCGTACCACGACGAAGGACCACGTTTCGCAAAGTGATCATGGTTGGGGCGCCGCCGAAGCGTTCAGCGCCGAAAGGGCATCAAAAGAAAGGAGCAGCACCTGGTCGTCACCGGCGCTGGTGGGCAGCCAAACGGCTTCCAGCTGGGGGAAGGCGGCTTCAAAGTGGGCGCGTTCGTTGCCGATTTCCAGCACCAGTACGCCGTTGGGACTCAGTCGCGCGGGCAGGTCGCGCAGCAGGTTGCGGATGAAGTCCATGCCATCGCTGCCACCGGCCAGGGCCAGCTCCGGCTCGGCGCGGTATTCGGCGGGCAGGGCATCCATGCTCTGCGCATTCACATAGGGCGGGTTGCACAGCACCAGGTCCCAGGGGCCGGGGCAATGCGCCATGCCGTCCGATTCGATGAGCGTGATGCGCTCCTGCAGGCCATGGCGTTCCACGTTGATGCGGGCCACGGCCAGCGCGTCGGGCGAGAGGTCGGCGCCGGTCACCTGCACATCTGGCCAGGCCAGCGCTGCCAGCACGGCCAGGCTGCCATTGCCGGTGCACAGGTCCAGCACCTGGTGCGTGTCCTCGGACAGCCAGGCGTCGAAGCCACCGTCGGCGATGAGTTCGGCGATGAAGCTGCGCGGCACGATGGCCCGCGTGTCCACATAGAACGACACACCTTGCAGCCAGGCTTCATGGGTGAGGTAGGCCGCGGGCTGGCGCGTTTCGATGCGGCGCGTGATGAGTTCGGCCACGGCCAGCGCGTCGTCCTCGCTCACAGGCGTCTCGGCCATTTCGTCCAGGTCGCCGTCCAGCGGCAGGCCCAGTTGCCACAGCACCAGCCACGCCGCTTCGTCGCGTGCGTTGGTGGTGCCGTGACCATAGGCCAGCTGGGCGGTGTCCAGGCGCGCCACGGCGCCAGCGAGGATGTCTTGCAGCGTCATGCGGCGGCCTGTTGTGCCAGCCGCTCCAGCGTGCGGCGGTAGATGTTCTTGAGCGGTTCGATGTCGGCCACGGCCACGTGTTCGTCCACCTTGTGGATCGTGGCATTGGGCGGGCCGAGCTCGATGACCTGCGGGCAGACCTGGGCGATGAAGCGCCCGTCGCTGGTGCCGCCGGTGGTGGAGAGTTCGGTGGCGATGCCGGTCTCGTCACGGATGGCTTCGCGCACCGCGTCTACCAATGTGCCGGGCGTGGTGAGGAAGGGCAGACCACCCACCGTCCAGGTCAGGTCGAAATCGGCGCCGGACTGCAGGCCGTGGCGCGCGAGCAGGTCGGTGACGCGCTGCTGCAGCCCTTCGGGTGTGGACTCGGTGCAGAAGCGGAAGTTGAAGTCGATCACCACGTTGCCCGGGATGACGTTGCTCGCGCCGGTGCCGCCGTGGATGTTGCTGACCTGCCAGCTGGTGGGCGGGAAGAAGGCGTTGCCTGCGTCCCAGACCGTGGCAGCCAGTTCGGCCAGCGCCGGGGCGACCATGTGGATCGGATTCTTGGCCAGGTGCGGGTAGGCGATGTGGCCCTGGATGCCCTTGACCGTGAGCTTGCCGCTCATGGTGCCGCGGCGGCCGTTCTTGATCATGTCGCCGGTGCGCTCCACCGAGGTGGGTTCGCCGACGATGCACCAGTCCAGCCGTTCACCACGGCGCTGCAGTTCGCGACACACGATCACCGTGCCGTCGTTGGCCGGGCCTTCCTCGTCGCTGGTCAGCAGGAACGCGATGTCGATGCTGGGTTGCGGGTGGGCCGCCAGGAACTCCTCGCAGGCCACCACCATGGCAGCCAGCGAGGCCTTCATGTCGCTGGCACCGCGGCCGAACAGCTTGCCGTCGCGGTGGGCGGGCACGAAGGGGTCGCTGGTCCAGGCCGTCAGCGGGCCGGTCGGCACCACGTCGGTGTGGCCGGCCCAGACCAGGGCGGGTTGCTTGCCGGTGCCGCGGCGGGCCCAGAGGTTGGTGACCCGGAAGTCGGAAGGTCCGCTTTCGATGGTCTCGCAGGTGAAGCCGATGGCCCGCAGTCGATCGGCGATCAGGGCCTGGCAGCCTTCGTCCAGGGGGGTGACCGAGGGGCGGGCGATCAGGGCTTCGGTCAGGCGCAGGGTTTCGCTCATCAGAACTTCACGTCCAGCGTGAATTCGGTGAAGGTGGCGTGGTCGCTCTGGTCTTCTTCGTTCGGCTTGGCCGACTCGTTGGACTTGACGGCGTTGAAGTCGTTTTGCAGACGCCACAGCAGGTTGTTGGGCGAGTCGGCGTGGGCCAGGCCTTCGTTGCGTGAGACCAAGCCATCGGTGACCAGGCGCGCCAGGTTCTGCTCGAAGCTCTGCGAGCCTTCGGCCAGTGACTTTTCCATGGCTTCACGCACGCCGGAGAAGTCGGACTTCTGGATCAGGTCGGCGATCAGCGCGGTGTTGAGCATCACCTCCATGGCCGGCACACGGCCGCCGGTGTGGGTGCGCAGCAGGCGCTGGGAAACGATGGCGCGCAACGCGGCGGCCAAGTCGCCCAGCATGGTGGGGCGCACTTCGACGGGGTAGAAACTCAGGATGCGGTTGAGCGCCTGGTAGCTGTTGTTGGCGTGCAGCGTGGCCAGGCACAGGTGGCCCGACTGGGCGTACGCGATCGCGGCCGACATGGTTTCGCGGTCCCGGATCTCACCGATCAGGATCACGTCGGGCGCCTGGCGCAGCGCGTTCTTCAGCCCGATCTGCAGCGACTGGGTGTCGGTCCCGATCTCGCGCTGGTTGACCACCGATTTCTTGTTGCGGTAGGTGTATTCGATCGGGTCCTCGATGGTGAGGATGTGACCCGTCGCGTGTTCGTTGCGGTGGTCGATCATGGCCGCCAGCGTGGTGGTCTTGCCAGCGCCGGTGGCGCCGACCATCAGCACCAAGCCCCGCTTTTCCATCACCAGTTCCGACAGGATCGGGGCGACGTTGAGAGAGTCCAGGGCCGGCACATCGCCGGGCACAAAGCGGATGACCACCGCGTAGCTGCTGCGCTGGCGGAAGGCGCTGACGCGGAAGTTGCCCACGCCGTCCAGCGGCACCGCCATGTTCAGCTCGCCGCTGTCCTGCAGTTCTTCGATACGGCTGGCCGGCACGATCTCCGACAGCAGGTTCAGCGGCGCATCCGGCGGCAGCACCTGGCTGTTGATCGGGATGGTCTGTCCGTTGATCTTGATCATCGCCGGCGCGTGCGCCGACAGGTAGACGTCGGACGCCTTCTTGTCGGCCATCAGGCGCAGGATGCGCTCCATCGTTCCGCTGCTCATCAGCAACCTTTCTAGCTATCGGGAGGAATCAGGACACGTCAAAGAAGGGCAGCTCATCCAGAACACCGCGGAACCGGCTTTGCCGGGCCGCAGGTGTTGTCCCCCTGGGGGGAAGACGCGAAGCGGCGCAGGGCGGTTAATCCCGCAGCAAATCGTTCAGGCTGGTCTTGGCGCGCGTCTGCGCGTCCACTCGCTTGACGATCACGGCCGCGTACAGGCTGTACTTGCCACCGTCCTTGGGCAGGTTGCCGCTGATCACCACCGAGCCGGCGGGCACGCGGCCGTAGCTCACGGTGTCGGTGGCGCGGTCGTAGATGGGGGTGCTCTGGCCGATGTACACGCCCATGGAAATGACCGAGTTTTCTTCGATCACCACCCCTTCGACCACCTCGGAGCGGGCGCCGATGAAGCAGTTGTCTTCGATGATGGTGGGGCCGGCCTGCAGGGGCTCGAGCACGCCACCAATGCCGACACCACCCGACAGGTGCACGTTCTTGCCGATCTGCGCGCAGGAGCCGACGGTGGCCCAGGTGTCGACCATGGTGCCTTCGTCCACATAGGCGCCGATGTTCACGTAGCTGGGCATCAGGATCGCGCCCTTGGCCACGAAGCTGCCATGGCGGGCCACGGCTGGCGGCACCACGCGCACGCCGCTGGCCTTGAGTTCGGCTTCGCTGAGGTCGCTGAACTTGGTCTTGACCTTGTCGAAGAAGGTCAAATCGCCGCTCTTCATGATGGCGTTGTCGTTCAGGCGGAACGACAGCAGCACGGCCTTCTTGATCCACTGGTGGGTCGTCCACTGGCCCACGCCTTCGCGGGTGGCCACGCGCAGCTTGCCGGTGTTGAGCTGGTCGATCACGTGGGTCACGGCGTCCAGCACTTCCTTGGGGGCGGAAGCGGGCGAGAGTTCGGCGCGGTTGTCCCAGGCGGTTTCGATCAGGGTTTGCAGTTGTTGCGTCATGTGAAGTACGGCGTTGAGGGTTGATCGTTGGAGGGGGTGGATCCGGTCAGGCGTGGGCCTGGCAGAAGCGCACGATGCGGTCGGCGGCTTCCAGGCATTCGGCGGGCTCGGCCACCAGGGCCATGCGCACCCGGCTGGCACCGGGGTTGACACCGCCGGCGGCGCGCGCGAGGTAGCTGCCGGGCAAAACCGTCACATTGTATTGAGCCAGCAATTCGCGGGCGAAGGCTTCGTCGGCGCTCAGGCCGGGCACGCGGCCCTCGAACGACGGCGGCACGCCGGCCCAGAGGTAGAAAGCGGCGTCCGGCAGGGCCACGTCCAGCACCTGGGCCAGCAGCGGCGTGACGGCAGCAAACTTCTCGCGGTACTGGCGGCGGTTGTCGATCACGTGGTCTTCGTCGTTCCAGGCGGCCACGCTGGCGGCCTGCACGGCCGGGCTCATGGCGCCGCCGTGGTAGGTGCGGTAGAGCAGGAAGCTCTTGATGAGCGCCGCGTCGCCCGCCACGAAGCCGCTGCGCAGCCCGGGCACATTGCTGCGCTTGGACAGGCTGGTGAACATCATGAGGTTCTTGAAGTCCGTGCGGCCCAGTTTGACGGCCGCTTCCAGCCCGCCCAGCGGCGGCTCGTCGCGGAAGTAAATCTCGCTGTAGCACTCGTCGGAGGCGATCACGAAGCCGTGGCGGTCGCTCAGATCAAACAGTTTCTGCCATTCGTCCAGCGGCATCACGGCACCCGTGGGGTTGCCGGGTGAGCAGACGAAGATCAGCTGGGTGCGCGCCCAGACGTCCTCGGGCACGCTGTCCCAGTCCACCGCGAAGTTGCGCGACGCCACACTGGGCACGTAATACGGCTGGGCACCGCCCAGCAGGGCCGCGCCTTCGTAGATTTGGTAGAACGGGTTGGGAAAGGCCAGCGTGGCGCCGGGTTTGGAGGCGTCCAGCACGGTCTGGGCGAAGGCGAACAGGGCCTCGCGCGAGCCGTTGACCGGCAGCACCTGGCTGGCGGGGTTGAGCGCCACGCCGTAGCGGCGGTGCATCCAGTCGGCGCAGGCCTGGCGCAGGGCGGGTTCCCCAGCGGTGGCGGGGTAGCCGGTCAGGCCGGTGTCCAGCGCGGCGGCCAGCGCGTCCTTGAGCAACTGGGGTGTGGCGTGTTTGGGCTCGCCAATGCCCAGGCTGATGGCGCGGTGCGCCGGGCTGGGCGTGACGCCCGCAAACAGCTGGCGCAGCCGTTCAAACGGGTAGGGCTGCAGGAGGGACAGATGGGGATTCATCCTCCGATTATCCCAAGCCTGTCCGCGCGCCCGGGCGGGGCGGTCTTGCCGGGAGGGACACGGTATCATGCGCCTTGCGGTCCGTGGCCGTCAGGCTGAGGATTCTCATTACAAATCAAGCAGTTACAAACTGCTACCGAATTCCCGTGCGTCTCAATTCGATCAAGTTATCGGGCTTCAAGTCCTTCGCCGAACCGACCAACTTCATGCTCCCCGGCCAGCTGGTGGGCGTGGTGGGTCCGAACGGCTGCGGCAAGTCCAACATCATGGACGCGGTGCGCTGGGTGCTGGGCGAGTCCAAGGCATCGGAGCTGCGCGGCGAGTCCATGCAGGACGTGATCTTCAACGGCACGAACAACCGCAAGCCGGCCAGCCGCTCCAGCGTGGAACTGGTGTTCGACAACAGCGACCACCGCGCCGGTGGCCAGTGGGGCCAGTTTCTGGAGATCGCGGTCAAGCGCGTGCTCACGCGCGACGGCACCAGCAGCTACTACATCAACAACCAGCCGGTGCGCCGCCGCGATGTGCAGGACGTGTTCCTGGGTACCGGCCTGGGACCGCGCGCCTACGCCATCATCGGCCAGGGCACGATCAGCCGCATCATCGAATCCAAGCCCGAGGAACTGCGCCTGTTCCTCGAAGAGGCCGCGGGTGTGTCCAAGTACAAAGAACGCCGTCGCGAGACCGCCAACCGCCTGGCCGACACGCGCGAGAACCTGACCCGCGTCGAAGACATCCTGCGCGAGCTCAACGCCAACCTGGAGAAGCTGGAGAAGCAGGCCGAGGTGGCGGCGCGCTACAACACGCTCAACGCCAGCGCCACCCTCAAGCAGCACCAGCTGTGGTTTTTGAAGCGCAGCGAGGCCGAGGCCGACCAAGTCAAGGTCAAGAACGACGCCGCCCAGGCGCTCAACGATCTGGAGTCGCGCACCGCCGACCTGCGCCGGGTCGAGTCCGAACTCGAAACCATCCGCCAGGCCCACTACGGCGCGGGCGACCAGGTCAACCAGGCCCAGGGCCGGCTGTACGAGGCCAGCGCCGAGGTCGGCAAGCTCGAGGCCGAGATCCGCTTCGTGGTCGAGGGCCGCCAGCGCGTCGAGCAGCGCCTGGTGCAGCTCAAGGAACAGATCGCTTCCTGGTCCACCCGCAGCCAGGACGCGGGCGTCGAACTCGAACAGCTCGCTGAAGCCATCGTGGAGGCCGAAGAAAAATCCGTCGTGCTGGCCGCCCAGGGCGAAGAGCAGGCCGGTGCCTTGCCCGCACTCGAAGACGCGCTGCGTGCCGCCCAGAACCACGCCAACGAACAGCGTGGCAGCGTGACCCAGGTGCAGCAGCAGATCCAGGTGCTGGCGGCCGAGCAGCGCAGCATCGAAGAACAGAGCCGCCAGATCGGCGTGCGCCGCGACAAGCTCAGCGCCGACCGCAACGCGCTGACCGCACCCGACGAAGCGCGTCTGCTGCAGGCCCAGGAACAGCTGGCCCAGGCGCAGGAGGTGGCCGAGATGGCCGAGGCCGTGCTGCAGGAACTGCAGGACAACGTGCCGCAGCTGGACGACTCGCGCCGCAGCGCCCAGCAGGCGGTGAACCAGGAATCGGCCAAACAGTCCGACCTGTCGGCACGCATGGAAGCGCTCAAGGCGCTGCAGGACAAGGTCAAGACCGACGGCAAATTGAAGCCCTGGCTGACCAAGCACGGGCTGGACGGCCTGCAGGGCCTGTGGAGCCGCCTGCACATCGAACCCGGCTGGGAAAACGCGCTCGAAGCCGCGCTGCGCGAACGGCTGTCGGCGCTGGAAGTCTCGCGCCTGGAAATGGTGCGCGCCTTTGCCAGCGACGCGCCGCCCGCCAAGCTGACCTTCTACAGCCCGGTGAGCGCCGCGGCGCCGGCCGTGGCCGGCGGTGCGCTCAAGCCGCTGGCCGACTGGCTGCGCCTGAACGACGCCGGTCAGAAGGCCCTGCTGGCCGACTGGCTGCAAGGCTGCCTGACCGCGCCCAACCTCGAAGAGGCCATGGCCCAGCGCGCCCAGCTGCAAGCCGGCGACGTGATTTACGTGCCCAGCGGCCACGCGGTCAGTGCGCACAGCGTCAGCTTCTACGCCCCCGACAGCGAGCAGGCCGGTCTGCTGGCCCGCGCGCAGGAAATCGAACACCTGGACAAGCAGCTGCGCGCCCAGGCCCTGATCGCCGAGCAGGCGCGGACCGACCTGGTGCGCGCCGAAGCTGCTTACAGCGAGGCCTCGCAGCGCCTGGTGGCCGCGCGCCGCGAAGGCGCCGAGACGCGCGGCAAGGCCCACGAGCTGCAGGTCGAGGCGCTGCGCCTGACCCAGCTGGCCGAACAGACCCGTGCCCGCAGCGAACAGATCGCCGCCGACCTGGCCGAGGTGGACGCCCAGCTCGAAGCCCTGCAGGAACGCCGCGTGACCGCCGAGGCCCGTTTTGAAGAGCTGGACATGCAGCTGGCCGACAGCCAGGAACGCCATGCGCAGCTGGACGACCAGGTGATCGAGTCTGAGCGGCGCCTGACCGGCGCGCGCGAACAGCAGCGCAGCCTGGAGCGCAACGCCCAGGAAGCCACCTTTGCCCTGCGCAGCCTGCAGGCGCGCCAGGCCGAGCTGCAGCGTTCGCTGGAGACCGCGGCCATGCAGGAACGCTCGCTGGCCGACGAGGAACACCGCGCTGCCGAAGAATTGACGCGCCTGAGCGATGCCGCCGCCCAGGCCGGCCTGCAGAACGTGCTGGCCGTCAAGCTCGAACGCGAGCAGGCCCTGGCCGCGCTGCGCAGCCAGTACGACGACCTCACCGCCAAGCTGCGCGCCAGCGACGAGCACCGCCTCAAGCTTGAACGCGAACTCGACCCGCTGCGCCAGCGCATCACCGACTTCCAGCTCAAGGAACAGGCCGCACGCCTGGGCGTGGAGCAATACAGCCAGCTGCTGGCCGAAGCCAACGCCGACCTCGCCGCCGTGGCGCAGAGCATCACCGAAGGCAACGTGCGCCTGGCCGGCCTGCAGGGCGAGATCGACCGCCTGCACCGCGAGATCCAGGCCCTGGGCGCGGTGAACCTGGCCGCGCTGGACGAACTGACCGCCGCGCGCGAGCGCAAGACCTTCCTGGACTCGCAGTCGGCCGACCTGGTCGAGGCCATGACCACGCTGGAAGACGCGATCAAGAAGATCGACAACGAAACCCGTGACCTCCTGGGCAGCACCTTCGAGACCGTCAACGGCCACTTCGGCCGCATGTTCCCCGAGCTGTTCGGTGGCGGCAACGCCAAGCTTGTGATGACAGGCGAAGAAATCCTGGACGCCGGCGTGCAGGTGCTGGCCCAGCCGCCCGGCAAGAAGAACCAGACCATCCACCTGCTCTCGGGTGGCGAGAAGGCGCTCACCGCCATTGCCCTGGTGTTTGCCATCTTCCAGCTCAACCCGGCCCCTTTCTGCCTGCTGGACGAGGTGGACGCGCCGCTGGACGACGCCAACACCGAGCGCTATGCACGCCTGGTGACCAGCATGAGCAAGCAGGGCACCCAGTTCCTGTTCATCAGCCACAACAAGATCGCCATGGAAATGGCCGAGCAACTGATCGGCGTGACCATGCAGGAGCAGGGCGTCTCGCGCATCGTGGCGGTGGACATGGAGTCGGCCGCCGGCATGATGGAAGCCACCTGAACCCTACCGTCCCTCAACCGATTCAGCCCATGAGTTCACTGCAAATCAGTCTGGCGATCATCGGCGGCCTCGTGCTGGCCGCCGTGGTGGCGTACAACGCCTGGGTCACGCGCCGCAGCGCACCCCGCACGGCCAGCGAGCGCCTGCCGCAAGACGGTGCCGCGGCCGCCGACGGCCAGGTGTTCCAGGACACCCAGCCCGGCGGAATGGCGACCGGCGAGCGCATCGACCCGGTGCTGGACGAGGCCCTGCCCGAGGTGACCGGCGGCGCCACCGACGGTGCGTCTGCGCGGCCCCCCGCGGTGGTGCCGGTGACGCTGAACCACGTGGTGCAGGCGCCGGAAAAGCGTCCTGGACTGGACGCCCTGATCGACGTCATCGCCCCGCTGCTGCTCGAAGGCCCTGTTTCGGGCGAAGCCCTGCTGGCCGCCTTGCCCGGCACGCGCCGCGTGGGCAGCAAGCCGTTTGCGGTGGAAGGTCAGCACGAGGCCACGGGCGAATGGGAAGCCCCCCGCACCGGCCAGCGCTACACCGCGCTGCAGGCCGGCGTGCAGCTGGCCAACCGCTCGGGCGCCCTGAACGACATCGAGTTTTCCGAGTTCGTGGTCAAGGCCCAGGCCTTTGCCGACGCCGTGGGCGCCGCGCCCGACTTCCCGGACATGCGGGCCGAAGTCGCCCGCGCCCGCGAACTGGACCACTTCGCCAGTGGGCACGACGCTCAGCTGGGCTTCACCCTGCGTGCGCGCCGCGCCGCCTGGAGCCCCGGGTATGTGGCGCAGCACGCGGCGCGCCTGGGTTTTGTGGCCGGCGTGCTGCCCGGGCGCATGGTGCTGCCGGGCAGCGAGGCCGGGCAGGCGCCCATCCTCAGCCTGAGCTTCGACCCGCAGGCCGCCATGGCCGAAGACCCGGAACAGAGCGCGTTGCGCGAGGTGGCCCTGTCGCTGGAAGTGACCCATGTGCCGCGCAGCGAACAGCCCTTCGTGCGCCTGCGCCAGGCCGCCGCCGCCTTGGCTGAAGCCATGGATGGCGCGGTGACCGACGACGCCGGCCAGCTGTTGAGTGCCGACACCATGGACCGTATCGGTGCCGACCTCGAAGGCCTGTACGACGCGCTGGACAGCCACGACCTGGCGGCGGGTTCGCCACAGGCGCGCAGATTGTTCAGTTGAACGACTGACCACCCCCGCCGCGCTGCGCGCGACCCCCTCAAGGGGGGCAACGCTGGCGGCCCGGCGCAGCCGGTTCCGCGGCGTTCTGGAATCGTTCCCCCTCTCTCTCGTCTGGCGGATTTCCGATCATGAGCACTCCCGACCTTTTTGCATCGGCACCATCGCCCGCCGACCGCGCCGCCGAGCTGCGCGCGCAGTTGAACCACCACGGCCATCGGTATTACGTGCTCGATGCACCGGAGATCCCGGACGCCGAGTACGACCGCCTGTTCCGTGAACTGCAGGCGCTGGAGGCAGCCCACCCCGAGCTGTTGACCCCCGACTCGCCCACGCAGCGGGTGGGTGGGGCACTGCTGGACGAGCTGGCCAAGGTGCGCCACGCGGTGCCCATGCTGTCCATCGAGACCGAAACCGATACCGAGCCGACCGGTGCGCAAAACTTCGACACCCGCGTGCGCCGCGCGCTCGGCCTGGCCGACGACGCACCACCGGTCGAGTACGTGGCCGAACTCAAGTTCGATGGCCTGGCCATGAGCCTGCGCTACGAAAACGGTTTGCTGGTGCAGGCCGCCACCCGCGGTGATGGCGAGGTGGGCGAAGACGTGACGCACAACATTAGGACCATCGGCCAAGTGCCCCTGCGGCTGCCTGCCGGCGCACCGCCGGTGCTCGAAGTGCGTGGCGAGGTGTACATGCGGCGCGATGACTTCGATGCGCTGAATGAAAAGCAGCGCGCCAAGATCGCCGCTGGTGCGAAGGGCGAAAAGACCTTCGTCAACCCGCGCAACGCGGCGGCGGGTGCGGTGCGGCAACTCGATTCGGGGATTGCCGCACAGCGCCCGCTGAGCTTCTTCGCCTACGGCCTCGGTGAGATCACGCCGCCGGAGCTGGGCGGCCCCGCTTTTGAATGCCACTTTGAACTGCTGATGCAACTCAAGGCCTGGGGCTTCCCGGTGGCCGAGCAGACCTCCGTGGCCCGCGGGGCGGACGAACTGATCGCCTTCCACCAGCGCGTCGGCGCTGAGCGCGATCAGCTGGCGTTCGACATCGACGGCGTGGTCTACAAGGTCAACAGCCTGGCGCTGCAGCGCGAACTGGGCTTCAAGACGCGCGAGCCGCGCTGGGCGGTGGCGCACAAGTACCCGGCGCAGGAGCAGCTGACCACCGTGCTCGCCATCGACGTGCAGGTCGGTCGCACCGGCAAGCTCACGCCGGTGGCCAAGCTGGCGCCGGTGTTCGTGGGCAACGTCACCGTCACCAACGCCACCCTGCACAACGAAGACGAAGCGCGCCGCAAGGACGTGCGCGTGGGCGACACGGTGATCGTGCGCCGCGCGGGCGACGTGATCCCCGAGGTGGTGGCGTCGTTGCCCGAAAAGCGGCAGGCCGGCGCTGAGCCGTTCACCATGCCCCACACCTGCCCGGTCTGCGGCAGCGCGGCGGTGCGCGAAGAGGGCGAGGTGGACTACCGCTGCAGCGGCGGCCTGTTCTGCGCTGCGCAGCGCAAGCAGGCGATCCTGCACTACGCGCAGCGCCGCGCGGTGGAGGTCGAGGGCCTGGGCGACAAGCTGGTCGAGCAGCTGGTCGACGCCGACGTGGTCAAGACCCTGCCCGATCTGTACCGCCTGGGCCTGATGGCGTTGGCCAACCTGGACCGCATGGCCGAGAAGTCGGCCCAGAACATCCTGATCGCACTGGAAAAATCCAAGCAGACCACGCTGCCGCGCTTCCTGTTCGGCCTGGGTATCCGCCATGTGGGCGAGGCCACGGCCAAGGAAATGGCGCGCTATTTCGGCAACCTGGACGCCATCATGGACGCCAGCGTGGAGCAACTGCTGGAGGTCGCCGATGTCGGCCCGGTGGTGGCACAGAGCATCCGCACCTTCTTCGACCAGCCGCACAACCGCGAGGTGGTGGAGCAACTGCGGGCCTGCGGCGTGACCTGGCCCGAGGGCGCCCCGGCCGAACGCGCGGCCCAGCCGCTGGCGGGCAAGACCTTTGTCCTGACCGGCACCTTTCCCACACTCTCACGCGACGAGGCCAAGGACCTGCTGGAAGCCGCGGGCGCCAAAGTGGCCGGTTCCGTCAGCAAGAAGACCAGTTACGTGGTGGCCGGGAGCGATGCGGGCAGCAAGCTGGAGAAAGCGCAAGCGCTGGGAGTGCCGGTGATTGATGAGGCGGGGATGCTGGCGCTGCTGGGGTAAGGCTGACGGACGAGCGCTGAGGATCAGGGGCAAAAGCCTCAGCCTTGGCCAAGCGTTCGACTTGGTCCTGGCTCTCGCGAGAGCTTTGCCTGTGAACCGCTGAGGCCCTGCTCAGTTTCAGAAGCGCAACAAAGCCGTTCGCAACAAGCAGACGCCGACTCAGCCGGGCGCAGTCAGCAGCTGACCCAGTGCTTTGCCAGCTGCCTCGCCATGGAGGTCACGCTCCAGTTTGATGAAACGCAGTGCAAGCGCTCGAATTTCGTCTGGGCCACTGCACTGTTCGAGTTCCATGATCATTTTGTAGGCTTTGATCAAGCCCAGTCGAGGTAGCGCTTCAGCCGTGATTCGATCGTAAAGCGCTCCGTAGCTGCACTGTTGCAATGCCTGCGCGAAATTCGTGTGTTGCGGCGCGCCTGTTGAGCCCGCCGTAGAGCCCGCCGTAGAGCTGGTCGGGGCAGGGTTGCCAGCGCCCTCACCACCTGCGTCCACAATCAGTCCGGCATCTTGCAGAGCCTGTAGTGCAGCCTGGTCGCAGCCCTGGACAACCGCTATCCATTCGGACGCCGAACGACTGGGGTCGATGATGAGCAGCAGGTTGCGCGAGGACCTGACCAATGGCAGCGCGCGCGCCCGTATTTCGGTTCGCCCTGCTTCTGTCTTGGCAAAACGCCGGTTCAGTACGTCGATGCCTGTGCCTGTCGAGGCAGCGTTCTCAGACTGGGCGCTCACGCATCGCCCCCGCAACCCCATGTGTTCAAAGCCCCTGAAAGACGGGCAGGGCATGCCCGGTTTTTGAGTGTCGCGCACATGCGCTGCGGGTCTGGGGTACGTTTGCGCCGTTCGTGGGTTTGCTTCCCCACGTCGAGGGGAGCTGATTCTTTGTTGAGCAGGTTTACCATTTCCGGTTTTCGGGGATTGACTCGAGTGGCCAGGGAGCTCAAAACCTCCCTTGGGTGGAGACTTGAACACGCAGTTGAGTGTGGGGGCAGGATGCTCACTTGAACCGGTAATGATCCCGGTTCAGCACGGCGGCCACGGCTGTCACTTCTTCGGGAAACATGCCCAGGTTCATCGTGGTGTTGCACATCTCCACCATGCCGCGCAGCAGGCCGGCTGTGTTGATCTTGCCCTGCGGCTTGTACATGGCGCTGCCGTCGCCGCCCAACTTGCTGACGTGACAGGCCACGCACTTGTGTTCGGCGATCATCTTCTGACCCAGTGCGAGGTCGGCACCTTTGAATATCTCGGCCGCGCGGGCCTGACCGGTCCAAAACAACAATCCACCCACGACCAGAGCGCTGCCCAGCGCCCAGGCCCGGTCGCGAGCGGAACCCTGGGGTTGAGTGAAGATGGCGGCGCGTGACGTTTGCATGGTGGACTCCTCGTTTGCGGACATTGCCGGGCCCGTGCCCGACGTGCACTGTATATCCGGGACAATCCTTGGCTATCAGGGACAACCTTAGAGGACAACGGCCATGACCGTGCACACCATTCTCAAAATGGGCGACCCGCGCTTGTTGCGCGTGGCCCAACCCGTCACCGCCTTCGACACGCCCGAACTGCACCGCCTGGTGATGGACATGGTGGACACCATGGCCGCCGCCAATGGCGCCGGCCTGGCCGCGCCGCAAATTGGGATGGACCTTCAGGTGGTGGTGTTCGGCACTGGCACACCGAATCCGCGCTACCCCGATGCACCACCGGTGCCGCGCACCGTGCTGATCAACCCCGTGATCACACCGCTGGACGCCGAACAGGCCGACGATTGGGAGGGTTGCCTGTCGGTGCCGGGCCTGCGGGGCATGGTGCCGCGCTGGCAGCGCATCCGTTACCAGGGCTTTGATCTGACCGGGCAACCGATCGACCGCGAAGTCCAGGGCTTTCACGCCCGGGTGGTGCAGCACGAATGCGACCATCTGCAAGGCGTGCTTTATCCCATGCGGGTGCGCGACTTCACCCGTTTCGGATTCACAGAGGTGCTGTTTCCCGGGCTCGATGCGACAGACGACGACTGAGCCCTGTGCACAGGCCACCGCCCGAAACAAATCGACATGTTCGCAGCGGCAAATGCACTAAATTCGCAGCACACAACGGATCGCCCATCAGGGTGGATGGACCTGACATGAAGCAAATCACCGCCGCGCTGGTTGGCGCGGCCCTGCTGGCGGGCTGTGCAGCGCCACAGCCGCCTCGCGCCACGGCACCCGATCTGCCCGCACAGTGGTACGCACCACCGCTGGCCCACCAGGGCAGCAGCACTGCACTGGCCCAGTGGTGGGGCCGCCTGGGCGACCCGGTGCTCACCGACTGGATCACCCGGGCCCAGACCCACAGCCCCAGCGTGGCCGCCGCCCGCGCACAAGTGGCCACGGCCCGTGCCGCCTTGGCCGCCAGCGAAACCCAGGCTGGCCCGCAAGTGGCGGCGGTGGCCAGTGCCTCGCGCGGCCGGCCCGACGGCGCTACGCCACTGGGCACTGCGATGGGCGTTGGTCTGCAGGCTTCGTGGGTGATCGACCTCTGGGGCGGTGCTGCTGCCGAGACCGCCGCTGCCCGCGCTCGGCAGGACGCCGCGGGCGCCGGTTGGCACGAGGCCCGTGTGGTGGTGGCCGCCGAGGTGGCGCAGTTGTATGTGGCGCACCGCCTGTGTCGGGCCCAGCTCGCTGTGGCCAGCAGCGATCGCGATTCGCGCGGCGCCACCGCCCGCAGCAGCGCCGTGACCGAAAAGGTCGGCCTCACGGCGCCAGCGGTGCTGGCCCTGGCCCAGGCCAGCCACGCCGAGGCGCAGGCGCGCACCCAGGCACAGGCCGAACAATGCGAGCGCCAGATCAAAGCCCTGGTGGCGCTGACCGCGGTGCCCGAACCCATGCTGCGCGAGCAGCTGGCCAGCGTTTCTGGCCCGAAGCTCGATGCCATGCCGGCGCTGTCCGTGCAGGCGGTACCCGCCGAGGCCATCCGCCAGCGGCCCGACGTGTACCGCGCCCAGCGGGAACTGGTGGCTGCGGGAGAAGCGGCCGGCGCGGCCCGCGCCTTGCTGCTGCCCAACCTCAGCCTCTCGGGCAGTCTGCTGCGCAACCGTTACACCACATCCGGTGGCAGCACCACCTTCAACACCTGGTCCATCGGACCGCTGTCCTTGAACCTTCCACTGATCGGGCGCCGAGCGCTGACCGGTAACGCCGACGCTGCGCAGGCCCGTTACGAAGCCGCTGCCCTGGCCTACGCGGCCACGCTGCGCCAGGCCGTGGCCGAGGTGGAGCAGGCGCTGGTCACGCTGGACGGGCTGGCGCTGCGCCTGACCGCCACCCAGGCCGCTCAGGCCGGATACGTGAAGTCTTTTGGCGCCACCGAGGCCCGCCACCGTGTGGGCCTGGCCAACCTGAACGAACTCGAAGACGCGCGCCGTCTGCGCCTGAACGCCGAGAGCAGCACCATCGCGCTGCAGCAAGAACGCTTCAACGCCTGGGTGGCCCTTTACCTAGCCCTGGGCGGCGGGTTCGACCCGGCCCAACCCCAACCGACACCGTGAGAGCCGAGATGAACATGCCTGCCCGTATTCCATTCCCTCGCGCAGCCGGGTCGCTCGCCGCCGCGCTGCTTACCGTGGGCCTGGCCGCCTGCCAGCCAGCCGCCAACACACCACCAGCGGGTGAGGGCGCCAAGGCCACGCCCGCAGCCACCGCCGTCAAACCCGCCATGACGGTGACTGTGACCCGTCCGGTCAGCGAATCCCTGGCGGTGGGCCTGCACGCCAACGGCAACGTCAGTGCCTGGCAGGAGGCCAGCGTGGGCGCCGAACTCAACGGTCTGCGGCTTGCCGCGGTGAACGTGAACGTGGGGGATGTGGTCAAAAAAGGCCAGGTGCTGGCCACACTGGCCGGCGAAACCACCCAGGCCGAAAGCCTGCAGGCCAAAGCTGCGCTGATGCAGGCCGAGGCCAGCTTTGAAAACACGAAGGCCGACGCCGACCGGGCACGCGCCATTCAGGACACGGGGGCACTGTCGAAGTCGCAGATCGCCCAGTACCTGACGGCCGAGAAGGTGGCCAAGGCCCAGTTGGAAGCCGCCAAGGCCGCCTACGGCGCCACGCAGGTGCGCTTGGCCAACACGCGCGTGCTGGCGCCGGACGACGGCGTCATCTCGGCCCGCGCCGCCAGTGTCGGCGCGGTGGTGGGGGCGGGGCAGGAGCTGTTCCGCCTGGTGCGCGGCGGCCGCATGGAGTGGCGCGCCGAGGTGACACCCACCGAGGTCGGCCGCATCCGCGTCGGCCAGAGCGTGCGCGTGACCGCCGCCACCGGCGCGGAGCTGGCCGGCAAGGTGCGCGCCATTGCCCCCGGTGCCGACCCGCAGACCCGCAATGTGCTCGTGTTTGTGGACCTTCCGCGCCACGACGACCTAAAGGCCGGCACCTTTGCCAAAGGCCAGTTCGAACTGGGCCAGAGCGCAGCGCTCACCGTGCCGGCCCAGTCGGTGGTGGTGCGGGACGGTCACAACTACGTGTTCGTGATCGGTGCCGACAACAAGGCCATGCAGCGCAAGGTGCAGACCGGGCGCCGCACCGGTGAGCGGGTGGAAGTGCTGGAGGGCCTGAAGGCCGAAGAGCCGGTGGCGGTGCAGGGCGCCGGCTTCCTGAACGAAGGCGACCTGGTGAAGGTGACGCAATGAACGTCTCCGCGTGGTCGATCAAGAACCCGATCCCGGCGGCGATGCTGTTCGTCATGCTCACGCTCGCCGGGCTGTTCTCGTTCCAGTCGATGAAGGTGCAGAACTTCCCC
>CALRYD010000045.1:0-35339 GCA_943372305.1 Hydrogenophaga intermedia | reverse complement strand
GCACCGTGCGCCTGAGCGCCAGCCAGCCGGTGGCCTGCGTGTTGTTGCCGCCGGTGCTGACCCGGCTGCGGCTGGCACTGCCCGAGATCGAGGTCGAACTGGTGGCGAGCAACGCGGTGAGCAACCTGCTGCGGCGCGAGGCCGACATCGCGGTGCGCATGGTGCGCCCCGAACAGACGTCTCTGGTGGCCCGGCGTATCGGCAGCGTGGCCATTGGTACCTGCGCCCACCGCGACTACCTGCGCCGGCGCGGCACGCCTGGCCGGGTGGACGATCTGCTGCAGCACGACCTGGTGGGCCACGACCGGTTGGACGACATCGCCCGTGGCATGGCGGCCCTGGGGCAGACCCTCCCGCGCGAACGCTTCGTGCTGCGCACCGACGACCTGATGGCGTATTGGGCAGCGGTTCGGGCCGGTATCGGCATCGGATTTGTGGCCGACTACCTGCGCCGCGACGAACCGGATGTGCTGCCGCTGCTGCCCAGGCTGCGCATCCCGTCGCTGCCGGTGTGGCTGGTGGTCCACCGCGAGGTTCACGGAAACGCCCGCATCCGCGCGGTCTACGATTTTCTGGCACGCGAGTTGCCGCCCCTGTTGTGAGTACCTGTCCATGGAACCCTTCAAGAACCTCATCAACGCCCGCACGGTTGCCGCTGCGGGGCAGCACCTGTACCGCGTATGGCCGGCATTCGACCGGCGTGGCTTCGAACAGCAGGCTGCGCGCGGGCTGGATGGGCTGGAATTCAAGGCCCGCGCCATGCAGCTGGCCGACGCGCTGCAGGCCACGCTGCCGGCCCGTTTTGCCGACGCGGCCGAGGTGCTGGAGGCCAGCCTGGCCCCGTCCATCCCTCTGGATGCGGACGGCGAACCCGCCGACCTGAGCGACACACAGGCCGAACAGGGCCTGGCCGGCTGGGTGGTCTGGTCCATGGGCGAGTTTGTCGCGCGCCAGGGCATGGCCGACGTGCCCCGCGCCCTGGCCTGCCTGCACGCGCTCACGCAGCGCTTTTCGGCCGAGTTCGCCATCCGCCCGTTTGTGCGCGACCACCCGGCGCTGGTGTTTGACACGCTGACCCGCTGGACGCAGGACCCGAGCGCCCACGTGCGCCGCCTGGTCAGCGAGGGCAGCCGCCCGCGCCTGCCCTGGGGCCTGCGCCTGCAGGCGCTGGTGACCGACCCGGCGCCCACGCTGCCGCTGCTGCGCGCGCTGCAGGACGACCCCAGCGCCTACGTGCGCCGCAGCGTGGCCAACCACCTCAACGACATCGCCAAGGACCACGCCGACCTGGTGGCCGGCTGGGTGCACGAACACCGCCGCGGCGCCAGCGCGCAGCGCGCGGCCCTGCTGCGCCACGCCAGCCGCAGCCTCATCAAGCAGGGGCACACGCCCACGCTGGCGGCCTGGGGCCTGCAGCCGGGTTTGCAGGGTTCGGCGGGCCTGGTGCTGTCGGCCCCGCACGTGGCGGTGGGCGACGGCATCGGCCTGGCCGTGACGCTGACCTCGACCGCGCGGGCGCCGCAGGACCTGGTGGTGGACTACGCGGTGCACCACGTGCGCGCCAACGGCGGGGCATCGCCCAAGGTGTTCAAGGGCTGGAAGCTGACGCTGGCGCCGGGCGAGACCCGGTCGCTGGCCAAGCGCCACAGCCTGCGCCCAGTCACCACGCGCACGCTGTACCCCGGTCTGCACCGGGTGGAGGTGCTGGTCAACGGCTGTGCGGTGGCCGCCGCCGCGTTCGATTTGCGGGCCTGACCCGGTACGGCCGCCAACACCCGATCGTGACATTTGTCACAACCGTGATGCGCAGCCGCACCCGACGGGTGACAGGTTCGGCCGGATGGCACTTTCTTCGTACACACCGGCTGCGCAGGCACCGTGGCGCTCCTACAGTCACGGCGCCATGTCGTTTAACAAACTGTTTCAACTGCTGCGCCGACCGCGCACCGACGTCGCACCGTTGGCCGACCCGGGAGCGCCTGCGAGCCATCCGTTGACGGTCGAGCCATCACCCGCCGCGCCAACGTTGGACCGGCTGGACCTGCAGGGCGCCTTGATCCACCACCTGGAGTGGTGCGTGCAGTTCAACGACCACCTCGGGCTGGTCAACCAGTGTGAAAGCCCGCCGCCGCGGCTGCTGCCAGGGGCCGATGACAGCGAACTGGGCCAGTGGCTGGCGCGCGCTGCCACCCGTGCACCGGGTACGCACCCGCTGTTTGCCGAGCTGGCGCAGGCGCACCGGCACTTCCACGCGCTGGCCGACGAGGCCTTGAAGCTGGCCGGCGAAGGCCGCATGGACCTGGCCAGCACGCTGCTCAACACCGACTTCGAACGCAGCCGCGCCAAGGTGCTGGGCCTCCTGCGGGAGATGCAGAAGGGCTGATCTGGGGCCTGCCGTGGGGCGGCCCGGCGGCTGGCCCGTTACCTCCACGCCCAGCGGCTGCGCGGGTCGGTCAGACGCCCCAGACGATGTCCACCCCGGCCTTTTCGCAGCGCTGCAGCATGTCGATGAACGGAACGCTGCGCAGGCGCAGACCGACCTGATCGAACTCGGGCGGGACCTCGCCGCGCGCCTGCGCATCCTCTTGCAGTCGTTTCTGCTCGGCCTCTTCGGCGTCGGCCGCTGCCCGCAACGCCTGCACGCCGGCGGTCATTTCAGCCGGCTGGATGATGCCCGGACCGTCAGGGTCCTTGCCCAGCACCTCCAGGATGCGCTGGCCGTGCGGCTTGAGCATGACGAGGTCGCCGGTTTCGCGGGACTTGAAGCGGTAGAGGGACATGCGGTTCTCCTGGATGGTTCGGCCCATTCTTGCACCGCCACCCGACAAAAGACACCACATAGATCAAATCGGTCCGGGTAAACCCGGTTGGTCGGATTTGCTTCATGTCTAAACTAATCAGACATGAACACTCCCATTCCGGCGCTGCGGCGCATCCTGTGCATCGGTGGTGGCCCGGCGGGCCTCTATTTCGGCCTGCTCATGAAGCGACGGTACCCGGCGCTGGAGGTGACGGTGGTCGAGCGCAACCGGCCGTTCGACACCTTCGGCTGGGGTGTGGTGTTTTCCGACCAGACGCTGCAGAACCTCAGGAAGGCCGACCCGGAATCGGCCCAGCAGATGGCCGACGCGTTCAACCACTGGGACGACATCGAGGTGTTCCACAAAGGGGCCAGCGTGCGTTCCACCGGCCACGGCTTCATCGGCATTGGCCGCAAGCGGCTGCTCAACATACTGCAGGAACGCTGCCAGGCGTTGGGCGTGAACCTGGTGTTCGAGACCGACGTGACCGACGACCAGGCGCTGGCCCAGCAGTACAACGCCGACCTGGTGATCGCCAGCGACGGCCTGAACAGCCGCATCCGCGCGCGCTACGAAAGCACCTTCCAGCCCGACATCGACACCCGGCTGTGCCGCTTCGTCTGGCTGGGCACGAAGAAGACGTTTGACGCCTTCACCTTCGCGTTCGAACAGACCGAGCACGGCTGGTTCCAGGCGCACGCCTACAAGTTCGACGACGAAACCTCGACCTTCATCGTCGAAACGCCCGAGCACGTGTGGAAAGCGCACGGCATTGAGGACATGAGCCAGGACGAAGGCATCGCCTTCTGCGAAAAGCTGTTCGCGAAGCACCTGGACGGCAACGCCCTCATCAGCAACGCCAAACACCTGCGCGGCTCGGCCAACTGGATTCGCTTCCCCCGCGTGATCTGCAACACCTGGGTGCATCACCAAGACATTGCGGGCAAACAGACCCCCATCGTGCTGATGGGCGACGCCGCGCACACCGCCCACTTCTCCATCGGCAGCGGTACCAAGCTGGCGCTGGAAGACGCGATCGACCTGGCCGACGAGTTCTCGAAGAACGTGGGCGCCGACATGGCCACGGTGCTGCAAGGCTACGAGGCGCGCCGCAGCGTGGAGGTGCTGAAGATCCAGAACGCCGCGCGCAACTCCACCGAGTGGTTCGAGCACGTGGACCGTTACACCGGCATGGAGATCGAGCAGTTCGCCTACTCGCTGCTCACGCGCAGCCAGCGCATCAGCCACGAGAACCTGCGCCTGCGCGATGCGAAGTGGCTGGAGGGCTACGAAAGCTGGTTGCAGGACAAGGCTGGCGGCCGCAGCGTCGGCGGCAAGCCGACACCGCCCATGCTGCTGCCACTGACCGTGCGCGGCGTGAAACTGAAGAACCGCATCGTCGTGTCCCCCATGGCGCAGTACAAGGCCACCGACGGTGTGGTCGGCGACTGGCACCTGATGCACCTGGGCGCGCGCGCCGTGGGCGGCGCGGCGCTGGTGATGGTGGAGATGACCAGCCCGACGCCCGAGGGCCGCATCACGCCCGGCTGCCCGGGGCTGTGGAACGACGCGCAGCAGGCTGCGTTCGCCCGCATCGTGGATTTTGCGCACCAGCAGAGCAGCGCCAGGATCGGCATCCAGATCGGCCACAGCGGACCCAAGGGATCGACGCAGCTGGGCTGGGATGCCATCGACGAGCCATTGCCCACCGGCAACTGGCCGCTGCTGTCGGCCAGCGCGGTGCCCTACGGCGCGCAGAACCAGATCCCGAAGGCCATGACGCGCGCCGACATGGACTCGATGACCGCTGCCTTCGTCGCATCCACGCAGCGCGCCACCGCCGCAGGTTTCGACTGGCTGGAACTGCACGCCGCCCACGGCTACCTGCTCTCGGCCTTCATCTGCCCGCTGACCAACCAGCGCACCGACGACTACGGCGGCTCGCTGGCCAACCGCTGCCGTTACCCGCTGGAGGTCTTCGCCGCCATGCGCGCCGCGTGGCCGGCCGACAAGCCCGTGAGCGTGCGCATCTCGGCGCACGACTGGGCGCCCGGCGGCAACACGCCCGACGACGCGGTCGAGATAGCACGGCTGTTCAAGGCCGCCGGCTGCGACGTGATCGACGTTTCCTCGGGCCAGACCACCCGGCAGGCCAAGCCGGTCTACGGCCGCATGTACCAGACCCCGTTCGCCGACCGTGTGCGCAACGAGGCCGGCATCCTGACCATGGCGGTCGGTGCCATCAGCGAGGCCGACCACGCCAACAGCATCATCGGCGCCGGCCGTGCCGACCTCTGCGCCGTGGCCCGCCCTCACCTGGCCGACCCCGCATGGACGCTGCACGAGGCCGCCAAACTGCAGAGCCGTGCGGTGCAGTGGCCACAGCCTTATGAGAGCGGGCGCGACCAGCTCTACCGCGAGATCGCGCGCCAGCAGGCGCTGCAAGGCACAGTGGTCGCTCAAGACCCTGCGGAGACCTCATGACACCATCGAACGACACCCTCGATCTCGAAGCCCGCGCCCACAGCGAGCACGCGCAGGAGTTGCGCCTGTGGCTGCGCCTGCTGACCTGCTCGCAGCTGATCGAAAAGCGCGTGCGTGCCGGCCTGCGCGAGCAGTTCGACACCACCCTGCCCCGCTTTGACCTGATGGCCCAGCTGGAGCGCCACCCCGAGGGCCTGAAGATGAAGGAGCTGTCGCACCGGCTCATGGTCACCGGCGGCAACGTCACCGGCATCACCGACCAGCTGGTGGCCGAAGGACTGGTGGAGCGCATGGCGGTGGAAGGCGACCGCCGGGCCTTCCTGGTGCGGCTCACGCCGGAGGGCCGCAGCGCCTTCGAGCGCATGGCGGCACAGCACGAGCAGTGGATCGTCGAGGCTTTCGACGGTTTGTCGCCGCGCGATCTGGACCAGTTGCACAAACTGCTGGGCAAGGTCAAACAGCACCAACTCGACATCAACCAGCGCATCGTCACCGACGCAGAGTGAACACGGCATGAAACACCCCATCCCCGACCACAACCCCATGCGCGGCCAGTACAGCGCCATGGCCAACACCACGCCCACCCACTTCGCGCTCAGCGTGCAGGACGGCGTGGCCACCGTCACGCTCAACCGGCCCGAGCGCAAGAACCCGCTGACCTTCGACTCCTACGCCGAGCTGCGCGACTGGTTCCTGGGCCTGCAGCGCGCCACCGACATCAAAGCGGTGGTGGTCACCGGCGCGGGCGGCAACTTCTGCTCCGGCGGCGACGTGCACGAGATCATTGGCCCGCTCACCAAGATGACCATGCCCGAGCTGCTGGCCTTCACCCGCATGACGGGCTCGCTGGTCAGCGCCATGCGCGCCTGCCCGCAACCCATCGTGGCTGCGCTGGACGGCGTGTGTGCGGGTGCTGGCGCGATGATGGCGCTGGCCTCCGACCTGCGCCTGGGCACGCCAACGGCCACGGTGGCCTTCCTGTTCACCCGCGTTGGCCTCGCCGGCGCCGACATGGGCGCCTGCGCCCTGCTGCCGCGCATGATCGGCCAGGGCCGCGCCAGCGAACTGCTGTTCACCGGCCGCGCCATGACGGCGCCAGAGGGCCATGCCTGGGGCTTCTTCAACGCACTGCACGAGGGCGATGCCCTGCTGCCCGCCGCACACAAGCTGGCATCGCAGCTGGCGCAAGGCCCCACCTTCGCCCACGGCATGACCAAGACCATGCTGCACCAGGAATGGGCCATGACGCTGGACCAGGCGATCGAAGCCGAGGCGCAGGCGCAAGCCATCTGCATGCAGACGCAGGACTTCCGGCGCGCCTACGAAGCGTTTGCGGCCAAACAGCGGCCGGTCTTCGAAGGCGACTGAAGGAATACGCCATGGTCGCCTTCGAACACCCCCACCCGCACGGCGCGCTGGCGCCGACCGCGCACCTCGAACTGCCGTTTTTCGACGACGCCCACCGCGCGCTGGCCAACGGCCTGGTGGCCTGGGCGCGCGAGCAGCACGTGGATGAAACCGACGACCGCGCCGCCTGCCGCGAGTGGGTGCAACGCCTGGGCGCCGCCGGCTGGCTGCGTTACTGCGTGCCGCAAGCCCACGGCGGAGCGCTGCCTGCGCTGGACTCGCGCGCGCTGGTCATCCTGCGCGAGACCCTGGCCTATCACTCGCCGCTGGCCGACTTCGCGTTTGCCATGCAGGGCCTGGGCAGCGGCGCCATCACGCTGGCCGGTACGCCCGCGCAGCAGGCCACCTACCTGCCCGCAGTGGCCAGCGGCCAGAAGATCGCCGCCTTCGCCCTGAGCGAACCCGAGGCCGGGTCCGACGTCGCAGCGATGGCCCTGCGAGCCACGCCCAGGGCCACTGGCTGGCAACTCAGCGGCCAGAAGACCTGGATCAGCAACGGCGGCATGGCGGACTTCTACCTCACCTTCGCCAAGACCGAGCCCGACGCCGGTGCGCGCGGCATCAGCGCCTTCATCGTCGACGCCGATGCGCCCGGTCTGGACGCCAGCGCGCACATCCAGGTGATGGCGCCGCACCCGCTGGCCACGCTCACGTTCAGCGATTGCACCATCGGACAGGATGCGCTGGTCGGCCCGGTCAACGGCGGCTTCAAGCTCGCCATGCAGACGCTGGACATCTTCCGCGCGTCCGTCGCCGCCGCCGCACTGGGCATGGCGCGCCGCGCATTTGCCGAGGCGGTGCAGCACGCCAAGACCCGCAAGATGTTCGGCCAGACCCTGGCCGATTTCCAGCTCACGCAGGCCCGGCTGGGCGAGATGAGCGCGCTGATCGACGCTGCCGCCCTGCTCACCTACCGCGCCGCCTGGCAACGCGATTGCAGCAGCACCAGCGGCGCCGGCACCCCGGCCTACACCGCCGCCGCCGCCAGCGCCAAGCTCACCGCCACCGAGAACGCGCAGAAGGTCATCGACATGGCGCTGCAGATGTTCGGCGGCCGGGGCGTGCAGGTCGGCAACGTGGTCGAACACCTGTACCGCGACATCCGCTCGCTGCGCATCTATGAAGGTGCGAGCGAGGTGCAGCTGCTCATCTTGGGCAAACACGCCTTGAAGGCCTGACACGGAGACCCGCATGGCCCAACACCCTTCCGCACAAACCGACCGCTTCGTGCACGACCACCTGCCGCCACCGGACCAGTGGCCCGAACTGCGCTACGACCTGCCCGAGTTGCAGGCACTGCCCGCGCAGCTCAACGTGGTGCAGGCGCTGTTCGACCGCGCCCTGGCCAACGGTCATGCGGACCGGCCGCTGTTCCGCAGCGACGAGCGCACGCTGAGCTATGCGCAGGCCCGCGCCGAGGTGAACCGCCTGGCGAACGTGCTGGCGCAGTTGGGTCTGCAGCCCGGCAACCGCGTGCTGCTGCGCGGCGGCAACTCCATCGCCATGGCCCTGGCGTGGCTGGCGGTGGTGCAGAGTGGGCTGATCGCGGTGGCCACCATGCCGCTGCTGCGCGCGACCGAACTCAAGGCGATCATCGACAAGTCGAAGCCCTCGGCTGCGCTCTGCGATGTGAAGCTGCAGGACGAACTGAAAGCTGCACTGGCGCAGAGCCCGGACACGGCGGAGTTGCCGCTGCGCCTGTTCAACACCGGCGATGCGGCAGTGGTGCTGGACCAGCGTCCGCAGGGCCGCCCCAAGGACAATGGCACCCCCTTGGGGGGCCTGGCTTCGCCAGGGTTAGGGGCCCAAGTTTTTTCACTCGAAGCGCTGGCCCGCCACGCCAGCGACCAAGCCACACCCTGTCCCACCAGTGCCGACGACATTGCCCTGCTGGCCTTCACCTCGGGCACCACCGGCAGCCCGAAAGCGGCGGTGCACACCCACCGCGACGTGCTGGCCGCCTGCGAAACCTGGCCGCGCCACGTGTTGCGCGCCACGCCCGACGACATCGTCATGGGCTCGCCACCGCTGGCCTTCACCTTCGGCCTGGGTGGTCTGCTGGTGTTCCCCATGTGGGCCGGCGCATCGGTGTACTTCCCGAGCATCCCGTACACACCCGAGGCCATGGTGCGGCTGATCGGCCAGGTCGGCGCCACCATCTGCTACACCGCGCCCACCTTCTACCGTCAGATGGCGCCGTTTGCGAAGCAGCACGGCATCGGGAAGCTGCGCATCAGCGTCAGCGCCGGTGAAGGCCTGCCCGACGCGACGCGCCAGCTCTGGAAAGAAGCGAGTGGCCTGGAAATGCTGGACGGCATCGGCGCCACCGAGATGTTCCATATCTTCATCTCGGCCGCACCATCGGACGTCAAGCGCGGCGCCATCGGCCGCGTGGTGCCTGGCTACGAAGCGAAGATCGTGGACGAGCACGGCCACGAACTGCCCCGCGGACAGGTCGGCCGGCTGGCGGTGAAAGGGCCGACCGGCTGCAAGTACCTGGGCGATGTGCGCCAGGCCAACTACGTGCAGACCGGCTGGAACTTCCCCGGCGACGCCTTCAGCCAGGACGAGGATGGCTACTTCGTTTACCAGGCCCGAACCGACGACATGATCATCACCGCCGGCTACAACGTGGCCGGGCCGGAGGTGGAGGCCGCACTGCTGCAGCACCCAGCGGTGGCCGAATGTGGTGTGGTCGGCAAACCGGACGACGAGCGCGGCATGGTCATCCTGGCCTGGGTGGTGCTCAAGCCCGGCCAGGCCGCCGACGCGGTCCAGGTCAAGGCGCTGCAGGACCATGTCAAACACACCCTGGCGCCCTACAAGTACCCGCGCGAAGTGCGGTTTGTGCCCGCCCTGCCCCGCACCGAAACCGGCAAGCTGCAGCGCTTTGCGCTGCGCAAAATGGCCGCCGAAGCCACCCACTGAACCTCGCGAAGGACTCCCATGCACTTCCTGCAACCGCCCGGCTGGGCCACGCCCAAGGGCTATGCCAACGGCATCGCAGCCAAAGGCACGCTGGTGTTCGTCGGCGGCCAGATCGGCTGGAACGGCGACCAGCAGTTCGAAAGCGACGACTTCATCCACCAGACCAAGCAGGCGCTGCTGAACGTGCACGCCGTGCTGGCCTGCGCCGGCGCCGGCCCCGAGCACATGGTGCGCATGACCTGGTACATCACCGACCGGGATGAGTACAACGCCCGCCTGCGCGAGCTGGGATCGGCCTACCGCGGTGTGATGGGCAAACACTTCCCGGCGATGACCTGCGTGGAAGTCAGCCGGCTGGTGGAGGCGCGCGCGAAGGTCGAGATAGAAGTGACGGCGGTGGTGCCGGACTGAAACCCGGCGAACGCAGGCCACAGCGCAGCAAGCGTCACACGTTCACCCCTGCCGCCTCGGGCCTGCAGGCCCTCAAGAAAAAAACCGCCGAGGGCTTGCGCCCCGGCGGTTTTTTCATATCGAACGGCGGGCGCCTTATTTGATGCCCAGCACCTCGATCGCCACTCGCCGGTTGGGCGTCAGGCAGACGGTCTGCTCGGACTTGGGTGGCTTGGTGCTGCACTCCACCACCGGCTCGCGGTTGCCGCGCCCTTCGGTGGTGACCTTGTCGGCCTTGACGCCCATGCTCTCCAGGTAGTCGCGCACGGTGTTGGCGCGCTTGAGCGAGAGGGCATCGTTGTAGTCGGTCTTGCCGTAGCGGTCGGTGTGGCCGGTGTAGGCGATGGACTCGATCTTGCGGTACTTCTTCAGGCTGTCGGCCACTTCGCGCAGACGCTCCAGGCCGCCGGGCAGCAGGTCGTCGCGGCCCGACTTGTTGAACTTGAACAGGGCGTCACCCAGCAGCGTGATGCTTTCTTTTTGCACCACCGGTGCGGGCGGGGGAGCCACCGGCGCGGGCACAGGCACGGGAGCCGGCGCCACGGCCACCGGAGCGGTTGGTGCCGCACAGGCGCTGGCTTCTTCACCGGCACGGCGCACAGCGTCTTCCGCCATGGCCACGTGCGGCGTGGCCTGGCGCCAGCCGGTCTGCTCTTCGGCGTGACCAGCGCGCACCAGACGCACTTCGGCACAGGCCACGGTGCGGGCCGTGCACTTCAGGGTGTTTGCATCACCCTTGAAGCCGCTCAAGCGGGCCCACAGGTCGTCACGCAGCTTGCTGCTTTTGGCGACCAGCGGCGTGTCGTAGCCCGCCTTCGCGCCCTTGTCGGCTTCCAGCGCCTGGACGATCTTGATGGATTCGTGCAGCGACTCTTCCACGTAACCGGTGCGGTCATTCTCGTGGTACTGGATCTTGGCGGTGTCCAGCCAGCACTGGGCCTTGGCCAGCGAGTAGTTGTTTTGCGGCACGCCCGCTTCGTTGAGCGCGCGCAGGCGCTGCTGCACCGCTTCCAGGGTCTTGCGGTCGCCGAGGATGCGTTCGTCGGTGATGCGCGCGGCCTGTGTCACCAGCCCGGTTTTCTGGGCTGCGGCGGCGGGCGCTTCGTCCTTGGTCTTGAAAGGCCCGGTGGCGCAACCAGCCAGGGACAGGGCGACGACGATGAGAGAAAGAGAAAAGGAGGTTCGCATGGCAGTCTGGGCCGCAGGGGTGCGGCCGAACGGGAGTCGGGTAACAGGGCAGAGGGCAGTCATGACCGGTCCTCTCGTCAGGGTTGGGTCGGCGAACCGGACGACAGGGTCTTGTTCACGCCCGCATCTTTGCCACGGAACAGGTCTTCGTCGAACTTGTAGCGCAGACCCAGCACCCAGCCCTGGTTGGTGTACTCGTTGGAGATGTCCTTGTCGCTGAAACCGCGCCAGTTGTAGCCCAGTGTGGCCCACAGGTTGTCCATGACGACGTAGCCGACCTCCAGGCCGTAGGCGTACTGGCGGCTGCCACCCGTGCCCTGCAACACGCTGAACAGGCCACCCACCGTCCAGCGGTTGGTGATGTCGTAGGTCACGCGAGAGCCCAGCAGCGTGGCGCTGTAGTTGTCCCTCACGGTGCCCAGCAGCAGTTCGTTCACACGCTTGTGCGCCACGCGGCCCGACACCCACCACGGACGGCTGGGGTGGTAATTGGCGCGCAGGCTGGCGATGCGCACATCGCGGTCAATAGCCTCCGTACCGGCAGAGTACTCGTTGCGCAGCTCCAGCGTCCCCAGGGCGTCAAAGCGGTTGTTGTCGACCGGGCGGTAGGCAAAGCCCACCTGGAAACGGTTCTGGCGCGTGTCCGAACCCGCTGCGGTGCGCGGCTGGACTCGGTTGAAGTAGTCGCGCGCCAGCAAGGTCCAGTCGCGGTCCAGCTTACGGGCCAGGCCCAAGGTGACGAGGTGGTTGGTGTTGTCCTGGTCCTGGCGCCATTCGACGCGGCCGGAGCCCTTCCACAGGTCGCTGCCGGTGTATTCGAGGCCCACGCCGGCTGCCTTGGCGTTGCCGGCCGTGCTGGTCAGACGTTCCACGTTGGTGACCAGCCGCAGACCCGGCTTGAGCATCCAGCCGTTGCGCAGACCTAGGGCGGCCTGGATGTCCTCACCCGAGCCGCTGTCGCGCACACGGTATTCGCTGTAGACCGAGCCGTCCTGCATGTACTGGGTGTCGATGCCGAACACGAAGGCCGTGGCGGCTTCGCCCACACCCAGGCCATAGGCCCCGCCGAATTCGCGGCTGCGCTCGTAGCGACCGTACAGACGCGTCTTGTCGGCCACGGCCCAGTCGGCGCCAATGCGGTAGAGGTTGGTGCCGTCGTCGCCGATTTCGCGCTGCAGTTCACCGTTGAAGGTGAGGCTGTCGGTCATCTTGTAAGCCGCGCGACCGAACACCGAGGTGCGGTCCAGGTCTTCGGTGGCGGTTTCGATGGTCGTGAGATTCGACCCCGAACACACCACGGGCAGACCCGTCACGGGGTCGATGGTCTGGTTGCCCACCTGGCTGATGCCAAAACCGGTGTTGTAGCCGGTGGTGGTGGTGGCGGTCGTGCTGTTGGAACAGCTGCTGGTGGTGGAGCGCACCAGACGGGCCGCGTTTTCCTTGACCACGCGCACGCCGCCGCCGACGGTCAGGCGTTCGGAGATCTGGTAATCGGCCCCCAGCGAAAGTGCCTTCGATTCGTTGTGGACTTCAGTGGTCGCCTCTTCGATGTCGTCCTGGGTCTGCAGGTATTCGCCGTTGACGCTCAACCGGGACGACGCCTTGTAGGCACCGGAGAGGCCCAGCTCGGTCCGGCCACCGGTGATGCCGGCGGCAGTGTTGTTGAAGTCTTCGCTGGCCTTGGCCACGTAGGCGCGGCCGCGCAGCTTCTCGTCGCTGTGGCGAAGTTCAAGCCGAACAGCGCCGCCGCTGAGCTCGCCGCTCTTGCCCTCGAAGGCGGTGCTGGTGTTGGTGTTGAAGCCACTGGTGTCGTTGACCACGCTGCGCGTGCCGGCGATCTCTGCGATCAGCTCGGTTTGCGGGCTGAGCTTGAGGTGCAGGTTGACTCCGGCCACCGTGTACGGCGCCTGCGGGTTCTCGTCCTTGGCCACGGACACGCCCAGACTGAGCTTGTCGCTCAATGCCAGTTTCAGATCGCCGCCATAGACGAGGAAGTCATCGCCGCCCTGGTCCACCTCGTAGGTGACGCGGATGGTGACCGGGTTGAGCTGGTCGTCGAAGCTGGGCACCGGCGCACGGAACACGATCTGGCCGCTGAAGGGCTCGAACTCGTAGTCGCTGGTGCGGGCCAGCAGGGTGGACTTGAGGATGACCGTGGGCTGGTTGCGGTCGCGCACCACGATCTGGACTTTTTCCGAGCCGGTCACACCGTTCGGGTTGGACACGCTGTACGGTCCGGACACTCCGCGCGCCGGGAACTCGTCGATGACTTGGCGCAGAGTGTCCTGCGCCACGAAAGCGTTGCCCGTGATCCGCCCCTCTTCGTAACGGCCTTGCAGGCCATTGAGGGAGCGGTTGTACTGCCCCAGCGAACGGGCGACGTTGTCGTCCTTGGTGGTGTAGTCGCCGTACAGCACAAAGCTGCGATTGCGGTCCACGCGGACATACAGCTTGCTCGTGCTCTGCGCGTCGGCCCCACGGACGCTCGCGTCGCCGTACACCGGGTAGAAGGCGTTCGGGTCCACCTCCTGGAAGAGTTGGCGGTCGGTGTCCTTGTCGGAGTCGTAGGCCAGGGTGAGCAGGTACTCGCCTTTGACCTTGCCCTTGAGGTACAGGGCCGCGCGGGCACCGGCTCGCGTCTTGCCGCCGTTGAATTCTTTTTCGAACCCTTTGAGCTCGGTCTCGAACGCATCGTCCTCGCGCACCGGGACGATGGTCGACGGGTCGAAGCGGTCTGAACGCAAACGGCCTTCGATCACACCAACGGCGATCATCTCGCGCAATTCGGGCACGTAGCGCACGGTCACCGCTTCGCTCACGCCCTTCACCGACACGCGCAACTTCACCGCTTCGGGTTTGTAGGGCGCGATCAGTTTGAACTTGAGCACGCCGTTGGAGGCAATGGACTGGATGCCGGGTGCGATTCGGTCGATGTCGCCCTTGTCGGCGGCGGACTCGGACGTGCGGCGACCGGGCAGCAGGATGCGGGCACCGCCGTCCACCTCCACCGTGACGTCCACTTCGCCCGAGACAGCGCGACCATTCTTGTCCTTTAGGGTGACCAGCACGTCGGTGCCGCCCACGCCGTCGGCGGGCAGGTTGTCGCCCGCCACCTTGACCTCAATGCTTTCGACGGGCGAAGCGAGTCGTTGCACAAACGAGGTGAACGGGCGTGTGCCGATGCTGGCCTGGCCCGATGTGTCGAACGCACCGTTGGCCTCAAGCGCGTCGGCGCTGGTGGTGTGGTCCGCCACCTGGGCCAGTGCAGCCGTGGTCAGCAGGGTGGCTGCGATGGCCACAGGGGTCTTCTGGATCACTTGGTTCAAACGCCCATGCTGGAGTGCGAAGGTTTTCATTGCGCCGCCCCCCCGGTGGCATTGGCACCGTTCTGACGGGCGGCGGGCATGATTTGCTGCTGAGGTGATTCACCACCCGGCTGTATCCGGTACACCGGACCTTTCTCCGTCTCGGGGCTGGCATCGCCTCCCAGGGCACGGCGGGCCTTGACCTGGTCCAGCACCTGCGGCGAACAGGAACCTTCGACGAAGTCGGCTCGCGCCATCTCGCCACCCTTTATGTCGACAAAGATGCTGTTGCCGTCGCCCGCGTTGCGGTTGCTCGAAGGCAGCATGCGGGCACCCTGCGGCAGCGTCTTGCGATCGATCTTGATCACATGGGTTTGCGGCTTGACACCACAGACGCTGTACTTGCCGTCGGCATCGGTGATGACGTACGTGCCATCCTGCATGACCAGGCGCACACCCGGGATGCCGAGTTCACGCGAACCGCTGGCGTTGTTCTGCACGTGGTTGCCGTCGCAGTCGCTGTAGACCGTGCCGATAATGCAGCCTTCGTTGCTGAACACGCCGCCTTGCACGTTCACCTTGAAGGAGGCTGTGTTCGACACCGAGGTGCCCGACGCGGCCTGGGCACGGTTGATACCGTCACCTTGCTGGGCGCCCACGCCGAGGCGCACGAAGTAGCTGAACTCGGCAAAGCCGTTGTTCGCCGGCACTCTGTCGATCCGGAAGACAAGAGGTCGCCCGGTGGCATCCGCCACGGTGGCAGAGCCACGAACCGTCCCCGGGATCAGACGGAAGCCCGCAGGCAACCAGTCCGTCACGTTCACGTTCACCGCGTCCACAGCGCTCGCGTTGGTCACACGGATGGTGTATTTGACCGAATCGCCCACTTCGGCCACCGACTTGTCGCCGACCTTGTTCACCAACAGAGCCACCGGCGTGCCCGACACCACTTCGGTGTCGGTGTTGTTGGTCAGATCGCTGTCACCCACACTGGGGTTGGTCACGAAGGCGGTCACTGTGGCACCAGCCGTCGTCAGAGGCACGCTCACCGGGGCGCTGCTGACCGTTTGGCCAGGAGCCAGCGTCACCGCGGCCAGCGTCGTCGTCGCGCCATTGACCACCACCACCGGTGTGAACGTCACCGTGCTGCCACCGTTGTTGCTCAACGTGACGGCTGTGGTGACGGTCGCACCCACCGCACCTGCGGGGATGGGATTCACATCCACAGCCGGATCGGCACGCAGCGGATCAAGCGGAACGTGGTTGTTGTGCACCTCGCTGTTGCGACCTGCCGAGAAATCGAACTGGAAGCTGGTGTAGTACAGCGTCGCGGGCAAGCCGGTGAGTGCCGGCGCAGGCGGCTGGTCCAGGGGCTGGATCAACACCTTGCCAGGTCCCACGGCCAGCGTACCCTGCGGTAGCGCCACGCCGCCCAGCACCGCTGGTGCGCTGGAGTAGCCTGCTGGCGCGGTGATCTGCAGCGTGTACTGACCCGACGGAGCACCGTTGAAGAAGAACTGGTAGAGGCCGTTCGCCGCCGTGGTCACCACATCGGCGCCATCGCCACCCACCAGGTGGTCACGCGCATTGAAGCCGGCCGGTCCCACCAGACGCACCACAGCACCACCAATGGGCTGACGGGTCACAGAGTCGTACACCACGCCACTCGGGTCCAGCGGCAGGTTCTGGTTGACCGTGTTGTCGCCGCTGTAGAGCGTGATGCTCTGGATGACCCCAGAAGAGGTTCCGGTGGTGGCCGTGCTGTCGGACACCGTGACACCCGTTGAAGCGTTCCCGTCCTCGGTGGTCGTGGCCTGGTTGTATGGCGTGCCCAGGATGGCAGTACCCAGCGGATCACGGAAGCGGATCAGGTAGTTCGTGCCCGGGAACTGGTTGTCGATGAGATAACGACCATCGGCGCCGGTCGTGGCAGAACCCACCACCACGGTGCCAGTCGCGCGGAACTGCAGCAGCTCTGCGATGTACCCGACCAGGGACGGCTCCGCGGCGTCCGACACACCGTTGCGGTTCACGTCGTAGAACGCGCGACCCGAGACCGTTGCGGTCGGCACCGGCGGACTCAGTTGCTCCGTATCGGTGTTGTTGGCCGGGTTGCTGTCGGACACGCTGGAGTCGGTGACGTTGGCCGTCACCGTCGCACCGGTAGTGGTCAGAGGCACCGTGATCGGCGCACTGCTGGCCGTCTGGCCCGGGGCCAGCGTCACGCTCGCCAGGGTCGTGGTCACGCCGTTGACCACCACCACCGGGGTGAAGGTCACCGTCGTGCTGCCGTTGTTGGACAGGGTCACCGTCGTGGTCACCGTCGCGCCGGGTGCGCCACTGGGGATCGGCTGCACGTTCACGCCCGGATCGCTGAACAGACCCGTGCCACCTTCCGTGTCGGTGTTGTTCGTGCTGTTGCTGTCGGGCACGCTGGAGTTGGTCACCAGCGCCGTCACCGTCGCGCCCGTGGTGGTCAGCGGCACCGTGATCGGCGCGCTGCTGGCGGTCTGGCCCGGGGCCAGCGTCACGCTCGCCAGGGTCGTGGTCACGCCGTTGACCACCACCACCGGGGTGAAGGTCACCGTCGTGCTGCCGTTGTTGCTCAAGGTCACCGTCGTGGTCACCGTCGAGCCCACTGCGCCCGCGGGGATCGGCTGCACGTTCACACCCGGGTCGCTGAACAGCGGCGTGGTCTGCTCACCACCGGCCTGGTTGTCCACGTCCTGGTTGTTCGCAGTGTTCGATTCCGGCGTGGCCGTGGCCACCGTGCTGGTCGCCTCGAGCACGCTCGCGGGCATCGTGGTCGTGAACACTTGCGTCACGCTCGCGCCCGGGGCCAGATCGCCCAGGGTGTAGGTCTGCACCTGTCCGTTGCTCAGCGTCACCGTGCCCACGCTGGCGCTGGCCGTCGTGGCCGTGGCGCCGCTGGCCACGTTGCTGAAGGTCACCGTCACGCTCACCACCGAGCCCACCGGCGCGCTCGCCGGCAGCGCCACTTGCGTGGTCACGTCCGCGATTTGAACGGCACCAGCTTGAGTCCCCGTGTTGTTGGCAGAAACAGGATCCAATGTCCCCGGTGGGGGCGTTACGATGGCCGTGTTTGTGTACGCCCCAGTACTCGCCGCAACAGCGACGACACGGATGGTGGAACTCGCGCCAGACGCGAGCGTGGTAGTGCCGTTGACTGTGTTGCCGGAAACGCCAAGGGTGATGGATCCGCTGATCACCTGCGCGCTCACTGCGGTGAAGTTGGCAGGCACCACATCAACAAACGTCGCACCGACCACTGGACTCGGTCCCCCGTTGCTGATCACCAGGGTGAAAGTGACCGTTTGGCCTATCGCCACATTCGGAGCAATGCTGACTTTCGTCAACGCCAAGTCTGCACTGGGTGTGACCGAATCGGTATCTGCCGCTGAACACACGCCCGCAACCGTGCACGAGACATTCGGGTTTGTGTTGGTGAATCCTGCAGGAGGCGCCACACTAGCAACGTTCCGCACAGTAGTCTGTGCGAAGGCCCAGGGTGAAAGCACGAGCAGCATCACAGCCAATAGCCATGAAGCTCTAAAGACCCCCTTCAAGCAGTGAGAGGGAAGCATGCGGGGAAATCGTGTCAGCGCCAGCAAGATGGTTCCAGCCGTGTTCTAGAAATACAAAGGTCACCTGCCGACGAATAGTCAACAAGTATTACTCCCGCATTGTAAGTACAGGGCATACCTATGTGACCAGGCGCAACAGGTCAAACACGGGGAAAACCACACGCATCTGCCGAAAAACCACACTGCACATCGCCCCGAGTGACCTGCCCCCTAACAGCCGTACCGAGCTGAAGTTAGTGAAGTCCGTCAACCACCAGGAGAATGACGGACATGAAGAAGAGCAGATTCACCGAGGAACAGATCATCGGGTTCCTCAATCAGGCCGATGCCGGCATGCCGATCAAGGAGCTGTGCCGCAAAGGCGGCTTCAGCGACGCGACGTTTTACAACTGGCGCGCCAAGTTCGGCGGCATGCCGGTCTCTGAAGCCCATAGCCTTCGCGAGCTCGAATCCGAGAATGCCATGCTCAAGTAGCTGCTGGCCGAAGCCCGCCTGGACATGCATGCGCTCAAGAGCGTTCTAGGGGTAAAGCGCTAGCCCCACAGGCCAGACGCGAGTCGATCCGCACCATGGTCACCGAACTCCATTTGCCCGAACGCCGCGCGTGCCGTCTTGTGGGGCTTTCCCGCGACAGCTACCGCCATCCGCCGCAGGCCGATCAGGCCACCGTGGATTTGCACGAGGAGATCTTGGAAATCGTCCATGTGCGCCGACGCTTTGGCTATCGGCGCATCCACGATCTGCTGCGCCCGGAGTTTCCCGGTGTCAACCACAAGCGCGTGTACCGCCTCTATCGGCAGTCCAACCTGACCGTGCGCCGTCGCAAGAAGGGCAAGCGCCCTGTCCATGAACGTGTGCCGCTGCAACTGGTACGCACGGTCAACGAGGTGTGGAGCATTGATTGTGTGAGTGACAGCCTCTCGGGCGGTCGGCGGCGGAAGAACCTCACCGTGGCCAACAACTTCAGCCACGAGAGCGTTGAGATCGCGGTGGACTTTGGTATCTCAGGCCAGTACATGACCCGGGTGCTGGATCGCGCTGCGCTGTTTCGTGGGTATCCGAAGGCGGGTGCGAATCGACAACGGTCCCGAGCTCACCAGCCGGGCGTTCATTGCCTGGGCGCAGGCGCATGGCATTCGCCACATCCTGATCCAGCCGGGGCGATCGATGCAGAACGGCTATATCGAGAGCTTCAACGGCAAGTTCCGTGACGAGCACTTGAACGAGTGCTGGTTCGAGACCCTACATCGGGCCAGGATGGCCGTGGCGGTCGGGCGAACGGACTACAACGATGGCAGGCCGCACAGCAGCCTGGGACGCATGCCATCGGCTCGCTTCGCCGAGCTGCATTGCCAGCGCGCTGGCGATGCAGCTCAATCCCCATCAACCCAGAAACCCATCGAGCAACGTTGAACCCGGACTTCCACTTTTGATTGGTGCGTCTATATGGGGCAGGTCACGACCACCCGACACCTCGGCGCACATGACAACCTCGGCGCGCCAAAACAAAAAAGCCCACTGGGTAGTGAGCTTTTTTGACAAGCTAGAAGCTTGATTTTGTTGGTTGCGGAGGCAAGATTTGAACTTGCGACCTGGGTTATGAGGCTAAGTTATTTGCTGTGTACACACAGCGAACTTGGTAGTTCTTGGTGGTCGTTGTGCGGCGCCAAGACACGATGAAAACTTTATAAATCAACGATTTACCGTCTCAGCACTCATCAGACCACCAAAAATCGTGTGACACCGTGAGAGGTCTCGTGAGACCAGAGGAGCTCATGCTGTCACATGCTGCGCCTGAAAACATCGCTCACCATCGCGGTTGAATTCTACGCACGTTTCCGACCTTTGGGCGCTGTCCGTCACACCCATCGGCGCTAGACATACCAAGAGCCGAACGCGTGAAAGCCCTACCGACAAGATCCACGACCTCGGCCCTGGCGCCGCCACGACCGGAACAGCCGACAGGGCGCCACTGCACGGTTGAGCCAACGTCCCAGCCACCTAAGCATGTAACTTTTCATCCGATATACAGCTGATTGATATTTATCTTTATTACAGATAAAGTAATGGCAGCTGAATGACAGATGTCGCCATGCCCTCCACTTCCACCGCTCAACCTCTGGTGACTGCGCTCCAGCTGGGGCAGTTGCTTCGGTCTGCGCGCAAACGCCGCCAGCTCACGCAGGCCCAGGTGGCGGCTCGCCTGGGCCTGAGCCAGAACCGGGTCTCCCATCTGGAGTTGCATCCGGAGGAGCTCAGTCTGAAGCAACTGCTGGGCTGGTGTTCGGTGGTCGGACTGGAGTTGCGCCTCGGTGAGCGCGACGGCGTTGAGGTGTCGGCACCGGTGGAGTGGTGAGATGGGGCGGCGTTCGCACAGCCAGACGCTGATGCTCTGGGCCAATGGCGAGCGGGTGGGTCGCTGGACTCTCACGGCCCGCGGCGGCATGGAGTTGCAGTACGACCCGGCGTGGATGGCCTCACCGCGCGGGCGACCGATTTCCCTGTCGCTGCCCTTCGGTTTCGGCAACGAGGCGCTGCGGAGCCCTGCGGTGGCCCACTACTTCGAAGGTCTGCTTCCCGACAGCGACGCCATCCGTCGGCGCATGGCCACCCGTTTCAGGACGGGCTCCACCGATGCCTTTGCCCTGCTGGCAGCTGTCGGACGCGACTGTGTCGGAGCACTTCAGTTGCTGCCCGATGGCCAGGCACCCGAAGGCATCGATCAGGTCGATGGTCTGGTGGTGGATGAAGCGGCCATCGAGCGCCACCTGCTGGAGGTCGTGGGTCCCGACCGGTTCATCGGCACCCGCAGCCCGGACGACGATTTCCGGATCTCGCTGGCGGGTGCCCAGGAAAAAGATGCCTTCCTGTGGTGGGACGGCCAGTGGATGAAGCCGCGCGGCGCCACCTTCGGGCAGCAGCGGGTGCTGGTCGTCTCGCGTTTTGATCGCATGCGCTCCGCAGACGGCCGGCGCCTGTTGCGCCTGGTCCAGGAGGACTTCTGCCAGGCCACCGGCACCTCCCCCCTCTTGCGTTATGAAAGCGATGGTGGACCGGGTCTGCAGCCGCTGTTCACCCTGGTGCAGCAGTCGGTGGACGCCGAGCAGGACCTGCGCACCCTGATGGCCTCGCAGATCCTGTTCTGGATGTTGCGGGCCCCGGATGGACATGCGAAGAACTTCAGCATCCAGCTGCAGGCCGGGGCCGCGGGGCGCTTTCGGCTGACGCCGCTGTACGACGTGATGTCGGCCTACCCGGTCCTCGGCGATGGCGCGAACCAGTGGTCGTCCCACGACCTGCGGCTGGCCATGGCCCTGCTGGGCAAGAACCGGCACTACCACGTGCAGCAGATCCAGCGGCGCCACTTCAACAGCACCGCCCGCAAGGTGGGCTTCGGTGCAGACGCCGAGACCCTGATCCAGGACCTGGTGGCGCGCACGCCGGCCGTGGTCGCGCAGGTCGGGGCGGAACTGCCGCGGGGGTTTTCTCAGGTGGTGGCGGACACGGTGCTGGGGGGACTGCTGCGCGCGGCGCAGGCCCTCGGGGCCATGCCGGCGTCGTGATCTTGACAGACGGCAGCACCCACGCGCTCCCCGCGGAACCCATGTGCTGCTGCTCGCCGCCCGGCCGGGGAACAACCTGGGTCGGTGCATCCCGGAATGGGTGAAGTACGACATACTGCTGCATGGTTCCGACCGGAGGTCAGCCCCATGCCCACTACCAGCAACACCGTCCAGCTCCAAGTCCGGATCAGCCCCGATCTGCATGGCATGCTCAAGCTCGCTGCTGAACTCCAGGGGTGCACCATGACAAGTTTCGTCGCTTCGGCTGTTCAGGACGCCGCTCAGCAGGCCATCGAGCAGGCAGAGTTTGCCCGGCTGTCGCCGGCTGATCAGGTGTGCCTGGCGCAGGCACTGCTGTCGTCCCAGGCACCTTCTCCTGCCTTGCAGCGTGCATTCTCCCGCCGCGGCAAGCTCCTGCGTGCCGAATGAGGCACGCACCCTCTCAGCGCCCGCTGACCGCCGAGACACTCGGCCGGGCTGCGGAGCCCGGGACAGCCACACATACCTTGATGTTGGATACCCAAGATGAGGTGACGGCCGACTTCCATCGACATCACGACTTCATTGCGCTACCCGACTCGCCGCAAACCCTTTCAGGGTCTTTGCAAGGATCCACGGAGTGCCGACAGCCACGGTAAAAAGGTAGCAACCAGATGCAAGGTAGCCACCTCATCAGCCTAAGCCACATCGCAGAGGCCACAACGGCATACGGCAGGGTAACCAGCACGCCCACTACCGGCCTGCTGACGCCTGTTTGCGGCATTTCGCTTCCAGCCGGTCAAAAACCTGATCAGCCGCAATGCCAGTGCCACTGGTCAAGTCGGCAGCAATCGCCGCCCTCATGGCCTCCAGTTGCAGTTCTGCCTGCTGTTGCTGGTCCTCCAGTAGGCGCAATCCTGCGTGCACCACCTCACTGGCGTTGCCGTACCGCCCGGACTCAACTTGGTGGCGAACGAAGGTCTCGAAATAGGAGTCGAGTGCAACACTGGTGGGCACGGCAGTCTCCTGGCAATTGATAACTGTTGCTTGACTGCAGCAGCACCCTCGCTGTCAAGAAAGGGTGAGCACAAGCCAGCGAGGCGGCTTTCTTTTCGGGCTAAGAGAACAGTTCAGAGTGCGTCCCGCTGCGCACGAAAACGACCAAGCCGCTCTTGCCCGAGTCGTCGAGCGTGTAGATCAGCAGGAAGTCGCCGCCGATGTGGCACTCACGATGGCCTGCCCATTCACCCGTCAGCGGGTGGTCGAGCCATTCAGGCGGCAGCGGCCCGTCGTTGGCGATCAGCAGCGTCATGGCCTCTTTCAGCCGGTTCATGTCGTACCGGCCGGAGTGGGACAGGCGCTGCCAGTCCTTGAGGAAGTCCTTGGTGTAGTCCGACGCGCGAGGCAGGTTCGCCCGCTTACCTGTGGCTGGCTTCTTCGAGGTCATTCAGGAGCGCATCAGCGGTTGCGAAGCGAGCGCGACGGCTCTTGATGATCTCGTTGGCCTCGGCGATGGCGACGCGGCTGGTGGCGTTCGGTGCCTTGAGCGCGAACGGCAGTTCCTTGTCGGCGACGACGCGGGTCAGGAACACGCGGATCGCATCGGAGACGGTCAAACCCATCGAGGCCAGCGTTTCCGCAGCCTGCTCCTTGAGTTTCTCGTCCACGCGGACGTGAACCATAGTGGTGGCAGCAGCCATGATGGCCTCCTATTGCGACTGATTGAGATACATTGTATCGCAGGCTGCGCGCAATCGCAAGGCGGCACTGCCCCCCCGGCGTCCTGCATGTATGTAGGTACCTCGCACCGCTGCTGCGCGCGCAACTCGTCAAGGATCCCGGGCGAGCTCGAAAATGGCCACTCATACCTTGATGGTGGATGCCCAAGATGAGACGACGGCCCACTTCCACCGGCATCACGGCTTCATGACGTTGCCCGACTCGCCGCAACCCCTTCGCCGTCTTTGGCCACGATCCGTAGGGCGGCGCCAGCAACTGCCAAAAGGTAGCAACTTGCAGATAGGTAGCAACCTACTGTAAAGTAGCAACCTCATGAGTCAAAGCCACATCGCAGAAGCCACCAAGGAATACGACGGCCGCTGGGTTGGCCACAACGGAGATTTCCTTGTTGAGGTCAAGCGCACCAACAACGCCCGCGACGTGCGCGGCGCACTGCTGGCGCTGGCCTACGCGCTGGATAAGGAACTGGCCAGCACGCAGGCCATGCTGGTGCTCACGCAGTCCAAACTGAGCAGCACCAGGCTGCACGAGGAGTTGAGCCGGTTCCGCAACATCGTCAAGGATGGTGTCGGGCGCAAGATCCACCTGGTGGCTTTCGACGAAGCGCTCGACCGGATGAATGGGGCATCAGCACCATTGAATGAGGATCTGGCGCTGTTCATCCGCGACCTGGTGCTCCATGAAAACGCCACCCAGGGCGGACGGGTCAGCCGCGTATTTGTCCAGTCTCTGATCGTCGATCGCTGGCTGCAGGGCCAGCCCATGGCCTCCGCCTCGGAGGTCTTGGGCGAATCCCGCGCAAGCAAGCCCACGGTCATCGCCGCGCTCGAACATCTGAGGAAGCTCGATGTCATCGTCGGCCCCAACGGGGACTTCGCGGTCCGGCCGCCGGGTTGGGACGCATGGCACAGCCTGGCGCTGGATCTGAAGTCCGAGCGCAAGGCCGTCCGCTTTGCAGACCCGAGCGGTCTGGCCCGGGGCCCGTCAGCGCTCCTGAGCCGGCTGCACAAGGTCATGGATGGCGCCAGCCAACCACCGGCCGTTGCCCTCAGCGGTGTGCTGGCGGCCTACCAGTTCCACGAACACCTGAACATCACGGCGGCGCCGCGCCTGGATCTGAGCGTGTATGACGCCAACACGAAATTCGTGCGCAAGCTCGATGCCGGCCTTGTCGAAGTCGACAACCCGAGGACACATGCGCCGCTGGTGCTGCACCTCGGAAGGCGTCTGCGCACGCCTTCGCCATCGGTAAGACCTGCGGTGGACCTGGCCTCACCCCTGGAATGTCTGGCGGACCTGCTGGACATCGGCCTGACCGCCGAAGCCCACGATTTCGCGGCACACCTGAACAAAACCACTGCCCACGGCATCACGTCCGCATGATCGAACCCGACAGCATTTCCCCTGGCCAGGCCCTTGAGCAGCTCGCCGCTGCATTGCCGCACGATGTGCGCGAGGACCTGATCATCTGCGGCTCGCTGGCCGCGGCGTACTGGTTTTTCGCCAGCGATGGCAACCGGGCGATCCGCACCAAGGACATTGACGGCCTGTGCAGCCCGCATGCCAAAGCTGTCGCCACGGCTACCGCGATCACCGAGCAGTTGCTGGACGCCAGCTGGAAGCCGCGCGAGGACCCCCGGTTCGCGCCCGGCAAGCCCGGCGATGCACCGGATGGCCTGCCGATGGTGCGCCTGCATCCGCCAGAGGGCAGCAACTGGTTCCTGGAGCTGATGGCGGCGCCGCCGCCCTACCAGCGCGGCTCCGCGGCCAAGAAGCTGCAGGCAATCGACACCGCCCACGGCACCTATGCCCTGTGCAGCTTCGACTTCCTGGCATTGGCCGAATGGCTACCGCACACGACAACGGCGGGCATCCGGATCGCCCGCCCGGAGATGATGGCGCTGGCGAACATGCTCCACCACCCGGCGATCACGGACACCCTCATCGCGGGTACGACATGGAAACGCTCGAACAAGGACCTCGGCCGGGTGCTGGCCCTGGCGCATCTGACGATCGAACAGGACCGGCGTGTTGGGACCGAGGTGCTGGGTGAATGGCCCGCCAGCATGTGGGCTGCGCTGCAGGAAAAGTTCGGACCTGATGCACAAGAACTGGCGCTGCGGGCCGGTGCGGGCATCCGGCAGCTGATGCAAAGCGGGTCCGACATGAACCAGGCCGTGCACATCGCCAACCTCGGCTTGCTCGCTTCGATGGACCTGGGCGTCGAGGCGCTCTCGGCCACTGCTCGCCGCCTGGAAGCGGAAGTGATCGAGGAGCTTGAGGCCCTGGCGCGGAAGGCTCCCTGACGCGCGAGCGGCTTCTTGCAGTCGAGGAACGTGATGGGGTGCAAGCGACCTGCGGCACGGGCCGAGGGTCAGTGAAAAAATCCGGGCCCTGCAAAAAGCTGGGTTAACATTTGCGCGCGGCGCTTGCCGCGGGAGCTGGCCCCTACCAGCCTTTTCACATCGCCGGCTTTCGCCGGCCCCCGGGGACAGGTGCGCCCTGCCGGTCCGGGCCCCATTGGTGCGACTCTGCACCGCCCCCTTTTTTTCATTGCTTCCCCCTGGGAGGCCGCGTCGCCTCCCGCGACGTCATCCGGACGGGTCCGCCTCCCTGTCTGGCACTTGCGCCCATGCGCGCGCGCATTCACAGATTCGGGTCGCCTGTGAATGTCAATTGAGAACCAGACCTGAGGCGGCAGGTCATTTTTCGATCAAGAAAAATGACTGCATCCCCAAGGGCCAGCCTGGCCCTGTCCATCAATCCCGACAACGCCCTCGCCCTGCACGGGCTGTCACTGATAGAGCGAGTCGCGACACGCCCACCCGGCACCCCCGCCCAACTGCTGGTCGCGCGCGGTATGCAGCAGTGTCTGCAGGCGGCTGTTGAAACGCTAGGTCCCACGGACTCGCGGCCTGACGAGATGCTGAAGACCATATGTGGTCTTGTCACGGAACTGGAGGTCCAGATGGAACACAACGGTGAAGTAGAAAGCCTGCAGGCCGCGCACGGCCTGAAGTCCAGGTATCCGGGGTGGTCAGCTCTCTGCACAGCAGGCACTGCAGACCACGTTCTGGCTCACACGTTCCTCGGGCTCAAAGTGCTGAAAGCGCTCCACGAGGAGCAAGCACTGGGACCGACCGCCAGCAACCGATTCCACGCACTTCTTGACGGACCAGACCTCAACAGGGAGCAGGTCCACTCACTGCTCACCGATTCGCCCTGTACGGAGGAAGAGGATCATGCTGCGGTCGCGGACTTGCGGTGCACATACCGCCAGGTGCTTCGCGCATACCTGCAGGACACGACGCCCCCGCCTGGCAATGGTCGCTCACGGGTCACGGGCCAGTTGCTGGAAGGCGTGCTGGCGGCGACCGCGGCACGAAGGGCGGGGGCGAGCAACCACAGGGAGCTCAGCCCCGGGCAGATGTCGCGGGCTTTGGCGCATATCGAACAGGGCATGGCCAACGACACGTTCACTGGCGGCCTGGGGGTACTGGTCGCCATTTCGGGCTTCACGCCCGATCTGCTGCTCGCCACGCCCCTGGCCGGACCCGCCCACCCTGATGCTGCGGATCTCTGTCTTGATCTTGAGCAGGGCATGCTCAGCATTGACCACAGCGGTCTCGTCCGCGAGGCGGCGACGGCGCAGCCAGGATGTATCCCGGCGTCTCTGACCTGCGAGAAGCCGTTGCCCAAAAAGCTGCATCAAAACCTTCTCAAGCGGCGAGCCCAACTCCCCGACGCCACAACATTGGCGGACCTGTACCCCGGGGTGCCATGCCCCGACAGCAACGACCCGGTATACCCAAGCCAGGACATGATCTGCCCATCGTGGGCTCGGTACCGCAACTCCGTTGGAACACATTTGAGAGGCCAGGGGTTCGACAACCTTCTGTCTGCAGTCATCAGCGGTCGGTTCTGGCACATTCCAAAATCCAAGCTCTATTACATGACCCTCCCCAGGGGAGAGCTGCAGACTGGCTTTGATCGCTTCTACAGCTTGGCTGGCTGGGGCTGCGCCGCCGCAGCGCAAGAAGGTCCGGCCTTCGGCAGCGAGGTAGTGCCAACCATCGAGGCGGTCAAAGCACACGACCTGGTGCTGCAGCAGGCGTGCGCCGACCTCCATCCCGGCAAACACGCGGGACTTGCCCGGCTCATCGAGCATCACAACCGCTTCATGCGACTTGTGGGCTTCCGGCTCTCCTGCCTCCTGGCCTTGCGCGAGTCGGCTGGAATCGATTTGACGGCCGGCGTTGATGAGCGGGAGCACCGGTGGATTCCTGTGTATGACAAGGATGTTCTGCACCCACTGCCGATGCCGATCTCGGCCTTCACGCGCGAGACTTTCCGCGCCGTGAGGGTCCACTGCCGCGCGCTTCGCGGCCGTCTCACCGCGCAGAACGAGGGCAAGAGCGCGCTGGCCCGCTGGTGCAACGCTGTGGTCAACCGCGAAGATGTTCCGCTGATGCAGCAGGCACGCAGCCCGGCCGAGCTCCTCTCCTTGCCCACGAGAACTTTCCTGCGACCGCAAGACGACACGCCTCGGCTGCCGCCCGATTTCGGGCGCAAGCTGATGGAGAACGAGCTGCGGCGTCAGGGTCTGCACTCAAGTGAAGTGGACGCCTTCCTGCGCCACGACGTGGAGGGGCAATCCATGTTGTGCAGCACTGCACACCACCAGCGCCAGGCGACTTGGTTGAGGACCACACAGGCGGTCGACCGGGTGGCGGCGCTCTGCTTCGGCTTCGTGGTGTTTGGCTTGGCTAAGGAGTAACGCATGACACCCATGAAACTGCTCCAAGAAGCGGGCTTCGAGGTGCTGGCCACTGAGGGCAAGCCCGCTCGCTGGGGTGTGAGCACAGAGGTCTACAAGCGAGCCTCGCGCCTTCGCGACTTCATCCGGGAGGTACTCGTCGCAGACGCGGGTCGCATCGGCCTGCTGGCGGCTCGATTGGTCGCGCTCGATGCTGTGCCGGTCCACGCACTGGTGCTGATCGAAGAGCAAGTCAGCGCCCCCTGCCAAGTCAATGAAGACGTCGCGCTGCAGTGGTCGCCCAAAAATTCCGCACGCATCGAACGGCGCTTGTTGTCAACCTTGAGCTTGCAGGCGTGGCCTTCTGGGCCGCTTGGCACCTCGGCACTGACCGCTATGTCAGCCCATGGCCTGAAGCAAACCCTTGATGTTTTCCTGAAAGAAAGTGCGGCTTACCGGGCGGAAAAAGAGCCTTGCGTGCAGCTAGAACTCGACTGCCTGTGTTGGTGGCACGAAGTCTTACCCCCGTCGCTGTTCTCACACACCAGCGGGCTCACGGTGCTCTCGGCATTGCCGCGTAGCGCGTGGGCACGGCTGGAGAATGGCCTGGTGCCTACTCCCACGGGACAAGCGCAAGAGGCAGATACCGATGTCGGGGCCACCGGCGAGCTGCTCGACGCCGCGCTGCAAAGTCACGGTGAGGACAAGGGCACCCATGTGCTGCAATTGGCCCTCGAATTCCTCTCGCAAAAACACTCGCCGATCGACGGTGTGAACAAGCGCGCGTGGGCACAGCGCATGCTGGACCTGCAAGGCCGTGCCCTGGCGGCCGGTCCCTGCACGGCGCTACTCATCGCCTGGGTCGCGGACCTCTGTGAAAACGGCACCATTCAACAAACCAACCCAGCCGACACCACCATTGAGCTCTACACCCGGCGCGCCCTCATCCCGCTGCACGGTGCTCTCGCCCCGATGCTGCGGGACGCAGCTTCTATCGAGTGGTCCCCGGCAAAGCTAGCTGCAATCTACGAAGGGCTGATCGCCTCACAATCCCGTGGCAACCAGGGCACGATGCGGTCGGCGCTGGCGTGTTTTCATGACTTCCTGGTGCGGCACTTTGACATTGATCCGCTGCACCGTCCCCTGCGCAGTGATGCGTCCGAAATCGTGCCACATGCGCAGGTGGTGTGGCCACATGAAATCGCGCGGGCTATCGATTGGAGTGACTTGCACCCGGATCGCCAGCTGGCGGGTGCTGCGGCACTGATCATCGCCATCGCTGCCGGGGCCCCCGTCCGCTCTCAGGAGTTGCTGCATGTGCGCATTCGCAGCGTCTGGCTGAGCTCAGATTCGCGTGGCCGCTACGCCGAGATCGAAATCGCGCGCGACGCACGTTCTGGCCGCCTGAACCTGACCTTGCGCGATCCGGCCACGCTTGAGCGCCTGCAGGCATGGCTCACTCTCCGCCAAAAGCAAGGAGCACCCGGGGACGCTTACCTGTTCGGCGACCCCAATCAGATCGCTGACCGCTACCGCCCGGGCGCCACCATCGCCTTCGTGCATCGCCTGCTCAAGGCGACGACGGGCGATCCGCATGTGCGCCTGCACAGTTTGCGCCACACAGCCATCACGACCGCCATGGCCGAGATCTGGCGCAGCTGCAGCTGCACCGACATCAATCAGATTGAGGTGCTGGCGGCGCATGCCGGCCACGCCACACCGGTCACGACCCTGGCAACCTATGCACATTGCCCCGAGGCAGGCATCCGGTTGTGGCTGGATCTGGGCATGGCTGAACTGGTCGACCTGAATCACCGCGAGGTGGCGGCCGCCACCGGTCTCAAGCCCGACGCCGTGCGGGCCAGAGCCTCACGCCACCGCCTTACGATCACTGAACTGGGCTGGCGGCTGATCCGCGCCCTCAAAGTGCCCACGCGGTTCGAGCGTGCCCAGGATTCCTTGACCTGGAAATCTGCCGTTCCCCCTGAAGTGGATGCTCGGTACCCCGGTGAGGTCGGCTTCGACGTGGTGCTCGCCATCTTGCGTGGCCGACTGCTCCAAGGTATCCCGCACGCCACGCTTGCTCAGCGCCATGGCCTGTCTGTGGCCACGCTCGAGCGCTGGGAAAACGATCTTGCGCGGTATGCCACGCAGCGCGCCCACACCATCCACCCCCGCAAGTTTGGCGCCTACCCGAGCGAAGTTCCTGATGTGCAAAAGGCGCTTGCCATGCTGGATGTCGACCTGCCCCGCCTGCAGCAGTCCAAGTTCCAGCCGCTGATCGAAGGGCTGTCCAAGGGTCAGGAGGAGCACCTCATGCTGGCGGCCATCACGAGCTGGGAGCGGTGCCATTGCGGGGTGCATATCTCGCTCGAGAACGAGTACCAGGCTCTTGATCTGCTGCGGCTGCTCAGCGCCTGCGGCGTGGACGGGCATGCCTTGCGCCTGTGTTTCCAGAACCCAGCAGGCCAATCGGATGGCCAGCGGCGGCTGATGCGGCAGCTTGCCATCGACACCTTCGAGGCGGCCTATGGCATCCAGCCGCGCAAAACCGAAATGCAGTTCTCCCCGACTCGCCCGGCGGCCTACCTGCAGTGGGACAGCCCCACCATGCCCGGCCGGGAAGCTGGTGCCTCCGGTGGTTCTGTGGCGGGACTCAACGCCGGCATGCTCGCACTCAAGGCGTTTCTGATCTTCAAAAAACTAGAGGCACAGACATGAACTTGCGGACCGCACCTATCGTCGCCTGGCCCATGGCGCAGCCTGGCGCCATCCTGGCATTTGATGAGATCGCCGCTCGCGGCGCTGCCTTCTTGGCAGCATTGAAAGCGGACCTGCCCTGCCTGCAGCAGTTGCAGGCCAGCGAGGTGGTGCACGACGTCCAGCTCACGGCGCAGGGCATGACCTGGCGCGCCACGCTGCATGAGGTTCCGCAGTTGGCCTTGCGCTTTGCCGGAAAGGGGGCGGCGGTTGTCGACCACTTCCTGCAGGAGCTTGAACTGGTGCGACGCGCTCAGGACCACCTGCCCCTTGATTACAGGTTGGCCATGAGCGACGCGCGCGAACCGTCGTCGGACACACGGATCGCCGCTTTGCGTCAACGCATGCGACGCGACCGTCAAGGCAGGCGCCTGCATATCGCAGCCCGTGACGACCAATGTGAGCTGCCGCTGCCGGAGCACCTGCCCCACCTCATGCCCCTGGCCGAACTGTGTGAGGCTCACGTCCGGATACTGAACATGACCCGCACGCGGGCCCAGGTCAAGCTCGCCAGCGCAGTGCACCTGCCGACGAGCCTTGCCACCATCCCAGCCGGCACTGATCTGCAGTTGCTAAGAGGCCACCGGTTTTCCAATATCGAAGCAGGGCATCGGCTGCAGGTCGCCATGGACACCCGTCAGGTCTTAACGGTACAGGCTGCCGTGACCCGGCGCTGGGACGACGGTACCGTCGACTTGCTTGAACTCCATGCGCTGCCGGATCACTGAAGCACCATCCTCGGAACGCGATCAAAAGCGATGCCGCGGAGGCAAGGCTGGAACCCCGCGATAGGGACGATACAAGTCTTCCCAAAAATAGTCCTCCGCCCATCCCGGGGTGTCCTCCAGACGTCCGAAGTCCATCTCGAACATGCCATAGGCCAGCATGTTTCTGAAGTACTTCTCCTGGTTGCCCGGGATGAAACCGTTCTTGACCACGTCAGTAGCAAGCAAATCGCGTGCGATCTCGCCCCTTAGTTGACCATGGTTCTGCTCGGAACAGGCGTTCAGCGCGCGTCGAAAATATGCAAGCGCCTGGTCAACCAGGTTCTGTGCAAGAAGGTGTTTGGCCCTGAAGTTCAGCAAAGGCGCATTCCATCCAGCACTGACCTGCAGGTCATCGGCATCATCCAGTAGCGCTTGCACCTGCCCCTGGACGTCAGGGTCTTTTCGGCCGTCGGCAGTATCGAGAAGATGATGCAGTTTGAGGCATGTCGCAGCCAGTGCATGCATGGGGTGACTGGACAGGTGTCTGAGTCGATCGATCACCAGTAGCCTCGCCTTCGGCGAAATGGTCTCTTCATGCGCCACCTGCGAAACCACCCAAATGCATGACTCCTTCTGCAGGGCTCTCCACGGCGAGACACGCTTGACCTGAGAAATCAGGTCTTCTATCCGCTGGTCTTCGGTGCGTTCATCCCTAATGCGCTCGACATGATTCTTCAGCCGGATGTGCAGATCCGGCATGCCGGGCAGCGGCAGATCGTCCAGAGGCTCGTCCCCGGTCATCGCCGCAAAGCGGCGTGAAAGCACATGTGCCAGTCGCCTGTATGGAAAAGCGAACCTGAACGCCGGTCGGATGCTGATGAAAAGGTCCTCTTTCAGAAATGGCGGAAGGTGCGCCTCGAACCAGCGCTCTTCATCCAGAACACTGTCATTTTTCTTCCAAGCATCGACCGTGAGGTTGTAGACCAGTTCGAATTCGCGCACCAGTTGCAGCACCTTGTTGTGCATCAGATCCGTCTCGAACTTGGATACCCCGGGACACAGAAGCTCCAGCAGGTCGACGTATGCACCCTGCGTCATGCGTGCCACAAGTAACCTCTGGCGAATGGTCCTCATGCTCGGGGCCTGATATCGATCCCGCAGCAAATCGACAAAGCGCCTGTTTTCTTCCGGGGTCCCAGACCCTTTCAGGACCTTGTCCAGCACGTGCTCGGTCATGGGGATCTGCCCGTGCAGCGACTTCCCATCCATCCCCCGCCCTGCCACGAACTGCAGGGCCTCGGAAAGAGCCATCTCGGACTCGACATCAGTCGACACCGGTTTGAAAGCTCCCTCAAAACACAGACTGACACCGTCTGCGAAGTACTCCTTGATGGTCACGGTTCGCGGGTTCTGCCCCTCCCGCCACGCGCGCAGAGTCTTGAGTACCGAATCCTCCTTGGCTCCAGCCTTGACCGTTTCATTCCCAAGTGCTTTGGCGAGGTTGGCGTCGATCGACTCCTTGCCGAGCAGGTCCAGAAGCCAGTTGGTGACGGTCTGAACAGGAAGTTCAAGCAAGCCATCGGTCACCCGGGGTAGAAACCAGAACACACCGCCTGGCATGCCTTTGTCCAGTTGCTCCGGCAGGTTCCAGAATGCCAACCGCCGCGCCAGTCCCGGTACGTAGGAATAGCAGCACAGCGCCCACACGACTTGTCTCTCGCTGGCCAGTCCGGTCCAGCAATTGATTTGAACCGACCGGTGGAAATCTGACCACTCTTGCAGATTGCCCTGCACATCCGGCCATGCATCAGATCCAACATCAAGATGGCGCTTGATGGCATCAAGGATTTCAGCAATTTTTTCTTCTGATTTCTGACCTGAATAGCCAAGATCTGCAATTTTTTCCGCGATCTTCTGGGGATAGGAATCCTGCGTAAGACGCAAATGGACATTCAGAAGCACAGATTCGAATGATGGAATACAGGCCATAAAAAGAACTTGACTCAGTCGAGAACAGAACCTCAGCGGGACAAGATGAAACCATCAGCCCGCAGGGCAAGGCAGGGGGGGGGTACGGTAAGTTTCCTAGTGATTTTGGCGGGCCATCGGCACATTGCAGCCTCCAACTTACAGGAGCTCACATGAGGCTGCAGGCACCCCGACACTCACCGGAACTGGTGATCAACTGGCACATCACCGAAGCATGCAACTTCGCATGTCAATACTGCTATGCAACGTGGCAAAAGCCCGTCCTGCGTCGCGAGGTCTTTCGCAATCCAGATATCACAAAGCACATTCTTCAGTCGATTTCAGACTATTTTCTTCGGGGAAAAGAAAGCAATCCTTTGTGGAAATCGATCCATTGGGATGCGGTTCGACTGAGTATCGCAGGCGGCGAACCCCTGCTCTATCCGGATCGCGTGGTGGACATTGCAAAAATGTCCCACGGATTGGGTATGGGTGTCTCACTCATCACCAATGGTTCAAGGCTCGACAAGGCACTGATGCGTGAATTGGCTCCGCACCTGTCGATGCTCGGTGTGAGCATCGACTCGGCGGACAGGGAGATCAACCAGCGCATCGGACGCCAGGACCGTCAAGGCCGTCAGCTGAGCTTGTCAGGGCTGTCAGAGGTGATCGACCTAGGACGGGAGTTGAATCCATCTCTGAAGGTCAAGATCAACACAGTGGTGTGCTCCGAGAACGAGGCCACCTCAATGGCAGCGCCGATCCAACAGATCGGGCCTGACAAGTGGAAGGTGCTGCGGGTGCTGCCGGTCGTGAACGACCGTCTCAGTATCCGGCGGGAGTCCTTCCAGACGTTCGTCAAACGCCATGACCTGGCCAGCGTACCTGTGTACGCCGAGGACAACGAGGAGATGGTCGAGTCGTACATCATGATCGACCCGCATGGTCGGTTCTTCCAGAACCGCCTGGCCAGCGGTGAGTCGGGACACGTCCACAGCCAGCCGATCGCCGAGGTGGGAGCGGCCTGCGCATTCGAGTCGCTGCGATTTGATGCCCAACGGTTTGCCGCCCGCTACGTGCCCATCCGTGTCGAAGGGAGCTGACATGAAATACAGCTCTATGAAGGAACTGCACGTGGAGGTCAAACGCCTGGTTCAACTGGGCTGGATCTACATCCCCGGTCGCAAACATGGAAAACTCAAACACCCCAGTGGACGCTCTATGGTGGTCTTCGCTCGCACCCCGAGTGACTGGAGATCCGTGGCCAACTTCAGGCGGGACGTGCGTCTCGTCGCGAGTCAGCACCACATCTGATAGGCAGTGCCATGCCAACGGGTACACAAAGAAAAGCCCTTGGCGTTTCGCGAAAGGATGACCCGTGCACAAGATCAAGCGATCCGCGCTGCATGAACTCGTCTGGGCCAAGCCCATGACGCAGATCGGCAAGGAACTGGGCATCTCCGACGTGGGCCTTGCCAAGGCCTGCCGGCGTCATTGCATCCCTGTGCCGCCGCGCGGTCACTGGGCCAAACTGGCTGCGGGCAAACACTGGGCTTCCCCCAGTTCCCCGGACACATCCAATGACATGATGTGTTCAGGAGATAGGCATGACAAGAACCCGAAGGAGCTTCACGGACGAATTCAAACGTGAGGCAGTGAAGCTTTGCAAGCAGCCAGGCGCTACCGTCACCCACATTG
>CALRYD010000044.1:0-36928 GCA_943372305.1 Hydrogenophaga intermedia | reverse complement strand
ATCTACCGCCGCGTGGACGACGACTTCCTCGACCCGCTGGTGTTCCGCCCCACGTCCACCCTGGGCTGCGCCGGCCTGCTGGGCGTGTACCGCAGCGGCAACGTGACCATCTGCAACGCGGTGGGCACCGGCATCGCGGACGACAAGTCCATCTACCCCTACGTGCCCAAGATGATCGAGTTCTACCTGGGTGAGAAACCGATCCTGAACAACGTGCCCACCTTCATGGGCCGCAACCCGGACGACCTGAAGTACATGCTCGACAACATGCACGAGCTGGTGGTCAAAGAAGTGCACGGCGCCGGCGGCTACGGCATGCTGGTGGGCCCGGCATCGACCAAGGCCGAGGTGGACGAATTCCGCGCCGTGGTCAAGGCCAAGCCCGACGGCTACATCGCCCAGCCCACGCTCAGCCTCTCGACTTGCCCGACCTATGTGGACAGCGGCATCGCGCCGCGCCACATCGACCTGCGGCCCTTCGTGCTCAGCGGCAAGACGGTGCAGATGGTGCCCGGCGGCCTGACGCGTGTGGCGCTCAAAGAAGGCTCGCTGGTCGTCAACTCGTCCCAGGGCGGCGGCACCAAAGACACCTGGATATTGGAGGCTTGACCCCCCCGCGCCGCAGGAGCAGGAATGCACCCCCGCGCCGCTTCGCGTCACCCCCTCAAGGGGGCAGCACCTGAGGCCCGGCGAAGCCGGTTCCTCGGTGCCTCTCGACACAGACACTTCGTTCGTGTCGCGTTTGGAAACTGCTGGAGTCATTGAAATGCTGTCACGCACCGCCGACCACCTTTTCTGGATGTCCCGCTACACCGAGCGGGCCGAGAACACCGCGCGCATGCTCGATGTGAACTACCAGACCTCTCTGCTGCCGCAGTCCGCCGCGGTGGCGCAGGTCGGCTGGCAGGGGTTGCTGTCCATCAGCGAACTCATGCCCAGCTACACCGCCAAGTACGGGCAGGACATCACCGCTCGCAATGTCATGGACTTCATGGTGCGCGACGAGTCCAACCCGTCGAGCATCGTGTCCTGCCTGCGCGCAGCGCGTGAGAACGCCCGTGCTGTGCGCGGCGCGCTGACCACCGAACTATGGGAGACGCAGAACGCCACTTGGCTCAAGCTGGCGGGTTACCTCAAGTCCAACGACTTCGAGCGCGACCCGGGCGCCTTCTTCGAATGGGTCAAACACCGCTCGCACCTCTCGCGCGGCGTGGCGGTGGGCACCATGCTGCAGGACGAGGCCTTCCACTTCTACCGCATGGGCTCCTTCCTGGAGCGGTCCGACAACACGGCGCGTCTGCTGGACGTGAAGTTTCACGCCGTGCAAAGCGACTTCTTCGGCGCCGCCAGCGCCGAGGATCAGGAATACGACTTCTACCACTGGAGCGCGATCCTGCGCTCGGTCTCCGGCTTCGAGGTCTACCGCAAGGTCTACCGCGACGTCATCACGCCCGAGCGCGTGGCCGAGCTGCTGATCCTGCGCCCCGACATGCCGCGCAGCCTGGCCGCCAGCATGAACGAGGTGGTGGCCAACCTGGCCGTGGTGGCCAACGACATCTCGGGCGAAACCCAGCGCCGCGCCGGCAAGCTCAAGGCCGACCTGCAGTACGCCCGCATCGACGAGATCCTCTCCACCGGCCTTCACGCCTTCCTCACCCAGTTCCTGGATCGTGTGAACGAACTGGGCGGGCGTATCAGTCAGGATTTCCTCGTCCCTACCCACTGATCCGGACAGGTACCATGCGGGTCCCCGGCGCACACCGGAGCTCCGCATGAAACTCGTCATCCACCACAACACCCGCTTCCGCTACAGCCAGCCCTTGCTCTACACGGTGCAGTCGCTGCACCTGTGGCCTGTCAGCAGCGCCTGCCAGAGCGTGGAGTTCTGGGACGTCCGCACCCCCGGCACGCTGCACGCCCAGCCGGACACCGAGGGCAACCGCGTGCACAGCTTCAGCCGGGTGGCCCGGCCCGAGCAGAACCTGCGCGAGCTCAGCATCTCGGCCCAGGGCACGGTGGTCACGCACGGTGTGTCCGAATTCACCGATCCGGCCGAGCTGCCGCACCCGTCGTTTTATTTGCGTTCCACGCCACTGGCCGAGCCGCACCCGCGCATGGCCCTGTGGGCCACGCAGGCCGTGCCGGCGTTGATGGCGGCGCGAGCGCGCGGTGAGCTGCCCGGCGTGGCCGACCTGGTGGCGCTGGTCAGCGCCGTGGCCGACAAGGTGCAGTACCGCAAGGGCAGCACCGGTGTGGAAACCACCGCGCTCGAAGCGTTTGACTGGGAACTGGGCGTGTGCCAGGACCAGGCCCATGTGATGGTGGCGGTGTGCCGCAGCATCGGCCTGCCGGCGCGTTACGTGAGCGGCTATTTCTACGCCGCCAACGAACCCGACCTGGCCAGCCACGCCTGGGCCGATGTCTGCCTGGACCCGGCCAACCGCCGCTGGATCAGCCTCGATGTGACCCACCGCTGCCCCACCGATGAACGCCACATCCGCCTGGCCGCCGCCACCGACTACAGCGCCTGTCTGCCCGTCAAGGGGCTGCGCCGGGGTGGGGGCGAGGAGAGCATGGACGTGGATATCCGGATTGGGCCTTGGGCTTAGCCTTTTTTAGGATTTGCGTTGGACTGGTGAAGCGGCCGAGTGTTGTCCCGTCTGGCTAGAGGTTGGATCCGAAACCTTTCGGAGCAACACCGTGAAGACACCGGTACCCAATGGAAGCTTCGCGGAGATCGTGCCGTCTGGATTCAGTTGGAACAACACGTCGGAATTGTCGGCCGCCTTGACTCGCATCGTCGTACCGTCAATGACGGCATCCTTGCGCTGCCAAGCACCTTTCCACCTTTCCTTCCCTGTTGTGGCCATTGCGAAGACAACCGTAGCCTCGGTATTCGACTTCACGTTTTCAACAATCAGCGCACATGAGACAGAAATGATGCTGCTCCCCTCCCATCGTCCAGAGAACGCTTTGGCATCGTTGCCAATAGCTGGGGCGGGAACCTTGACCACCAACGAGGAGGGAAGAACGACACCATTTGCTAGAACCTCGAGTCGACTTTCTGGTGATTGAAAGCGCGATTGCTCGGGTGTGACGCACCCTGCCAACAGGAAAGAAACTACGAGTAGTGAACGCATGGAGTAGTGCGAATTTTTCAGGTTACGGGCTTGCTCTGTAAAGGCTTCGGCTAGAGCCTTGTCGAAAGGTCTTGCTGTGGATCACCCGAATAGAACGTCAGCAAACCTATTGGCATCAGTGGGCGTCCGGAAGCACCTTCCATCGTCTACTTCCCTTCCACCAACCCCTGCACCGCCTGTCCCAGCTCGATCACCGCGAGCGCGTAGTAACTGCTCCAGTTGTAGCGGGTGACGACGTAGAAGTTGTCGGTGCCGGCCAGGTAGCTGGCGGGGGCTTCGCCGTTCTGCAGTTCGATCAGTGCCAGCTTGCCGGTGTGCTGCAGCGCCGGGCCTTCGAGCACCGCGCCCTTGGCCGTGAAGCTCTCGACGCTGAAGCTGGGCAGGATATCGGGGGCGAGCAAGGCGTCCTTGTCGAGCTTGGCGGCGTCGAAGGCCACCGGGTAGTGCGTGGGCTGGCCGGTTTGCCAGCCGTAGGCCTTGAAGTAGTTGGCCACCGAGCCGATCACGTCCACCGTGCTGTTGAAGAGGTCGACATGCCCGTTGCCGTCGTAATCGACCGCGAAGCGCTGCCAGCTGCTGGGCATGAACTGCGGCCAGCCCATGGCGCCGGCGTAGCTGCCGCGCGGGGCTTGCGGGTCCAGGCCTTCTTGCTGCGTGAGCTTGAGGTAGTGGCCCAGTTCGTCGCGGAAGAACTGCTGGCGCGTGGCGGCGCGCGGGTGCTCGGCCGGGAAGTCGAGCGCCAGGGTGGTGAGCGCGTCGATGACACGGAAGTTGCCGGTGTGGCGGCCGTAGAGCGTTTCCACCCCGATCACGCCGACGATGAGGCTGGCGGGCACCCCGTACTGGGCTTCGGCGCGGGCGAGGGTCTCGCGGTTCGCCTCCCAGAAGGCTTGGCCGGCCTTGAGGCGGATCGGCTCGATGAAGCGGGCGCGGTAGGCGACCCAGTTCTTGGGCGTGCCGGCCGGGGCGGGCAGCATCAGGCGGGCCACGCTGGGCAGCCGCTGGGCGGCGCCGATGTGGCGGCGCACCCAGGTGGCGTCCAGCCCGTGCTGCTGCGCGATCTGGTCGGCCAGCGCCAGGGCGGCGGGGGCGTCGGCGTAACGGGCGGGGGCCGGTGGTTTCGCGGTTTTGGCGGTCTTGGAGGTCTTGGGCGCGGCCCAGGTGCTGGCGGCGATCAGCAGGCCGAGGGCGCACAGCGCGGTGCGGAGGAACAGGCGTGGGCTCGGCAGGGGTGCGTTCACGGGGGGGCGTCCTTGGGCCAGGGCAACTGGCGGAATTCGCGTTGCAGTGTAGCCAGTGAACCGGGGCTGCCGCGGGCGTAGCGCTGGGCTTCGAGGCGGATCAGCCATTCCGTCACGGCGCGGCTGGCGTCGGTGTGGCCCCAGCGCTGCAGCACCCGCTGGGCCAGGGCGCGCGGGGGCAGCTGTTCGCCGCCGTCCAGCCCGAGCCGGTGCAGGCGCTGCTGGCAGCGCCGCAGCAGGCGCAGCCAGGGGTCGTGCTGCTGGCGCTCCCACAGCTGCCAGGCCGCGCCGGCCAGGCTGACCAGCACCACGATGCCGATCAGCACATAGGCGAGGTCGGTCCAGCTGGGGCTGCTGAAACCCAGGCCTTTGAGCAGGTTCAGCTGCTGGCCCTGGGTGTAGTTGAGCACCCACTGGTTCCAGCCGTTGTTGATGGCTTCCCAGGTGGCGCGCAGCTGTGCGGCCAGCGTGGGGTTGAGGTTGCCGATGGCGCCGGTGAAAACGCCGGCGGGCGTGTTCAGGCGTTCGAGCGAGCCGGTGCGCGCCGGGGCCACGGCCGAGGTCGGGTCCACCCGCACCCAGCCCTGGCCCGCGAGCCAAACCTCGGCCCAGGCGTGGGCGTCGCGCTGGCGCACGGTCCAGTAGCCGTCCACGCTGTTGAGCTCGCCGCCTTGATAGCCGGTGACGATGCGCGCGGGGATGTCCATGGCCCGCATCAGCACCACAAAGCTGCTGGCGATGTGTTCGCAGAAACCGGCGCGTTTGTCGAACCAGAATTCGTCGGCCGTGTGCTGACCGTACACGCCAGGCTCCAGCGTGTACTGGTAGCCGCCGGTGCGCAGGCGGTCGAGCACGGCGTTGACCAGGGCCGGCGCGGCCTGCGGGCCGGCGCCGAACTGCGCGCGCAACTCCACCGCCAGCGCCAGCGTGCGGGGGTTGTAGCCGGGGGGCAGGGCGATCTCGTCCTGCAGCGCGACGCTGCTTTGCAGCGGGCCGTGGCGGAAGGTCGGGTGGCTCTGGGCGCTGTAGCGCAGCAGCGCGTTCACCGGGCGTTGCGACAGCCACTGCAGCTCGGGCGTCATGAAGGTCTCCAGCCCCGGCGCCTCGGGCGCGCGGGCCGCGGCGTCCAGCAGCAGCAGCCAGCGGCGCTGGTGCGGCTCCAGCGTCACCTCGTAGCGCACCGGCGTGCCGCTCACGGCCAGGTCGGCCGCCAGGGCCATCTCGGGCGGGAAGCCCGAGCGCAGCGGGCGCCACTCGACGCCGTTGAAATCGCTGAGCACCGGGCCGCGGAAATACAGCTCGCGCTGAGGCGGCGGGGCGCCTTCGAAGCGCACGCGCAGGGCGATGCTGTCGTCCAGCACCAGCTGCGCGATCTGCCCGACCTGCATGTTGTTTGACAGGCCTGTGCGGCCGGTGTTGGCATCGCTGGGCAGGCCCCACAGCGGCGCCATGCGCGGGAACAGCAGGAACAGCACCAGCATGATGGGCGCGCCCAGCGCGGCCATGCCGGCCGCGGTGCGGGCGGACTGCATCAGTGGCGGCCGGCCCACCGGCAGGTGCGCGTTGACCAGGGCGGTGAGCAGGCCCAGCAGGGCGATCAGGATGCCGGCCGCCGTGAGCAGCGACTGCGAATAGAAGAAATGTGTGAGCAGGGTGAAGAAGCCCAGGAAAAACACCACGAAGGCGTCGCGCCGGGCGCGCAGTTCCAGCGTCTTGAGCGCCAGCAGCACCACGATGAGAGTCACGCCCGCGTCGCGCCCGAGCAAGGTGCGGTGCGTCAGCCAGGTCGCCCCCAGCGTCAGCGCCAGCAGCCCCAGGCGCCAGGGCCAGCCGGGCAGGGGCTGGCCGCGCAGCGTGAGCGCGGTGCGCCAGCCCAGCACACCGGCGGCCAGCGCGCTGCACCACCACGGCACGTGCGGGATCTGCATGGCCGCGATCCAGCCGATGACGGCCAGCAGGAACAGCGTGTCGCGCGCGTCTCTGGGCAATGAAGAAAGCGAGATCCTGAACATGTCAGATGTGTTGTCGGCGCGAGGGGTTCTGTTCCAGGGCGGCCGTGGAACCGGCTCCGCCGGTCCACAGGCCGCGTCCCCCTCCCGCAGGAGAGGGGGAAGACGCGAGGCGGCGCAGGGGGTGTTTCATTGCAATGCCAATGCCTCCAGGCAACGGGCCTTGTGGGCGGCGCCTTGGTCGGGCGCCATCTCGCGGCCCGGCAGGCGCAGGCCGTAGTCCAGCCCCAGGCGTTCGGCCATCAGCACCCAGGCCGTGAGGCGGGACAGGCGCGCCTCGACCTCGTGCGTGCCGGTCTGCGCGAAATCCAGCCAGAGTTGCTGGCGTTGGCTGCTCAGCGCGTCGCGGCTGACCAGGTCGTCGCGCCCGGCGGCAAAGGCTTGGGCGGCTTTTTTCCAGACGATGTTTTTCTGCGGGTCGCCGCGCCGGTAGGCGCGCACGCCGTCGAACTCGCCCGAGGCCTGCACGCGGGCGCTCTGGCGGGTGTGGCCGGGCTGCGGCTGGCCCGGGGGCAGGGGCGGCGGGTGTGCTTCGGGCGCGGGGTAGACCAGCAGCTCGGCGGCGGGGCGCCACACCGTCCAGACGCGGAAGGTGCCCAGCGGGTAGAGCGTGAGCGCGGTCAGCGCGGGCAACGGGTGCACACCGCGCCGGGGCGGCGCCCAGGCCACTTGCACCGGGGTGCTGCCCTGTGCGGGCACGTCGGCCCAGCCCAGGTGGGTGTCGGCCAGGCCCGTATCGGCCAGCACGCCCAGGCCAATGCCGTGGCGCGCGCTCTTGCGTTCGCTGGCCAGCCGCAGGTCCAGCAGCGCGGCCTGCCCGGCGTGCACCGGTGCGGGTGGCGTCAGGTGCAGGGTGAGGCCGCGCAGGTTGCCGTGGCAGACGTGCATGCCCACCACCGCACAGCCGGCCAGCAGGAAGGTCAGCAGGTAGCCGAGGTTGAGCTGGTAGTTGATGCTGCCCACCAGCAGCACCAGCAGGGTCAGGCCCAGCATCCAGCCTGCGCGCGTGGGCAGGATGTAGACGTTGCGCTGGTGCAGCGTGAGCGTGTCGCTGCGCGGCAGGCGGTCGAGGAACCAGCGGCTCAAGCGGCTGCGGAGGGCACGCAAGGGGTTCACGGCAGTGGCGTGGCGTCGATCAGGGCCTTGACCTGCTCGATGGCGCCGCGGCCGGCGTCGCTCACCGGCACCAGTCGGTGCGCGGCGGTCTGCGGCAGGATGGCGGCGATGTCGTCGGGTGCCACGTAGTCGCGCCCCTGCAGATAGGCCTGGGCCTTGGCCGCGCGCACCACGGCCAGCGCGGCGCGCGGCGACAGTCCTTGCGCGAACCAGCGGCCCGAGCGGGTGGCGTTGACCAGGTCCTGCAGGTAGTCCAGCACCGGCTCGGCCGTGTGCACCGCGGCCACGGCCTGTTGCAGTCGTGCCAGCTCGGCCGGGCCGAGCACCGGCTGCAGCGCATCCACCATGTCGCGCCGGTCGGCGCCGCGCAGCAGTTCGCGTTCGGCCGCGCGGTCTGGGTAACCCAGCGACAGGCGCATGTGGAAGCGGTCGAGCTGCGATTCGGGCAGGGCGTAGGTGCCCAGCTGGTCGTGCGGGTTCTGGGTGGCGATGACGAAGAACGGGTTGGGCAGGGCGCGGGTGGAGCCCTCGACCGTGACCTGCTTTTCTTCCATCGCTTCGAGCAAGGCGCTCTGGGTCTTGGGGCTGGCGCGGTTGATTTCGTCGGCCAGCAACACCTGGGCGAACACCGGGCCGGGGTGGAAGACGAAACCCTCGCGTCCGCGTTCGTAGATGGACACGCCCACCAGGTCGCTGGGCATCAGGTCGGCGGTGAACTGCACGCGCGAGAACTGCAGTCCGAAGCTGCGCGAGAGCGCATGGGCCAGCGTGGTCTTGCCCACACCGGGCACGTCTTCGATCAGCAGGTGGCCGCCCGCCAGCAGGCAGGCCACGCAGTCGCTCACCTGGGGGGCCTTGCCCACAATGACCGTGTTAAGCTGATTCAGCAGTTGTTGGATCTTGGGATCGGTGCTCATGCCGGTCACCTTACCGCAAAAAAATCGATGAGCCAGGCCACCGGATATTTCACCCACCCCGATTGCTGGAGACACGAGATGGGCGGCGGGCACCCCGAGTGCCCGGCGCGGCTGGACGCGATCCAGGACCGTTTGCTCGCCTCCGGCCTCGACGCGCTGCTGCAGCGCCGCGAAGCCAGCCCCGCCCCGATCGCCGACCTGGAACTGGCCCACGGCCGCATGCACCTGGCGGCGCTGCGCGGCCTCTCCGACCAGCTGCGCGACGACATCAACGCCGGCGGCCCCACGCACGCCCAGATCGACCCCGACACCTCCATCAACGTGCACAGCTGGGATGCCATCCTGCGCGCGGCGGGCGCCGCCATCGACGCCACCGACGCGGTGATGGCCGGCGAGCTGGCCAACGCTTTCTGCGCCGTGCGCCCGCCGGGCCACCACGCCACGCGCGACAAGGCCATGGGTTTCTGTTTCGTCAACAACGTGGCGGTGGCGGCCAAGTACGCGCTGGAGCGCCACGGCCTCCAGCGTGTGGCCATCATCGACTTCGACGTGCACCACGGCAACGGCACCGAGGACATCGTGGCCGGCGACGAGCGCATCCTCATGTGCAGCTTCTACCAGCACCCGTTCTACCCGCCGTGGGACCATTCCACCGCGGCGAACCTGGTGAACCTGCCTGTGCCGGCCTACACCAAGGGCATGGACGTGCGCGAACTGATCGACATGATGTGGCTGCCGCGGCTGGACGCGCACAAGCCGCAGATGATCTTCATCAGCGCCGGCTTTGACGCCCACCGCGAAGACGACATGGGCCAGATGGCCCTGGTGGAACAGGACTACATCTGGATCACCGAACGCATCAAGGAAGTGGCCCAGCGCCACGCCAAGGGCCGCATCGTCAGTTGCCTCGAAGGCGGCTACGACCTGAGTTCCCTGGCGCGCAGCGTGGAAGCCCATATCCGCACCCTGGCCGACCTGTGATTTGCGAGGAGACAACAGACATGAGTGAAGACATCCTGCTGCACAGCCGCGATCACCGCGGCGTGCACACCATCACCCTGAACCAGCCCAAGGCCTTCAACGCCCTGTCCGAGGCCATGATGGCCGCCTTTGGGCAGGCGCTGGACGTGGTGGCCGCCGACCCGGCCGCGCGCGTGCTGGTGATCGCGGCCAACGGCAAGGCCTTCTGCGCCGGGCACGACCTCAAGGAGATGAAGTCCAAGCCCGACCAGGCCTACTACCAGACCCTGTTCGCCACCTGCGCGAAGCTGATGCTGGGCATCCGCAAGCTGGACGTGCCGGTGATCGCACGCGTGCACGCGCTGGCCACGGCCGCGGGCTGCCAGCTGGTGGCGCAGTGCGATCTGGCGGTGGCGGCGCAGGGCGCGCGTTTCGGCGTCAACGGCATCGACGTGGGGCTGTTCTGCGCCACGCCCAGTGTGCCGCTGTCGCGCAACATGGGCCCCAAGCAGGCGATGGAAATGCTGCTGACCGGTGACTTCATCAGCGCCGACGAGGCCCAGCGCCGCGGCCTGGTCAACCGCGTGGTGGCCGAGGACGCGCTGGACGCCGAGGTGGCCACGCTGGTGGACCGCATCCTGGGCAAACCGCGCGAGGCGATCGCCATGGGCAAAGGCATGTTCTACCGCCAGCTGGAAACCGGCATCGAATCGGCCTACCAGCTCGCGGGCCAGACCATGGCCTGCAACATGGCGCACGACGTGGCGCAAGAAGGCGTGCAGGCCTTCATTGAAAAACGCGCGCCGAGCTGGCGCGCCTGAGGAACCTCCGGCCGCCCGGCCGGATCCACCGACACACACCGGCCGGCAACGGCCGTTTCTTTTTGGTGTTGCATCATTGGCCCATGACTTCGACCGTTTCGCTTTCCACGACCCCGCCCCCCATTGACGACCTGCAGGCCTGGCTGGCCGGCTTCACCCAGCCCACGGTGTGGCTGGAGCTGGTGGTCCTGGCCGCCTGCGTGCTGCTGGCCTGGCTGCTGGCTTCTGGTCTGCGCCGCGCGCTGGGGCAGCGCGACGACGCGGCCTCGGTGCTGTTCGGCCGCCGCGTGTTCGACGGCGCCCTGTTCCCTTTGCTGCTGCTGGTCTCGGGCTACATCGCGCGTTCGGTGCTGCTGAAGTTCGTGCCGCTGGCGGTGTTCAAGGTTGCCATTCCGGTGCTGGTGTCGCTGGTGGTCATCCGCCTGGGGGTGAAGGTGCTGCAGGTGGCCTTCACGGCCAAGCCCTGGGTGCGCGTGCTCGAGCGCACCATCTCCTGGCTCGCCTGGGGCGCCATGGTGCTGTGGGTCAGTGGCCTGCTGCCGTTGGTGCTGACCGAACTTGACGAGATCCACTGGAAGCTCGGTGCGTCCACCCTGAGCTTGCGCACGCTGCTCGAAGGCGCGCTGACAGCCGGCGCGGTGATGATCGTGGTGCTGTGGATCTCCGCCGCCATCGAGTCCCGCCTGCTCAAGTCTGCGGTGGGAGGGCAACTGTCGCTGCGCAAGGCGATCGCCAATGCCACGCGCGCGGTGCTGCTGTTCTTCGGCCTGATCTTCGCGCTGTCGGCCGTGGGCATCGACCTCACGGCACTGTCGGTGCTGGGCGGCGCGGTGGGCGTGGGCATCGGCCTGGGCCTGCAGAAGCTGGCGGCAAACTACGTCAGCGGCTTTGTCATCCTGGCCGAGCGCAGCATGCGCATCGGCGACAACGTGAAGGTGGACAACTTCGAGGGCCGCATCTCCGACATCACCACCCGCTACACCGTGATCCGCTCGGCCACCGGTCGCGAATCCATCGTGCCCAACGAGATGCTGATCACCAACCGGGTGGAGAACCTCTCGCTGGCAGACGCCAAGGTCTGGCAGTCCACCGTGGTCAACGTGTCGTACGACAGCGATGTGGAACTGGTGCGTCGATTGCTCAGCGAGGCCGCGACGGGCCAGCCGCGCGTGCTGCAGGACCCGGCGCCCAATGCGGCGCTGTCGGCATTCGGCGCCGACGGCCTGGAGTTCACGCTCGGTTACTGGATCGCCGACCCGGAAAACGGTCAGCTGAACCTGCGCTCGGACATCAACATCGCCATCCTGCGCGCATTGCGCGAGCACGGGATCGAGATCCCGTACCCGCAGCGCATCCTGCACATGAAGCCTGGCCAGTGAGCTGGCCTGTCGGGCTCGGCAGTCCGCGCTAGCGCATGAGGCTGGGCAGCCACAGCGAGATCGCGGGAAACGCGATCAGGATGCACAGACGCACCACGTCGGCCGCCACGAAGGGCCACACGCCGCGGAAGATGGTCGTGAGCTTCACATTCGGCAGCAGGGTGTTGATGACGAACAGGTTCATGCCCACCGGGGGCGAGATCATGCCGATCTCGACGATGGTCACGATCAGGATGCCGAACCACACCGGGTCAAAGCCCAGGGCGGTGATCACCGGGAAGAACACCGGAATCGTCAGCAGCACCATGGACAGCTCTTCCATCACCAGCCCGAGGGCCACGTAGATGCCCATCATCATGATCACCACCATGATGGGGTTGGGGCTGAACTGCAGGATGAAGTCGCGCAGATCGCCCGGCATCGACGTGAAGTTCACGAAGTTGCTGAAGATCATGGCCGCGATCAGGATGGTGAACAGCATGGCCGTCGTGCGGGCGCTCTCCACCAGGATGTCGATCAGCACGCGCGGCGTCAGCGACCCCCGCGACAGCGCGAACATGAAGGCCCCGGCCGCGCCGACGCCAGCGCCTTCGGTGGCGGTGAACACGCCGCCGTAGATGCCACCAATGACCAGTGCGAACAGCAGCACCACACCCCACACACCGCGGAGGGCGGTCAGGCGCTGGGCCCAGCTGGCGCGCTCGGCCGGTGGGCCGGCCGACGGATCGCGCCACGTGATGAACACCACGGCCATGCACAGGCAGAGGATGGCCACAATGCCCGGCAGGATGCCGGCCACGAACAGTTCGCCGATGTTGGTCTCGGTGATGATCCCGTAGATCACCATGATGGTGGACGGCGGGATCATGATGCCCAGCGTGCCACCCGCGCCGATGGAACCCGCGGCCAGTGCGTCCTTGTAGCCGTGCGCCTTCATTTCGGGGTAGGCCACGCGGGTCATGGTGGCGGCGGTGGCGATGGACGAACCGCAGATGGCGCCGAAGCCGCCCGATGCGATGATGCTGGCCATGGCCAGGCCACCGCGTTTGTGGCCGACGAAGGTGTTGGCGGCGGTGAACAGTTCGCGCGCCATGCCGGCACGGGCGACGAGGTTGCCCATCAGCACGAACAGCGGGATGACCGACAGCACGTACTGGAAGCCGGTTTCGAAGATCACCTGGCTGGTGCTGGCGAAGGCGGGCGTCCAGCCCCGCATCAGGCCCAGCCCGGCGATCCCCACCAGCGCCATGGCCACGGCCAGTGGCACCCGCAGCAGCGCCAGCAGGAAGACGGCGCCAAATCCCAGTGCAGCTTCGGTCATGATGAAGCTCCGGTGGGGGCGGTGTCCGGCACTGGCAGGAATACGAAGAGCAGGTGCACCAGCGCGGTCAGCAACAGCAGTGCGGCCATGAGCCAGGCCACCGGGGCGATGGAGACTTGCAGGTAGACGGTGGTGTCGCCGTATTCCATGAAACGCTCGGCGCGCTGCGTCATCAGCCAGGCCAGACCAGCAAAGGTGAGCGCGCTGACCAGCTCCACCAGCCGGTTCTGCAGGTCCTTGAGCCAGGCAGGGATGAGGTGGTCGAACGAATCGAACACCACGTGCTCGCCGCGCCAGGACACCAGGGGCAGCGCACCAAAAATCACGATCACCATCAGGATCTCGGTCAGTTCCAGCCCGCCGGGCAGCGAGTGGTCAAAGAACTTGCGGCCGGTCACGTCGATGAGCGTGAGCCACATGATGGTGAACAGCGCGATGGCGGACATGAGTCCCGAGGACCAGCGCAGCGTTTTTTCCAGCGTCGAGTGCATCGTGACGGGTGATCGAGAGTGTCAACAAAAACCGGCGGGCCGTGGTGTGCACGGAAACCCGCCGGCGGTGAGGTTCGCTGAACCAGCTTGCGTTTACTTTACGTTCTTGATTTCAGCACGGAACTCGGCCAGCACCTTCTTGGGGTCCTTCAGGCCCTTGACCATGGCCGAAGCGGCCCACTTGGTCTCCAGGTAGTCCTGCTTGTCGGCCACGGCCTTGACGAACGCCTTGTCGGCCTGGATGCGTGCCACGCCTTGTGCTTTCTGCGCGCCATCGCGGCTGGCGGCATCGACGCGGTCCCAGCCTTCGCCGAAGAGGCGCGCAGCCGGTTCGCCCGAGAGCTTGTCCACCACGGCCTTGTCCTGTGCCGACAGGGCCTTGTACTTGTCCGGGTTCATCATGAACACGAAGCTGGTGTTGTACAGGCCGCCTGGGAAGGTGGTGGCGTGCTTGATCATGCTCAGCTTGAACGATGCGATGGACTCATCCGGGAAGAAGGTGCCGTCCATCACGCCGGTGGACAGCAGTTCGAACGACTCCGGTGCGGCCTTGAGGGTGGTGTTCCAGCCCATGGCCTTGGACAGTTCGTTGATGTTGCCGCCGCCGATGCGGAATTTCAGCGAGCCTGCGTCGGCGGCCGACGTCACCGGCTTCTTGCTGTTGAAGATGATGCCCGGTCCGTGGGTGAACACGGCCAGCACCTTCACGCCGCGGTGTTCGCCCAGCGGTGCGAAATACTTGCTGTAGATGCGCTGGTAGGCCACCGAGGTCTGCACCGCGCTGTCACCCAGAAAGGGGAACTCGGCCACCTGAGTGTTGATGAAGCGCCCCGGTGTGTAACCGTCGACCGTGTAGGAGATGTCGGCCAGACCGTCGCGCACCGCATCGAATGTGCCGGGCGCAGCCACCACGCCCTTGGGCAAGATGTTGCACTTCATCCGGCCAGCGCTTTCTTTTTCCAGGGCGTCGCACCAGCTCTTCTGCGCCTGGCTCAAGGTGTGCGTCGGAGGCAGCCAGCTGGAGACGGTGAACACCGTCTGGGCCTGGGCGGCGGCGCCCATCAAAAGGGTGGATGCGAGGGCGGCGGTCGCCGCAAAACGGAAGGTCATGCCGGGTCTCCTGGGGAATGGATATAGTTACTGAATATAAGCAATCAGCTCTTGTTCACTATAGGCGAATACCCGCGATCGGCCCCTCCAGACTTACCCGAATTAGCCGACCGATCGGTTGGTTTTAGGGATTTCCCTCACTTTGTCGTTGCGGCGGCAGACGAGTGAAGGGGCATTGGTGATCATGGGCACTCTTCCTCTATAATCTCAAAAAAGCACGATCGTTCGATTTTGTTTGATACCCAGGCTGGCTGCATTCAGAATGTCGCCACCCGAGCCGTAGACCTACAATGCAGAGTTGACGTGCACGTCAACTCGGGCACCCGTTTCAATCCGCCTTTCCCCATCATCAGGAGCAACCCAACATGAAGGTCATCGTCCCCGTCAAACGCGTGGTGGACTACAACGTCAAGGTGCGCGTCAAGAGCGACGGCACCGGCGTGGACATCGCCAACGTCAAGATGAGCATGAACCCGTTTGACGAGATCGCGGTGGAAGAAGCCGTGCGCCTGAAAGAAAAGGGTGTCGTCACCGAAGTCATCGCCGTCTCCTGCGGCGTGGCGCAGTGCCAGGAAACCCTGCGCACCGCCATGGCCATCGGCGCCGACCGCGCCATCCTGGTCGAGACCGATGCCGAACTGCAGCCCCTGGCCGTGGCCAAGCTGCTCAAGGCGCTGGTGGACAAGGAACAACCGGGCCTGATCATCCTGGGCAAGCAGGCCATCGACGACGACGCCAACCAGACCGGCCAGATGCTGGCGGCCCTGGCCGACCTGCCGCAGGCCACCTTTGCCAGCAAGGTCGAGATCGCCGACGGCAAGGCCAAGGTCACCCGTGAAATCGACGGTGGCCTGGAAACCCTGGAAATCACGCTGCCCGCGGTGGTCACCACCGACCTGCGCCTGAACGAGCCGCGCTACGTGACGCTGCCCAACATCATGAAGGCCAAGAAGAAGCCGCTGGAGACCGTCAAGCCCGAGGACCTCGGTGTGGACGTGGCCCCGCGCCTGAAGACCCTGAAGGTGGCCGAACCCGCCAAGCGCGGCGCGGGCATCAAGGTCCCTGACGTCGCAGCCCTCGTGGACAAGCTCAAGAACGAAGCCAAAGTGATCTGAGGAAGAAACAACATGACCGCACTCGTCATTGCCGAACACGACAACGCCTCCATCAAGGGCGCAACCCTCAACACCGTCACCGCCGCCGTTGCCTGCGGTGGTGATGTGCACGTGCTGGTGGCCGGCCACAACGCCGGTGCTGCCGCTGCACAAGCCGCGCAGATCGCTGGCGTGAGCAAAGTGATCCACGCCGACGCCGAAGGCTTCGCCCACGGCCTGGCCGAGAACGTCGCCGCCCAGGTGCTGGCCATCGCCTCGGGCTACAGCCACATCCTGTTCCCCGCCACGGCGGCGGGCAAGAACGTGGCCCCGCGCGTGGCCGCCAAGCTGGACGTCGCGCAGATCAGCGAAATCAGCAAGGTCATCAGCGCCGACACCTTCGAGCGCCCGATCTACGCTGGTAACGCGATCGCCACCGTGCAAAGCGGCGACGCCACCAAGGTCATCACCGTGCGCGCCACCGGCTTTGACGCCGCGGGCCAGGGCGGCTCGGCCGCCGTGGAAACCGTGGCCGCTGCGGCGGGCAACGGCAAGAGCGCCTACGTCGGCAGCGAGATCGCCAAGAACGACCGCCCCGAACTGACGGCCGCCAAGATCATCGTCTCCGGTGGCCGTGCGCTGGGCAGCAGCGAGAAGTTCAACGAAGTCATGACCCCGCTGGCCGACAAGCTGGGCGCGGCCATCGGCGCCAGCCGCGCAGCGGTGGACGCGGGCTACGCTGCCAACGACCTGCAAGTCGGCCAGACCGGCAAGATCGTGGCGCCGCAGCTGTACATCGCCGCCGGCATCTCGGGTGCCATCCAGCACCTGGCCGGCATGAAGGACTCCAAGGTGATCGTGGCGATCAACAAGGACCCTGAGGCGCCGATCTTCTCGGTGGCCGACTACGGCCTGGAAGCCGATCTGTTCTCGGCTGTGCCGGAACTGGTCTCGAAGCTGTAAGCCGCTGGCACCCACAAGGGCATCGCTTGCGATGCCCTTTTTTTGCACCCGCATTCGAACTCTGGAGACTTTCATGAGCTACACCGCCCCCCTCAAGGACATGCTGTTCAACATCGAGCACCTGGCGCGCATCGACCAGGTCGCGGCCTTGCCCGGCTTTGAAGACGCCGGTCTGGAGACCGCACAGGCCGTGCTGGAGGAGTGCGCCAAGCTCAACGAAGGCGTGATCGCGCCGTTGAACTGGGAGGGTGACAAATACCCGTCTTCTTTCCACGATGGCAAGGTCACCACCACACCCGGGTTCAAGGAAGCCTTCAAGCAGTACGCCGAAGGCGGCTGGCAGGGTCTGCAGCACCCGGTGGACTTTGGTGGCCAGGGCCTGCCCAAGACCATCGGCGCGGCCTGCGGCGAAATCCTCAACAGCGCCAACATGAGCTTCGCGCTGTGCCCGCTGCTGACCGACGGCGCCATCGAAGCGCTGATCACCGCCGGCTCGGACGAACTCAAGGCCATCTACCTGGAAAAGCTGGTCAGCGGCCAGTGGACCGGCACCATGAACCTGACCGAGCCTCAGGCCGGCTCCGACCTGGCCGCCGTGCGCAGCCGCGCCGAACCGCAGCCCGATGGCACCTACAAGGTCTTCGGCACCAAGATCTACATCACCTACGGTGAACACGACATGGCCGAGAACATCGTCCACCTCGTGCTGGCCCGCGTGACCGGCGCGCCCGAGGGCGTTAAGGGCATCAGCCTGTTCGTGGTGCCCAAGTTCATGGTGAACGCCGACGGATCGCTGGGCGCGCGCAACGACGTGCACTGCGTGAGCATCGAGCACAAGATGGGCATCAAGGCATCGCCCACCGCGGTGCTGCAGTACGGCGATCACGGCGGTGCCGTGGGTTACCTGGTGGGTGAAGAAAACCGCGGCCTGGAGTACATGTTCATCATGATGAACGCCGCGCGCTACGCGGTGGGTGTGCAGGGCATCGCCATCTCCGAGCGCGCTTACCAGAAGGCCGTCGGCTACGCCAAGGACCGCGTGCAGAGCCGTCCGGTGGACGGCAGCTTCACCACCGCTGCGCCCATCATCCACCACGCGGATGTCAAGCGCATGCTCATGACCATGCGCGCCACCACCGAAGGCTGCCGCGCCATGGCCAGTGTGGCCGCGGCTGCGTACGACGCGGCCCACCACCACCCCGATGCCGAGGTGCGCAAACAGAACGCCACCTTCTACGAATTCCTGGTGCCGCTGGTCAAGGGCTACAGCACCGAGATGAGCCTGGATGTCACCTCGCTGGGTGTGCAGGTGCACGGCGGCATGGGCTTCATTGAAGAGACCGGCGCAGCGCAGTACTACCGCGACGCCAAGATCCTGACCATCTACGAAGGCACGACCGCGATCCAGGCCAACGACCTGGTGGGTCGCAAGACCGCGCGTGATGGTGGCGCTTCGGCCAAGGCCATTGCCGCGCAAATTGAAAAGACCGAAGCCGAGCTTCTGGCCCGTGGCAGCGCAAATGCGCTCGCCGTGGCCAAGCGCCTGGCGGCTGCTCGTCTGGCCTTTGTGGACGTGGTGGACTTCATCGCCGCCAACACCCGCAGCAACCCCAACGCCGCGTTCGCGGGCAGCGTGCCCTACCTGATGCTGGCCGGCAACCTGATGGCGGGCTGGCAGCTGGCGCGCGCGCTGCTGGTGGCCGAAGAGCTGTCCGCCAAGGGACAGGACGTGCCTTTCATGCAAGCCAAGATCACCACCGCCCGCTTCTACGCCGACCACCTGCTCAGCCGCGCCCCGGGCGTGCGCGACGCGATCGTCGAGGGCGCCGAGGCGGTGACCGCTCTGCCCGCCGAAGCGTTCTGAACCCCGATACCGACCAGACAGGAGACGACATGACCCAACGCCAACGCTACCTGCCCCCGGTGCTGCAGAACCTGCCGTTTCCGGTGATCGGTTCGCCGTTGTTCATCATCAGCAACCCCAAGCTGGTCATTGCGCAGTGCAAGGCTGGCGTGGTTGGCTCCATGCCGGCGCTCAATGCGCGCCCGGCGGCGCAGCTGGAAGACTGGCTGGCCGAGATCACCGAGGCGCTGGCCGCACACGATGCGGCGAACCCGGACCACAAGGCCGCACCGTTTGCCATCAACCAGATCGTGCACAAGAGCAACGACCGGCTGGAGCACGACCTGCAGCTGTGCGCCAAGTACAAGGTGCCGATCATCATCACCAGCCTGGGCGCTCGTGAGGACGTGAACCAGGCCGTGCACAGCTGGGGTGGTGTGGTCCTGCACGACGTCATCAACAACGTGTTCGCACACAAGGCGATCGAGAAAGGCGCCGACGGTCTGATCCCGGTGGCCGCCGGTGCCGGTGGCCACGCCAGTGTCAAGAGCCCGTTCGCCATGATCCAGGAGATCCGAGACTGGTTCGACGGCCCGGTGGCGCTGTCGGGCTCCATCGCCTCGGGCGGTGCGGTCTTGGCCGCGCAGGCCATGGGCGCCGATTTCGCCTACATGGGCTCGGCCTTCATCGCCACCGATGAAGCCCGCGCGGTCGACGGCTATAAGCAGATGATCACCGAGTGCAACTCGGACGACATCGTCTACAGCAACTTCTACACGGGCGTGCACGGCAACTACCTCAAGGGCAGCATCCGCAACGCCGGCATGGACCCGGACAACCTGCCCGTCAGCGACCCGAGCAAGATGAATTTCAGCACCGGCGAGGGCGCCAACGCCGCCAAGGCCTGGAAGGACATCTGGGGCTGCGGCCAGGGCATCGGCGCGATCCGCGAGGTGGTGCCAGCGGCCGATCTGGTGGCGCGACTGAAGCGCGAATATGCGGAAGCGAAAGCCCGCATCTGCGGCATGTGACGCACACCGACCTGAAAAAAGCCGGCTCATGAGCCGGCTTTTTTGTGTCCCCGTCAGGGCTTGAAGAACTCCCGAATCGCGTCGATCACCGTTGGCGGACCGGCGTATGCAGTACCGCCCCCGTCGCTCAGGCTGGCCACGGCGCCGCCATTGGCCCATTCGCTGTAGAGCCAGTCGTCACCCGTGCGGGCCAGGCCGGGCGGTGGTTCGGGCACCGCTGCCACCGGCACACCCTTGAGGGCGGTGGCCATGTAGTCGATCCAGATCGGCAGGGCCAGGCGGCCACCCGATTCGTGGTCGCCCAGGCTGCGGGGCTGGTCGTGGCCGAGCCAGACCACCGCGGCCAGCCCGGGCTGGTAGCCGGCGAACCAGGCGTCGACCACATCGTTGGTGGTGCCGGTCTTGCCGTACAGGTCGGGGCGTTTGAGCGCTGCCTGTACGCGGGCAGCGGTGCCGGTGCGGGTGACGTCGTTCAGCAGGCTGCTCATCACGTACGCGTTGCGCGCCGGCAGAGCGCGGTTGTCGTCGGTCTGCGCCACCACGGGCGCCGCTTCGAACAGGGTTTTGCCCTGGGCGTCGGTGATTTTTTCCACCACCACCGGGTCCACCAGCCAGCCGCCATTGGCCAGTGCGGCGTAGGCACGGGCCATCTGCAAGGGCGTCACCTGCCCGGTGCCCAGCGCCAGTGTCAGGTTGTCGGGCTGCTTGGCCACGTCCAGGCCGAAACGGCCCAGCCAGTCGCGTGCGCGCTGCGTGCCGGTGTGCTGCAGCACCCGCACGCTCACCAGGTTGCTCGACCGCGCCAGTGCCTCCCGCAGGGTGAGGGGCCCGCCAGCGCTGGCGCCGCCACTGTTGCCGGGGCTCCAGCCGTTGGGGGCGGTGAAGGGCAGATCGTCCACCAGCGTGGCGGGCATCACCCGCTCTTCGAGCGCGGCCGAATACAGCAGCGGCTTGATGGTGGAGCCGGGCTGGCGCCAGCTCTGGGTGACGTGGTTGAAGGGCTGGCGGGTGAAGTCGAAGCCGCCGACCAGGGCGCGCACGCGGCCGGTGCGCGTGTCCAGCGCCACCAGCGCGGCTTCGGTCTCGGGCCACTGCGAGACCGCCCAGGTCTTGCCGGTTTGCACCAGCCGCAGCACCGAGCCGCGGCGGATTTTCAGCGAGTCCCTGGCCTTGGATGACAGGCCGGGTTGTGCCCACTTCAGGCCCTCGCCGCTGATGCGCACCGTCTCCCCGCTGGCCAGCTGGGCGCGCACTTCCTGGGTGCTGGCCGACAGCACGATGGCCGAGCGCAGCAGGTCGTCGTCGCGGATGTCCTTGAGCGCTTCGGCGGCGGCACGTTCGACATCCGGGCCGTCGCCGGTGGGCAGGTCTTCGTGTGCTTCGGGGCCGCGCCAGGGCTGGCGGCGGTCCTGCGCCAGCACGCCGCGCTGCACGGCGGCGTGGGCGGCGCGCTGGTCGGCCGCGCGCAGCGAGGTGTAGACCCGCAGGCCGTTGGAATACGCGCTTTCGCCGAAGCGGTCCACCACCGCGCGGCGCGCCATCTCGGCCACGTGAGCGGCGTCCACGCTGCGCTGGCCGGGCGGGCGGATCACCAGCTGTTCGGCGCGGGCGGCGGCCAGCTGCGCATCGTTGATCACGCCGACCTCGCGCATGCGCTGCAGCACCAGGCGCTGGCGCTGGGTCGCGCGCTCGAAGTTGGCCACCGGGTTGGCGTAGTAGGGGTTCTGTGGCAGGCCGGCGAGCATCGCGGTCTCGGCAATGGAGAGCTTGTCCATCGGCTTGCCGAAGTAGGTCTGCGCCGCCGCGGCGAAACCGTAGGCGCGCTGACCCAGGAAGATCTCGTTGAGGTAGATCTCCAGGATGCGGTCCTTGGACAGCGCCTCTTCGACCTTGAAGGCCAGCCAGATCTCTTTGGCCTTGCGCTCCACCGTGAGTTCGCGCGTGAGCAGCATGGTGCGCACCAGCTGCTGGGTGATGGTGCTGGCCCCCTGCTTGCGGCCGCCCGTGAGCATGGCCAGCGCAGCGCGCGCCATGCCTTTGGCGTCCACGCCGCTGTGCTCCCGAAAACGCGTGTCTTCGATGGCCAGCACCGCGTCCTGCAGCAGCTTGGGGGTGCGGGACAGCGGCACGTAGTCGCGCCGCTCGGCGCCGAACTGCGCCAGCTCCACGCCGTCGGCGGTGAAGACCTGCAGCGGCAGCTTGGGCTGGTAGCGGACGATGCGGTCGATCGGCGGCAGGTCGATGAACGCGGCGCTGGAAGGGGTGGGGCTGGCCAGCAGGGCCAGGGCGGGCACTAGGGCCAGCGCGGCGACCACGCGGCGCACAGAGGGACTCAACATGGGGCTGGATTATCCCGGCCGGCTGTGAAGCCAGGGTGAAGTCCGTCGCAAAGCCTGTAACGGCTTGTCAGACGGCAGACGCGCCTTCGCGCGGTAGGTGCAGCACCGGTCGACGCGGGTCGTCGCTCGGGTCGTCCAGCGCCTGGTGCAGGCGATCGAGCGTGCGGCGGGCTTCCACGCGTTCGTCCTCTTCGGCAGCGACGGCGCGCTCACCCGGCAGCAAAGTGGTGGCCAGTCGAAAGCGCAGGCTGGTGTCGTCGGGCAGGAGGGAACCGGGTTCGAGTCCTTTGGCCACGATGTGCTGGGCCAGCAGGCGCAGCTGTTCCGGGCGGCAGGGGCCTTCGATCAGCACCGCGAAGCGGGTGTCAGTGACGCGGCAGACGGTGTCGACGTCGCGCACCACGCGAGTGAGCCGGGCGGCGGCCACCACCAGGGCGCGGTCGGCGGTTTCGCGGCCCATGCGCAGCCGCAGGTCGGCGTGGTTGGAGAGTTCCACCACCAGCAGGGCACAGTGGTGGCGGTAACGACGCGCCCGTCGGATTGCGTCGCGCAGGCGCAGGTTCAGCACGGTGGTGACGGTCAGGCCGGTCAGCGGGTCGGTGCCGTCCATGGCCCGCAGGCGTGCCCGGTTCTCGCTGAATTGTTTGGCCCGCTGGTGCAGGATGTACAGCAGCAGCGGGATCTCGATCGCAGAACCGATGAGCACCGCGTATTGCGCGGTCCAGCTGTCGGGCAGCACGCCTGCGGCGCGCAGCGCGGGGAACGGGTAGCCCAGGTGCACCGGCAGGAACCCCAGCACCATCCAGCCCGCGTAGCGTTCGCCCTTGCGCCAGGCCCACAGGCACAGCCCGATGCTCAGCAGCACCGACAGCAGGCCGTAGAGATTGAGCACGGCAAACGCCGCAGCGCTCTGCAGCGCCAGGTAGGCCACGGGGTAGAGCAGGCCGAACACCGACCAGCCGAGCACGAAGCGGTCCAGCCCGCGGTGGTGGCGCGGAATGGCGCAGACCTCGCGCACGAACCAGATGCCCGAGCCGGTGAGCCAGAGCATGAAGACGGCCGGGGCGGCGCTGTTCCACCACGCCCACTGGGGCCAGAAAAACAGTCCGCCGATGCCGGTGAACGCGGCCTGGAAGCCCAGCATGCAGGCCACGTAGACCACGTAGGCGACGAAGGCGCGGTCGTGGTAAAGCCGGGCGTGCACCCAGCCCAGGAACATCACCAGCAGACCGAAGCCCAGGTAGCCGCCGACCAGCAAAAACGTCCACGAACGGTAGTGCTGCAGCTCGTCGGCGGTGACCAGGTAGGCGCGCGCGCTCAGGGGGGCGGGGTGGTTGTCCAGGCGCAACCACACGCTGCGGGGTGCGGGGGCCGCTTCCAGTACGAACACCGGCGAGCGGTCGGGGATGGCCCACTGCGCCACGGGCACATGGTCGCCCGCGTGCTGGGCGTTCCAGCGGCCGTCCGGGCCCGGCTGGTAGAGGCTGGCATGGTCTGTGAAGGCCGAGCCGTCGAGCAAAAGGAAGCGCGGCCCGTCCGGCGTTGTGGCGGGCAGGTCGAGCCGCAGCCACAGGGCACCCGGGCCCAGCTTGAAGCTGCGGTGCAGCTCCATGGGCCGCAGTTCGCTGGCTGGCAGGGCCACCACGCTTTCCAGCGTCGCTTGCCCGCTGGCGTCGATCCAGTAGCGGCTCCCCTGAACAGCGTCCGTCCGGTCAGCCGCGCGGGCTGTCCCCATCCCAGCGACGGCAAGCACCAGCAGCAGGAGGCCGGTGAACCAGTGGAACAGGGAAGAAGGCGCGCGCATCGCCGCTATCGTAACGAAATGTGGCGTCTGTCTGTGGAAAGCCCCATGGGCGACAGACACCGGCCTGCGGCTCAGGCGATGGCGTTGGTGCTGATGCTGGTGCTGGTGGCTGTCGCGTTCAGGGCAGGGTACAGCTCACGGAACCGCTGGTGCCGTTCGAGCAGGCCGCCGCGCGCCGGACCGGGCACAAAATGCTGGCGCACCGGTGGTGTGGTGCAGACGGTGTCAAGCTCACCGCCGGTGGCCAGCCAGGCCAGGCGCGCCGCGCCCATGGCGCCGCCGGTTTCCGAGTCCTGGTGCACGGTCAGCGTGAGGCCCAAGGTGTCGGCCAGCAGCTGCGCCCACCAGGCGCTGCGCGAGCCTCCGCCTACCAGCGACAGCGTCTTCAAGGGCGGATCACTGACGGGGATGGTGTCGAGCCCGTCGAGCAGGCCAAAGCCCACGCCTTCGGCCACCGCGTAGGCCAGGTCTTCACGGCTGTGCTGGGCGAGCAGTCCGGTCCACGAACCGCTGGCCAGCGGGTTGTTGTGGGGCGAACGTGCGCCGCTGAGGTAGGGCAGGAAGAGGGGCGCCTGTTCTTGGGCCCCAGTGTTCAGTGTGGCGGCCGCGGCCAGCAGGGCGGCTTCGTCGGCAAAGCCCAGGCTGCGGGTGGCCCAGGTCAGGGCGCTGGCGGCGCTCAGCATCACGCTCATCACGTGCCAGCGGCCGGGCAGGGCGTGGCAGAAGGCGTGCAGGGCCTGCGCCGGATTGGGCTCGAAGGCCGCGCCGCTGACAAAGACCACGCCAGAAGTCCCGAGCGAAACAAAGCCTTGACCCGGGCGCACCAGGCCCATGCCCACGGCGCTGGCCGCGTTGTCCCCCGCGCCGCCGGCCACCGGCAGCCGGGCCGGCAGGCCCCAGCGCTGGCACAGCTCGGGTTTGACGAAGGCCGACACCTCGCTGCCCTCGACCAGACGTGGCATGTGGGCCCGCGTGAGGCCAGTGGCGGCGAGCAGGGTGTCCGACCAGTCGCGCCGGCCCACGTCCAGCCACAGCGTGCCTGCGGCGTCGGACATCTCGCTCACCGCCTCGCCGGTGAGCATCAGGCGCAGCCAGTCCTTGGGCAGCAGCACGCGCCGGGTCTGGGCGAAAACCTCGGGCTCGTGCTCGCGCACCCATTGCAGCTTGGGCGCGGTGAAGCCGGGCATGGCCAGATTGCCGGTGATGGCGGCGAGCCCGGGCACATCACGTGTGAGCTGTTCGCACTGCGCGCCGCTGCGACCGTCGTTCCAGAGGATGGCGGGACGCAGCACCTGGTCGCCTTCGCCCAGCAGGGTGGCGCCGTGCATCTGGCCCGACAGGCCGATGCCGCGCAGCTGCGCGAGTGCCTGTGGATGGGCCACGTACAGCTGCTCCATCACCGTCACCAGGGCCAGCCACCAGTCGGCCGGGTCTTGCTCGGACCACAGGGGCTGCGGGCGCTGCACCGTCAGCGGCGCGCGCGCAGTGGCGATGACCTGGTGCTGGTCGGACAGCAGCAGGGCCTTGAGTTCGGACGTGCCGAGGTCGAGACCGAGGTACATGGGAGGGGTATGAACAGGAAGACGATTCGGCGCCAGGTCACTCGGGCGAGATTCAGTCGGTTGTGGGACATGACCGGGGCGCGAGGCTCAGGCCAGGGCACCGCCGGGCCGGCTTCCCCGGAAGGCCAGTGCCGCCCCCCTTGGGGGTGACGCGCAGCGGCGCGGAGGGTGTTCCATCTACGCGGCACCGCGAAAGCGCGTGAGGCTCTGCTTGCGGAATTCGGAAGGCGTCATGCCCTTGATGTCCAGAAAGCGGCGGTTGAAGTTGGCGACGTTGTTGAAGCCGACCTCGAAACAGATGTGGGTGACCTGCTGGTCGGTGTCCATCAGCAGCTGGCAGGCCCGGCTGATGCGCACGCGGTTGACGAAGTCGGTGAAGGTGTTGCCGGTGGCCTTGCGGAAGAAGCGGCTGAAACGGCTCTCGCTCATGCCCAGCTCGACCGCCAGCGCGCTGGCCGTGTGTTCGTCGGCCAGGTGGTCGGTGATGCGGCTGACCACCTCGTGGATCTGGTCCATCGAGGCGTCGTCGTCGTCGCTTTGCAGCTGCACGCTGGAGAGCAGCCGGTAATCGGTGCAGGCGGCCAGGTCGGCAAGGTAGTCGCAGAACGCGGTCAGGCGCCGCAGGCCGCGCGCGGCCTTGACGCGGTGCCAGTGCTGTTCGGCCCGTTCGGACATGCCGAAAAACTCGATGCCGTTCTTGGCCCTCTCGAGCAGCGGCAGCACCTCGCGCAGCTCGGGGATGTTCTCGGCCGCCAGGGCCAGCGGCTCGTGGGTGAACTGGATGACCAGGTCGCGCTGCGGCACACCGCCTTCGGGCATGTCCATGCTGACCCAGTTGTGCGGCAGGCGTGGGCCGGTGAGTACCAGCTGGCCGGCCTGGAAGGGGCCGATCCAGTCGCCCACGAACACCTTGCCGCTGGTGCTGGTGATCAGGTGCAGCTCGTACTCGTCGTGGTAGTGCCAGCGCGCCAGCGGTGTGGGAAAGCCGTGCGAGAGGCAGCGCACGAAACCGACGTCCGACGAGAGTTCGTAGCCCAGGTTGGGCGAGCGGACGAACTCGTGTTCCAGCTCGGGCTTGAGCTGGCGCGGGGCGGTGGGCATCTTCACGGTCATGGCGTTGCTCCGGCGGGCTGGCCGTGCAAGTTACACCAAAGCGCGGGCGGATGCACGTTCGGCCACGAAGGCCTGCACGCGGTCATAGGCCCGACGCAGCGCGGCCACCAGCCGTGGTTCCGAGGCCATCTCGCCCCACAGTGTGGTGTCTGCCGCGTACGCGGCCACCGGGTCGCCGGCCTCGCAGATGGCGTGCGCCACGGCCGGGTCCATGGCCTGGTCCTGGTAGTCGTAGGGGATCTGGCCGGCGTGCCAGCGCTGCAGGTAGGCCAGGAACAGCGCGGGCAGCATGGCCACGCTGTCGAAGCTGCCGCCGCGCGCGAGCTGGTCGCGGATGGTGGGCGCGATCATGCCGGGGATCTTGGAGAACGCATCCATGGCCACGCGCTGGTTGGTGTCGGCGATGGCGGGGTTGCCGAAGCGGTCGAGCACCACGTCGCGGTAGCTTTCGAGGTTGAGCGGGCAAGGCAGCAAGACGGGGATGGCGTCGTCGGTCACGTAGTCGTAGGCCATCTGGCGGATGGCGGCGTCGTGCGTGCCTTCGTGGATGTAGCGGTACCCCGCCAGCGTGCCGGCCCAGGCGATGCAGCTGTGCGTGGCGTTGAGCAGGCGGATCTTGGCCTCTTCGTACGGCTGCACCGAGTCCACCATTTCAACGCCGACCTTTTCCCACTCGGGGCGGCCAGCGATGAAGCGGTCCTCGATCACCCACTGGATGAAGCTCTCGCCCATGAGGGCGACCTGGTCGTCCCAGCCGGTGGCGGCCTTCACGCGCTCCGCCACGTCGGGCGTGGGGCGCGGCGTGATGCGGTCGACCATCGCGTTGGGGCTGGTGGTGTGGGTTTCCACCCAGGCCTTGAGGGCCGTGTCGCCCAGCGCGTCGATGAACTGCAGCAGGCCGCCGCGCGAGCGGTCGCCGTTGTGGCGCAGGTTGTCGCAGTTCATCAGCGTGACCGCGCCAGCGCCGGCCTGCATGCGCGCGCGCAGGATGCTGACCAGGCCGCCGTAGACCGTGTGGCCGGCCTGACCAGCCTGGACGGCGTCGAGGTCGGCGCGCAGGTCGGGGAAGGTGGCCCAGTCGAGCCGGTTGGCTGCGTCCAGGTAGTAGCCCGCTTCCGTGACGGTGAAGCTGATGATGCGCGTGGACGGGTCGGCGCCGGTGGCGATCAGCGGCACGAGATCGTCCTGGTAGGGGATGACGCGCTGGATCGACTCGATGCGGGTGTAGCGGCGCTCGCCCTGGGGCGTGACGGTTTCCAGCGTGTAGCGGCCGCCCTGGGCCTGCAGGGCGTGGATGGTCTCGGCCATGTCGGGGCGCAGGTTGCCGCCGGCGATGGCCCAGCGCAGGTCGCCCTGCTGGCGCAGTTCGTGGACGTAAACGGCCTGGTGCGCACGGTGGAAAGAGCCCAGGCCCAGGTGCAGGATGAAGTTCATGGTGCGTGGAGGAGAAAGGGCGGGTCAGAGGTCGAAGTTCGTGGGCATCATCACCACGTCGCGGATGGTCATGCCGCGCGGACGCGTGAGCATGAACAGCACCACGTTGGCGATCTCCGAGGCCTCGACGAGGCTGCCGCTGGCCTTGGCTTCTTCGAGCTTGTCGGCCGGCCAGTCGGCCAGCAGCGAGGTGATCACCGGCCCCGGCGAAATGGAGCCGACGCGGATGCCGTGCTTGAACACCTGGCGGCGCACGGTCTGCACAAAGCAGTTGACCGCCCACTTGGACGAGGCGTAGACCGGCTCCCAGGGCGTGGGGAAGTGCGCGGCCAGCGAGCTGGTGACGATGATGTCGCCACGGCCGCGCGCGATCATGTGGGGCAGCACGTTGTGCACGTTCTTCATCACCACGTTCACGTTCAGGTGGAGCATGCGGTCGATGGCGTCCGGGTCGTTGTCCACCAGGTCACCGCCCACGTACAGGCCGGCGTTGGCGTGGAAGATGTCGAGCTGCCCGGCGATGGCCAGCGTATGCTCCAGCAGGCTGGCGCACTGTTGGGCGTCCAGCAGGTCCAGCACCAGCGGGGATGCGCTGGCGCCGATGGCGGCGCAGGCCTTGGCCAGGGCGTGTTCGTCGCGGTCGATCAGCACCACGCGGGCGCCGGCGTTGGCCAGGGCTTGCGCGCTGGCGAAGCCGATGCCGGAGGCGGCACCGGTGACGGCGGCCACCTGGCCCTGCAGTTCTTGGGTAAGGGGCATGGTGGTCAGGCGTGTTGGCGGGCCACGACGCGGCCGGCCGTGTCGAACCAGTGGGCTTGCGAGGCGTCGATGTCCAGGCTTACCGCTTCGCCCGCTTGCAGGCCGGTGCGCTCGTTCTGGCGCGCGACGAACTGCGCACCACTGGGCGTGCTCACGTAGATCAAGGTTTCGGCGCCCAGCGCTTCCACCAGATCAACCTGACCGCTGACCGGCGTGGCACCGGTGGCGCGCACCGCCACGTTCTCCGGCCGCAGGCCGATGGCGCCGCCCACGGCACCGGCCGGGGCCTGCTGCGCCACGAGTGCGGGCACCTGCTGCAGTGGCAGCACGTTCATTTGCGGCGTGCCGATGAACTGGGCCACGAACTGGTTGGCCGGTTGGTCGTACAGCTCCAGCGGCGTGCCCACCTGTTCGATGACGCCGTCGCGCAGCACCACCACCTTGTCGGCCAGCGTCATGGCCTCGACCTGGTCGTGGGTCACGTAGATGGTGGTCGCGCCCAGGTCGCGGTGCAGCTTGGCGATCTCCACGCGGGTCTGACCGCGCAGGGCCGCGTCGAGGTTGGACAGCGGCTCGTCGAACAGGAAGACCTTGGGTGAGCGCACGATGGCGCGGCCGATGGCCACACGCTGGCGCTGGCCGCCAGAGAGTTCCTTGGGCGTGCGCTGCAGGTACTGCGCGAGGTTCAGGATGCGCGCGGCGTTCTGCACCTTGTCTTCGATGATCTTGGGATCCACCTTGGCCAGCTTGAGCGCGAAGCTCATGTTCTCGTACACGCTCATGTGCGGGTACAGCGCGTAGCTCTGGAACACCATGGCCAGGTCGCGCTTGCTCGATGGCAGGTGGGTGATGTCCTTGCCATCCAGCGTGAGCTGGCCGCCGTCGATGTGTTCCAGGCCCGCGATCAGGCGCAGCAGCGTGGACTTGCCGCAGCCCGAAGGGCCAACGAAGACGATGAACTCGCCCGGGTTGATAGCCAGGTCGATGCCTTTGATGGCGCGGTGGTCACCGAAAAACTTTTCGATGCCCTGGAGTTGCAGGTAAGCCATGGGGTTGTCTCTGGGTGGGAGTTACTTGACGGCGCCGAAGGTGAGTCCTTGGACCAACTGTTTTTGGCTGAACCAGCCGAACACCACGATTGGGGCGATCGCCATCAGCGAGGCGGCGGACAGCTTGGCCCAGAACAGGCCTTCGGGGCTGGAGTAGCTGGCGATCAGAGTGGCCAGCGTGCCAGCCTTGGCCGAGCTGAGGTTGAGCGACCAGAAGGCTTCGTTCCAGCTCAGCACCAGGCACAGCAGGCCGGTCGACGCCAGGCCGCCCATGCCCAGCGGCAGCAGCACCTTGAAGGCTTCCTGCCAGAGCGTGGCGCCGTCCATGCGCGCGGCCTCCAGGATCTCGTTCGGGATCTCCTTGAACGAGGAGTACAGCATCCACACCATGATGGGCAGGTTGGACAGCGTGAACACGATGATCAGGCCCAGCTGGGTGTCCAGCAGGTGGCTCTTTTGCGCCAGCACGTAGATGGGCACCAGCGCGCCGACGGCGGGCATCATCTTGGTCGACAGCATCCACATCAGGATGTCCTTGTCGCGCTTGCCCTTGTGGAAGGCCATCGCATACGCAGCGGGCGCGGCAATCGCCAGTCCCAGCAGGGTGGACACCACGCTGGTGACCACCGAGTTCCAGGCGTAGTGCAGGTAGTCACTGCGTTCCTGCACCTCGTGGAAGTTCTCCAGCGTGGGCGAGAAGAACAGCTCGGGCGGGATGGCGATGGCCTGCAGCTCGGTCTTGAACGCGGTCAGCAGCAGCCAGCCCAGCGGGAAGAACAGCAGCAGGGCCACGGCCCAGGCGGCCACAGTGCGCACCATGTAGGCAGGGGTGTAGATGGATTGACGTGCCATGGGGTGGACCTTATTTGTCGAGGTTCTTGCCGACCATGCGGATGAGAAAAATGGCAGCGATATTCGCCAGCAGCACGGCGAACAGCGCACCCGCGGACGCCACGCCTGCGTCGAAGTTCAGCAGCGCCTGCTTGAAGATCAGGAAAGCCACGTTGGTGCTCGCGTCACCCGGGCCGCCACCGGTGGTGGTGTAGATCTCGGCGAACACGCTGAGCAGAAAGATCATCTCGATCATCACGACCACGGCGACCGAGCGGCCCAGGTGGGGGATGTAGAGGTAGCGCAGCTGCTGGCCGTAGGTGGCGCCGTCCATGCGGGCGGCTTCGAGCTGTTCGCGGTCCATGCTCTGCAGCGCGGTCATGAAGATCAGCGTGGCAAAAGGCAACCACTGCCAGCTGACCATGATGATCACGGAGAACAGCGGGAAGTCGGTCAGCCAGTCGACCGGCGTGGCGCCAAAGAACGCCCAGACCTGCGCGAGCACGCCGTAGATGGGATTCATCATCATGTTCTTCCACATCAGCGCGTTGACCGTGGGCATGACGAAGAAGGGCGAGATCAGCAGCACGCGCACCAGGCCGCGGCCGGCAAAGGGTTCATTGATCAGCAGGGCGATCAGCACGCCGAACAGCACGGTGATCAGGATGACGCTGCCCAGCAGCAGCAGGGTGTTGACCACCGAGGTGGTGAACGAGGGGTCGGTGACGAAGTACTCGAAGTTCTCCAGCCCGGCGAACCCGGTCACATCCGGCTGCATCAGGTTGTAGCGGATGAGGGAGAAGTAGATCGTCATCACCAGCGGCACGATCATCCAGAGGAAGAGCGTGGCGATCGCGGGCGTCAGCAGCAGGCGCGGAATGAAACGCGATGCGGGGCGCGATGTGGGGCGGTTCATGGAGAGCTCTCGGGACGGGGCGATGGAAAGGACCCGGAGGGCGCCAGCGCTCAGCGCGCCGGCGCCCAAGAAGCGTTCAGATGGCGTAGCGAGTGGGTCGAGTTGGGGCCGCTGTACCGCAGCCGTACTGCCGTGCGGCGAGGAACACCGGCCCCAGATCGGCCTGCGCAGTAGCCAGATGGGCGCTTCTTATTTGTAGTAGCCGGCTTTCTTCATTTCCCGCTCGGCGGCCACCTGGCCGGCCTTGAGTGCGGCGTCGATCGAGGTCTTGCCGGCGAGCGCGGCGCTCATCTGCTGACCCACGGCGATGCCGATGGACTGGAACTCCGGAATCGCCGCGAACTGCACGCCGGTGTACGGGCTCTTGGGCAGCGTGCTGTCGTTCGGGTTGGCCGATTCGATGGCCTTGAGCTCAGCCGAAGCGAAGCGGGCGGCCTTCTGGAACTCGGCGCTGGCGTAGGTGCTCTTGCGGGTGCCGGTCGGCACATTGGCCCAGCCGTTGGTCTTGGCCACCAGCTGGATGTAGTCCTTGCTGGTCGCCCACGTCACGAACTTCTGCGCCGAGTCCACTTTCTTCGAACCGGCGGGGATCGCCAGGTTCCAGGACCACAGCCAGTTCGCGCCCTTGGGCGTGGCCTGTGTGGGGGCCTGGGCGAAGGCCATCTTGTCGGCCACCTTGGACTGCTTGGGGTCGCTCACGAACGAGGCGGCGATGGTCGCGTCGATCCACATGCCGCATTTGCCGGAGTTGGTCAGTGCCAGGATTTCGTTGAAGCTGTTGGCCGACGAGCCGGGCGGGCCGTAGTTCTTGAGCAGATCGACGTAGAACGTGATCGCGTCCTTCCAGGGCTTGGACTCCAGCTGCGGCTTCCACTGCATGTCGAACCACTGGCCCCCAAAGGTGTTGACCAGGGTGGACAGGAAGGCCATGTTGTCGCCCCAGCCCGGCTTGCCGCGCAGGCAGATGCCGTACACGCCGTTCTTGGGGTCGTGGATCTTGGACGCCAGCGTCTTGATGTCGGTCCAGGTGGGCTTGTCGGCCACGGTGATGCCGGCCTTGTCGGCCAGGTCCTTGCGGTACATCAGCATCGACGATTCGCCGTAGAACGGGGCGGCGTAGAGCTTGCCACCGACGGTCAGGCCACCGCGCACGGCGGGCAGCAGGTCGTCCACGTCGTAGGCAGCATCGGTCTTGAGTTCCTGCAGCCAGCCCTTCTTGCCCCAGATCGGCGCTTCGTACATGCCGATGGTCATGATGTCGAACTGGCCGCCCTTGGTGGCGATGTCGGTCGTCACGCGCTGGCGCAGCACGCCTTCTTCCAGCGTCACCCACTTGAGCTTGATGTCGGGGTTGGCGGTTTCGAAGGCTTTCGAGAGTTTCTGCATCTCGATCATGTGACCGTTGTTCACGGTGGCGATGACGAGTTCGGTGGCGGCGTTGGCGCCAGCAGCGGCCAGCAGGCCGGCGGCGAACACGGTGGCAAGACGGAATTTCACGGGGTGTCTCCTGGAAGGAAGGGCGTTCGTTTGAGGTTCTACGGTGTCTGAAACCGTGAAGGAATTCTGGTCAGGAACGCCTGCGCTATTTGTACGAAACCGGGTCGGTTTGGTACTCCCTTGCGTGTTTGTGTCGGGATTTACCCTAGGGTTTGGCAGAGAGTATGGGTGTGGCTCAGCTGCTCTGGCGCACGCGCAGCTCGAAACCCAGGTCCACGGCGTGTTCGGCGGGGGTTTCGCCGCGCATCAGGGCCAGCAGCATCTGCGCGCCCGCCTCGCCGATGGCGCTTCGCGGCGTGGCCACCGTGGTCAGCGGGGGCAGCATCTGGTCGCTGCCCGAGAGGTCGTTGAACCCCGCCACCGAGAGCCGCTGCGGCACCGCCACGCCCAGCCGCAGAGCGGCCAGCAGCCCGCCCTGGGCCAGGTCGTCGTTGCAGAAGAACACGGCGTCGCAGTCCGGGTGCTCGCGCAGCAGCTGTGCGAGCAGTTCACCGCCCAGCGCCATGGACGACGGCGCAGGGCTGAGCAGCTCCAGCGCCGGGTCGTGCAGACCCGCTGCCTGCAGCGCGCGGCGGTAGCCCTCGGCGCGCTGCAGGGTGCGCGGGTCCAGCTGGGCGGCCACGAAGGCGATGCGCCGGCGTCCCCGGTCCAGCAGGTGCTGGGTGATGGCCGCGCCCGCGTCGGTCTGCGAGAAGCCCACGCAGTACACCTCGGGAGCGGGTGACAGCGCCATCACGTGCACGCAGGGCACGCCGCTGCCGGCGATGAGCGCGCGCGTGCGCTCGTTGTGGTCGATGCCGGTCACCAGCAGACCGGCCGGACGGTGCAGCAGTTGTTCGCGCAGCAACTGTTCTTCCTCGTCGGGATCGTAGTGGGTGATGCCGATCAGTGTCTGGTAGCCCACCGGGCGCAGCGTGCGCTGCACGGCTTCGAGCAGGTCCACGAACAGCGCGTTCGACAGCATGGGAATGAGCACCGCCACGTGCGAGCTGTGGCGCGACGCCAGGGCCCGCGCGGCCGGGTCGGGCATGTAGTGCAACTCGGCCGCCGCGGCCTTGACCCGCTCGGCCAGCACCGGGTCCACGGTGCGTTCGCCGCGCAGCGCGCGCGAGACGGTGATGGGGCTCACGCCGGCCAGCGTGGCCACGTCGGCCAGGGTGACGCGGCCGGTGGCGCGCGGGCGCTGTGGAGGCGCCTTGGGGACAGGAGAGGAGGGCATCAGGGTTTGTACGGGGTCTTGGAGCGCTTCGGAGTTCGTAAGATAGCGCTATCTCAGTGCCGGGTACACCCCGGTTTACCCGCACCCGGCCAGGGAGGTGGGCAGCAGCGGTCCGCACGCGGTCCGCTTTTTTCCGGAATCCAAAGATAGCGCTATCTCAAACATGTCAACCGATCCGAACACCTCGCTGGTGATCATGGGCGTGGCCGGTTGCGGCAAGTCCAGCCTGGGGGCTGCGCTGGCGCAGCGCCTGGGCTTTGAGCTGATCGAAGGCGACGACCACCACAGCGAGGGCAACCGCCAAAAGATGCAGCAGGGCACGCCCCTGACCGACGCCGACCGCGCCGGCTGGCTGACCACCCTGGGTGCGCTGCTGGCCCGCCGCCCGGGCGGCATGGTCCTCACCTGCTCGGCCCTGCGCCGGGCCTACCGCGACAAGTTGCGCACCGCTTCGCCCGGCCTGCGCTTCGTGTTTCTGGACATCACGCCCGAGCAGGCGCGCCAGCGCGTGGCGGCGCGCGCTTCGCACTTCTTCAACACCGCGCTGGTGGACAGCCAGTTCGCCACACTCGAAATCCCGGTGGGCGAACTTTGCGTGCTGCGCGTGGACGCGGCCCAGCCGCTCCCCCTGCTGCTGGACCAGGTGTCCGCCTGGACCTGCACCGACCACCAGTACCAGACCCAGGGGGCCGCATGAGCGTTCACCCACAGCCCAAACCCCACCCCGTGCAACGCGTGGCGCTGGCCCTGATGGCCGTCTGCCTGGCGGTCATGGCCTGTTCCGTGTTTCTCAACGTGGTGCTGCGCTACGGCTTCGGCAGCGGCATCGCCGCCAGCGAAGAACTCTCCCGCCTGCTGTTCGTGTGGATGGTGTTCATCGGCGCGGCCGCGGCCTACCCGGCGGGCGAACACATGGCCTTCACCAGTCTGGTGGGCCTGTTGCGCAAGCGCCCGCTGGCGTTCAAGGCGGCCACGCTGCTCATCCGGCTGCTGGTGCTGCTGGCCGCTGTGCTGCTGGGCCGCGGGGCCTGGCAGCAGGTGGTGGTGGGGCTGGACAGCACCTCCGTGGTGCTGGGCTACTCGGCCGCGCTGCTGCCGCTGCCGGCGCTGCTGTGCGCGGCCGCCATCGGCGCCATGGTGGTGTGGGAAATCGTGACCGCCAAGCCGCTGCATCTGGGCCACGGTGTGGACGTGGAGTGACGTGATGAGCCTCGAAGCACAAGCCTTCATCGTTTTCGTGGTCGGCATGCTGGTGCTCATGGGCATCGGTATGAACATGGCCTTTGCCCTGCTGCTCACCGGTGCCGCCATGGCCTGGGTGATGGACTTCTGGGACACCCAGCTGCTGGCCCAGAACATGGTCGCCGGCGTCGACAGCTTCCCGTTGCTGGCCGTGCCCTTCTTCATACTGGCCGGCGAGCTGATGAACAGCGGCGGCATCAGCAAACGCATCATCGAAATGGCGCAGACCTGGGTCGGCCACATCCGTGGCGGCCTGGGCTTCGTGGCCATCGGCGCCGCGGTGCTGATGGCGTCCATGAGCGGCTCTGCCCTGGCCGACACGGCCGCGCTGGCCACCATCCTGCTGCCCATGATGCGCGAGCACGGCTACCCCATGCACCGCTCGGCCGGGCTGATCGCCTCGGGCGGCATCATTGCGCCCATCATCCCGCCGTCCATGCCGTTCATCATCTACGGCGTCACCACCAACACCTCCATCTCGGCGCTGTTCCTATCGGGCATCGTGCCCGGTCTGATGATGGGCGCCGCCCTGATCGTGACCTGGAAGATCGTGCTCAAGGGCATGGACCTGAAGGACAACCCGCCCGTGCCGATGGTCGACCGGCTGCGCGCGACGGCCCGCGCCTTCTGGGCCTTGCTGATGCCGCTGATCATCATCGGCGGCATGAAGAGTGGCGTGTTCACGCCCACCGAAGCCGCCGTGGTGGCCGCCTTCTACGCGCTGGTGGTGGCCCTGTTCATCCACCGCGAGATGAAGGTGACCGAGCTCTACGGCGTGCTCACCCGCGCCGCCAAGACCACCGCCGTGGTGATGTTCCTGTGCGCCGGCGCCCAGGTGGCCAGCTACATGATCACCCTGGCCGACCTGCCCGGCGTGCTCGCCGGCTGGCTGGGCCCCCTGGTGGACAACCCGCGCCTGCTCATGGCCGTGATGATGGTGGTGCTGGTGCTGATCGGCACCGCGCTGGACCTCACGCCCACCATCCTGATCTTCGCGCCGGTGATGCTGCCCATCGCCGTCAAGGCCGGCATCGATCCGGTGTACTTCGGCCTGATGTTCGTGCTCAACGGCGCCATCGGCCTGATCACACCGCCCGTGGGCACGGTGCTCAACGTGGTGGCCGGCGTGGGCCGGCTGTCCATGCACCAGGTCATCAAGGGCGTGAACCCCTTCCTGCTCAGCTACGTGCTGGTGCTGGCCCTGTTCGTCGTGTTCCCACAGATCGTCACCGCCCCCGTGGCGTGGATGCGTTGATTTCCGCCTGTTTGTTTTTACCCAAGGAGACCGTCATGTCCATCATCCGTCGCACCCTGATCGCCGCCACTGCGGCGGCCGCCTTCGCCGCCCCGTTCGCGGTCTTTGCACAAGACATCAAGCCGCGCCTGATCCGCTTCGGCTACGGCCTGAACGAGCAGTCCAACCAGGGCCGCGCCGTCAAGCTGTTCGCCGCCGAAGTGGAAAAGGCGTCCGGCGGCAAGATGAAGGTGCGCGCCATCGGCGCCGCCGCGCTCGGCTCGGACGTTCAGATGCAGCAGGCGCTGATCGGTGGCGCGCAGGAAATGATGGTCGGCTCCACCGCCACGCTGGTGGGCATCACCAAGGAAATGGCGCTGTGGGACACGCCCTTCCTGTTCAACAACGTCAAGGAAGCCGACGCAGTGCTGGACGGCCCGGTCGGCCAGAAGGTGATGGACAAGCTGCAGGACAAAGGCCTGGTGGGCCTGGT
>CALRYD010000043.1:0-38010 GCA_943372305.1 Hydrogenophaga intermedia | reverse complement strand
CACATCACGGACTTGGCGCCCGTGTTGTCAGCAACATCGAGTCGAGATTGCGTTTGGATCATTTGATTTAAGTCCCAACTTGAATCCTGCCAGCCACCACGGCCGGAAGTGATCAGTCTTGGGCCCGTCGTAGCCGAATGAGCAGCCTGTTGGCCAGTCTCACTCTGCGTCGGTTGGGCAGATAACCTCGCTTTTTTACAGCGAAGCCGCAGATTATTGCACCAACCTCAAACAGCTGTCAACAGTTTGTGCGCATCAAAATTCAGCGCCCGGTGGCAGGCTGTGGCGGCACAGCCGCAGAAAGTCCGCCAGGCCTGGTTCTGCCACCCCCTCTTCGGAGAGGATGGCGGCCACTTCGGGCGCCTGCGCCGCGGCAGACCGTGCGTCCAGGAACAAGCTGCGCCAGCGCCGCGCCAGCACGTCTTCCACCGTCTGTGCGTGTTCGTTGCGAACCGCATGGCGCACCATGGCTTCGGTCAGCCCCATGCCCAGCCCTCTGTCGGCGCCCGGGGCCCGGGACAGCGCCTGCGCTTCGCTGCCATATAGGTAGAGACCGGGCGGCGCGTGCAGGGGCGTGGCCTGGGTGCGCCCGCCTGGAGCCCCCAGCAGTCGGTGGTGTTCGGATAGGCCACCCGGGCGCGCGGGCAGCAGACCGGCGTTGAAGCACTGTTGCAGCACGTCTTCGGCCATGGCGCGGTAGGTGGTCCATTTGCCGCCGGTCACGGTGAGCAGCCCGTTGCTGTCCACCACGATGGTGTGTTCGCGCGACAGCGCCCGTGTGGCGCCGGGCTGGGCATCCGGCGGCGCCACCAGGGGCCGCAGGCCGACCCAGACGCTGCGGATGTCCTCGGGCTGCACCGGGCGGCGCAGCACACGGGCGGCCTCGGTCCGGATGAACGCCAGTTCCTCGGCAAACGCGTCGGGCTCGCGGGGCAGGTCCTGGCGCGGGGTGTCGGTGGTGCCGAGGATGAGTTTGCCCAGCCAGGGCACGGCGAACAGCACCCGGCCGTCGCGCGTTTTCGGGACCAGCAAGGCGTGGTCGCCGGGCATGAAGTCGCGGTCCACCACCAGGTGCACCCCCTGGCTGGGGCTGACCATGGGGCGTGGTGGTGCGCCTTCGTGCGCCGCAGCCCTCACCCCATCCACCCACACACCGGTGGCGTTGACCACACAGCGGGCCTTGATGCTGGCTGAACCGCCGGAAAAGCGATCGCTCACATCTAGCTCGAACCCCGTGCGATCAGGCCGTGCCCTAACCGACTCCACAGGCGTGTGGTTGAGCACCAGCGCCCCCGCCGCTTCGGCCGTGCGCGCCAGAGCCAGGGCCAACCGGGCATCGTCGAACTGTCCGTCCCAGTAGCGCACGCCGCCGCGCAAACCTTCGGTCCGAATGCCCGGCAAAGCTTCCTGGGTCTCGCGGGCGTTGAGCCAGTCGGTGTGTCCCAGCCCGGTACGGCCTGCCATCAGGTCGTAGAGTTTCAGACCCGCGCCGTAGAACGGGGTCTGCCACCAGCGGTACGACGGCATGACGAAGCGCAGCGGTTGTGCCAGATGGGGCGCGAGCCGCAACACGGTGGCGCGTTCGGCCAGGGCTTCGCGCACCAGGGCGATGTTGCCCTGCGCCAGGTAACGCACGCCACCGTGCAACAGCTTGGTGGAGCGCGAGGAGGTGCCCCCGGCGAAGTCGTGCGAGTCGAACAGGGCGACGGAAAAGCCGCGCAAGGCGGCGTCCAGCGCCACGCCGAGGCCAGTGGCGCCACCGCCGACCACCGCCAGATCGACCGCCGGCGTGGCCGAGAGCCTTGCCCAGCGGGCGGCCCTCGCGGGTGGGCCGGTCATGGGGGTGGCATCCATGGCCAAGGGGTCATGTCGCCCAGCCCCGCGAACGCTCCACCGCCTGCGCCCAGCGGGCCCGCAGGGCCTGGCGCCGGTCGGCGCCCCACGCGGGTTCGAACACCCGGTCCACTTGCCACAGTGCCGCCAGCTCATCGGTGTCGCGCCAGACGCCCGCCGCCAGCCCGGCCAGGTAGGCCGCGCCCAGCGCCGTGGTTTCGGTGATGCGCGGGCGCACCACGGGAACGCCCAGTGCATCGGCCTGCAATTGCATGAGCAGGTTGTTGGCGCTGGCACCGCCGTCCACGCGCAACTCCCGCAGCGGTACGCCAGCGTCGGCGGTCATGGCATCGAACACTTCGGCGCTTTGCAGGGCAATGGCGTCCAGCGCAGCGCGGGCGATGTGGGCACGGGTGGTGCCGCGCGTCATGCCCAGCAGGGCGGCGCGGGCATGGCCGTCCCAGTGCGGCGCGCCCAGGCCGGTGAAGGCGGGCACCAGGCACACGTCGCCACTGTCGGGCACGCTGGCGGCGAGCGCTTCGACTTCGCCGGCGTTCTGGATGATCTGCAGCCCGTCGCGCAGCCACTGCACGGTGGCGCCGGCCATGAACACCGAGCCTTCCAGGCAGTGCACTGGCGCCTGCCCGTCCAATACCCAGCCCACCGTGCCCAGCAAACGGTGGTGCGACACCACGGGCGCCGTGCCGGCGTTCATGAGCATGAAGCAGCCGGTGCCGTAGGTGTTCTTGGCCATGCCTTCGCGAAAACAGGCCTGACCGAAGGTGGCGGCCTGCTGGTCACCGGCCACGCCGGCGATGGGAATGGCGCCACCCAGCAGGGCCGGATCGGTCTCTCCGAAGTTGCCGCTGCTGGGCCGCACTTCGGGCAGCACCGACCGGGGGATGTTGAACGACGCCAGCAACTCGTCGTCCCAGGCCTGGGTGTGCCGGTTGAACAGCAGCGTGCGGCTGGCGTTGCTGGGGTCGGTGGCGTGCACGCGGCCGCCGGTCAGGCGCCAGACCAGCCAGCTGTCGACCGTGCCGAAGGCCAGTTCGCCTCGCTCGGCCCGTGCCCGCGCGCCGGGCACCTGGTCCAGCAGCCAGGCCAGCTTGGTGGCCGAGAAGTAGGCATCAAGCACCAGCCCGGTCTTGTGCTGGACGAGGGGCTCGTGTCCGGCAGCCCGCAGCGCATCGCAGGCCGCGGCGGTGCGGCGGTCCTGCCAGACGATGGCCGGTGCCAGCGGCTGGCCGGTGGCGCGGTCCCACAGCACCGTGGTTTCGCGCTGGTTGGTGATGCCGATGGCCGCCACGTCGTGGGCCGCCAGCCCCTGCTGGCGCAGAACCTCCTGCGCCACCGCCAGCTGGGAGGTCCAGATCTCGCTGGCGTCGTGCTCCACCCAGCCCGGCTGCGGATAGTGCTGGGCGAATGCCCGCTGCGCCATGCCCAGCAAGCGCCCCTGGCGGTCGAACAGGATGGCGCGCGAGCTGGTGGTGCCCTGGTCCAGCGCGAGCAGCACGGAAGCGGCGGTGGTCATTCTGCGAAGATACCGCAAGGGCGTGAACACACGCCATGGGCAACCCGCAGAGCACCCGACATGAGCCTTTCCACTCCACACCCCCTCATCACCTTCATCGGCGGCGGCAACATGGCCAGCGCCATCATCGGCGGCCTGATCGGGCAGGGGCATCCGGCCGCACGCCTGCAGGTGGTCGAGCCCTGGGACGAGCAGCGCGCCAGGCTGGCGCAGCAGTTCCCTGGCATGGTCATCGTGTCGGCCGCCAGCGCTGAACTGCAGCCGTCCGACCTCGTGATCTGGGCCGTCAAGCCGCAGACCTTCAAGGACGCCGCCGCCGCGGTCAGCGCGTTCGTCACCGGTGCCCTGCACCTGAGCGTGGCCGCCGGCATCACCAGCGAGAGCATCGCCACCTGGCTGGGCACGCAGCGCATCGTGCGCGCGATGCCCAACACCCCGGCCCTGGTCGGCCTGGGCATGACCGGCCTGATGGCCCGCGCAGCGGTGTCCAACGGCGACAAGGCACTGGTCGAACGCGTGGTGCGCACCACGGGCGAACTGGTCTGGGTGAACGTGGAGGCCGACCTGGACGCGGTGACCGCACTCTCAGGCTCCGGCCCGGCCTACGTTTTCTATTTTTTGGAAGCCATGCGCGACGCGGGCGCCCGCATGGGCCTGGCGCCCGAAGTGGCGCAGCAACTGGCCATCGGCACCTTCGTCGGCGCCGCCACCCTGGCCCAGCGCTCCAGCGACCCGCTGCAAGTCCTGCGCGAGCGCGTCACCTCCAAGGGTGGGACCACCTACGCGGCCATCACCTCGATGGAGGCGTCGGACATGAAGGTGCTGTTTGAAAAGGCGCTGAAGGCGGCACAGGTGCGCGCCGCCGAACTGGGCGAAGAGTTCGGCAAGTAGCCATTGCGCTGCTCGCAGATACGGTGCGCTCTGCTCCGCGGCTGTCCCCCGGCGGCTGGAGCCGCCTCCTCCTTGATAACGCTGCGCAAAGCACACCGCATCCGCGAGCGGGAGCGATGAACGGATCGGCCCCAAAACCGTCATCAGTCACGTCTAGTCCCACCAACAATAGATTGGATTTCCAGACACGCCGTAAGCCCCCAATTGGCTCTCGTCCGGGCCCCAAAAACAGTAGTACTCGTCCTCGTCAGGCAGGTACACCAACCAGTACCCGACTTGCCCTACGCTCTTCGCCAAAAGGTACCCGGTGATGGAGGACCCCAATTCTTTGCCTTCGAAGCCGGGCTCCATCACCGTCGCTGTCACTTGAGTTGCCAGCGTCGCGCATTCTCGAATGCTGGCCCGTAGCCCATCAAAATATTCCTGCTCGTCTCGCCCCTTCGGGACAATAACGGGCGGATCGCCCTTCATGGCAATTTCGAGTTTTGCCCAGTAAGGGTTAAGTTGATGGATCTCCACGTCCACATGCTTCCGTACTGAGAAGTTGAATGACCGCTGCTGTGGCAGTCGTCTGCCTCTGGAGCCCACTCGCTAGCGCTGCATCAAAGTGGCCGCAGCAGCCTTGGCAGCCAGGACCACTGCGTGCCATTCTGGAAGCTCAATGTATTCCGCATCCGAGAGTTTGGTTCCGTATCGATCAAACACAACGTCGATCGAACGCACCAATGCGGTGATGCATTCAGCCTCCGCAGCATCATTCAGAATCCAGCCGACTGTGGAGTGGGCATCTCTGGCCAGTTCGGTATCGTCGAACAGGAAGTGCACCGCGTAGTCGAACTCATCATGCTGCACGGCGCCTTCGGCTTGACCGTCTACCCAAACTCGACGCTGGTACGCCGGGTCGGAGAGAGCCTGCAGATGCTCTACAAGCTCCTTGCGCATTTCGGGATACTTCACTTGAATCATGAGGCGTTCGATTGTGTCTGCTTCTGGTCTGCGAAATGGCAGTTCGCTCAAACGAGCCCGCCCACCACGCCCACAAACACCGTGAACCCCAGCCAATGGTTCAGTCGGAAGGCTTTGAAACAGCCGTCGCGCGTGCGGTCCTTGATGAGCCGCCAGTGCCAGACCACCTGGGCCAGCGCCACCAGCAGCATGGCGCCCCACACGACCGGCTTCACCTGCTCCCACAGCACGGCGGTCCAGACCACGAGGAACACCAAGTAGAAAGCGGTGATGGCCGGCACATCGGCGTCACCCAGCGTGATCGCCGAGGTTTTCATTCCGATGCGCAGGTCGTCGTCGCGGTCGACCATGGCGTACTCGGTGTCGTAGGCCAGCACCCAGAACAGGTTGCCCGCCATCAGCGCCCAGGCTTGCCAGGGCACGGCCTCGGTCACGGCCGCAAACGCCATCGGGATGCCAAAACTGAAAGCAACGCCCAGCACCGCCTGCGGCATGGATACGTGGCGTTTGGCATAGGGGTAGAGCAGCGACAGCACCAGCCCGAGCACCGACCAGGCGATGGTCGCGGTGTTGGTGGTCAGCACCAGCAGGAAGGCCACGAAGGCCAGCACGGCGCCAACGATCAGCGCCTCTTTCACGCCCACGCGCCCGCTGGTCACCGGCCGCTGCGCGGTGCGCTTGACGTGCTTGTCAAACTCGCGATCGGCCACGTCGTTGACGCAGCAGCCCGCGCTGCGCATGAGGATGGTGCCGGCCACGAACACCGCCAGCAGATGCCAGCCGGGGAAACCCTGCGCGGCGATCCACAGCGCCGACAGCGAGGGCCACAGCAGCAGCAGCCAGCCGGCGGGCCGGTTCCAGCGGATCAGGTCGAGGTAGAGGTTCAGGCGGGAGGTCACGGCATTTGCGTTGCAGGTCAAGGCTCACCGCAGAACCGGCTTCGCCGGGCTGCAGGCGAGGTCGCCCCGGGGGGAAGCCGCGAAGCGGCGCAGGGGGCACTCCATTCGGTTCAGGACAGGCGTTTGACGCCCGGCAGCTCGCAGGCGTAGATGGCGTTGCGCAGCTCGGCGATGGCCTCGTAGCGCGTGAAGCTGCGGCGCCAAGCCAGCACCACGCGGCGCGTGGGCGGGTCGCCATCGAACGGCACGTAGCGCACAAAGGCTTCGTCATCACGGTCGCGGGCAGCGTCTGACGTGCCCTCGATGGCCGAGCGTGGCACCGACAGGCGCGGCACCAGGGTCACGCCCATGCCGGCGGCCACCATGTGTTTGATGGTCTCCAGCGACGAGCCCTCGAAACTCTTGCGGATGCCCTCGGTGTCGTTGGAGAAGCGCGCGAACTCGGGGCAAACCTCCAGCACGTGGTCGCGGAAGCAGTGCCCCGTGCCCAGCAGCAGCATGGTCTCGCTCTTGATTTCTTCGGTGGTGATGGCCTTGCGCCTGGCCAGCGGGTGGTTGGCCGGCACCGCGGCCATGAACGGTTCGTCGTAGAGCGGCGCAATCGCCAGGTTGGTGTCCGGGAACGGCTCGGCCAGGACGGCGCAATCGATCTCGCCCAGGCGCAGCTGTTCCAGCAGCTTGACGGTGAAGTTCTCCTGCAGCATCAGCGGCATCTGCGGCGTGCGCTCGATCACCTGGCGGACCAGGTTGGGCAGCAGGTAGGGCCCGATGGTGTAGATCACACCCAGACGCAAGGCGCCGGCCAGCGGGTCCTTGCCGCGCTTGGCGATTTCCTTGATCGCGGCCGCCTGCTCCAGCACCGTCTGGGCCTGGCGCACGATCTCTTCGCCCAGGGGCGTGACGGCGATCTCGCTGGCGTTGCGCTCGAAGATCTTGAGTTCGAGCTCTTCTTCCAGCTTCTTGATCGCCACCGACAGCGTGGGCTGCGAGACGAAGCAGGCCTCGGCCGCCTTGCCGAAGTGGCGCTCGCGCGCCACGGCCACGATGTATTTGAGTTCGGTGAGCGTCATGAACATATTGTGCCCCCCCGCGCCGCCTGCGGCGTCACCCCCCAGGGGGCGGCACTGGCGGCCCGGCGAAGCCGGTTCCGCGGTGCCCTGGACCAACTCCCCCTCCGGCACGGCGTGCCTGCTTCAAGGATGCGGTGGAACCGGCTTTGCCGGGCCACTCGCATCGCCCCCTGGGGGGGTGACGCCGCAGGCGGCGCGGGGGGGGCTGATCATCTACGCCTTGAGGTACTCAGCCTTGGTGCCCAGCCAGCGGGCAACGTGCCGTTCGGCGGCTTCGGGGAAGCGGGTCAGCATCTCGGCCGCGGCCACCCGCGCCCACTCCAGCAGGTGGGTGTCGGTGGCCAGGTCGGCAAAACGCAGCAGGGCCGCGCCGGACTGGCGGGCGCCCAGGAATTCACCCGGCCCTCGGATCTCCAGGTCGCGGCGAGCGATTTCAAAGCCGTCGTTGGTCTCGGCCATGGCCTTGAGGCGTTCGCGCGCGGTTTCACCCAGGCGGCCGCCTTCGTTGGGCGTGTACATCAGCACACAGGCAGAGGCGGCAACGCCCCGCCCCACGCGGCCGCGCAACTGGTGCAACTGCGAGAGGCCAAAACGCTCGGCGTGTTCGATCACCATCAGCGAGGCGTTGGGCACGTCCACCCCCACCTCGATCACCGTGGTCGAGACCAGCACGCCCATCTGGCCGCCGCTGAACAGGCTCATCACCGCTTTCTTTTCGGCCACCGCCATGCGCGAGTGCAGCAGGCCGACCAGCACGCCGGGCAGCAGTTGCGACAGCTCTGCGTGCGTCTCGGTGGCGTTGGACAGATCGATCGCCTCGCTCTCCTCGATCAGCGGGCAGACCCAGTAGACCTGCCGCCCCTCGCTGACCTGGGCGTGGATGCGCTCGATCACCTCGTGGCGGCGGCTGTCGGACACCACCTTGGTGACGATGGGCGTGCGGCCGGGCGGCAGCTCGTCGATGGTGGACACGTCCAGGTCGGCGTAGTAGCTCATGGCCAGGGTTCTGGGAATCGGCGTCGCCGACATCATCAGAAGGTGCGGTTCGCCCGCGCCAAGCTCTGCCCCTCCCATCTTGGATCGGAGCGCCAGCCGCTGCGCCACGCCGAAGCGGTGCTGCTCGTCGATGATGGCGAGGGCCAGGTTCTTGAACTGCACCTGGTCCTGGATCACGGCGTGGGTACCCACCACCAGGGCGGCCTCGCCGCTGGCGATCAGGGCCAGCATTTCGGTGCGCTGTTTCTTCTTCTGGCTGCCGGTGAGCCAGGCGACCCGCTTGCCCAGCGGCGCCAGCAGCGGCTCCAGCCAGCCGATGAGTTTGGCGAAGTGCTGTTCGGCCAGGATTTCGGTCGGCGCCATCAGCGCGCACTGCCAGCCGCTGTCCATGGCGATGGCGGCGGCCAGCGCGGCCACCACCGTCTTGCCCGAACCCACGTCGCCCTGCAGCAGCCGGTGCATGGGCACCTGTCGCGCCAAGTCGCGCGCGATCTCTTCGCCCACGCGGCGCTGCGCGGCGGTCAGCGCGAACGGCAACGCGGCCAGCAGCTGTTCGTGCAAACCGCCGGCCTGGGTCGTCAGCGTGGGCGCTCGCAGGGCGTCGCGCTCGCGCTTGGCGGTCAGCTGCGAGAGCTGCTGGGCCAGCAGCTCCTCAGCCTTCAGGCGCTGCCAGGCGGGGTGGCTGCGGTCTTCCAGCGCCGCCAGCGACACGTCCGGCCCCGGGTGATGCAGGTATTCCAGCGCCTGACGCAGCGACAGCAGGGGCGCGCGCAGGCCGCGCAGGGTCTGCTGCAGCGTGGTCAGCACCGACTGCGGCAGTGTCTCGCTCAGGTCCGCGCGACGCAGGCCGCTAACCACCGCCTTGCGCAGGTAGGCCTGGGGCAGCTGGGCGCTGGTCGGGTAGACGGGAGTGAGCGCGTCGGGCAGCTCCCCCCCCGCGGCGTGGAAGGCCGGGTGCATCATGGTCTTGCCCATGAAGCCGCCGCGCACCTCGCCGCGCACGCGCACCCGCTCGCCTTCGGCCAGGGTTTTCTGGTGCGCCGGGTAGAAGCTGAAGAACCGCAGGGTGCAGGTCTCGGTGCCGTCGTCCAGCGTCACCAGCAGCTGGCGGCGCGGGCGGTAGGTGATCTCCTGCTGCGTGACCGTGCCTTCGACCTGCACCACCTGGCCGTCGCGCGCCTCTCGCAGGGTGACGATGCGGGTCTCGTCCTCGTAGCGCAGCGGCAGGTGCAGCGCCAGGTCGATATCCCGCACCAGGCCGAGCTTGTGCAGGGCTTTCTGGGGGGCCGACAGGGTCTTGGCCGGCGCGGCGGTGGATGGAGGGACGGGCGCGCGGGCGGGCATGCGCGCATTGTGGCCCAAGGGCTCAAGCCCCCTTGCGCGCAGCCGAAACAGGCACATCGTTTGCTTGAATCTGACATGACCTTTCCCCTGCACACCGACACCTTCCTCCCCTACATGCGCGACGTGGCCCGCTGCGAGCGTTCGCTGCAGGACCTGGGCGCCGCCTGGCGCCTGATCGAGGCCTCGGCCAAGATGAACTGTGCCCAGGAGGCGCAGGGCATCCTGCCCATCATGAAGGCCACGCAGGCCGGCTTTGGCCGGCTGGAACACGAACTGGTGGGGAGCCTGGTGGGCGAGAAGCTGGGCAATGTGCTGGCGGCCATCGGCACCCAGGCCCGGTTCGTGATCGACATCGTGGTGCGCAACCTATTCGAGCGCACCGCCGACGTGGGTTTTCTGGCCACCGACAGCGAGCTGTGCGCCTTCGTCGCCGGCCAGCAGACCAACGCCGATGCGGTGCGCGCACGGCTGCTGGCCTACCGCCAGAAGTACACCGTCTACAACGAGATCCTGCTGCTCGACACCCGGGGCAATGTGCTGGTGCAGCTGGACCCCGAGGCGCCGGTCGAAGGCAGCACCGACCCGCTGATCGCCCAGACCCTGGCCAGCGACGGCTACGTCGAGACCTTCCGCGCCAGCGACCTGCGCCCGGGCCACAGCAGCGCCCTGCTCTATTCGCGCCGCATGCACCACCCGGCCACCGGCGCGGTGATCGGCCTGCTGGTGCTGAGCTTCGACTTCCACCGAGAGATGCGCGACATCTTCCGCTCGCACCGCGATGCGGACGGACGCACCAATCTGATGCTGCTGGACGCGCAAGGCACCGTGATCGCCAGCGCCGACGAGCGCTGGATCGCACCCGGCAGCCGGGTGCCGGTGCACACCGGCAGCGCGGCGCAGGTGTTCATCCACGAAGGGCGTGAATACCTGGTGCAGACCTGCCCGGCCAGCGCCTACCAGGGCTACCCGGGGCCGGCGGGCTGGCAGGGCCACGCCATGCTGCCGCTGAACCTGGCCTTCTCGGCCCCGCCCCGCCAGCCCCTGGCGACGCTGGACCCGGCGACCGCCGCCGGCCTGCTCACGCACGCACGGCGCTTCAGCCCTCCGTTGTTCGAGGTGATGCGCGCGACCGAAACCATCCAGCGCGTGGTCTGGAACGGCCAGATCATCAGCGCCGGACAGCACGGAGAACAGCAGAAGCTCAAGGCCATCCTGGAGCAGATCAGCGAGACCGGCACGCGCAGCAACGCCGTGTTTTCCGGCTCGATCCGCGACATGTACGAAACCGTGCTCGACGCGCGACTGGGCCACGCCGCATCACAGGCCCGGCTGCTGGTGGACCTGCTGGACCGCAACCTCTACGAACGTGCCAACGACTGCCGCTGGTGGGCGCTAACGCCGCAGCTGCGCCAGACCCTTGCGCAGCCGCCAGCCGCACGCGACCTGCCAAAAGTCGCCGACATCCTGGACTACGTCAACAGCCTGTACACCGTCTACCGCACCCTGGTCCTGTACGACAGCGAGGGCCGCCCCGTGGCCGCGTCGCGCCAGGCGCTCGATGCGCTCGACGACCACGCTGCCGCCGTGGCGCCGGCGCTGCTGCAGCGCGTGCTGGCGCTGCCCAGCGACCAGGCCTATGCGGTCAGCGCCCTGGAAGCCAGCCCGTTCACCCCGGGCGAAGCCGCCTACACGTACCACGCCGCCATCCGCCACCCCGACGACGAGCGGCGGGTGGTCGGCGGCATCGGCATCGTGTTCGAAACCGCGCGCGAACTGCAGGCCATGCTGGACGGCTGCGTGGACGCAGCGTCAGGGGCCAGCGCGTTTTTCATCGACCGGCGCGGCACCGTCATGGCCAGCACCCAGACCCGTCACCCCGCCGGCAGCACCCTGCCGGTGCCGGCCGGGCTGCTGTCGCTGGCCAACGGCCAGCACCAGGCCAGCGTGGTCGAGTTCGACGGCCAGTACGCCGTGCTGGGCTGCGCCGCCTCGCCGGGCTACCGCGAGTTCAAGGTGTCCGACGGCTACCGGGACGACGTGCTCTCGGTGGTGGTGGTGCCGCTGGGCGCGGTGCAGACCCATGCCAGCACCGCCCGCGTGCGCTGGGACGCCGCCTCGGGCGCCGAAGGCGGCGCCGGCGGTCGCAGCGATCTGCAGAGCTACGCCACCTTCTGGAGCGGCACACACCTGCTGGCACTGCCCGCGGCGGCCGTGGTGGAAGCGGTGCCCGCCGCCCTGCTGTCGGCCCAGACGGCGGCCGACCCCAGCGGCCGCGTCGGCCTGCTGCCGCCCCAGCTCGGCTCGGCCGTGCAGCACCTGGTCTGGGTGTTCGACCTGGCACAGCTGCTGGGCGGCGCGCCGACGGCGGCCGCAGAAGGCGAGATCGTGCTGGTGCGCCACGGACCGCACACCGTCGGCCTGCTGGTCGATGCCCTGCACGGCGTGCCGGAATTCGCCCCCGGGAGGCGCCGGCCCTCGCCGCTGTCGCAGCCGGGCGTGAGCTTGGTCACCGAGATCATCCAGCCGGCCGGCCAGCACCCCATCATCCAGCTGATCGACCTGCCGGTGCTGCTGCGCCGCCTTCTGCCGCCGGTCCTGCCACAATAGCGACCCTTCTGCGTTGGAACGGGCCCGGTAAGGCCCTCAAGCACCATGGCGTCATCTGCTTCATCGTCTTCTCCGGCACGCACCTTCACCGTCGCCGACTTCGATTTTTCCCTCCCCGAATCGCTGATCGCCCAGCACCCGGCGGCCGAACGCAGCGCCTCGCGCCTGCTCGACGGCACCGGGCTGCAGCCGGTGGACCGCGTCTTCCGCGAGTTGCCCGGCCTGCTGCGCAGCGGCGACCTGCTGGTGTTCAACGACACCCAGGTCGTCAAGGCCCGCCTGTTCGGCGAAAAGGCCAGCGGCGGCAAGTTCGAGATCCTGATCGAGCGGGTGCTGCTGCCGCACGAGGCGCTGGACGGCTCGGGGCAGGAAGTGGTGGCCCACATCCGCGTGAGCAAGAAGCCCCAGCCCGGTGGCCTGCTGCACCTGGCGGGCGGGTTGAAGCAAAGCGGCTTTGACGCGGTGTTCCTCGGCCGCTGGCCCGATGAGCAGGGACAGCTCTTCCGCCTGCGCCTGACCGGGCCGGCCGGCGAAACGCCCTACGAGCTGATGGCGCGCCACGGCCACGTGCCGCTGCCGCCCTACATCACCCACGCCGACGACGCCGACGACGAGCGCCGCTACCAGACGGTGTTCGCGCGCGTGCCCGGCGCGGTGGCCGCGCCCACTGCGGCGCTGCACTTTGACGAAGGCGTGCTGGCTGCTCTGGAAGCCCGTGGCGTGCAGCGCGCCAGCGTGACCCTGCACGTGGGCGCCGGCACCTTCGCACCGATGAAGACCGAACGCATCGAAGAACACGTGATGCACCACGAGCGCTACGCCATCCCGCCCGAGACGGTGCAGGCCATCGCCGACTGCCGAGCGCGCGGCGGCCGCGTGGTGGCCGTGGGCACGACCACGGTGCGCACGCTGGAAAGCTGGGCCAAGACGGGCGAAGTGCAGGGCGACACCAACATCTTCATCACCCCGGGTTTCGACTTCCGCGTGGTGGACCTGCTGATCACCAACTTCCACCTGCCCAAGAGCACGCTGATGATGCTGGTCAGCGCCTTCGCCGGGTACGAACCCATCATGGCGCTCTACCGCCACGCGGTGGCGCAGGGCTACCGCTTCTTCAGCTACGGGGATGCGATGCTGCTGGAGCGCCGCGACAACTGACGCTTAGGCACCGAGATCCAGGAAGACTCGGCCCCCTTCCACCTTCACCGGCCAGCTCTTCACCGCCTCGGTGCACGGTGCGAGCGTGGCAGCGCCGGTACGGATGTCGAAGCGCCCCTGGTGGAACGGGCACTCGATCTCGAAGCCTTCGAGGAAGCCGTCGCACAGCCTGGCGTTGCCATGGGTGCAGCCGTTGTCCGTCGCGAAGACCTGCCCCTCCTGCAGATAGAGCGCAATGTCGCGCCCGCCCGGCGCCACCGGGATGCCAGCGCCTTCAAACAGATCGGCCTCGGCGGCCACATCGGTCCAGTTGCTCATGATCAGATGGGGTAGATGATGGAGTTGGGGATCATTTCACTGTCGTAAATGCAGTGGCGTTGCGCGAACTTGAAACCTTGCGGTGTGTTCACGACGATGTCCAGGTAGCGACCCACATTGAACACCGTGCTGGGTCCGTCGAGCTTGGTGCGGAACACCGCGTAGTTGGCTTCGCAGTGCCAGCGACCTTGCGCATCGATCTGCCGAACGACGGGCGCGCCGACCACATGGCGCTGGTAATACGGATCGTGGAACAGCGTCTCCTGGATACCGTAGACCCGGTCGCGCAGCATGGCCTGGCTGTCGAAGGCCAGCGTGGAGAGCGGGAAGCCGCGCTCGTGGTTCTCGCGTGGCTGCAGTTTGTAGACACCGTCGGCGGTGAAGAAATCGGGCCAGAGGTTCCACTGCCCGCTGTCCACGGCCGAGGCGTAGTCGCTGTAGAGCTGCTGCAGCGCCTGCCAGGTGACGAAGTCCACATTGACGAGCGCGCTCATGGATTGACCTCCGGCTCGGTGGACGGCTCTGGGCTTTCCATCACCTTGCGCCAGTATTCGTACATCCCGCGGATCAGGGTCTCGGTCACCATGTGATCGGTCTCGCCCACCTCGCGCCCACCCAGCTCGGCCAGCGCGCGATGCTGCGGTTTGCTCTCGAACGCCTGCTGAGAAAACTCGATCACCTCGCCGTCGTCGGCACTCACGAAGCCGGCCGGGCCGAACAGGTTGGCCTGGCGCAGGCGGCGCTCGGTCATCTCGGGCGTGTCGTCCGCAAAACCGAAGTGCGTCCACACAAAGTCGAAGGCGCCGTGGCCATCGGGCTGGATGTGTCGCGTGCTGACGCTGTTGACCTGCTGCTGGAAGATGACGCTGGGGAACAAAGTCGTCATGACAGCCGTGGGCATCTTGTCTTCCAGCGCCCACCATGCCTCGGGCACGATGTCCAGAAAACGCGGGTCTTCCAGCTGCATGCTTTCTTTGAAGCTCGACACCTGCGTCACCTGTGCGGACTGGGCGCTGGCCTGCCCGGCGGTGCCGCGCGTGGACACCATGGCCGCGTGGCGGTGGTGCGCGTCCATGCGCAGCTCGCTCTTGTTGTCGGCGCGCCAGAGCCCGAAAGTGACAAACCAGGTGTGCAGCAGGCCGGGGTGGTACGGGTCCTTGATGTTCTCCTGCATCAGCTTCCAGTTGCCCGGGATGCGCTGGCGGTTGTAGCCCAGGATGGTGAGTTTTCGGCCATTGAACAGGCGGTCGAAGTAGCGCAGGATGGTCGGCCCCATGTAGTCTTCGAGCGATTCGACCTCGTGGTCGAAGGAAGCGAAGACCACACCGCCGCGCACCGCCACCTTGAGCTTGGTGAGCGCGTGGTCCTTGGGGTTGAAATCGGCCGGCATGCCGCCGTTGACCTTGCCGTCCTGCCGCAGGCCGCGCCGGAACGGCACGCCCTGCAGGTCGCCGTTGGGCGCATAGCTCCACTGGTGGTAGGGGCAGACAAACTCGGTCTGGTTGCCGTGGCGCTTGCGGCAGAAGCGCATGCCGCGGTGCGCACAGACGTTCTCCACCACGTGGACCGCGCCGTCGGCGGCGCGGGTCATGATGACCGAGCGCTCGCCGACCACGGTGCGCTTGAAGTCGCCCGCGTTCGGGATCTCGGCCTCCAGGCCCACGTAGCACCAGTGGCCCTTGTAGAAAAAGCGGTCGAGCTCGCGCTGGTGGCGCTGCTCGTCGGTGTAGACGGCAAAAGGAATGCGGCTGGTGCCGCCGGCTTCCCAGAGCAGTGCGTCGGGGGATGCGGACATGGCGAGTCTCCGTGGGTGTTCTTGTAAACCGCATGATCGCGGCCCGCTTCCCATCCGGCAATCCAATGGTGGTGATACGCTGTATTCACACCGTGAATGTGAACCGCCATGAAGCTGCACGAACTCGACCTCAACCTGCTGCTCGTCTTCGACCGCCTCGCGCAGGACGGCCGCGTCTCGCGCGTGGCCGAATCGCTGGGCCTGAGCCAGCCGGCGGTGAGCAATGCGCTGCGGCGCCTGCGCGATGCACTGGGCGACGAGCTGTTCGTGCGCACGCCCGCGGGCATGGCGCCCACGCCGTATGCGCAACAACTCTCTGGCCCCGTGGCGGTGGCGCTGCAGGGGCTCCAGGGGGCGCTGCACGTGCAAGCCTCTTTCGACCCCGCGCGCAGCGAGCGCTGCTTCAACCTGGCCATGACCGACGTGGGCGAAATCTATTTCCTGCCGGTCCTCATGGACGCCCTGGCACGCGAGGCCCCAGGCATCACCCTGCACTGCCTGCCGGTGGCCGACACCACCTTGCGCGAGCAGATGGCCGCCGGGCGGGTGGACCTGGCCCTGGGCTCGCTGCCCCAGCTGCAAGGTGGCTTCTTCCAGCAGGCGCTGTTCCGCCAGCGCTATGTGGCGTTGATGCGGGCCGGCCACCCGCTGGCCGGCAGCACCGCGCTGAGCGCCACACGCTACCGGCAGGCAGCCCATGTGCGCGTGGTGTCGGCTGGTACGGCCCACGGCCAGGTGGACGACGCGCTGCAACGCCTGGGCGTGGTGCGCCGGGTGCAGCTCACCGTGCCGCACTACGTGGCCCTGGGGCAGGTGCTCGCCAGCACCGGGCTGGTGGCCACCGTGCCCGAAAGGCTGGCCGAACGCCTGGCCGGGCCGCACGGCCTGGTGAGCCGGCCGCTGGGCCTGAAACTGCCCACCAGCACCATCGCCCAGCTCTGGCACGCCCACCTGCACCGCGACCCCGGCCACCAGTGGTTGCGCAACCTGGTGGCCCAGCGCTTCGGTGCCGGTGCACTGGCGCCCTGAACCGGGCCGCCACCCGTTCGTGGGCGATCCGCCATGCCGGTGTGGCAAGTGGCACACATTTGAATACCTTTGTTATCTGTTCTTGAGTTCAACCTCCCACCATGCGGTCAAAATGCAACCCTTTGCACAACACATCTCACAGGTGCTTCTGTGGTCGAAATGCTGCTTCGTCTGAGCTTGGCCTTGGTGCTCTCCCTGGGGCTGGCCATCCTGTTCGCCTGGGGGTGGGACCGGTCGGAACCGCCATCCCCGTCAATGGCACCGGAGCTCTCGGCCAGCCCGCTGATCCCCGCCCGTTGACGCCCCGCCACCGGAGCAGCATCGCCCTGCTGGGTCTGCTCTGGGCGCTGGGACCGCTGGCCGCAACGGCCGCCGGCCCGACCTACGCCACCCGTGGCCTGTGCGCGGGCCACCCCCGTGTCGACCTGCAAGTGCCGATGGGCTGGTGTGCGGGTCTGGTCGCCACCGCAGCCCAGGGCCTGCAGATGCCGCGCCGCCTGCTGGAGGTGGCACCCCACCGCTTCTGGATCGTGGACATGGGCAACTGGGAGCCGCGCCGCGGCCGCCTGCTGGAACTGCGCACCGACACGCAACCGCCCACCTGGCGCACCCTGGCCAGCGGACTGGACCGTCCGCACGGCCTGGCGCGCGGGCCTGACGGCCGGGTCTATGTGGGCGAAGCCGGTACCGTCTGGCGCACTCCCGTGGCCGACGCGGTGCAACGCGAGAACGTCATCACCGGTCTGCCGGCCGACGGCGCCCACCCGCTCAAGGAACTGGCCTTTGGTGCGGGTGGCCAGCTCTACATCAACGTCGGCTCGGCCACCGACGCCTGCCGCAACGAACAGCAGCAGCAACCCCTGCCCTGCCCCGAAACCAGCGGCCCCCGGCCACGCGCCGCGGTCTACCGGGCCGTGCTGGGCGGCCCGAACCACACCCTGCAATCGCTGCAGCCGCTTGCCACCGGCCTGCGCAACTCGCTGGGGCTGGCGGCGGTGCGCAGCGCCAGCGGCAACGAACGGCTGTGGCAGGCCGAAAACTCGGTGGACTACCCCGATGCCCGGGCCCCGGCCGAAGAACTCAACGAACTGGTGGCCGGCTCGCAGCACGGCTGGCCTGGCTGCGTGAGCGATGCGAAGGGCCGCAGCGTGGCGGCCCGAGGCTACGAAGGCCGCGCCCGTTGCAACACCCCCCAACGCGCACCGCATCAAACCTGGCCTGCCCACGTGGCGCCGCTGCAGCTGCTGGCGGTGCCGCCGGCCAGCGCCGGACAGCCCGCCACACCATGGAACGGTCACCTGCTGGCCGTGTGGCACGGGTACCGCGCGGGCGGCCAGCGCATCGTGGGCTGGCGGCTGGGCGTCGACGGTGCGCCGCAGGGCGCGCGGCAAGACATCGTCAGCGGCTGGCAGGCCCGCCCCGGCGTGCGACCGCTGGGCACACCGGCCGGTGCCACGGTGGACCACCTGGGCCGCCTCTGGGTGGTGGAAGACCGCAACCGCACCGTGCTGGTGGTGGCGCCGCTGGCGCCGGCCGGCGCTGCGCGATGACCACAGCATGGCCACGTCCGTCGGCACGGCTGTCGCACATTGCGACGGGCTCCGGCGACCTTGACAAAGATCAAATGCGCGGCCGGTGCCGCTGCTAGCCTGAGCCCATTCATCACAAACCATTGGAGATCGCCCCATGAACCGCAACACCCTGCTGCTCGCCTCGGCCTTGCTGGCCACCACCGCCTGGGCCGGCCCGGCCGACGACGCAGCAGCCATCCAGCTCGCCACCAACGCCGGCTGCATGACCTGCCACCACATCGAACCCGGCGCCAAAGGCCCGGGCGGCCTGGCCCCCATCGGCCCGGCCTGGCGCGACGTGTCCGCCAAATACAAGAGCGTCAAGGGCGCGCAGCAGCAGCTGACCGCCACTGTCATGGCCGGCTCCAGCCCGTACGAAAGCCACTGGAAGGGCAAGGTCAGCGGTCTGTCCATGCCGCCGAACAAGGTCGCCATCACCGAAGTCGACGCCGCGAAGCTGGTGTCGTGGATCCTCGCGCTGGAGCCGGCGCAACCCGTCAACAACTGACCCCGGCACGCGCTGGTTCCGCCAGCGCCACACCGTGCTCTGGAGCACTCGGCGACAATCGCCGACATGCTCCAGTTCGACCTTCTCAAGACCGAAGGCCACGCGCGCCGTGGCCGACTCACCCTCAACCACGGCGTGGTCGAGACACCCATCTTCATGCCCGTGGGCACCTACGGCACGGTCAAGGGGGTCACGCCCTCCAGCCTGGAAGACATGGGCGCCCAGATCATCCTGGGCAACACTTTCCACCTCTGGATGCGGCCCGGCCGCGACGTCATGGCCAGCTTCGGCGGCCTGCACGGCTTCGAGAAGTGGAACAAGCCCATCCTCACCGACTCGGGCGGCTTCCAGGTCTGGAGCCTGGGCGCCATGCGCAAGATCACCGAAGAAGGCGTGACCTTCGCCAGCCCGGTCAACGGCGACAAGCTGTTCATGTCGCCCGAGGTCAGCATGCAGATCCAGACCGGTCTGAACAGCGACATCGTCATGCAGCTGGACGAGTGCACGCCTTACGAGACCAACGGCCACCTGACCACCGAAGCCGAGGCCCGCAAGAGCATGGAAATGAGCCGCCGCTGGGCCGTGCGTTCCAAGGAAGAATTCGCGCGGCTGGAGAACCCCAACGCGCTGTTCGGCATCGTGCAGGGCGGCATGTTCGAGCACCTGCGCCAGGAGTCGCTGGAAGCGCTGGTGGAAATGGACTTCCCCGGTTACGCCATCGGCGGCGTCAGCGTGGGCGAGCCCAAGGAGCAGATGCTGCAGATCATGGCGCACACGCCGCACCGCCTGCCGGCCCACAAGCCGCGCTACCTGATGGGCGTGGGCACGCCCGAAGACCTGGTGCAAGGCGTGGCCGACGGCGTGGACATGTTCGACTGCGTCATGCCCACGCGCAACGCGCGCAACGGCACGCTGTTCACCCGCTACGGCGACCTGAAAATCCGCAACGCGCGCCACAAGACCGACCACCAGCCGCTGGACGCCACCTGCACCTGCTACGCCTGCGCCGGCAAGAGCGGCGTGAGCTGGGCCGACGGCGGGCGCGACGGATTTTCCCGCGCCTACCTGCACCACCTGGACCGCTGCGGCGAAATGCTCGGCCCCATGCTGAGCACCATCCACAACCTGCACTACTACCTGAACCTCATGCAGGAAGTGCGCAACGCGCTGGACGCCGGCCGCTTCGAAGCCTTCCGCCAGCAGTTCAAGAGCGACCGCGCGCGCGGCGTCTGAGCACCTTTCCATGCGCAGAACCGGCTGGCTGCTGACCCCCGTCAAGTGGCTGCTGGCGCTGCTGATCCTGTTCGAGGAATGGGGCTGGGAGCCCCTGCAGCGCGCGCTGGCACGCATCGGCCAGTGGCCAGGTTTCCGCTGGATCGAAGCCAGCGTGCGCCGCCTGCCGCCCTATGGTGCCCTGTTGCTGTTCGCGCTGCCGGCGCTGCTGTTGCTGCCCGTCAAGCTCGCCGCGCTGTGGCTGATCGGCCAGGGCCATGCGGTCGGGGGCGTGGCCATCATCGTCACAGCCAAGCTGGTGGGTACCGCGCTGGTGGCCCGCCTGTTCACCCTCACCCAGCCGGCGCTGATGCGACTGGTCTGGTTCGCGAACCTCTACACGCGCTGGACCCACTGGAAAGAACGGCTGCTGCTCCAGGTGCGCGCGTCCGCCCTCTGGCGCAGCGCCCGCGCCGTCCGCTGGCGCCTGCGCCGTTTATGGTCCAGGCTCACCGCCCCATCCTCACCATGACCCGGTCCATGCCCACACCCTTGCGCCCGATTTCCCGCCCGCAGCGCTGCGGGAGCACCGCAACCCTCGCCGCTCTGGCCTGCGGGCTCGCGATCGCGCTCTCCGGCTGCGCCAGCCGGGTGGGCCCGATGGCCATCACCGAGGGACAGTCGCCGGTGCGGCTGCAGAACCGCCTGCTGCTCACCCCGGCCAATGGCGGCCAGCGCATCGCGCCGGCCGACCTGAAGGCGGGCGACATCATCCTCTCCAACACCAACGGCATCGTCTCCATGGGCATCCGCGCGCTGACGGTGGCACCGGTCAGCCACGCCTCGCTCTACCTGGGCGACGACCGCGTGGCCGAAGCCGTCGGCTCGGGCGTGCGCATCCGCCCCGTGGCCGACTTCATGGCCGACGAATCGACCATCGTCGCCTTCCGCCACCCTGGCATGAACCCCGAACACGCCGAGGCCATGCGCCGCTTCGCCGGCCAGCACGACGGCAAGAAATACAACACCCTGGGCATCGTGCTGCAGGCGCCCTTCACCCTGCAGCGCCAGTACTGCGAGCTGCCGCTGATCCCTGGACTGGTGCGCGACTTCTGCATACGCGGCCTGGCCGCCGTGCAACTGGGCGCCGCGCGCAACGACCGCTTCTTCTGCTCGCAGTTCGTGCTGGAGGCGTACCAGCAGGCCCGGCTGCCGCTGACCAGCGCCGACCCGCTGCTGGTCAGCCCCGCCGACTTGTTGCACATGCGCGAAGGGGACGTGCCCTCGGTGCGCACCGAGCAGGCCCTGCTCTACGTGGGCCACCTCAAGGCCGGTCCAGCAGCGGTCGAGACAGAAGTGGCTTCGATCCCCCACAACTGATCGGAGAGATCGCCGATCCGCCGCCGGGCCGCCCCAAGACAGATCAGCCCCCCTGGGGGCAGCGACCCGCGTCAGCGGCGGAGCGTGGGGGCCAACGACCGCAGCGAAGGGCCGCCCCGAGCAAGGTCAGCCCCCTCGGGGGGCAGCGACCCGCGTCAGCGGCGGAGCGTGGGGGTCAATTCCCCACGTGCATCGTGAATACCGCACCGTTGTTCAGGCGGCAGGTGCCGGTGCCCTGCGTGCTGGAATTCATCGTGTACTGGCAGCCCAGGTAGCCACCGCGGTTGCCGGCGCCGTTGGCCACGCCTTCGCGCGACGAACCGGCCTTGCGTGTGGCCTCGCCCACGAAGCTCTCGCCGTTGATGTTCGCATTGAAGGTGCCGCGCCCGTGCAGGTCGTTGGTCACGGTGGCGTTGATGACGCCGTAGCGGCTGGCCAGGTCGTTGGCCGGGTACAGGCGGGCCGGGAAGCTCACCGGCAAGGCGGGCGCCAGCGCGGCCACCGGTGCGCCGCTGGGCACCGCGGCTGGCTGGCCGGTGCGCGGGTCGATGGGCACCACGTAGCAGCCGGCCAGCCCGGCGGTGATGGCCGCCAGGCCCAGGGCGGCGATGCCGCGTTGCAAGGTGGAACGACGGGAGACAGACAGGGGACTCATACAGATCCTCATGGCCCCAGCACATGCTGGTGACGCCATGGTGTGCGCCGTGCATGAAGAAGTATCGAATCGGGTGCAAAGAACCATGAAGCTGACCCGTCGGTATCGGCATCTGCCACCGCGCGGGTCTGCCAGAGGGTCAGCCGGGCGACAAGGCGCTGAGCGCCCGGCCCTTTACAGTGCGGCGATGACGCAAGCCTCCGTTCCACGCCATATCCTGCCCGTACTGGTGCTTGCCCAGTTCGCCGGCACCTCGCTCTGGTTCGCAGTCAACGCCGTCATGCCCGACCTGCAGCGCGAACTGGGCTGGCCCGCCAGCGCGGTGGGGCCGCTCACCTCGGCGCTGCAGTTCGGCTTCATCGTCGGCACGCTGGTGTTTGCGCTGCTGGCCATCGCCGACCGCTTTGCACCGCGCCGCGTGTTCTTGTTCTGCGCGCTCGCGGGCGCGGGCTGCACCGTGGGCGCGTGGGCCATGGTCACGCATTACGAGGCCCTGCTCGCCTGGCGCTTTCTCACCGGCGTGTTCCTGGCCGGCATCTACCCGGTGGGCATGAAGATCGCCGCGCAGTGGTACACGAAGGGCCTGGGCGCTGCGCTGGGCCTGCTGATCGGTGCGCTGGTGCTCGGCTCGGCCAGCGCCCATGCGTTGCGTGCGCTCAGCGGCACCCTGCCCTGGCCCACGCTCATGCTCGGAGTGGCAGCGCTCGCCGCGGCCGGCGGGCTGCTGCTGTTCTTCGGCACCAGCGATCCGCCGGGCGCAGTGGCCCGCGTCACCACGCTGCAGTGGCGCGCCCTGGGCACGCTGTGGACCGACGGCCGCGTGCGCGCCTCGGTGCTGGGCTATTTCGGCCACATGTGGGAGCTCTACACCGTGTGGGTGATGGTGCCGCTGGTGCTGGCCACGCGCCTGAGCGGGACCGACCTGTCGTGGGCGGCGTTCTGGGTGCTGGGCGCGGGCGCCCTGGGCTGCGCCGGCGGCGGCTGGGTGGCGCTGCGCTTGGGCAGCGCTCGAGTGGCCACGCTGCAGCTGGCCACCAGCGGCCTGTGTTGCCTGGCGACACCAATCGTGCTGGACGCCCCCGCGCCGCTGTTCTACGGCTGGCTGCTGCTGTGGGGCATCACCGTTTCAGGCGATTCGCCGCAGTTCTCCACCCTCACCGCGCGCAACGCGCCGCCGCAGGCCGTGGGCAGCGTGCTCACGCTGACCAACAGCATTGGCTTCGGCATCTCCATCGTGAGCATCCTGCTGTTCGTCTCGCTCGCACAGACCGTACCCCTGAGCGCGCTGCTGCCCTGGCTGGCCGTGGGTCCGGCGCTGGGGCTGTGGGCCATGGCGCGGTTGGTGCGCGAAGAGATGTGAGCACCCATCTGACCCTGTCGAAACCAGTGATTCGCTGACGCAGGCATCTGACCCAGCTTTGCGTGACAGGCTTTCACGACACTGAGGTAGCCTGCACAACAGGCACAATGGCTGCGGGTATGCACGTACCTATAGCCTCACTCGACCCCCGTCCATCCGATGAATCCGTCCGACGATGAACCCCATGTGATCAGCGCCGATGGGCCGATCAACCGACGAACCGCGCTGCTCGAACAGCGCAGGCGGGAAGAAGCGCAAGCACCAGCCAACCCCGCGGTGCTTGAACGCGTCCTCCGCGTCCACATGCGCAACGCTTTGGGCGCACCTCTGGCCCAGCAATTGGACCTTGATCGTTCTGCAGCAGAGCGGCCGCCCAGTGGGCTGATGATCGGTTCCGGCGTGCTGATGGCCGGTGGCACGGTCTTCGGCCTGCTGGGCCTCATCCAGTCGTCTGGGATCACCGTTTTGGGTGGCGCGGCGATGGGAACTTTGGGCCTGATGGGCATGATCTGGGCGCGACACCAAGCCGGGAGTGCCACCAACCGGCAGACACCTCCGCAGCCGCTGTTTGACCCTGCGACGCTCGATACCTTTGACCGCGTGCTGGAAGACGCTTCTGCCGATCTTGGGGATGCAGCGTCGCACAAACTCATGGAAATCAAGGCTTCCATCGTCCGCATTGCCGTTCACGCACAAGGAGTCGATGAGCACTTCACCACCGAAGACCGTCTCTATTTGCGTGAATGCCTTCGGCGCTACGTGCCCGACACGCTCGAAGCGTTCCTGCGCGTCCCGACAGGACAGAGAAACATCCTGCTACTCGAAGGCCAAGCCACGGCTGAAGCCACCATGCTGCGCCAGCTCTCGACTTTGCGCGATGAGATTGCGCAGCGCGAAAAGAAAATCGGCCGCAGCGCGGCCGAAGGTCTGATGAGACAGGACCGATTCCTGGAGTCCAAGCGGTCCCGTTGAGCTTGGGACTCAGACCTAGTCTTTTTGCGCGCCCGCTTCACGAGCGTCCGCCACACGGCGCGCCAGCAGGTCGGCTTCCTGGGCATCGCGCACCGTCTTCGACAGCGTGAAGGTCGAGCTCACCAGGAACAGCCAGCTCACCAGCATGTAGTACTTCTGCCAGATGTCTATCTGCATGCGCCAAAGGCCCCAGCCGGTCAGCAACACCGCAGCAGCAAAGGCGATCCACACCGCCATCACCCATTGGGACGTGTCGACTTGACCATCGCGGTTGTCGCGCTGAGTCTTGGCCACAGCAAAAGTAGCGAACAGACAAAAGAACATGCCGATCGCGAGGAAAGCACGATCTAGGTCCTGTCCAGGCATCTGGATCACTCCCAATGCAGCGCACAGCACCGCCAGACCAAAAGCGATACGGACTTGAAGGCGCCAGGCGCGTGTATCGCGCTGCATGACGTAACGTGTTGCCATTTTGAAACTCCTAGATTGAAAAAGCGAAAAGATGGTGAGGGTCGTCAGGCATCAAAGCTTGACGGGGCCACTGAGCTGCTCGCTGGTGGCGGAGCGGGCCTGCTCCATGCGCACTTTGTCGATGTACTGTTCGGACCGCTTGATCTCGGCTGAAATGATCTGGTTGTTCTGACCCATCACCACAATGGCCTTGGAACGGAAGTCGTCCATCGCGTCCATGGCCTTGAAGGTCTGGTCAAACATTTCCTTGAGCTTCTCGATGCCCACCATCGGATCCTGCGCAAACTGCGTGGTTTTGTCGACGTGGGTGTTGAGCTGGCGGCCGGTTTCAGCGATCAGGTTCTCGATCGTGCTGTTGACGCCCGAGAGCATCTCCATCACTTTGATCTGGTTGCCAGTGGCCCGCGCCACTGTCTGCGCCACGGCCAGCGCGCTCATGCCAGTGGTGGCCACACGGCTGCAGCCGTTCATCATTTCGCGGCCGGTCTTCTTGAGCACATCCAGCGCCAGATAGCCGTTGGTGCACACCGCCTGCTGGGTCAGCATGTCTTGCAGGTTCTGCCGCGCGTAAAACAGCACCTCCTGCTCCAGTGATTTGGCACGCTGTGGATCGGTCGCCTTGAGGGCCTCCACCTTGGAGTGCAGCTTGGTGTCGAGCGACTCGGCAAACTGGATGGCCCCCGCCAGTTTCTGCATGGCGTCCCAAAGCTTGGTTCGGGTTGCTTCGATCTCCACCACGTCACGCTGCATGTCGTCACGCGCGGAGTACAGCTGCTCCATGCTCTTTTGCAGTTGGCCGCCAGCGCTCTGGAACTTGCGGAAGTAGGTCTGCAAGCGGTTGCCGAACGGAATGAAGCCCAGCAGCTTTTGGGGCTGGAAAAGATCCCCTTCTTTGCCCGGATTGAGCGCATCCAGCTGGCCACGCATTTCCTGGATTGCCTTGAACGCTTCAGTGCTCTCCATGCCGATGAAGTTGCGCTCCATGAAGCGCCCCTGCATCAGGCTTGCAGCCACGGAGACCTCCTCTCGGCCGAGCGCAAAAGCACTGTCCAGCTTGGCGCGAAAGCTCTCGCTCTGAAGGTCTTCGCTCAGCAGGCTCGCCACAAACCGGTCCACCTGGTCTTCCACCGCGCTGGACACTGCGGATGGCAAAGGCACTGCGGTCTTCGCCACATCCTGCCCTACCGGTTCAATGACCTCGGGTGGTGTCAACCGAAAGCCCGCCGTTTTGGGTTGGACCACGGCTGGATCTTCGTTCATTGCCATATGGCGCTTCTCCCTCTTTCAAGCAGATTTGTTTGGACATTGGCACTGGTGCCAGGAACTATCCGCCGGACATTGTGCCCGTTGGATATGAATAACTATTACTGCTACGTACACCCCACAGCAGCCACAAGTTACGCAGTTATGCAGCAAGGGACCCGGGGTATCCCATTTCGATACTGGCCTATCCGACCGAGGCGGATACCTCGCCGATGAACGGCTTGCTGGCCGCCGTGCCGCACGAGAAACAGTAGCGCGCAAACGCGTTCTTGCGCGTCTTGCAGTGGCCGCAGTGGTCGAACAGGCACAGGCCGCAGTGCGGGCAGAAGTCGGTCTTGCCGTCCTTCATGTCCACCGTGCGTTCGCAACCCGGGCAGATGTTCTTGGCCATGCGCGCCTGCGCCTGGTCGTAGTCCATCTCGCGCTGGCGCGCCTGGGCCGGCTGCGCTTCGGCCAGCTTCTGCCGTTCCAGGTACCGCTGCAGCGCAGCGATGGCGTAGCGCCCGCCGATCACCGTGAGCACGATGCCCACGATGTAGCGCACGTAGCCGCCGTAGCTGGGCAGGTAGGGCACCAGCTCCACAAAGAAGGCGAACAGCGCGAAGATGATGAAGCCCCACACAAAGGGCCACGAAGAGGTCTTGCGCTTTTTGGCGAACAGCCAGCCCGCCGCCGCCAGCAGGGGCAGCGTGAGCGCCAGGCGGTAGCCGAACACACGCAATTCCTGCGCGCGCTGCTCGCTCATGTATGCGTCGCGCGCGCTGTCCTGCAGGGTCTGCAGTTCGGCCTGGGCGCGCTCTTCGGCCTGGCGCGCGTCCAGCGCGGCCTGTTGCTGCCGTTCCACCAGCGCCAGCGCGTCGCGCTCGGCCTGGCGCAGTTCGTCCAGCTGCTTCGTGCGGGAGATCAGTTCTTCGTCCTGCTCGGGCCGCGCCGTGGCCTTGCGCGTGTCCAGCCAGTTGCTGAAGGTCTCGCGCGCGGCGCGGTTGTTAGCCTCGGCCGACTGCTGGCGCAGCTGCGCCTGGTCCAGCGCGGCCTGCGCGTCCTTGGCGTTCTTCTGCGCCACCAGGATCGCCTCTTTCACCGCCGGTGCGCGCGCCGGGTCCAGGTAGTCGTCGAGCGAACGGTAGGTTTCCACCTGCGGCAGGTCGCCCACGATGGTGCTGCCCAGCCCCACCAGGAACCAGGCGAACAGGACAGCCACCAGCCACAGGCCGCGGTGGAACCATTTTTCAGACAGGCGCAGGGTCTTGCTCATGAGGTTTCCTTTGCTATTGCATCCAATACCACTGGTCTCAGACTGCCGCCATCAAACCCGCCACCCGCTCCCGCAACCCCTCGGGCGAAACAGCTGGCGCCGGCAGGGCCTCGCCCACATTCAGCCCCACGCGGTTGAAGAAGCCACGGCGGAAGGGTTTGACCATGGCGGTGGGTTGGCCGCCGGCCAGTTCGATGCGGCTGAAGTAGGAGCCCCACAGGTTGGTGAGCGCCATGGGCACCACGCTGACCTGCACGCCGTCGGCCTGGGCCTGCGCCAGGATCTTGGCGATGCCGCCTTTGAAGGGTTGCAGCGTGCCGTCCTTAGTGATGCCGCCTTCGGGGAAGATGCCGAGCAGGTCGCCTTCGCGCAGCACCTGCGCCGCTTCGCGGAAGGCGGCTTCGTAGGCCTGCGGGTCTTCCTTCTGCGGGGCGATAGGGATGGCCTTGGCCAGCTTGAACAGCCAGCCCAGCACCGGCACCTTGAAGATGCGGTGGTCCATGAGGAAGCGGATCGGCCGCGGGCTGGCGGCCATGAGCAGCACCGCGTCCACAAAGCTCACGTGGTTGCAGGCCAGCACGGCGGCGCCTTCGGTGGGGATGTTCAGGTCGCCCTTGACGTCGAACCGGTAGACGAAGCGCGAGGCCACCCAGGCCACGAAGCGCAGCAGGTATTCGGGCACCAGCATGAAGATGTAGAACGCCACCACCGCGTTGGCCAGGCCCACCAGGCCGAAGAGCTGCGGGATGCTCAGGCCCGCGCTGAGCAGCGCGCCGGCCAGCACCGAGCTGGCGATCATGAACAGCGCGTTGAGGATGTTGTTGGCCGCGATGATGCGGGCGCGGTGCGTGGGCTGGCTGCGCAGCTGGATCAGCGCGTACATGGGCACGCTGTAGATGCCGGCGAACAGCGAGAGCAGCGCCAGGTCGGCCAGCACGCGCCAGTGCGCGGCCTGGGCCACGAAGGCGCCCAGCGAGAGCGCGCCCGACGGCGGCAGGCCCCGGGAAGCGAAATACAGGTCGATGGAGAACACGCTCATGCCGATGGCGCCCATGGGCACGAGGCCGATCTCCACATGGCGGTGGCTGAGCATTTCGCACAGCAGCGCGCCGATGCCGATGCCGATGGAGAACACCACCAGCAGCAGCGAGGCGACCTGTTCGTCGCCGTGCAGCACGTCGCGCGCGAAGCTGGGAAACATGCTCAGGAAAACGGCGCCGAAGAACCACATCCAGCTGATGCCCAGCAGCGAGCGGAACACGACGATATTGCCGTGCGCGAGCTGGAGGTTGCGCCAGGTTTCGGTGAAGGGGTTCCAGTTGATGCGCAGCGCCGGGTCGGTGGCCGGGGACACGGGCACGGCCTGCGCCAGCACACGGCCCAGCACGGCCAGGCCGATGCAGGCCGCGGCCACATAAGTGGGGCCCACACCGGGCAGGGCGATGAGCAGGCCTCCTGCGACCTGCCCGAGCAGGATGGCGACGAAGGTGCCCATTTCGACCATGCCGTTGCCGCCGGTGAGTTCGCGTTCGTTCAGGTGCTGTGGCAGGTAGGCGAACTTGACCGGGCCGAACAGCGTGCTGTGCAGGCCCATGAGGAAGACGCAGCCCAGCAGCAGCGGCACGTTCTGCTGCACAAAGCCCCAGCCGGCCAGCAGCATGATGGCGATCTCCAGGCTCTTGACGAAGCGGATCAGCACCTGCTTGGGGTACTTGTCGGCCAGCTGGCCGCTGGTGGCGCTGAACAGCAGGAAGGGCAGGATGAATAGCGCGCCGATGACCAGCCCCGCCATGCTGGCGGGCAGCCAGGCCACCTGCAGCTGGTAGGTGACCAGCACGGTGAAGGCGAACTTGAAGACGTTGTCGTTGCCGGCGCCGAAGAACTGCACCCAGAAGAAAGGGGCGAAGCGGCGTTGCGCGAGCAGCGCGAACTGGTTGCTGGGCGCGGGCGCGTGGGCCGGGGCCACAGGGGCGTGGGACATGCGGATCTCCTCCAGGGTCTGGTATGGCTTGTTGTTCTTCATGCGCGGGCCGCGCCGGAGCCTGCCGCATTCTGCCGCAGGGGCTGTGCGCGCAAGGCGGCGAGCACGGGCCACGCAGCCAGCGCGGCGGATAGGTGCTTGAGGCTGTGGCCCGAGACCCATTAGCCCGTGGCGTGGAACACCGCTGCGTCGCCCAGCTCCAGCGCCTTGGCCAGCGCGTACCAGGCGATCAGCGCGCCGATGCGCACGCCAATGGCACCAGGCGCGGGCCGCTGCCGCGCAGCCCACACCATGAGCGCCACGCCACCGAACTGCACCACCGCCCAGGGCAGTACGTTGCCGTGGGTGAAAGGCAGCACGGCCGACAGCGCGGCGGCGATGAACACCACCCGCAGCGTGGGTCGCGCCGGTGCCTGGCCCACACGCTCGGCCACGGCCAGGGCCAGCGCACCGGCAAAGGTGACGGCCATGCCCAGGCGGTCCGCCACCAGGCCGGCCGCGTCGGGTGCCCGGTGGTACAGCGCCGAACCGAAACCGGTGACCAGCAGGCCGGTGAAGAACACGCCCAGCGCGGCGCGGGTGGCGCCGGGCAGCACACGGCCGCGCAGAGCCCACAGGCCCAGCAGACCGGCCAGCGAGAGCGGTGCGTTGCTCAGCACGTCGAAGGCGTTCGGAATGCCCCACCAGGCACGCGCGTCCACAAACGGGTGCCCATGGGCGTAGAGATGGACGTGGCCGTGCGGGTTGAGCGCCAGGCCGGTGGCGGCCAGCAGCGCCGGACCGAGCAACAGGGCCGCGAGCCAGAGGGCGAGCAGCGCACCGGCCCAGGTGTGGAAGGCCGGCGGGCGGCGGGGTGTGAGGGCGGCGGCGAAGGTGGGCATGGGCGGGCTCCAGGTGCAAAAGAAGGCCGCAGTGTCTGGCCGGCACTGGCCCGCCGGGGCGCGTTATCCGATACAGTCCGGCACAGCTTCACCACCGGTATCGCCTCGCGATACTCGACATCCCATGAGCACCACCCTCGACCTCGTCGCCGCCGTCAAGAAAGAACTCAAAGCGGCGCAGATGACCTACGCCGACCTGGCCGAGGCCATGGGCATGGCGGAGTCCAGCGTCAAGCGCATGCTGGCCAAGGGCGACATGTCGCTCTCGCGGGTGGACGAGATCTGCCGTGCGCTCAAGCTGGACTTTGCCGAGCTCGCGCGCCGCGTGGCCGACGCGCAGCCGCTGCTCAAGGAAATGACGGCCGAGCAGGAGCGCGCGGTGGTGGCCGACAAGAAGCTGCTGCTGGTGGCGATCTGCGTGCTCAGCCAGTGGACGCTGGAGCAGATGACCGCGCAGTACCGGCTGAGCGAGGCCGAGTGCGTGAAGTACCTGGTGCAGCTGGACCGCATCGGCATCATTGAGCTGCGGCCGCTCAACCGCTACCGCCTCAAGCTGGCCAAGACCTTCCGCTGGCGGCCTCACGGCCCGGTGATGAACTACTTCCGCGAGCACGCGTTGCTGGACTACTTTGCCGGCGGCTTTGACGGCAGCGGCGAAGGCCTGATGCTGGTGCACGGCTCGGTCAGCCGCACGCTCGCGCCCCTGTTCATGGAACGGCTGCAGCGCGTGGCGCAGGACTTTGCGCAGCAGCACCAGACCGACCAGAAGCTGGCCGAGAAGGACCGCGAGGGCTACACGCTGGTGCTGGCGATGCGCAGCTGGGAGTTTGAATCTTTCAGCGCGTTGAGGAGGTAACCCCCCGCGCCGCTGCGCGTCGCCCCCCAAGGGGGGCGGCACTGGCGGCCTGGCGAAGCCAGTTCCGCGGTGCCCCTGGATGGGCTCCCCCTCGCTCGGGCGCGCTCGGTTTCGCTGGTCCGCGTCGGCTCATGGGTGGCCCTGTTTGGCCGGGCTGGCATGATGTCGGGCTTGCCCGGACACCGGGCTGTTTCATTTCTGCCCTGCCATGAACGTTTCTGCCGACCACGACACGCCTTCCAACGCCGCCGAGGCGCCTGCTGAAAGCCCTGCCACGCAACCAGCAGGAGAGGCACAACCGCCCCGCCGCGACGAGTGGCCACGCGGGGGTCGCAACGGTGGCAACCCAGGCCAGGGCGGCCGCAACGGCGGCGGTCGTCGCCCGCAGCGCCCGGCCCAGGCCGAGCGCCCCGCTGGTGCAGCGCCGGCGCGCCAGCACCCGGTGCTGGACCAGCTGGCCACGCTGTACCCGGAGCTGTTCGGCGAAACGCTGCTGCCGCTCAAGCGCGGCATTTTTGAAGACCTGCTGGCAGCCCAGCCCGGCGTGCTGGAGAAAGACAGTCTCAAGGCCGCGCTGGCGCTGCACGCCCGCTCCAGCCGCTACCTCACGGTGGTGGCCTCGGGCCTGCAGCGGCACGACCTCAGCGGCCAGCCGGTGGAGGCGCTCACGCCCGAACAGGTGCATCACGCGCTGATCGAGGTGTTCCGCCGCCGCGGCGCGCGCAGCCGCGAGGACCTGCGCCCCAAGCTGCGCCAGCGCATCCTCAAGGCCTACGAAGCCGCGGGCCTGTCCCCCGACGACTACACGCAGCGCGTGCACGGCAAGGACGAAGAGGTGAACCAGCTCACCCGCGACGCCCTGGCCGAAGCCAGTGCCCGCGTGGCGCGCGAAGACGCACTGCTGCGCACCTTCGAAGCCAGCGGCAAGACCCTCAACGAATTCGCCGACATGTACGGCCTGCACATCCTGGACGCGAACCGTTCGCTGGAACGTGCCCGCACGCGCCAGGCGGCCAAGGCTGAACGGCTGCCAGCCCCGGCGCCGGCCCCCAGCGGCGCCTGAAGGCCCGACTGGTCAGGTCGCCGGCGCAGTGAACACCGTCAGCACGCCGGTGTAGCCGTACAGCTGCTGGTGTGCGATCTCGCCGTTGGCAAAGAAACCCACCAGCGGCACGTCGCCCAGCGCGCGGCGCACGATCTGCAGCTCGGCGCTGGGCGCGCCGAAGTGCGGGCCACCCCGCCCCGAGCAGCTGACGTACACCGCCCCGGCGATGCGCCGCGGCGGCTGCGGGGCGTCGGGCAGGTCGTCCATGCCCTGGCCCACCGCCTCGGTTTCCAGCTCTTCGCGGATTTCGCTGCACACGCGCACGAGGTCGGTCCGCGCAGCGTTCACGTTGCGCTCGCAAAACGCGAGCCGGGTGCCCGGCGCCGGGTGCGCTGCAACGGCGACACCGCGACGCCCAGGGTCCAGGCCGATGACATGGCGCACGGTGACATCGGCGCCGAACTGACCGCGCGCGTGCCGGCGCGGCTCGGCACCCGGCGCCGTTGGCGCCGACTCGCTCAGGCCCACCAGCTTGGTGCGCAGGGTTTCGATGAGCTGCTGCGGGTGGTCCAGCGAGAGGTCCAGTTCGCGCAGCAGCACGTCCAGCGCCGGCTCGCCATCGAGTTCGAGCAGCAGGTTGCCGTCCACCGCGGTGATCACGCGTTCGCGGTCGATCGGCTGCGCGCCCTGCGTGACGCGGGAGATCAGCGCCACATCGGGCCCGAAGGCCACGCCGCTGAGGCCACCGAAGAACACGCCGCTGGCCGCGCCCTGCCCGCGCAGGTTGCCGCCGCTGCCGAGAGCGAACTGCACGCTCTCGGCCCGGCTGCCAGCCAGGCCGCCGAACACATGACCCGACGCCGTCCGGCCCGCGATTTCCACGATCAGTTCCGCCAGATCGGGCGTGCCCGCGTCGGCGTGCACCAGGGCCGTGTGCGGCACGAAGCCGCTGGCAGATGACGAAGCCTGCAGCGGCGCGACGCCGCTGAACACGCGGTACTGGTCGGGGCTGAGGTCGCACAGCATGACGGCCAGCGCGGGCTCGTCGAAATACTCGGCGTTGTTGGTCGCGATGCCCACACCCACCGTGCCCACCCAGTCGGTCACTTCAGGCAGTTCGGCGCTGAAGCACGCCAGGATGTCCTGCGCCTGGCCGGCGTAGTGGTCGGTGATGTAGAGCAGGCCCAGCGACGGCGCGCTGGCGTGGCCGGGCAGCGCCATCTGGGCGCGCAGCTGGGCCAGGGCCAGCGCCGCGGCCATGCGCCACTGCGGGTGGGTGGCGTGGGCGTAGGGGAAACGCTGCATGGCGCGGCGGGCGGTCAGCGCCGGCGGGCCCGGCTGGCCGGGGTCTTGGCGGCGGCCTTCTTGGCCGCTTTCTTGGCCGGCGCGGGCGCCGGGGACGGTTGACCAGCGACGGACTGGAAGCCGGGGAAGAAGGCCGTGGGCAGCGGCCAGTCGCCGGTGGACAGGGGCTGAGCGGTGGCCGGGCGGGCCGCCGGCGATGCGGCCTTGCGGGCCGGCGTGGCTTTCTTGGCCGGTGCCGACTTGGCAGACGGTTTGGCCGCGGGCTTGGCCGGCTTCTTGCCCGCCGGCTGGCGCGTCACGGCGCGTGCGGCTGCCTGGCCCATGCCCACGGCCGTACCCACGTTGCGGGCCACGGTGTCGGCGGCCTTACCGGCCATGCCGGTGGCGGTCTTGACGGCCTGCTCGGTCAGGCCCGACGCGACGTTGCGCGTGGTGTCCAGCGCGGTCTGTTTGGCCACGTCCTTCATGGCGTTGGCGGCGATGGTCTGGAACTGCTGCGAGAGCGCGCCCCACCACTGCATCGGATCCACCACGCCGCCGGCCGCCGGCTCAGGGGCTGGGGCCTTGCGTGCGGCCGCCTTGCGCGGCGCGGGTTCGGGGGCCGGCTCGTCCTCGGCCTCGGGCTCTTCTGACTGCGGCGCCTGCGCTGCCGGGTTGCCATAGGTGCGGGGCGGGATCTCCAGCCCGGCGAACTGGGTGGGCGTGTGCGCCGCAGGGTCCGCGCTGCCGGTGAAGCCGGCCACGGCGTCGGCCGCCTTGATCTTGAGCGCGTTGGCCACGTCGCCCAGGCTGAAGTTCATGGTCTTGAGCGTGGCCAGCGTCATTTTCTGCACCTCCAGCGCCTGGATGGTGGCGGCCAGGGCCTTGGTGTTCTGGTCCAGCCAGAAGTGCACGGCCTTGAGCTCCTCGATGCGCTTGTCCAGCTCTTCGACGTTGAAGGTGGGCGCCACCCAGTGGCCGAGGTTGGGCATCTGCGGCAGGCTGTTGCCCAGGCCCTGGGCCACCCCGCCCGCGGCCTGGCTGGCCAGGTTCTGCAGGAATTCGAAGCCCGGCACGTATTTGCCGAAACCGCTGCCCGAGGCGTCGCTCATGGGGTTCTCCTGGTGTGTGCTGGCCACTTATTCGTCGACGCCGTAGCGGGGCGCGCGCCGTTCGCGCAAGGATGCCACACCTTCGCGCACGTCGGGACCGGCAAACCCCATGAATTCGAGTGCCAGCGAGGTGTCGAAGGCCGGGCCGGCCTGGCGCAACCAGTTGTTGAGCGAGTACTTGGTCCAGCGGATCGCGCTCTGGCTGCCGCTGGCCAGGCGGTCGGCCACCTCGTAGGCTTTGTCCAGCAAGGCGCCGTCGTCCACCGCCAACGACACCAGCCCGATGCGTTCGGCCTCCTCGCCACTGATCGGGTCGCACAGCATGAGGTAGTACTTGGCCTTGGCCAGGCCGCACAGCAGCGGCCAGACGATGGCGGCGTGGTCGCCCGCCGCCACACCCAGGCGGGTGTGGCCGTCGACGATCTTGGCGCTCTTGGCGGCGATGGAGATGTCCGCCAGCAGGCCGGCCACCAGACCCGCGCCCACGGCCGGGCCGTGCATGGCACTGACGATGGGCTTGTCGCAGTTGATGACGTTGTAGACCAGGTCGCGCGCCTCTTTCCAGACGCGGGTGCGCACCTCGAAGTCGGTCGCCATGTCCTGCACCAGGGCGAGGTCGCCGCCACCCGAGAAACCCATGCCGCTGCCGCGCAGCACGGCGCAGCGCACCGTGTCGTCACGGCCCACGTCGCGCCAGATCTCGCTCAGTTCCCAGTGGCCTTCGTGCCCGGCCGTGGGCAGCTTCCCGTTGCCACCGGGGCCGTCCGCGCGCATCTGGATGTCGAGCACGGAAGGCACGCCGTTCACGCTGGGTCCTCGGCGGGTGATGTGCAGGGTCTGGTAGCGGCTGTAGTCGACAGGGGTCATGCGGATCTCCGTTGCGGTGCTGCGCTGGCAGCAGCCATTTTTTGTGAGGGATTTCAGCGGGGAATTCTGCCCCGTCCGGCCTCCCGAAAGCGCGTTGAGCGGGCGGTGTTTTCCCGCGCCTGCCCACCCCTTGCGCGCGCTAGAACGGCCCTTGACGTGCATCAAACACAGAGGTGCACGAGCGGCGCAAGATGGCTTCAACGGGGTCGCGCACCGCAGATCCCCAACCCCTCAGGAGACCGAGATGAACACCCCCATTTCCGAGACATTCAGCCAGCAGTTGCGCCAGATGCGCACCGATGTGCTGGCGCAGTTGCGCGCCCAGCGCGGCGGCCAGATCGGCCGCGCCGAAGCCGCCGCCGAGGCCCGCGAACACCAGAGCGACGACTGGGCCCAGGCCGATGCCGAGCGCGACCTGGCGTTTGCCCTGGAAGAGCGCGAGTCGGCCGAGCTGGTGGCGATCGACGCTGCGATCAGGCGCATCGCCGACGGCAGCTACGGCCTGTGTGTGGACTGCGGCGACAGCATCGCCACCGCCCGGCTGCACGCCAGCCCCACGGCGCTGCGCTGCGTGGGCTGCCAGGAAAAGGTCGAAAAGGCCCAGGGCAGCGCCCCCACACCCGGCTACTGAAGCCACCCGTCACCACCGATCCCTTTTTTTTCTTGAAACCTGAACAGGAGTTGAACGCATGACCACTTTCCACGCCGTCGTCTGGATGGACCACAGCCAAGCCCACGTGCTGATGTTCGACAGGGAACATGTCGAGGCCCAGCGCGTGAAGGCACGCAGCCACCACACGCCCAAGCACGGCCACGTCGGCGCCGACAAGGACTTCTTCAAGCAGGTGGCCGAAGCGGTCGCCGGCGTGACCGAGGTGCTGCTGACCGGCCCGGCCAATGCCAAGATCGAGTTCCGCGACTTCTGCAAGCACAACGCGCACACGGTGGACAAGGCCATCGTGGACGTGGTGAGCAGCGACCACCCGACCGACGCCCAGCTGGTCGCCATGGCGCGCCAGTACTTCCTGAAGTACGACCAGACCGCCGCCGACCCCACGCAGCGTTGAACCGCGCACCGCGCCCCCGAACAGCCCGCCCATGGCGGGCTTCTTCTCGTCGGGTGCAACCGTGGCGTCTGCTGGGTATGCTGTGGCCATGAGCACCGCAACACCCGACACCCTGCCCGCGCGCAGCCTGTTTCACCTGGCGTTTCATGTGACCGACCTGGACGCCGCACGGCGCTTCTATGGCGGCGTGCTCGGCTGCACCGAAGGGCGCAGCACCGACACCTGGGTGGATTTCGACTTCTTCAGCCACCAGATCTCGCTGCACCTGGGCGAGCCCTTCAAGACCACCCGCACCGGCAAGGTGGGCGAGCACTGGGTGCCCATGCCGCACTTCGGGCTGGTGCTGCTGCAGCCGGCCTGGCAGGCACTGGCCGACCGGCTCACGGCGGCGGGGGTGGACTTCGTGCTGCCGCCGCAGGTCCGGTTTGCCGGTCAGCCGGGCGAGCAATGGACGATGTTTTTCATCGACCCGTTCGGCAACCCGATCGAGGTCAAGGGCTTTGCCAGCCTCGCGCACATTTTCGCGCCCCATTGAATTCTTTGGTTCTCACAGGCCGCGTGTGGGCACTGGTTCGCCCGCTCTAAACCTTCCCAACGGCGGTTCGGACGGGCTCAACGGCAGGTTCACCCGCCTATGCTCGGCGGTTTGCATGCACGCGCGCACGGCGCGCCACCGCAACCCTGCAGCACCATGACCCATAACGCAACAGCTCAACCCCTCACACGCCGCCGCTTCACCGCCCTGGTGGCCGGTTCTTCGCTGCTGGCGGCGCCCGCCCTGCGCGCCCAGTCGTCCAACCGCATCGTGCTGGGCCAGTCGGCTGCGTTCAGCGGACCCGCGGCGCAGCTGGGCATCCAGTTCCATGCCGGCGCCAAGCTGTTCTTCGATCAGCTCAACGCCAAAGGCGGCATCAACCAGACGCCGGTGGAGATCCAGCAACTCGATGACGGCTACGAGCCCGAGCGTTGCGCCGAGAACACGCGCAAGCTGCTGGCCGACGACGTGTTTGCGCTGTTCGGCTACATCGGAACGCCCACCAGCGTGGCCGCGCTGCCGCTGGCCACCAAGGCGCAGGTGCCGTTCTTCGCCCCGTTCACCGGCGCCATGGGCCTGCGCCAGCCTTTCAACCGCATGGCCTTCCACATGCGCGCCTCGTACCACGACGAGACCGCCCTCATCGTCAGGCAACTCACGCACCTAGGGCTGAAAAAGATCGCGGTCTTCTACCAGAACGACGCCTACGGCAAGGCCGGACTGGACGGCGTGACCGCCGCCCTGCAGGCCCTGCAACTGGCGCCCGCGGCGGTGGCCACGGTGGAACGCAACTCGGTGGATGTGGCCAAGGCGGTTGCCACCCTCAACGCCGCCCAGCCCGACGCGGTGGTGCAGATCAGCGCCTACGCGTCTTGCGCGGCCTACATCCGCGCGGCGCGCAAGGCAGGCTACGGCGGCACGTTCTACAACGTGTCGTTCGTGGGCACGCAGGCCCTGGCCGACACGCTGGGCAAAGACGGCACGGGCGTGATGGTGTCGCAGGTCGTGCCCTCACCCTACAGCGGCTCGCGGCCGATTGCGCGCGAGTTCAGCGCCGCCATCGCCGAAGGCGGGTCCAAGGTACAGCCCAACTTCTCCAGCATGGAAGGCTTCATGGCCGCCAAGCTGTTCACCGAGGGCCTGCGCCGCGTGAGCGGCCGGCCTTCGCGCGACGCCCTCGTCGGCGCGCTGGAAAGCATCCGCGACTTTTCGCTCGGCGGCTTCAACGTGAGCTTTGGCCCCACCGACCATGTCGCGTCCAAATTCGTGGAGCTGTCCATGCTCACGGGCGACGG
>CALRYD010000042.1:0-38589 GCA_943372305.1 Hydrogenophaga intermedia | reverse complement strand
GTCCACGACCAGAATCTTGTTGGGGCGGGCATTGGTTTGTGGCATGGCAGCAACTCTCCGAAAATGTAACAAACTCGATTGTGGCAGCGCCAAGTGCTTGTCACGACTGGTTTTTTGTTGTCCTGACATGGTGTTACAAATGTTGCCCCGACACTCGCGCCGGTTACCTCAGGGCAACACACACAATGCGGGTCCGAGTCATACTCCTGTCCACCATGAAGCCGTACCTGTCTGCCGGTTGTCTTTTGCTTGTTGCGCTGCCGCCCCTGGCGCTGGCGCAAGGCAAGCGCGCACACCCGCTGCCAGAAGACGTGCCCGTGAGCGTGTTGCCCATCGCTGCCGAAAACGCCGAGCCGCGCAGCGCCGCATCCTTGCGCGAGAGTCTGCGTCAGCCCTTCGACGACGCGGACAACAAGCCTTTTCGCCTGAGCTCGCAAGAGCGCCAGCGCATGCGCGAGCAATTGCGCAATCCATCCGTTTACGAAACGACCAAGAAATAGCCCATGCCGATCACGACCGTTTCAGCCTCTCTCCCGATCGCATCGCGCTCTTTTTTCTCCCGTCTCTCTCTCCTCACGGCTTTGGCCACCGCTGGCATCAGCGGCGCGGCGCTGGCCCAGGTTGCGCCCATGGCCCCAGAACCCGCCAACATCGTCAACATTTCTGCCAGCGGCTTCCTGGAGGTGCCACAAGACTGGCTCACGATGAGCCTGAACACCACCAAGGAAGGGGCCGACGCGGCCGCTGTGCAGGCACAGCTCAAAACGGCGCTGGACGCTGCTCTCGCGCAGGCCAAACCAGCCGCCCAGCCGCAGCAGATGGAGGTGCGCACCGGTCAGTTCAGCCTGTACCCGCGCTACGGCAGCAACGGGAAGATCAACGGCTGGCAGGGCACGACCGAACTGGTGATTGAAGGGCGCGATTTCGCGCGCATCAGCACCACGGCCGGCAAGATCCAGTCCCTGACCTTGGGGAACGTCGGTTTCTCTCTCTCCCGCGAGGCTCAGCAGAAGCTCGAGTCCGATGTGCAGGCGTTGGCCATCGAGCGCTTCAAGGCCCGTGCAAACGATGTGGCCAAGGGCTTCGGGTTCACCGGCTACACACTGCGCGAAGTCTCCATCAGTTCGGCCGACCAAGGCGGTGGGCAGCCCTATCCGCGCGCCATGGCGATGCAGGCCAAGGCCTCCATGGCCGACGCGCCCGTAGCGGTAGAAGCGGGCAAAAGCACGGTCAACGTCACCGTTTCCGGCGCGATCCAGTTGCGTTGAGCAGGGTTCAGTCTCCCCAAGCAAAAGGCCCGCGATGCGGGCCTTTTGTTTTGAGTCGGACGCCATTTACTGTGCTGTCCAGCCGCCGTCCATGTTCCAGGCCACGCCTCGCACGTTGTTGCCCGCGGGTGAACAGAAGAACACCGCCAGTTCGCCCAGTTCTTCGGGGGTGGTGAACTGCATCGAGGGCTCTTTTTCACCCAGCAGCAGCTTCTTGGCGTCTTCATTCGAGAGGCCCAGTGCGGCCGCCTTGGCATCCACCTGCTTTTGCACCAGTGGTGTGAGCACCCAGCCCGGGCAAATGGCGTTGCAAGTGACGCCGGTGGTGGCGTTTTCCAGGGCGGTGACCTTGGTCAGACCCACCACGCCGTGTTTGGCGGCCACGTAGGCCGACTTTTCGGCCGACCCCACCAGCCCGTGCACCGAGGCCACGTTGATGATGCGGCCCCAGTTGGCTGCGCGCATAGCAGGCAGCGCAAGGCGACTGGCGTGAAACGCACTGCTGAGGTTGATGGCGAGGATCGCGTCCCACTTCTCGACCGGGAAATCTTCCACCCGGGCCACATGCTGAATGCCGGCGTTGTTGACCAGGATGTCCACCTGGCCGAACTGCGCGGCGGCGAACTTCATCATGTCTTCAATCTCGCTCACCTTGCTCATGTCGGCGCCGTGGTAGGCGACCTGCACACCCAGCGCGGCAATCTCGGCTTTCGGGCCTTCGGCGTCACCGAAGCCATTGAGCACGATGTTGGCACCCTGGCGAGCAAGTGCCTTGGCAATGCCCAGGCCGATACCACTGGTGGAGCCCGTGACGAGGGCGGTTTTGTTCTTGAGCATCGGTAACCTCCAGTTCCATTACGATTGGTTGAAAGACATGGAATCCATTATCACGGACACCCTCAGGGCAGATCGGCGCATGCAGTCTCCAGAGCTTCAGTTCCTGCCGGTCACCGGCCCGGTGGCGCGCGACGGCAACCCTAGACGCATGGCGTTTTGGGACTGGCCAGCCCAGGCCGGTGCCGATGCGCGCCGGGTGGTGATCTGTGTGCACGGCCTCTCGCGCCAGGGACGCGACTTCGATGTGCTGGCGCAGGCGCTCACACCGTGCGCCCGTGTGCTGGCAGTGGACGTGGCCGGGCGCGGTCACAGCGACTGGTTGGCCGATCCCGCCGGCTACCAGGTGCCCACCTACGCGGCCGATCTGGCGCAGTTGATCGCCTGGGTGCGCGCGGGCACGCCCGACGCGCTGATCGACTGGGTCGGCACCAGCATGGGAGGGCTGATCGGCATGGCGATCGCATCGCAGCCAGCGCTAGCGCCGCGGCGGCTGGTGCTCAACGATGTGGGGCCGGTCATCGAATGGGCTTCGCTGGTTCGCATCGGGTCCTATGTGGGCCGCAACCCTTCTTTCGAGTCCGAGCAGGCCGCTGCGGACTACCTGGCATCCATCTCCATCGGCTTTGGACCCCACACGCCCGAGCAGTGGACTGCGCTTTCGCGTCCCATGCTCCGCGAACGCGACGGGCGGTGGTGGCTGCACTACGACCCGGCCATCGCCACGCCGTTCCAGGCGTTGGCCGGTGCCGAAGATGAGGCGGCTTCGCGTCAGGCTGTTAGCGCTGGCGAGGCCGCGCTCTGGGGGCTGTACGACGCCATCCGTTCGCCCACCTTGCTGCTGCGAGGGGCAGACTCAGACCTGCTCACGCGTGAGACTGCTCAGCTGATGACCCAGCGCGGCCCCAGGGCGCGCTGTGTGGAAATCGCCGGCGTGGGGCACGCTCCCACTCTGGTGAGCCAAGACCAGGTGTCTTTGGTGCGCGACTTTCTGTGGGCGGAGTGAACGTCTGACATGAAACGAACGTCCGCTGCTCCGACCGAGGCGCAGGCCCCCGCCCCGGCGATCACGTCGGCCATTGTGGCCGCCACGTCCGACAGCCTGCCGCACCAGGCGCAGGCCTTGACCCGCGCCCGCGCATTTGCCGAACCCTTGCTGGCCTGCGAACAGCTGGACACGGGCGAGAACATCCTCGCCCACGCCGACGCGGTGGCGGGCATCCTGCAGGACATTGGCGGATCGGAGGCCATGCAGGCGGCGGCCTACCTGGTCTATGCCTGTCAGCACCTGAGCCGGCCGCAGGAGACGATCACCAAGGCCTTCGGCGAACACTTTGCGGCGCTCGCCATCGAGACGACCAAGCTGGTGCAGTTGCAACGGCAGGCACGCATCAAGACGGCTCAGGCACAGGCCAAGAAAGACGAAGAACGCCAGGCGGCGGTGGCCGCAGCCCTGCAGGCCCCGTCGGCGGCAAAGGCGCCTGTTTCCGAACTCGCTGCCAGCCAGACCGAAAACGTGCGCAAGATGTTGCTGGCGTTCTCGCGCGACTTGCGTGTGGTGATGCTGCGTCTGACCTCGCGTCTGCAGACCCTGCGCTTCTTCGCTGCGACCAAGGGCGATCCGGGGCAGGCGCTGGCCAGCGAATCGCTGCACGTCTTTGCCCCCCTGGCCAACCGTCTGGGTATCTGGCAGATCAAGTGGGAGATGGAGGATCTGGCGTTTCGCTTCCTGGAGCCGCAGACCTACAAGGAAGTGGCGCGCCTGCTGGACGAAAAGCGCGCCGAACGCGAAGTGCATGTGGAACAGGTCCGCCATCGGCTGCAGTCCGATCTGCAGGCGCAGGGCATTGAAGCGTCCGTGCAGGGGCGGCCCAAACACATCTACAGCATCGTCAAAAAGATGCGTGGCAAGTCGCTCGGGTTTGACCGTGTGTTCGACATCCGTGCGCTGCGCGTGGTGGTGACCGAGGTCAACGACTGCTACACCGTCCTCGCGCACGTGCATGCCCATTTCGTGCCCATCCCCGAGGAGTTTGACGACTACATCGCCAAACCCAAGCCCAATGGCTACCAGTCGCTGCACACCGTGGTGCGAGATCAGCAGGGGCGCGCGTTCGAAATCCAGATCCGCACGCAGGCCATGCACGACCACGCCGAGCACGGCGTCGCTGCACACTGGGCCTACAAGGAAGCTGGCACCAAAGGTTACGCAGGCGTGTCCGCCAGTTCGGAGTACGACGCCAAGATCGCCGTGTTGCGTCAGCTGTTGGCCTGGGAGCGAGATCTCAGCGGCACTGCGCAAGGACTGTTCGACGACCGTATATACGTGCTGACGCCGGACGCTGCGATCGTGGAATTGCCGCAGGGCGCCACAGCGGTGGACTTTGCCTACACCGTGCACACCAACCTGGGCCACCGCTGCCGAGGGGCCCGTGTGGACGGCGCAATGGTCACCCTGAACACGCCGCTGCAGAACGGGCAGACGGTGGAGGTGATCGCCGCCAAGGAAGGCGGCCCTTCGCGTGATTGGCTCAACAGCGACCTGGGGTACCTGGTCAGCCACCGTGCCAAGAGCAAGGTGCGGGCGTGGTTCAATGCCCTGGCCCTGGAAGAGACGGTGGCCAAAGGGCGCGAGGCGGTGGAGCGTCTGCTGCAGCGCGAGGGCAAGACCGCGCTCAAGCACGAGGACCTGGCCAGCGCCATGGGCTTGGCGTCGGCGCAAGAGCTGTTCGAGCAGGTCGGTAAAGACGAGCTGTCCCTGCGCGCGATCGAAACCCAGCTGCGACCGCCCGAGCCAGAAGCGGGGGACGAACCCTTGCCCTGGCTGAAGAAGCCGCGCAAGAGCAGCGCTTCTGCCAGCGGTGGTGTGTTGGTGGTGGGGGTCGATTCGCTGATGACCCAGTTGGCCAAGTGTTGCAAACCGGCTCCGCCCGACGACATCCGTGGCTTTGTCACTCGGGGCAAGGGGGTCAGCATTCACCGCAGCGATTGCGGCGACTTCGCTCACCTGCAACGCAAAAGCCCCGATCGCGTCATCGAAGTGCAGTGGGGCGGGCAGGGCACAGGCACACGAGACGGGGTGCCTTCGGTGTATCCCGTCGACGTGGCAGTGGAGGCGCAAGACCGCCAGGGCCTGCTGCGCGACATTTCCGATGTGTTTGCACGAGAGAAGATGAATGTGATCGGAGTGCAAACGCAGTCGGTCCGGGGGGTGGCCTGGATGACCTTCACCATCGAGGTGACCGACGCGCGCCAGGTGGCTCGGGCCATGTCCGTGGTGGGCGATGTACAGGGTGTGCGCGTGGTCCGCAGAAAATGAATGCACCTGTCCTTTGGATGTGCGTTGGAAATGGTGCTATAATTCAAGGCTTCGGACAGTTTGTAGGCGCGTAGCTCAGCTGGTTAGAGCACCACCTTGACATGGTGGGGGTCGTTGGTTCGAGTCCAATCGCGCCTACCAAACCTTTCGATGCACCAAGGCTTGACATTCGTCAGGCCTTTTTGCTTTGTACTGTTGCACCATTGGCGCCGCAGCAGTCACGGTGCCCGCACAGGGTAAACCCATGCTGACAGGCGTTGAGCCCGATTCCTAGAATGTGCGATGCTCGTCCATCGCTTCGATGGCACCGAGGCATTCCCATTCTGAAAGTCCAGCAGTGCAAAAAAGCAAGGCCGCATCCACCAGCACCCAGAGCGACGGTGTGCGGATCATCAAGAAATACCCCAACCGCCGTCTCTACGACACCGACACTTCGTCCTACATCACGCTGGCCGAGGTCAAGGCGTTGGTGATGGACAGCGAGCGATTCGTGGTGCGTGACGCCAAGACGAACGAAGATCTCACTCGCAGCATCCTGCTGCAGATCATTCTCGAAGAAGAGACGGCTGGTGTGCCCATCTTCACCGAGCAAGTGCTGGCGAACATCATCCGCTTCTACGGTCACGCCATGCAGGACTTCATGGGTTCGTACCTGGAAAAGAACGTCCAGATCTTCATGGATCTGCAGAACAAGATGAGCGAGCAGACCAAGGGACTCAACCCCGAACTGTGGAAACAGTTCACCAACGTGCAGTCGCCCATGATGCAAGGCATGATGGGCTCCTACATGGAGCAGTCGCGCAACGCCTTCACGCAGATGCAGGAGCAGATGCAGAAGAACAGCGAACAGATGCTGGCCGCGCTGGGTCTCAAGCGCTGAGGGTGCTGCGCTGGTTGGTCCCGGTCTGAGACAATCGGGGCATGACCGAAACCACTGCTTCTCCGGGCGCTGCGGCGCCCAAAGTCGGCTTTGTGAGCTTGGGCTGCCCCAAGGCACTGACCGATTCCGAACTCATCCTCACGCAGCTGAGCGCTGAGGGCTACCAGACCTCCAAAACCTTTGCAGGTGCCGATCTGGTGATCGTCAACACGTGCGGGTTCATCGACGATGCGGTCAAGGAAAGCCTCGACACGATCGGCGAGGCGCTGGCCGAGAACGGCAAGGTGATCGTGACGGGCTGTCTTGGGGCGCGCGAGGCCGATGGCGGTGGCAACATGGTGCGGCAGATGCATCCCAGCGTGTTGGCTGTGACCGGGCCGCATGCGACGCACGAAGTGATGGAGGCGGTGCACTTGCACCTGCCCAAGCCACACGATCCTTTTGTGGATCTGGTGCCGGCGCAGGGCATCAAGCTCACGCCGCGTCACTACGCGTACTTGAAGATCAGCGAGGGTTGCAACCACCGATGCACCTTCTGCATCATCCCGTCGATGCGCGGCGATCTGGTCAGCCGGCCCATTGGCGAGGTGCTGACCGAAGCGCGCAAGCTGTTCGAGGCAGACGTCAAGGAATTGCTGGTGGTGAGCCAGGACACGTCGGCTTATGGGGTGGACGTGCAGTACCGCACGGGCTTCTGGGATGGCCGCCCGGTGAAGACGCGCATGTTCGATCTGGTGCGTGCACTGGGTGAGTTGGCCAAGAATTTTGGTGCCTGGGTCCGTCTGCACTATGTGTATCCGTACCCGCATGTGGACGAGGTCATCCCGTTGATGGCGGAGGGGCTGTGCCTGCCGTACCTGGATGTGCCGCTGCAGCACAGCCATCCGGATGTGCTCAAGCGCATGAAGCGCCCAGCCAGTGGCGAGAAGAACCTGGAGCGCATTGCAAGATGGCGCGAGATGTGCCCGCAGATCGTGGTGCGCAGCACGTTCATCGCCGGTTTTCCAGGCGAGACCGAAGCCGAGTTCCAGCATCTGCTGGACTTTGTGCAAGAGGCTCGCATCGACCGCGCGGGCTGTTTTGCTTACTCGCCTGTGATGGGGGCGGCAGCCAATGCGCTGGCCGATCCGGTTGAAGACGCAGTCCGAGAGGAGCGTCGGGCCCGCTTCATGGCGGTTGCCGAAGCGGTGTCTGCAGAAAAGTTGCTTGACCGGGTGGGATCAACGATGCAGGTCCTGGTAGATGCCGCTCCCAGCATGGGCAAAAAGGGTGGTGTGGGACGCAGTTACGCCGATGCGCCGGAGATCGATGGTGTGGTGCGCCTCCTGCCACCACAAAAGGTCAGTAAAACCCTGAAGGTCGGCGAGTTCACCAAAGCGAAAATTGTGGATGCTGATGGCCATGACCTGGTGGCACAGCCTATCTGAAGTGCTCGGTGCCCTGGCGCCTTGCGTGCGCCTGGGCTGTTCGCTACTTCATTCGGACGAATGAGCACAAGCAAAAAGGCCTGCTGACATCGTCAGCAGGCCTTTGCATTTTTTGGTGCCCAAGAGAGGACTCGAACCTCCACGCCTCTCAGCGCTAGTACCTGAAACTAGTGCGTCTACCAATTCCGCCACCTGGGCATCTCAGGAAGCTCGCATTATATGCGGTATTCGTATGCTTTTGACGGTTGCCCGATGTTTTGTCAAAGGTCGTGGTCACCTGACGATCAATCATCAGGAGAGCACATTGCTCAATCCCGATGGGCAATAAAAAAGGGTTGCCGACATGCAGTCGACAACCCTTTATGATCGTGGTGCCCAAGAGAGGACTCGAACCTCCACGCCTCTCGGCGCTAGTACCTGAAACTAGTGCGTCTACCAATTCCGCCACCTGGGCATCTCAGGAAACCGCTAGTATAGCATTTTCAGATCAACAAAAAAACAGTGAACGAAAAGAACAGCCTGCTGGCCGAATTCGAGGGTGTGGTTTCTGGTCATCGCGACGGTCACGGTTTCGTGGTGCGCGACGACGGTCAGGCCGACATCTACCTACCGTCCAACGAGATGAGGGCGGTCTTGCACCGGGATCGCGTCAAGGCGCGCATTGTGCGGTTGGACCGCAAGGGTCGTCCCGAGGGGCGCGTCACGGAAATCGTCGAGCGTTCTGATGCGCCCATCATCGGTCGTCTGCTCCAGGAAAGCGGCGTCTGGCTGGTGGCACCGGAAGACAAGCGCTACGGCCAGGATGTGCTGATTCCCAAGGGCGCAACCGGATCGGCCAAACCGGGGCAGGTGGTGGTGGTCGAATTGACTGAGCCTCCGGCGCTGTACGGCCAGCCGGTGGGGCGGGTCAAGGAGGTACTCGGCGAGATCGACGATCCAGGCATGGAGATCGAAATCGCGGTCCGTAAGTACGGCGTCCCGCATGAGTTCTCAGACGCTGCGATGGCACAGGCGCGGGCTTTGCCAGATCATGTGCGGTCTGTGGATCACAAGCACCGGGTGGATTTGCGTGACGTGCCGCTGGTGACCATCGACGGTGAAGACGCGCGCGATTTTGACGATGCTGTGTATTGCGAGCCTGCCAAGGTGGGGCGTGGCAAGGGGTGGCGTTTGCTGGTCGCGATCGCAGACGTGAGCCACTACGTGCAGACGGGTTCTTCGATCGACGTGGACGCCTACGACCGGGCGACTTCGGTCTATTTCCCGCGGCGGGTGATCCCCATGCTGCCCGAGAAGCTGTCCAATGGGCTGTGCTCGCTCAACCCCGGTGTCGAGCGCCTGTGCATGGTCTGTGACATGCTGATCAACGCCAAGGGCGAGATCCACGCCTACCAGTTTTACCCGGCCGTGATGTTCAGCCATGCGCGCTTCACCTACACCGAGGTGGCGGCCATCCTGCAGAACACGCGGGGACCTGAGGCGCAAGGCCGCAAGGTGCTGGTGCCCTACCTGCTGAACCTGCACGACGTGTACCGTGCGCTGCTGGCGGCGCGTCAGGTGCGGGGCGCGGTGGACTTTGAGACGACGGAAACGCAGATCGTCTGTGACGAATCGGGGCGCATCGAGAAAATCGTGCCGCGCACGCGCAACGACGCTCACAAGCTCATTGAAGAAGCCATGCTGGCGGCCAACGTCTGCTCGGCCGACTTCATTGGCCAAAGCAAGCACGTGGGACTGTTCCGTGTTCACGAAGGTCCGACGCCTGAGAAACAGGAGACCTTGCGCAATTACCTCAAGGCCATGGGGGTTCCGCACACCATCAGCGACAACCCGCACCCGTCGGAGTTCCAGCAGATCGCGCAGGCAACCAAGGACCGGCCCGAATCGCAGCAGATCCACACCATGCTGCTGCGGTCGATGTCGCAGGCGATCTACACGCCGATGAACGAAGGGCACTTCGGTCTGGCGTTTGAGGCCTACACCCATTTCACCAGCCCGATCCGTCGCTACCCGGATCTGCTGGTGCACCGGGTCATCAAAGCCATCTTGAACAAACAGCGGTACCAGCTGCCGTCGCTACCGACGCCAGGAGAGGCGCACGCCAAACTGAGCAAACGGCTGGCCAGCCGCGCCAGCTCCAAGGTTCCGGTGGACCAGCCGGTGAAAAAGCCTTCTGCCGACATACTGGCGTGGCAAGCCGCCGGCCTGCACTGCAGCGCCAACGAGAGGCGTGCCGACGAGGCCAGTCGCGACGTGGAGGCCTGGCTCAAGTGCAAGTACATGCGAGAGCATCTGGGCGAGGAGTTCAGCGGTGTGGTGTCCTCGGTCACCAGCTTCGGATTGTTCGTGACGCTGGACGCGATGTTCGTTGAGGGGCTGATCCACATCACAGAGCTCGGCGGTGAGTATTTCCGGTTCGACGAAGCGCGCCAGGAGTTGCGCGGTGAGCGCACTGGCATGCGCTACGCCCTGGGTACGCGGGTACAGGTGCAGGTCAGCCGCGTGGATCTGGATGGCCGCCGCATCGATTTTCGTCTGGTCACAGGCGAAGACGAGTTGCTGCTCAGGGCGATGCGCGACAAGACCGGCGCAGCTGTCCCGGGCGGGGAGGGTGGTGACTCGAATGCGCGTGCGGGGAAGGGGCGGCGCAACCGCCAGGGGGACGATGACCGAAGCAACCAGGATAGAAGCGCGAAGGGTGGGGCGCCGGCGCCTAAGGACCTCAAGGCCTCTGGTCAGCGGGCCGCTGTCAAGAGCGCCGGTCGCGGTGGCGCTCGCGCTCCCGGCGGCAAGTCGCGCAAGAGTCGCCGCTGAGGCTGTGGCCCGCCGAAGCGGGTGTTCGATGTTCCAATGACGCCATGCGTGTTCTGTTTTTCCTGCTGGAAACCCTGTTCTTCTTCCTGATGGCTTCGGCCCTGTTGCGTGCCTGGATGAACCACCTGAGGGTGAACATGTCCGGGCAGCCGGGGCGTTTTGCCATTGCCATGACCGACTGGCTCGTGCAGCCGGTGCGCCGGATACTGCCCCGTTCGTTGTCGCAAAGCCGTGTGGACTGGGGCAGTCTGGTGGCGGTGGTACTGTTGGCGCTGGCCTACGGCGCTTTGTCGGTCGGGCTGGTGAGCGTGTTCGCCAGCATCCCGGGTTCGCCCGTGCTGGAACTGATTGAGCGTGCCGTCCGCATCCTGCTGCGGGTTTTTTTGCAGGGCTGGATGATCCTGTTGCTGGGCTATGCCATCCTCTCCTGGGTGCAGCCCCAGTCGCCTGTGCTCGGGACGCTCGACCGTCTGTGTGCGCCGGTGTTGCGGCCGGTGCGGCGGGTGGTCCCGTTGGTGGGCGGGGTGGACCTTTCGGTGTTGGTGTTGCTGATCCTGTTGCAGATCGGTCTGATTGTTCTGGGCTGATTCAACAGGGGCTGGTCCCGCGGGCCAGTGCATCGGCGGTGAGGGTGGCACAAGAGCCGCTGGTTTTTGAATGGTCGACCCAGCGGTCGGCCAGCCAGCCGTGGTGGTGGACTGCATCTGCCACGCGCAGAAGCATTGAAGAGTCACGGCCCGGCCCTGCCAGGGCTGCGCCGATGAAGCCTGCCAACACGTCACCCGTGCCCGCGGTGGCCAGTGCTGCATTGCCGCTGGCATTGATGCGGGGCGTTTCCCCTGGAGCGCAAACCACTGTGCCTGAACCCTTGAGCACGCAGATGCTGCCGAACCGCTCGCTCAGTGCCTGGGCCGCTGCCACCCGATCGGCCATCACGGCGGCGGTACCGCTGCCCAGCAGGCGAGCGGCTTCCAGCGGATGGGGCGTGAGGACGGTGGTCTGATGGCGGGTGAAGCGTTGGCGTAAGGCGTCCTGCAAAGCGGGGCTGGCAGCAACCGCGTTCAGGCCATCTGCGTCCAGAACCAGTGCGCGCGCGCGTTGCAGGGTTTCGGGAAGCACCGCTGACACGGCATCACCGCCCCCACATCCACAGACCACGCAAGCTTGTTCCAGCAACCCGCTGCTGTGCAGGGCTGACCACTTGCGGAACATGAGCTCCGGGCTGGTGGGATCCCACGCCGGGGAGCCGGCGGCATCGTCCGCACCGACCAAGCACAGGTACACCCTTCCGGCGCCCGCGTGCAAGGCGGCGCGAGCGGCCAATACCGCTGCGCCCGTCATGCCGATCCCGTTGACCGAAATGTCTTGTCCGCCGATCACCACCACATCGCCTTGACTGCCTTTGTGGGTGGCGTGTGGACGGGCCCGTTCCCGGGGCGCGCCGTGCAGAAATCCACTCACCGCCACATCGACTGGCGGGCAGACGCCCAGATCGTCGAACCAGACGTGACCGGCCTGGTCGCGACCATCCGCGGTGAACAGGCCGGGCTTGAGGGTCAGCAGTGACAAGGTGTGTCGCTCGCTGGGCAAAGGGTGTTGACGTGTCCCCAGCAGGTGTTGACCGCTGTCGGCATGCAGACCAGATGGCAGGTCCACGCAGAGCACAGGGGCGGTGCTGTTTTGCAGGCGCGCCAGGACGTCGGCCAGGCGCCCTGTGGCACTGCGCAGGCGGCCAATGCCCAGCAGGGCGTCGATGGCCAAGTCGTGATCATCGGGTGGCGCGTCGGCCAGACGCACGCCGGCGGCTCGCGCCAGGACCAGGGCCTGCGCCGCGTCAGGGGGCAATTGGGCCGGGTCTGCGCAGAGCGTGACCACGACATCCAGCCCGCGGCCTGACCTTTGTGCCCATCGGTGGAGATGCGTCGCTGCCACCAGGCCGTCACCACCGTTGTTGCCAGGGCCGCAGGCGACCCAGATGCAGCGGGCGTGCGGACTCAAGGCGCGGGCCAGTTGAGCGACCGACAGTCCAGCCCTGGCCATCAGGCTGTGAGCGGGCAGGGCAGCAGAGGCCGCCCTTTCGATGGCGCGTGTGGACTCTGCCCCATAGAGGGCTTCATCAGACAAGAGGTCTATGCGTCGCATGGCTTTCCGGGAGCATGGCTCGGATGGATGCATTTCACCACGACCACGGCGCGGTCGTGGTGGTCATCAGGATCCGCGTCAGCGCAGCCAGCGTGCCGGGGCAAACAGTTCGAGCTCCACAGCGGGGCTGCGTCCCTGCAACTGGTCAGCCAGGGCGCGGGCACTGCCGCACGCCATGGCCCACCCGCTGGTCCCGTGGCCCAGGTTCAGCCATACACGGGGAACAGGGCTTTCGCCCAACATGGGCGCGCCATCGGGCAGGCATGCCTGAACCCCGCGCCATTCCTGCACACTCCCTTTGGGGCCGCCCAGTCGCGCTGCGCCCGGGAACCAGTCCATCAGCACCTGGTACAGGCGCTGCAATTCACGCTTGGAGTGTCTGACGGGCGACCCGCCCAGCGTTTGGCCCCCAGCCACCCGCACGCGCTGGCCGAGGCGGGTGATCGACACCTGGTGGCGCGCATCGATCACCGCCGACAGTGGGGCGTCCAGCGGTTCGCGAATGGCGGCACTGACGCTGTGGCCATACACCGGCTGCAGAGGCAAGTGAAGTCCCAGTGGCTGCAGCAAAGCATCACTGGCGGCGCCTGCGCACACTACGGCGTGGTCGAATGCCTGTGCGTCGGCTGAGCCGTCCCGGACGATCTGCACCCCCTGGCTGGCGCTGCGCAACTGCGTGACCGCACGCCCGAACTCAAAACGGCAACCGCGCTGTTGGGCCAGGTTCTTGAGCAACAGGGTGAACTGGCGTGTGTTGGTGCTTTGGGCCGATGGGAGTTCCAGCGCACAGTGCAGGCTGGTTTCGGCGTTGAGGGCGGGTTCGATCTGTCGCGCCTGGCTGGCGTCAACTTCGCGCGCCACGGCGCCCCATTCGCGCAGGGCCGCGATTGCTGTGCGTGCCGGTGTTGTTTCGCGCTCGTGGCGCCAGAGCAGCAGCACGCCCTGGCTGCTGTCGTAGCTCAGTTGGTGCTCCTCCGTGATGGCGGCCAGCCGTTGCTGGCTGTAGTGCGTCAGCTGGTACAGCGCTGCCTGCCGCGCAAGGTCACCGGTGCCACGTGTGGCCCGTTGGCGGCGCCACAGCCAGCCCCAGGCAGCCATGTCTGGCCAGGCCCCCAGGTGCAATGCGCCCGGGTGGCTCCCACTGGGTGCGAGCAGCGAGCGCCAGCGGGCCCCTTCACCCAGCGAGGATGGCCAGCCCGGGGCCATCAGGCTGCCGTTGGCAAAGCTGGCTTCTTCTGCCGCTGTTCCGCGGCGGTCGAACACGCTCACTTCGTGTCCGTCTAGAGTCAACTCATAAGCGGTGGTGACGCCGATGACGCCAGCCCCGATGACGGCGATTTTCATTGTGGAGCCTTCGGCGTTCGGAAGAAGGGCGCGTGGTGGCTGAGGCTCGGGTAGCAGTGCATGAAATTCGTGGGAAACAAGAGGGCTCGCCAGCAGCGGCGTGGCGCACTTGAAAAGCGTTGAGGTGACCGGGTCTGCAGCGCCTGCTATACTCGACTGGCTTTGCTGGGTGCTGGCAGGAATGGTTCCTGTCAGTCAACGGCGAAGCGCAATCGCAAACCGGCTCAACCAGGTGTTGCCCTTTCGCAGTTCGACCCGTCAATGGGCGCTGTTCAAGGCAATCGGGGCCGGATTTTAGACCCAACCTCTGGAAAGAAATCACATGTCTATCTCCATGCGCGAAATGCTGGAAGCCGGTGTCCACTTCGGTCACCAAACCCGCTTCTGGAACCCCAAGATGGCTCCGTTCATCTTCGGTCACCGCAACAAGATCCACATCGTCAACCTCGAAAAGACGTTGCCGATGTTCGAAGACGCTGCCAAGTTCGTGAAGCAGCTGTCCGCCAACCGCGGCACCATCCTGATGGTCGGCACCAAGCGCACCTCGCGCGACATCGTCGCCCAGGAAGCCCGCCGCGCCGGCGTGCCCTTCGTTGACCAGCGTTGGCTCGGCGGCATGCTGACCAACTTCAAGACGGTCAAGACATCAATCAAGCGTCTGAAGGACATGCAGGCCCAGAAAGAAACCGGCCTGGAAAGCATGAGCAAGAAAGAGCAGCTCATGTTCGCCCGCGAAATGGAAAAGCTGGAAAAGGATATCGGCGGCATCCAGGACATGACCGCTCTGCCCGACGCCATCTTCGTGATCGACGTGGGCTTCCACAAGATCGCCATTTCCGAAGCCCAAAAGCTGGGTATTCCGCTGGTCGGCGTGGTCGATACCAACCACTCGCCCGTGGGCATCGACTACGTGATCCCCGGTAACGACGACTCGGCCCGTGCCGTGGCGCTGTACGCCCGTGGTATTGCCGACGCCATCCTTGAAGGCCGTGCCAACGCCGTGAACGACGTGGTCAAGGCTGTGGCCGCCGAAGGCAGCGACGAATTCGTCGAAGTCACCGCCTGATCCCCGATCGCATGGCACAGAGGGGCTCCAGTAGCCCCTTTTTCACAGGCATTCATCCCTTTTGATCTGCTTGCGCGCCCCGTGTGGGGTGCGCAGCCAACGGAGAACTGAAAAATGGCAATTACCGCAAGCATGGTCGCCGAACTGCGCGCCAAGACCGACGCTCCCATGATGGAGTGCAAGAAGGCCCTGACCGAAGCCGATGGCGACATGGCCAAGGCCGAAGAGCTGCTGCGTGTCAAGCTGGGCACCAAGGCCGGCAAGGCCGCCAGCCGCGTGACCGCCGAAGGCGTGGTCGCCAGCTTCATCAACGGCACCACCGGTGCCCTGATCGAAGTGAACTGCGAAACCGACTTCGTGACCAAGAACGACAGCTTCCTGGCCCTGGCCAATGCCGCTGCCAAGCTGGTGGCCGAGCACAACCCGGCCAGCGTGGAAGCGCTGGGCGCGCTGCCTTACAGCCAGGACAGCTTCGGCCCCACGCTGGAAGATGTGCGCAAGGGTCTGATTGGCAAGATCGGCGAGAACATGAGCTTCCGCCGCTTCAAGCATTACAGCAACGGCGCCCAGCTGGTGAGCTACCTGCACGGCACGCGCATCGGTGTGGTCGTCGAGTTCGACGGTGATGCCACCGCCGCCAAGGACGTGGCCATGCACGTGGCCGCCATGAAGCCCGTGTCGCTGACCTCGGCCGATGTACCGGCCGAACTGATCGAGCGCGAGCGCTCGGTGGCTGCCGCCAAGGCGGCCGAGTCCGGCAAGCCGGCCGACATCGTCGCCAAGATGGTGGACGGCTCGGTGCAGAAGTACCTCAAGGAAGTTTCGCTGTTCGACCAGGTCTTCGTGAAGGCCGCCGACGGCAAGCAGACCGTGGGTGCCCACCTCAAGGCCTCCAACACCACCGCCAAGGGTTTCACCATGTACGTGGTGGGTGAGGGCATCGAGAAGAAGGTGGACGACTTCGCGGCCGAAGTGGCTGCGCAGGTTGCCGCGGCCAAGGGCGCCTGATCGTATATCCGGTCTTCGCCAACCACCACAACGGGCCGCAAGGCCCGTTGTCATGTGGGCTGCCGTTTTTTTGAGCGGCGTCGGGTCGGCCGAGTGGGTCCGGTGCCTGGCCTCGCTACACTCGCTGGTTATGGTCCAGTTGTTTGATTTGCAGGAATGAGCGTATGCCAGCCTATAAACGGATTTTGCTGAAATTGTCGGGTGAAGCCCTGATGGGCGACGATGCATTCGGTATCAACCGCGCCACCATCGAACGCATGGTGGCGGAAATTGCTGAGGTCACCCGCCTCGGCGTGGAAGTGGCCATCGTCATCGGTGGCGGCAATATTTTTCGCGGGGTCGCTGGCGGTTCGGTCGGCATGGACCGTGCCACCGCCGATTACATGGGCATGCTGGCCACGGTCATGAACTCGCTGGCCCTGGCCGACGCGCTGGACAAGGCGGGTGTGGTCGCTCGCGTGATGTCGGCCATTGCCATCGACCAGGTGGTCGAGCCCTATGTGCGTCCCAAGGCCCTGCAGTACCTCGAAGAGGGCAAGGTGGTGGTGTTCGCCGCGGGTACCGGCAACCCCTTCTTCACCACCGACACGGCTGCCGCCCTGCGCGGCGCTGAAGTGGGCGCCGAGGTGGTGCTCAAGGCCACCAAGGTGGACGGCGTGTACACCGCCGACCCGAACAAGGACCCCAAAGCCACGCGTTACACCGCGCTGACCTTTGACGAAGCCATGGCCAAGAACCTGCAGGTGATGGATGCCACCGCCTTTGCGCTGTGCCGGGACCAGAAACTGCCGGTCAAGGTGTTCTCCATCTTCAAGCCGGGCGCGCTGCGCAACGTGGTGCTGGGCGGAGACGAGGGCACCTTGGTCCACGTGTGAGCCGCGAGAGTGGCGCCACACCGTTCAATTGAGGAAGACGTATGAGCATTGCTGAGATTCGCCAGAACGCCGAGCACAAGATGAACCAGTCGCTGGAAGCGCTCAAAGGCCACCTGTCCAAGGTGCGCACCGGCCGCCCCAACCCGCAGATCCTGGACACGGTGCACGTGGACTACTACGGCTCTATGGTGCCCCTGTCCCAGGTGGCCAACCTGACCCTGCTGGATTCGCGCACCATTGGCGTGGCGCCTTGGGAAAAAGGCATGGGTGCCAAGATCGAAAAGGCCATCCGTGAGTCCGATCTGGGCCTGAACCCGGCCAGCCAGGGCGACCTGATCCGTGTGCCGATGCCGCCCATGACCGAAGAGCGCCGCAAGGAACTGACCAAGGTGGTGCGGGGCGAAGGCGAGCAGGCGAAGATCGCCATCCGCAACCTGCGACGCGACGCCAACGAACATGTCAAGAAGCTGGTCAAGGACAAGCTGGCCTCGGAAGATGACGAGCGTCGCTCGACCGATGACATTCAGAAGCTGACCGATCGCATGATCAACGAGGTGGATCGTCTGGTGACTTCCAAAGAACAGGACATCATGGCGGTGTGACCACCGCCTTGCCCGATGGCTGTTGCCTCATCCCTCTCGCCTGAGCGTCTGCCGCGCCATGTGGCCATCGTCATGGATGGCAACGGGCGCTGGGCCCAAAAGCGCTTCTTGCCTCGTGTGGCCGGTCACAAGCAGGGCGTCGACGCGCTGCGTCAAACCGTGCAAGCCTGCATCGACCGTGGTCTTCAGGTGCTCACCGTGTTCGCCTTCTCGTCCGAAAACTGGAACCGTCCGGTCGAGGAGGTTTCAGGTCTGATGGATCTGCTGGCCCTGGCGCTGTCGCGCGAGGTCCCCAAGCTGCACCGGAGTGGCGTTCAACTGCACTTCCCGGGCGATCGCGCCGCGCTGTCACCCCGCGTGCAAAAGGCACTCACAGGGGCCGAAGCGCTGACCGCAGGCAACCGCTCGCTGGTGCTCAACGTGTGCTTCAACTACGGTGGGCGATGGGACATCGCCCAAGCCGCACGCCGCTTGGTGGCCGAGGGTCGGGAGATCACCGAGGCGGCCCTTTGTGAGACCACCGCGCTGGCCCATGTGGGCGATCCGGACCTGCTCATCCGCACCGGGGGCGAAATGCGCATCAGCAACTTCCTGCTGTGGCAGTGCGCCTACACCGAGATGGTGTTCACGCCTTGTCTGTGGCCCGATTTCGATGGACAGGCGCTGGACCGGGCGCTGGCCGACTACGCCAGCCGCGAGCGGCGTTTTGGTCAGACTTCCGAGCAGGTCGCGTCCGCCTCAAGGTCGTCCCATGCTTAAGCAGCGCATCATCACCGCGCTGGTGCTGCTGGCGCTGCTGCTGCCAGCACTGTTCTACCCCTCCATCGAACCATTTGCGGTGCTCACCCTGTTGCTCATCGTGGCCGCTGGCTGGGAGTGGGCGCGTCTGAATGGCAGCGCCGCGTTGCCGGCCAAGGCCCTGGGCATGGGCTTGGGCGCTGTGCTGGCCCTGGTGTGGTGGTCCGGCGGCCTGGTGCAGAGTTTGCGCCCCATGTGGCTGACGATTGGCGTGCTGTGGGTACCGTTGGCCTTATGGATGCTGCGCCGTGGTGTGCCGGGCTGGGGTGCCTGGCCTGCGCCACTGCGCCTGTGGGGCGGTCTGGTGTTGGTGGCCTGTGCCTGGCTGGCGCTGGTGCAGGCGCGGCTGCTCGGTTTGGGCTTTCTTTTGTCGGTGCTCACGCTGGTGTGGATGGCCGACATCGCGGCCTACTTTGGTGGCAAGACCTTTGGTCGGCGCAAGCTGGCACCCAGCATCAGCCCCGGCAAGAGCTGGGAAGGGGTGTTCAGCGGCATGGTCGGGGTCTTGCTGCTGGCGGCCGGCTGGCTCTGGCTGGACACACGGGGTTACACCGATCAACCCAGCCTGTTCACGCGCCTGTGGGCGCTGGGGCCTGTGGTGGCAGTGCTTGCCGTGCTGGGCCTGACCGCGATGAGCGTGGCCGGTGACCTCGTTGAGTCGCTGGTCAAACGCAGCGCAGGCATGAAAGATTCCAGCCAGCTGCTGCCAGGCCATGGCGGCGTGCTGGACCGGGTGGACGCTCTGTTGCCCGTGCTCCCGTTGGCCATGATGTTCGCTGTCCTTTGACCCCATGAGCACCTCTTTGCAGTCCGTCACCGTTCTCGGTTCCACCGGTTCCATCGGCACCAACACGCTGGACGTGATCGCACGCCATCCCGACCGCTACCGGGTGTTCGCGCTCACCGCGGCGACGCAGGTCGAGACGATGCTCGCCCAGTGCAAGGCCTTCGCGCCGACCTACGCCGTGATGGCCAGTGAGCCCCACGCGCGCGAGTTGGCCGAGCGGGTGCAGGCACTGGGTCTGCCGGTGCAGGTGTTGGCGGGTGAGCAGGCGCTGTGCGACGTGAGCGCCGATCCGGCGGTGGACGCCGTCATGGCGGCCATCGTCGGTGCCGCTGGCCTCGCGCCCAGTCTGGCCGCGGCCCGCGCGGGCAAGAAACTGCTGCTGGCCAACAAGGAAGCCTTGGTCGTGGGCGGCGACCTGTTCATGCAGGCCGTCAAAGAGGGCGGGGCGACGCTGCTGCCCATCGACAGCGAACACTCGGCGGTGTTCCAGTCGCTGCCCGAAGACCCCAGGACCTGGGACCGGCGGGTGAACAAAATCGTGCTCACCGCCTCGGGTGGCCCGTTCCGTACCCGCGACCCGGCCACGCTGGCTGCGGTCACGCCGCAGCAGGCCTGCGCCCACCCCAACTGGGTGATGGGGCGCAAGATTTCGGTGGATTCCGCCACCATGATGAACAAGGCGCTCGAAGTCATCGAGGCGCGTTACCTGTTCGGTCTGCCGCCCGAACGCATCGAGGTGGTGATCCACCCGCAAAGCGTCATCCATTCCATGGTCGAGTACACCGACAGCTCGGTGGTGGCGCAGTTGGGCACGCCGGACATGCGCGTGCCCATCGCGTACGGCTTGTCCTGGCCAGAACGCATCACCTCCGGCGCGGCGGGCCTGGATTTCACCCGCCTGGGCGCGCTCACGTTCGAGCAGCCCGACGATCTGCGTTTCCCAGGCCTGCGCCTGGCCTGGGATGCCTTGGCGGGTCCGACGGGCACCACCGCCGTGCTCAATGCCGCCAACGAAGTGGCGGTGGCGGCCTTCCTGGCCGAGCGCCTGCGGTTTGACCAGATCCATGCGGTCAACCATGCAACTTTGACTGCCCTCAGCCCCTCTAAGCCACAGAGCCTGGGTGATCTGCTGGACATTGATGCCCGGGCCAGAGCCCTGGCAGAAGCGGCCGTGGCCCGATTGGCCAGCTGATCGCCGGTCCCCCGGCGCCCGGGCGGTCCTCCGTTCGACCTCCACCAAAACTGAATGACCCGCCGAGCATGACAACGCTGATCGCTTTCGTGGTGGCCCTGGGCCTGCTGATCGCTGTGCACGAATACGGCCACTACCGCATGGCCGTGGCCTGCGGCGTGAAGGTGCTGCGCTTTTCGGTCGGATTCGGCAAACCGCTGCTGAGGTGGCGCAAGAAGGGCAGCCCGACCGAATTCGTGCTGTGCGTTTTGCCCCTGGGTGGCTATGTGCGCATGCTCGACGAGCGCGAGGCTCCCGTTGATGCGGCCGAGCGGCATCTGGCGTTCAACACCCAGCCGCTGCGGTCGCGCGCGCTCATTGTGGCGGCGGGTCCTTTGGCCAATCTGCTACTCGCGGTGGCCCTGTACAGCCTGGTGAACTGGACGGGCGTCGATGAGGCGCAGCCTGTGATCGCCAGTCCGGTGGCCGGATCGGTGGCGGAGCGGGCCGGTTTGCGGGGCGGCGAAAGGGTGGAGCAGGTCAGCGTCGAGAACGATGAACCGGTCGATGTGAGTTCCTTCGAAGACCTGCGCTGGCGCCTGACCCAGGCTGCGCTGGACGGGCAGGACCTGACGCTCTGGGTGGCTCGTGAGGCGGGTGGCACTACCCGCGCCGTGCCTCTGGCCCTGAGCGGCCTGAACGTGTCCGAGGCCGACGCCAGCCTGTTCCAGCGCATCGGTATCACGTCGCCCTGGACGCCCCCTGTGGTGGGCGATGTTTCCCTCGACGGCGCAGCCGCAGCGGCGGGGCTGCGCGCCGGTGATCTGGTGCGGCGCATCGACAACGCGCCCGTGGCCGACGGGCAGAGCCTGCGCGCGCTGATCCGCGCCGGGGTGGGGCCGCAGGGCCAGGGGGTGACCCAGCAGTGGACCCTGGAGCGGGCTGGACAAACGGTGGAATTGCAGATCCGGCCCAAGCCGGAGCGCTTGGACGACGCCTGGATCGGCCGCATCGGAGCCTACATTGGCGGTGCACCCGCCATGACCACGGTGCGTCTGGGCGCTGTCGATGGCCTAGTTCAGGGTGTGGTGCGCACCTGGGAAGTGTCGTGGCTGTCGCTCAAGATGATGGGACGCATGCTGATTGGCGAGGCTTCGGTCAAGAACCTCAGCGGGCCCTTGACGATCGCCGACTACGCGGGCAAGTCCGCCAGCCTCGGTCTCACTTCTTACCTTCTGTTTCTGGCGCTCATCAGCGTCAGCCTCGGGGTGCTCAACCTGCTGCCCTTGCCCGTCTTGGACGGTGGGCACCTGATGTATTATCTTTGGGAGGGTGTGACCGGGCGCCCCGTGTCGGAAGCCTGGTTGGAGCGCCTGCAACGCGGCGGTGTCGCGATTTTGATGGCACTCATGGCCGTTGCCCTGTTCAACGATGTGGCCCGCTTGGCTGGCTGAACCTTCTCCCTTCTCATGAAACAAAAACTCGGAGGTCTGCGCGGCCTGTCGCTGAGCGTGGTCGCTGCATCCCTGTTGACGGCGCTGCCAGCGTGGGCCGTGGCACCTTTTAAACTGCGTGACATCCGTGTCGAAGGTCTGCAGCGGGTCGAACCCGGTACGGTGTTCGCTTCACTGCCCTTCCGCATCGGCGACCAGTACAGCGATGACAAGGGGTCCACCGCGATCCGTTCGTTGTTCGGTCTGGGGCTGTTCACCGATGTCCGCCTGCAGATCAACGACGACGTGCTGATCGTCATCGTCGAAGAGCGTCCCACCGTGGCCGACGTCAGCTTCACCGGCATCAAGGAATTTGATGCCGAAGTGCTCAAGAAGGCCTTGCGCGATGTGGGCTTGGCCGAAGGCCGCCCGTTCGACAAGGCGCTGGCCGACCGGGCCGAGCAGGAGCTCAAGCGCCAGTACATCAACAAGAGCATGTACGCGTCGCAGGTGGTGACCACGGTTACACCAGGTGAGCGCAACCGCGTCAACCTGAACTTCAGCGTGGTTGAAGGCGACGTGGCCAAGATCAAGGACATCCGTATCATCGGCAACCAGGCGTTTTCTGAGTCGACCCTGCGCAATCTGTTCGACCTGGACACGGGCGGCTGGCTGAGCTGGTACACCAAGAGCGATCGGTACTCCCGTGCCAAGCTCAACGCCGATCTGGAGTCCCTGCGCTCTTACTATCTCACGCGGGGGTACCTGGAGTTCCGCATCGAGTCCACCCAGGTGGCCATCTCGCCCGGCAAGGACGACATGACCATCACAATCAACATAAGCGAAGGTCAGCGCTATGCGGTCTCCAAAGTCGACCTGCAGGGCGACTTTCTGGGCAAAGAAGCCGAGTTCAAGTCGCTGGTGACCTTGAAGGCTGGTGAGGCCTACAACGTCGAGGATGTGAACACCACCGTCAAGGCGTTCACCGATTACTTCGGTGCGTTTGGCTACGCTTTTGCCCAGGTGGAGGCTGTGCCCGAGATCGATCGCGTGAACAACCGTGTCGCTTTCGTGCTGCGCGCCCAGCCGGCGCGCCGTGTTTACGTGCGCCGCATCAACGTCGAAGGCAACAACCGCACGCGTGACGAAGTCATCCGCCGCGAATTCCGTCAGTTCGAAGCCGCCTGGTACGACAGCGACCGTATCCGCCTCTCGCGCGACCGGGTGGACCGCCTGGGCTTCTTCACCGAAGTCGCCGTCGACACCCAGCAGGTCACCGGGTCACCCGATCAGGTGGATCTGACCATTTCGGTGGTCGAGAAGCCGACCGGTAACCTGTCGCTGGGCGCTGGCTATGCCCAGGCCGAGGGTCTGTCGTTTGTGGTCGGCATCAAGCAGGAAAACGTGTTCGGCAGTGGCAACTACCTGGGTCTGGATGTCAACACCAGCGACTTCAACCGCCAACTGGTGCTCAGCACCACCAACCCGTACTTCACGGCCGACGGTGTCTCGCGCACGTTCGACCTGTACCACAAGACCAGCAGCCCTTACAGCGAACAGGGCGGCGACTACGAGTTGCAGACCACGGGTGGCAGCGTGCGTTTTGGTGTGCCGTTCACCGAGCGGGACACGGTCTTCTTTGGCATTGGTGCGGAGCGGACCCGTATTATCGAAGGCACTGACATGCCTGAGGTCTATCAGGACTACATCACCAAATTCGGCGAGACCAGTGTCTCAGTTCCGCTGACCCTGGGATGGTCGCGCGACGACCGCGACAGCGCGCTGGTCCCCAGCAAGGGACGTTTGCAGCGTTTCAATACCGAACTGGGGATTGCCGGCGACACGCGTTATGTGAAGACCAGCTACCAGTTCCAGCAGTACATCCCTATCACCAAACAGTACACCCTTGCCTTCAATGCCGAAGTGGGTCTGGGCAAGGGGCTGGGCGGGCGCGACTACCCGGTGTTCAAGAACTTCTACGGTGGTGGCCTGGGCTCCGTGCGTGGCTTCGAGCAGGGAACCCTGGGCGATACCTCCAACATCCTCAGCCCATCAGGGACCGATACCTTCGTGAACATCGGCGGTACCAAGAATCTGGTGCTCAACACCGAAATCAGCACGCCGTTCCCGGGGGCTGGCAACGACCGCACGCTGCGCATGTTCGGGTTTGTGGATGTGGGCAACGTCTGGGCCGCCGACGAGAAGTTCGGTTCCGACCTGAGGGCCTCGGTGGGCATCGGCCTGAGCTGGATATCGCCGGTCGGCCCTCTGCGTTTCGCCTGGGCGAACCCCGTTCGCAAGCTCGACGGCGATAAAATCCAAAAATTCCAGTTTCAGATCGGGACCTCGTTTTGATGAAGCCTTTTTCCCGCCGCCTCACGCGCCTGCTCGCTGTGAGCTCTCTCGCCAGCCTGCTGGCCTTCGGTGCTGTCGCGCAGGACTTCCGCATCGGCTTCGTGAACACCGATCGGGTCTTCCGCGAAGCCAATCTGGCCAAGGCCGCTCAGGTAAAGCTGGAGCAGGAGTTCGCCAAGCGCGAGAAAGAAATCCAGAGCATCGGTGCGCAGCTCAAGTCCGCGTCCGAGAAGTTTGAGCGCGAAGCGCCCACCTTGCCCGAGAGCCAGCGCGTGGCGCGCCAGCGCCAGCTGGTGGAGCAGGACCGCGACTTCCAGCGCAAACAGCGCGAGTTCCAGGAAGACCTGAACCTGCGCAAGAACGAAGAACTGCAGCAGGTGCTGGAGCGTGCCAACCGCATCATCAAGCAGGTGGCCGAGACCGAGAAATACGACCTGATCATCCAGGAAGCGGTCTACATCAACCCCAAGCACGACATCACCGACAAGGTGCTCAGCGGCTTGAACAACGCCAAGTAAGGCGGCGGTCGCAACGTGTCCCGCTCGCTGGGCTCCATCGTTCAGGCCCTGGGCGGCACGCTCCTCGGACCCGCTGATACCCCGGTGCGGCGCCTGGCGCCGCTGGGCACGGCGCAGGCGGACGAACTGGCCTTTGTGGCGCAGGCCCGCTACGCCAGCCAGATCCAGACCACGCAGGCTGGCGCGCTCATCGTGCCGCCCGCGCTGCAGGACGCCGCCGCCCAGCGTGGTGCCGTCATCGTCTCCGACGACCCCTACCTCTATTTCGCGCGCCTCACGCAATGGTGGCGCGCCGAACATGACGCGTCCCCTGCGGCCGCCATCCACCCTCAGGCCAGCATCCACCCCGGTGCGGTGATCGGGCCGGGCGTCGATGTCGCCGCGTTTGCCGTCATCGGTGAAGGCGCCGTCGTGGGCGCCGGCGCGCGCATTGGCGCACATGCGTTGCTGGGGCGCGGCGCGCAGGTCGGTGCGGGTACGGTGCTCTACCCCCGCGTCACCCTGGGCGACCGCTGCGTGGTGGGTGAGCGCTGCATCCTGCACCCCGGGGTGGTCATCGGCGCCGACGGTTTCGGCTTTGCCTCGCACCAGGGGCGGTGGATCAAGATCGAGCAGCTGGGCGCGGTGCGCATCGGCAACGACGTCGAGATCGGCGCCAACACCTGCATCGACCGCGGTGCGCTGGACGACACGGTCATCGAAGACGGCGTCAAGCTCGACAACCTGATCCAGATCGGCCACAACGTGCACATCGGTGCGCACACGGCCATGGCCGGCAACGCTGGCGTGGCCGGCAGCGCCACCATCGGCGCGCACTGCACGGTCGGTGGCGGCGCCATCGTGCTGGGCCACCTCACGGTCGGCGACAAGGTGCACATTTCGGCTGCGTCGGTGGTCACCCGCTCGATCCGTGAGCCGGGCCAGTACACCGGCATGTTTCCCATCGACGACAATGCCAGTTGGGAGAAAAACGCCGCTTCCCTCAAGCAACTCAACCGCCTGCGCGAACGTCTCAAGGCGGTCGAGCAAGCTCTCGAACAAGCACAACAGAAGAAGACCGAGCCATGATGGACATCCACCAGATCCTCAAACAATTGCCGCACCGTTACCCCATCTTGCTTGTGGACCGCGTGCTGGAAATTGAAAAGGGCAAGCGCATCAAGGCCTTGAAGAACGTTTCGATCAACGAACCTCAGTTCACCGGTCACTTCCCGCACCGCCCGGTGTTCCCGGGCGTGTTCCAGCTCGAAGCCATGGCCCAGGCCGCCGCTCTGCTGGCCTTCGACACCGTGGGCACCACGCCCGACGACAAGACCGTGTACTACTTCGCCGGCATCGACGGTGCCCGCTTCAAGCGCCCGGTCGAGCCGGGTGACCAGCTCATCATGGACGTCACCCTGGACCGCATGAAGGCTGGCATCTTCAAGTTCAAGGCCGTGGCCACGGTCGCAGGCGAAGTCGTCTGCGAAGCCGAGCTGATGTGCACCATGCGCACCATCGCCTGACCAGCGGAACCGGGGCATGAGCAACATCCATCCCACCGCGCTGGTGGACCCGGCGGCCGAGCTCGACAGCAGCGTCACCGTTGGTCCGTACACCGTCATCGGCCCGCACGTGAAGATCGGCGCCGGCACCACGGTCGGCCCGCACTGCGTGATCGAAGGTCACACCACCATCGGGCGCGACAACCGCATCTTCCAGTTCAACTCGCTGGGTGCGATCCCGCAGGACAAGAAGTACGCGGGCGAGCCCTGCGAACTGATCATCGGCGACCGCAACACCATCCGCGAGTTCTGCACCTTCAACATCGGCTCGCCCGGTGCCCTGGGCAAGACGGTGGTGGGTGACGACAATTGGATCATGGCCTACGTCCACCTCGCGCACGACTGCGTGGTGGGCAACAAGACCATCTTCGCCAACAACTCGCAGCTCGCTGGCCACGTGATGGTGGGCGACTGGGTGATCCTCGGCGGTTTCACCGTGGTGCACCAGTTCGTGCGCATCGGCGACCACGCCATGACTGCCATGTGCTCGCTGCTGTTCGCCGACCTGCCGCCGTTCGTGATGTGTCAGGGCCAGCCGGCCGCCGCACGCTCGATGAACTTTGAAGGCCTGCGCCGCCGCGGCTTCTCGCCCGAACGCATCTCCGCCGTCAAGGCCATGCACAAGGCGCTGTACCGCGATGAGCTGACGCTCGACCAGGCCGCAGAGCGCATCGCCGGCCTGAGCGCGAAGACCCCCGACGCTGCGCCGGACGTGGCGCTGATGCTGGACTTCCTGCGCCAGACCTCGCCCCAGCGCGGCATCGTTCGCTGACCCCATGACCGAACCCAGACGTTTTGCGCTGGTCGCCGGCGAAACGTCCGGGGACCTGCTGGCGGGCCTGCTGCTACAGGGCCTGCGCCAGCGCTGGCCGCAGGTGCAGACAGCCGGCATCGGCGGTCCACGCATGGCGGAGCAGGGCTTCACCGCCTGGTGGCCAAGCGAAAAACTCGCGGTGCGCGGCTACATCGAAGTGCTGCGCCACTACCGCGAGATCATCGGCATCCGCGACCAGCTGCGCCAGCGCCTGCTGGGCAGCGACCGGCCCGACCTGTTCGTGGGCGTCGACGCACCGGACTTCAACCTCGGCCTCGAAGCCGCGCTCAAGGCCCAGGGTGTGCGCACGGTGCACTTCGTCTGCCCGTCCATCTGGGCCTGGCGCCCCGAGCGGGTGGAGAAGATCCGCCGCAGCGCCGACCACGTGCTGTGCATCTTCCCGTTCGAACCCGAGCTGCTGGCTCAGCACGGCATCGCGTCCACCTATGTGGGCCACCCGCTGGCCAACGTGATCCCGCTGCAGCCCGACCGCGCAGCCGCCCGCCAGAAGCTGGGTCTGCGCGACGATGAAGCAGTGGTCGCCATCTTGCCCGGCAGCCGGGCGTCCGAGGTGCAGTACCTCGCCCGGCGCTTTTTCGACGCCGCCGCGCTCATGCGCAAAGCCCGTCCCGGTCTGCGCTTCTTGGTGCCAGCCGTGCCTGCGCTGCGCGGCCGCATCACCGAACTGGCCGCGGCCAGCGGCCTGGGCGACGCCCTGACCGTGCTCGACGGACAGTCGCACGCCGCGCTGGCTGCCTGCGACGTGACCCTGATCGCCAGCGGTACCGCCACGCTCGAAGCCGCGCTGTTCAAGCGCCCCATGGTCATCGCCTACAACATGAACTGGCTGTCCTGGCAGATCATGCGGCGCAAGCAGCTGCAACCCTGGGTGGGCCTGCCCAACATCCTCAGCGGCGACTTCGTCGTGCCCGAGTTGCTGCAGGACGCCGCCACGCCCGAGGCCATGGCCCGCGAAACCCTGGCTTGGCTCGACGCGCCCGAGCGCTGCGCCCAGCTGCAAAAGCGCTTCACCGACCTGCACCACCTGCTGCGCCGCGACACCGCGCAACTCGCCACCGATGCGATCGAAAAAGTTCTTGCAGGCTGAACAGGCCGCCTTCAGCTGGGACGTCCCTGGCCTCATCGCCGGGGTGGACGAAGCCGGCCGCGGGCCGCTGGCCGGGCCGGTTGTGGCTGCCGCCGTCATCCTGGACGATCTCAAGCCCATCAAGGGCCTGGCCGACTCCAAACAGCTGACCGCCAAACGCCGCGAAAAGCTCTACGACGAGATCCGCGCCAAGGCCCTGTGCTGCAGCATCGCCGAAGCCACGGTCGAAGAAATCGACCGGCTGAACATTCTGCATGCCACGATGCTGGCCATGCAGCGCGCCGTCGCCGGCTTGCGCCTGAAGCCCAACAAGGTGCTGGTCGACGGCAACCGCCTGCCGCCGCTGGACGTGCTGGCCGAAGCCATCGTCTCGGGCGACGCGCTGGTGCCCGCGATCTCGGCCGCGTCCATCCTGGCCAAGGTCACGCGCGACCGCCAGCTCGAAGCCCTCGACCAGCGCCACCCGGCCTACGGTTTTGCCAAACACAAGGGCTATGGCACGGCCCAGCACCTGCAGGCCCTGCAACAGCACGGCCCGCTGCCGGAGCACCGGCGCAGCTTCGCCCCTGTGGCCCGTGCGCTGGCCGCTGTCACACCGCACACCCCATGAGCACACCCAGCCCCATCACCTCGCGCGACAACCCCCTGCTCAAGCGCCTGCGCCTGCTGGCGCAGGACAGCACGGCCTACCGCAAGCAAGGGCAGGTCTGGCTCGAAGGCGACCACCTGTGCCGAGCGCTGCTGGCGCGCGGCCACCGGCCCGCCACCGCTGTGTTCACCGACAGCTTCTGGCCCCAGGCCCCGCACGATCTGCGGGATGCGGCCGACCACATCGTCACCGTGCCCGACGCGCTCATGGCCGGTATCAGCGGGCTCGAATCGCCGGCCGGCGTCGGATTCGTGTGGGACCTGCCGGTCGCCACTGCGTTGCGAGCCGGGCAGGGTGCCGTCGTGCTCGACCGCCTGCAGGACGCCGGCAACGTCGGCTCCATCCTGCGCAGTGCCGCCGCCATGGGCTTTGCCCAGGTGCTGGCCATCAAGGGCACCGCGGCGCTCTGGTCGCCCAAGGTGTTGCGCGCCGGCATGGGCGCGCACTTCGCACTGCACCTGGTGGAAGGCGTGTCGGTGGACGACCTGCCAGTGCTGGACGTGCCGTTGCTGGTCACCAGCTCCCACCGCGGGGACTACCTGCACCAGGCCCGGCTGCCCTGGCCCTGTGCGTGGGTGATGGGGCATGAAGGGCAGGGCGTCTCACCCGCTCTTGAAGACCTGGCCGGCGCTTCGGTGCGCATCGTTCAGCCGGGCGGTGAAGAGTCGCTGAACGTCGCCGCCGCGGCCGCGATCTGCTTGCACGCCAGCGCGGCGGCGCGCTGAGTCAGGGCTTCGCGTCTGGCTGGGCCCTTTTGCGGGGCATTTTGCGGTCTTGGCCGAGTCGATCGGCAGGGGGGAACGGCTATAATTCCGGGGTTTACCCGCAATCGACGCAAACCGCTGCGTCCGCCCCGGCCCACGGCCCAGATTCCCGTCCTTTCACCCCCTGGTCGCACCCCGCGTACGGCCGAGCCGGGAGCGGGCGCGAATGTCCGAAGCCAGCGCCCGACGGCTGTGGGTACGTTTCGAAAACCTCTGGAGAAAACCGTGCTTCCCGTCCACCCGAAAGCCCTTCTCGCGCTCGCCGACGGCACGGTCTTTACTGGCATTGCCATCGGTGCCACTGGTCAGACCACGGGTGAGGTGGTGTTCAACACCTCGCTCACCGGTTACCAGGAAATCCTCACCGATCCCAGCTACTGCCAGCAAATCGTCACGCTGACCTATCCCCACATCGGCAACACCGGTGTGAACGGAGAGGACGTGGAGGCCACGCGCATCCACGCCGCCGGCCTGATCATCAAAGACCTGCCCCTGCTAGCGTCCAACTTCCGCAGCACCGAGACCTTGTCCGAGTACCTGCAGCGCGAGGGCACGGTCGCCATTGCCGAGCTGGACACACGCGCGCTGACACGCCGCCTGCGCACCCACGGCGCGCAGAACGGCTGCATCCTGGCGCTGCCGGTGGGCGAGGCCATCACCGAGGCGCGCCGCGCCCAGGCCATTGCCGCCGCCCAGGCCGCGCCCAGCATGGCCGGGCAGGACCTGGCCCAAGTGGTGACCGTAGACCAGGCCTACGCCTGGACGCAGACCGAGTGGAAGCTGGGTACGGGTTATGGCGAACTGGCCGCCCCCAAGTTCCACGTTGTGGCCTACGACTTCGGCGTCAAGCGCAACATCCTGCGCATGCTGGCCGAGCGCGGCTGCCAGGTGACAGTGGTTCCGGCCAAGACGCCCGCGGCCGAGGTGTTCAAGCTTCAGCCGGACGGGGTGTTCCTGTCCAACGGCCCGGGCGACCCGGAGCCTTGCGACTACGCCATTGCCGCGGCGCGCGAGATCATCGATTCGGGCGTGCCGACCTTCGGCATCTGCCTGGGCCACCAGATCATGGCGCTGGCCAGTGGGGCCAAGACCTTCAAGATGAAGTTCGGTCACCACGGTGCCAACCACCCGGTGAAGGATCTCGACAACGGTCGTGTCTCGATCACGAGCCAGAACCACGGTTTCGCCGTGGACGAGAAGACCCTGCCAGCCAACCTTCGCGCCACGCACGTGAGCCTGTTCGACGGCACGCTGCAAGGCCTGGCCCGCACCGACAAACCCGCGTTCTGCTTCCAGGGCCACCCGGAAGCATCGCCTGGCCCGCACGACATCGGTTACCTGTTCGACCGTTTCACCACGCTGATGCAAGAACGCACCAAGGTCTGATGCCATGAAGCTCTTCGGTTTCCCCGTCTTTGCCATCGAAAAAGCCATCGCCAAGCGCATGCTGACGCTGGAGTCGCCACACAAAGAGTGGTTTGCCCAGCGCTGGGCGCAAAAGCCTTACCGCAAGGCTTTTGTCGAAAACAAGGCGTCGCCCCTGGTGACGCTGCTGGCCAAGGGCAAGACCTGGGACGACGAGACCTTCAACACCGAACTGGCGGCCTGGGATGCGCTGTTCTACCCGGCCGAGGTCGAGGTGCTGCGCCCCCTCATCGAAGGCGACGGCCTGCTGCAGCTGATGCAGAAAAACGTGCCCGCCGAGCGTGTGCAGGCGTTGCTGAACACACTGGAAACCCAGCGCCAGGCCTGAGCGGCCCGCGCGCAACGATAGAAGCGAACCATGCCCAAAAGAACAGACATCCAGACCGTCCTCATCATCGGTGCTGGCCCGATCATCATCGGCCAGGCCTGCGAGTTCGACTACTCGGGCGTGCAGGCCTGCAAGGCGCTGCGCGAAGAGGGCTACCGGGTGGTGCTGATCAACAGCAACCCGGCCACGATAATGACCGACCCGGCCACGGCCGACGTGACGTACATCGAGCCCATCACCTGGCAGACGGTCGAGAAGATCATTGCCAAGGAGCGCCCGCTCACCGCCGGTGGCTTCGCGATCCTGCCCACCATGGGCGGCCAGACGGCGCTGAACTGCGCACTGGACCTGTGGCGCCACGGCGTGCTGGCCAAGTACGGTGTGGAGCTGATCGGCGCGACGCCAGAAGCCATCGACAAGGCCGAAGACCGCCTGAAGTTCAAGGACGCGATGACCAAGATCGGTCTGGGTTCGGCGCGTTCGGGCATTGCCCACACCCTGGAAGAGGCCTGGGGCGTGCAGAAGACCGTGGGCTTCCCGGTCGTGATCCGCCCCAGCTTCACGCTGGGCGGCACGGGCGGTGGCATTGCCTACAACCCGGAGGAGTTCGAGACCATCTGCAAGCGCGGCATTGAGGCCTCGCCCACCAACGAGCTGCTGATCGAAGAGTCGCTGCTCGGCTGGAAAGAGTACGAGATGGAAGTGGTGCGCGACAAGGCGGACAACTGCATCATCGTCTGCTCGATCGAGAACTTGGACCCGATGGGCGTGCACACCGGTGACTCGATCACCGTGGCGCCGGCCCAGACGCTGACCGACAAGGAATACCAGATCCTGCGCAACGCCTCGCTGGCAGTGCTGCGCGAGATCGGTGTGGACACCGGCGGCTCAAACGTGCAGTTCTCCATCAACCCGAAGGACGGCCGCATGGTCGTCATCGAGATGAACCCGCGTGTCTCGCGTTCGTCGGCACTGGCTTCCAAGGCGACCGGCTTCCCCATCGCCAAGGTGGCGGCCAAGCTGGCCATCGGCTACACGCTGGACGAGCTGCGCAACGAGATCACCGGTGGCGCGACGCCCGCGTCGTTCGAGCCCTCGATCGACTACGTGGTGACCAAGATCCCGCGTTTCGCATTCGAAAAATTCCCGACCGCCGACAGCCGACTGACCACGCAGATGAAGAGCGTGGGCGAGGTGATGGCCATGGGCCGCACCTTCCAGGAAAGCTTCCAGAAAGCCCTGCGCGGCCTGGAAGTGGGCGTGGACGGCATGAACGAGAAGACCCAGGACCGCGAGATCCTGGAGCGCGAACTCGGCGAACCCGGCCCGGAACGCATCTGGTACGTGGGCGATGCCTTCGCCGCCGGCTGGACGCTGGCCGAGGTCCACCAGTTCACCAAGATCGACCCCTGGTTCCTGGTGCAGATCGAAGAGATCGTGAAGATCGAACTGCAGCTGGAGAAGACCAGCCTGGAAGCGCTGGACGCCGACACGCTGCGCGGCCTGAAGAAAAAGGGCTTCTCGGACCGCCGCCTGGCCAAGCTGCTCAAGACCACCGACGCCGCGGTGCGCGCGCGCCGCGTGGCGCTGAACATCCGTCCGGTCTACAAGCGGGTAGACACCTGCGCGGCCGAGTTCTCGACCGACACCGCCTACCTGTACTCCACCTACGAAGGCCACGGCGACGGCGAGTGCGAAGCCGAGCCGACGGACAAGAAAAAGATCATGGTGCTGGGCGGTGGCCCGAACCGCATCGGCCAAGGCATCGAGTTCGACTACTGCTGCGTGCACGCCGCGCTGGCGATGCGCGAAGACGGGTACGAGACCATCATGGTCAACTGCAACCCGGAAACCGTGTCCACCGACTACGACACCAGCGACCGCCTGTACTTCGAGCCGCTGACGCTGGAAGACGTGCTGGAAATCGTGGACAAGGAAAAGCCGACCGGCGTGATCGTTCAGTACGGCGGCCAGACGCCACTGAAGCTGGCTCTGGGCCTGGAGGCCGCGGGCGTGCCCATCATCGGCACCAGCCCGGACATGATCGACGCCGCCGAAGACCGTGAGCGCTTCCAGAAGCTGCTGCACGAACTGGGCCTGCGCCAGCCGCCCAACGCCACCGCACGCACCGAACCGGAAGCGCTGGAAAAGGCTGCCGCCTTGGGCTATCCGCTGGTGGTGCGCCCGAGCTACGTGCTGGGTGGCCGCGCGATGGAGATCGTGCACGAGCAGCGCGACCTGGAGCGCTACATGCGCGAAGCGGTAAAGGTGAGCAACGATTCGCCAGTGCTGCTGGACCGCTTCCTGAATGATGCCATCGAGTGCGACGTGGACGCGGTGCGCGACACCGCTGGCCGCGTGTTCATCGGCGGCGTGATGGAACACATCGAGCAGGCGGGCGTGCACTCGGGTGACTCGGCCTGCTCGCTGCCGCCGTACTACCTGAGCAAAGCCACGGTGGACGAGCTCAAGCGCCAGACCGCGGCCATGGCCGAAGGCCTGAACGTGGTGGGGCTGATGAACGTGCAGTTTGCGATCCAGGAGAAGGAAGAGAACGGCGTCAAGAAAGACGTGATCTTCGTGCTGGAAGTGAACCCGCGCGCTTCGCGCACGGTGCCGTTTGTCTCCAAGGCCACCGGCATCCAGCTGGCCAAGGTGGCGGCACGCTGCATGGCCGGCCAGACGCTGGACCAGCAGGGCATTGGCGCCGAGGTCAACCCGCCGTACTTCAGCGTGAAGGAGGCCGTGTTCCCGTTCGTGAAGTTCCCGGGCGTGGACACCATCCTCGGCCCCGAGATGAAGTCCACCGGCGAGGTGATGGGCGTGGGCAAGACCTTCGGGGAAGCTTTCGTCAAGAGCCAGCTGGGCGCGGGCACCAAGCTGCCCACCTCCGGCAAGGTGTTCCTGACGGTGAAGAACGGCGACAAGCCGCGCGCTGTGGAAGTCGCGCGCCAGTTGGTGGCCATGGGCTTTGAGCTGGTGGCCACGCGCGGCACGGCGGCGGCCATCGAGGCCGCGGGCGTGCCCGTCAAGACCGTGAACAAGGTGACCGAAGGCCGCCCACACATCGTCGACTCGATCAAGAACAGCGAGATCGCGCTGGTGATCAACACGGTGGAAGAGCGCCGCAACGCGATCACCGATTCGCGCGCGATCCGCACCTCGGCCTTGCTGGCCCGGGTGACGACCTTCACGACCATCGCCGGCGCGGAAGCGGCCGTCGAGGGCATGAAGTACATGAACAGCCTGGGCGTGATCTCGGTGCAGGAAATGCACCAGCAGCTGGCGAACGCCTGAGTTCGAACGGGCGACTGATCCGGGTCAAACCCCGGGTCAGTCCCCAGGTTTTTGCCGTGGGACCGGGGCATAATCCGGTGCAGTTTCACCGCCGATCGGCAACGTTCGGCGGTTTCCTTTTGTCCCGGGCAGAAACCTCACACAGCCTGCCCGATGCGTATTCCGGAGTGATTGCCATGTCCACCTATCCCATCACCAAGCGCGGCGCCGAAATGCTCAAGGCCGAGCTGCACAAGCTCAAGACCGTGGAGCGCCCGGGGGTGATCCAGGCGATTGCCGAAGCCCGCGCCCAGGGCGACCTGAGCGAAAACGCCGACTACGACGCGGCCAAGGAACGCCAGGGCTTCATCGAAGGCCGCATCGCCGAGGTGGAGGGCAAGCTGTCGGCGGCGCAGGTGATCGACCCGTCCACACTGGACGCGGGGGGGCGCGTGGTGTTTGGTGCCACGGTGGACCTGGAAGACGAAGACAGCGGCGCGGCCGTGACCTACCAGATCGTGGGCGAGGACGAGGCCGACCTGAAGAAGGGCCTGATCAACATCAGCAGCCCGATCGCGCGTGCGCTGATCGGCAAGGAAGAGGGCGACGTGGCCGAGGTGCAGGCGCCCGGCGGCGTGCGCCGCTACGAGGTGGTGGCCGTCCGCTACGAGTGATCTTCATGCAGCGGCTGGCCATCTTTCTGGCCGCGCTCTGGTGGGGCGGCATGTCGGGCCTGAGCTTTGTGGCCGTGCCCACGCTGTTTGCCAAGCTGGGTGCACCGACCGCGGGCCCGGTGGCTGCGCATCTGTTTTCGCTGCAGTGCTGGGCGGGGCTGGGCATAGGCCTGGCCTTGCTGCTGGTGCTGCGCCGCGCGCGGGCCGACGCGCAGTTCCCGCTGGCGGGTGAGTCGGTGGACCCGGAGCGCCTGGCGCAGATGCAGCGCGTGCTGGGTACCATGGGTTTTGTGCTGGGCGCCATGCTGCTGGCGCTGGTGCAGGAGTTCGGCGTGGCGCAGAAGATCGTCACCGCTCGTGCCACCAGCGGCGACCTGCGCCTGTGGCACGGCGTGGGTACGTTGATGGTGCTGGGGCAGTGGCTGAGTTCCGGCGTTGTGCTCTGGCGCCTTTCCAGGTAAACCCTCGCGCCGCCTGCGGCGTCACCTCCCAGGGGGCGGCGCTGGCGGCCTGGCAAAGCCGGTTCCGCGGTGCCCTGGATTGAAGTCCGTTCGCGCAGGACTCGTCACTTCGCGCGTTCTGCGCTCTCCAGTGTATTGACCATCAGCATCGTGATGGTCATGGGGCCGACGCCGCCGGGCACGGGTGTGATGTAGCCGGCCACTTCCTTGACGCCGGCGAAGTCCACATCGCCGCAAAGCTTGCCTTCGTCGTTGCGGTTCATGCCCACGTCCAGCACCACGGCGCCGGGTTTGACCATGTCGGCGGTCAGCACGTTGCGCTTGCCCACGGCGGCGACGATCACGTCGGCCTGCAGGGTCATGGCCTTGAGATCCTGGGTGCCGCTGTGGCAAATGGTGACGGTGGCGTTCTGCTGCAGCAGCATCATGGCCATGGGCTTGCCCACGATGTTGCTGCGCCCGATGACGACGGCGTGCTTGCCCTTGAGCTCGTAGCCGATGCTCTCGAGCATCTTCATGCAGCCGTAGGGCGTGCAGGGCCAGAAGCCGGGCAGACCGGTCATGAGGGCGCCGGCGCTGGCGATGTGGAAGCCGTCCACGTCTTTCTCGGGCGAGATGGCTTCGATCACGCGCTGGGCGTTCATGTGGCCTGGCAGCGGCAGCTGCACCAGGATGCCGTGGATGCTGGCGTCCTGGTTCATGGCGTCCACGCGGGCCAGCAGCTCGGCCTCGGTCATGGTGGCGGGCCAGGTTTCGAGCACCGAGTGCATGCCGGTGTCTTCGCAGGCCTTCACCTTGTTGCGCACATAGACCTGGCTGGCCGAGTTGTCACCGACCAGGATGACCGCCAGGCCGGGCGTGATACCTTTGGCCTTGAGGGCGGTCACGCGCGCGCTGACGTCGGCGCGGAGCTGTTTGGAGAGGGCGTTGCCGTCGATCAGTTGGGCGGTCATGGTGATGCAGCGGTGAAGGGTGAAATGGAAACGCCCGCCGGGGTGGGCGGGCGTTGGCCGGGGGTGTGTGGGGTCAGGCCTTGGCGGGGGTCTGGCCCAGCGCGATCTTGAGCAGGTCGGCCACGGTGTTGGCACCGAGCTTTTCCATGATGTTGGCGCGGTGCGCCTCGACGGTCTTGATGCTGATGCCCAGGTCGTCGGCGATCTGCTTGTTCAGGCGGCCGGCGACGATGCGTTCGAGCACCTGGGCTTCGCGGCTGGTGAGCTTGGAGAGCAGGGCGTCGCGGCTGGCGGCCAGCTGGTGGGTGGCGAAGGCGTCCTTGGCCTTGTCCAGCATGCGTTCGACCAGGGCGAGCAGCTGGTCTTCCTTGAAAGGTTTCTGGATGAAGTCCAGCGCGCCCTTCTTCATGGATTCGACCGCCATCGGCACATCGCCGTGACCGGTGATGAAGACGATGGGCAGGGGGGACTGGCGTTCGATCAGCTTTTCCTGCAGTTCCATACCGGTCATGCCACCCATGCGGATATCGGCGATCAGGCAGGCCACTTCACGGGCGTCGTAGCGGCTGAGGAAGGCTTCGGCGGATTCGAAGCAGCGGACCCGGTAGTCCTTGCCTTCGAGCAACCATTGCAGGGAGTCACGAACCGCCTCGTCGTCATCGACCACGTAGACGCTGCCTTTTTTGGGGATCAAACTCATCTCGCTCTTTCGGTATCCGACGACGTCACGGAGGTGGGATCTGATGCTGCGTCGGTTGCTGGCAACCGGGAAATCACGGGTATCCAGAAACTGAAACAGCAGCCCACCACTTCTTCCCCATTGTAGATGTTCTCCACCCGCATCCGGCCGTGGTGAGACTCGACGATGCTGCGGCACAGCTTGAGGCCGATACCCATGCCTTCGCTCTTGGTGCTGTAGAAGGCTTCGTAGATCCGTTCGATCATTTCCGCCGGCACACCCTTGCCCGAATCGCGCACCGAGAACTCGACCACGTCCTGGTCGTCCACCCGGCGCGGGCCCACGCGCAGTTCCACGTAACGTTCGCCGGGCAGGCGGCCGGCTTGCGCGATGGCCTCTCCCGCGTTCTTGAGCAGGTTGATCAGCACCTGCTCGATCAGGATCGGATCGACCATCAGGCTGGGCAGGCGCGCGGCCACGTAGGGCGAGAGGCGCACCTGCTGGCGGCGCAGTTCGATGTCGGCCAGTTCGATCGCGTTGCTCACCATGGTGGGCACGTCCGACGGCATGGGGTTGGGCTCGCTGCGCTTCACGAAGGCCTTGATGCGCTGGATGATCTGGCCCGCGCGCTGGGCCTGCTTGGCGGTCTTCTCCAGCGCGCCCAGCAGGTCCTCTTCGGAAATTCGCTGCTCGTGCAGGCGCGAGATCATGCCGTTGCAGTAGTTGCTGATAGCGGTCAGCGGCTGGTTGAGTTCGTGCGCCACGCTGGACGCCATCTCGCCCATGGTGATGAGGCGGCTGGCGGTCTGCGCGCGTTCGTTCTGCAGCGCGGCCTGGGCTTCGGCGTTGCGGCGCGGCGTGATGTCGCTGGCAATCACCATCTGGGCCAGTCGGCCGTCCACCCAGGTCAGGTAGCGGGTGCGTACCTCCAGCCAGCGGTCCAGCTCTTCCACAAACACTTCGGCGTTCTCGGCGCCCGCGTCGGTCAGCGCGTCGGTGGGCATGCCGGCGAACGCGTCCACTGCATCGCCATGGTCCGACGGCGGGGTGGGCGAGGTGCCGGCCAGTTCCACCAGCTGGCGATGTCCCTGGCCGCGGGTGCCAAACCAGAGCCGGTACATCTCGTTGGCGAACAGCATCTCGTCGCTGCCCAGCGGCGCGACCGACACCGCCGAGTCCAGCGACTCCAGCACGGTGGTGAAGCGTTCATACGAAGCCGAGAGTTCCTCGCGGATGCGCTTGGGCTCGGTAATGTCGGTCATGGAGGTCATCC
>CALRYD010000041.1:0-38828 GCA_943372305.1 Hydrogenophaga intermedia | reverse complement strand
TCGACCATGCGCTTGAAGCAGGCCTGTGGCGTCGGCCGTTCGGCCATGAGAACGACGCTGGCGCCCACGCTCAGCGGGAACGACAGCGCGTTGCCCAGGCCGTAGGCAAAGAACAGCTTGGCCGCCGAGAAGACGACATCGCTTTCTTTTAGATCCAGCACGCCCTTGCCATAGAGCTCGGCAGTCCAGTAGAGGTTGGCCTGGGTGTGCACAGTGCCCTTGGGCGCACCGGTGGACCCGCTGGAATACAGCCAGAACGCTGGCTCGTCGCCATGCGTGTCCGCGCCAGCGCCGGGCGCAGTGGATGTGACCAGTTGCGCCCAGTCGTGCCCGCCGGCCGGCAGGTCTTTCCCGCGCGAAACGATCAGGTGCCTGACTTCGTGCCGTGTGCCGTCCATGGCGGTTTGCAGCGTGGGCAGCAGCAGACCCGAGACCAGCGCCGCCTGCGCGCGGCTGTCGGCCAGCATGTAGGCGTAGTCCTTGGCGGTCAGCAGCGTGTTCACGCACACCGGCACCACGCCCGCGTGCAGCGCGCCCAGGAAGCTCACCACCCAGTCGCTGCAGTCGTGCATCAGCAGCAGGACCCGATCCTCGCGCCGCAGGCCGAGCGCCGTCAATGCGGCCGAACAGCGCTGCACCTGGTCGGCCAGCTGGCCGTAGGTGAGCGAGCCGGCATCGTCGATCAGCGCAGTCTTGCCGGGCCGCCCGGCGTTGAGCGCGATCAGGTGGCGCGCGAAGTTGAAGCGCTCGGGTGGGGCGGCGGTTTCCGGGTGGCTCATGGTGTGTCTCCTCTCGGTGGGTCTCTGGCGGACTTCAGTATTTGAGAACGGTGGCCGTGGCGGCCAGGGCGTCCAGCGCGGCGCTGCTGGCCTGCACCGCGCTGCGGCGGTGGTAGAAGCCCAGCGCGCGCAGGCCGCCGAGCTCTTCGCCGCCACCGGCGCGGCCGGGGCCGCCGTGCAGGCTCATGGGCATCACGTTGCCGTGGCCGGTCTGGCTGGCGGCCACGTCGGGGCTGATCGCGTGCACCCGGCCGTGGCTGTCGGCCAGCTCGGCCGCGGCGCGGGCGATGAAGGCTGGGTCTTCGCTGTAGACCGAGGCCACCAGCGAACCCTCGCCGCGGCGGATCAGGTCGTAGGACTGCGCCTCGCTGTCGTAGGGCATGAGGGTGGCGACGGGGCCGAACACCTCCACCTCGTGAAGCACCTTCGCACCCACCGGGTTCTGCGTGCCCAGCAGCACCGGCGCCACGCAGGCGGCCACGGCCGGGTCGGCGTCCACCAGGGCGGCGGCACTGCCGTCGCTGTTGCCGTCGTACAGCACCTCGGCTTCGGTCTTCAGGTGGGCGATGCCGGCCACCACGTTGTCGAACTGCTCGCGGCTCACCAGCGCGCCCATGCGCACGCCTTCGTTGCGCGGGTTGCCCACCGTGGTCTTGGCCAGCCGTGCGCCAATCGCGGCGGCGGTGGCGGAGTACAGCGCGCGCGGCACGAACACGCGGCGGATCGCGGTGCACTTCTGGCCGCTCTTCACCGTCATCTCGCGCACCACTTCCTTGACCAGAAGGTTGAAGGCCTCTCCGCCTTCGGTGGCCGCGGGGTCGAGCAGGGCGCTGTTGAGGCTGTCGGCCTCGATGTTGCAGCGCACCGATCGCTGGGCCACAGCGGCGTGGCTGCGGATGAGGCGCGCCGTCTCGGCCGAGCCGGTGAAGCTGACCACGTCAAACGGCTGCAGCTGGTCCATCAGCCCGGCGGACGAGCCGCAGATGACCGACAGGGCGCCCGCGGGCAGCACACCGGCCTTGACCACGTCTTCCACCATGCGCTGCGTCAGCCAGGCGGTGGCGGTGGCGGGCTTGACGATGACCGGCACGCCCGAGAGCAGGGCGGGTGCAGCCTTTTCCCACAGACCCCAGCTCGGGAAGTTGAAAGCGTTGATGAACAGCGCCACGCCGCGCGTGGGGTTCAGCACGTGCTGGGTCTGGAACAGCGGGTCCTTGCCCATGCGGATGCGTTCGCCGTCCAGCAGGCAGGTGGTGTCGCCCAGGGCCTCGCCCTGCTTGGAGAAATAGCCCAGGGTGAAGATGCCGCCGTCGATGTCGACCGCCGAATCGTTCTTCACGGTGCCGCAGTTGCGGGTGGCGATGTCGTAGTAGGCGTCGCGGTTCGCCTGCAGCACCTTCACCACTTCGGCCAGCAGGGCGGCGCGCTGGCGGTAGGTCAGTGCGCGCAGCGCGGCGCCCCCCTGCTCGCGGGCGAAGGCAAACCCTTCGGCGAGCTGAAGGCCGGTGTTGTCCACGCGGACCAGGGCCTCGCCCGTCACCGGGTCCAGCAGCGTCGTGCCGCGGCCGGTGCCGGTTTGCCAGCGGCCGGCCAGGAAGTTGGGGAGCAGGGGGGTGTCTTGAGCGGTCATGGGCGGTGAAAGGTGCAGCGGTTTGCGTAAACGCCGTGGTCGCGGCGGGGGAATGACGGTATAAATGCACTATCTTGCGTCCCGGTCAGTATGCAGTAAAGTGCATGTTTGTGGGGGCGCCAAAGCCTAGGGTTTTCCCCGGGCCGCCACCGGACCAGACGAAAGGCGCGTTGCCATGATCGCCACCGACACCCTCACCGCTCCCCCGCCCCCCTCTGCCGACGACGCCGAAGAACGGCACCCCTTCCTGGTAGCGCTGGGTGAGCGGGTGCGCAACCTGCGCTCGCGCAAGGGCATGACGCGCAAGGCCGTGGCCATCGCGGCCGATGTGTCCGAGCGCCACCTGGCCAACCTTGAGTACGGCACCGGCAACGCCTCCATCCTGGTCCTGCTGCAGGTGGCGCAGGCGCTGCAGTGTTCGCTGGCCGAACTGCTGGGCGATGTGAGCACCTCTTCGCCCGAGTGGCTGCTGATCCGCGAGCTGCTGCAAGGCCGCAACGAGGCCGACCTGCGCCGTGCCCGCCTGCAGCTGGCCGAGCTGCTGGGCGCCAGCGGCGGTGTCGATGCGCAAGGTCGGCTGGCGCGCGTGGCGCTCATCGGTCTGCGCGGCGCCGGCAAGTCCACGCTGGGCCAGCGCCTGGCGGACGACCTGGGTTTTCCGTTCATCGAACTGAGCCGCCAGATCGAACAGTTCGCCGGCTGCAGCATCAGCGAGATCCACAACCTCTACGGCGCCAACGCCTACCGCCGCTACGAGCGCCGCGCGCTCGAAGAAGCGATCCAGATCTACCCCGAGGTGGTGATCGCCACGCCCGGCGGCCTGGTAGCCGATTCGGCCAACTTCAATCTGCTGCTGCAGCACTGCACCACCGTCTGGCTGCAGGCCGACCCCAGCGACCACATGGGCCGGGTGGCGGCCCAGGGCGACATGCGCCCCATGGCCGCCAGCCGCGAGGCCATGGAAGACCTCAAGCGCATCCTGGAAGGGCGCGCGGCGTTCTATTCCAAGGCCGACCTGGCCTTCAACACCAGTGCCCAGCCGCTGGAAGACAGCTTCGCCCAGCTGCGTCGAGAGGTGCGCCAGCTGCTGAAGCTGTCTGCCTGAGCCGGCGGCTACGGGTAAACACTGAGTCTTATGCAGTAAACTGCATTTGACTGCGCCAAGTGGCATGCACTATTATTCACATCACTCTGCATCCCAGTGCATCCGCCCGCCCGGCACCGTCCAGACCCCAGGAGACAATCTCATGACCGCCACCGCCACGGACCCCCGCGTCGATTACCAGACCCACCCTTCGCGCTACCAGCACGTGCAGCTGGCTTTTGACGGTGCCATCGCCACGCTGTCGCTGGCCATCAACGAAGACGCCGGCATCCGCCCTGGCTACAAGCTCAAGCTCAACAGCTACGACCTCGGCGTCGACATCGAACTGCACGACGCGCTGCAGCGCATCCGCTTCGAGCACCCCGAGGTGCGCACCGTGGTGGTCACCAGTCTGAAGGACCGCGTGTTCTGCTCCGGCGCCAACATCTTCATGCTGGGCCTGTCGACCCACGGCTGGAAGGTCAACTTCTGCAAATTCACCAACGAGACCCGCAACGGCATCGAAGACTCGTCTCAGCACAGCGGCCTGAAGTTTGTCGCCGGCCTCAACGGCGCCTGCGCCGGTGGCGGCTACGAGCTGGCCCTGGCCTGTGATGAGATCGTGCTGGTGGACGACCGCAGCAGCTCGGTGAGCCTGCCCGAAGTGCCGCTGCTGGGCGTGCTGCCCGGCACCGGCGGCCTGACCCGCGTGACCGACAAGCGCCACGTGCGCCACGATCTGGCCGACATCTTCTGCACCAGCGTCGAAGGCGTGCGCGGCCAGAAGGCCGTGGACTGGCGTCTGGTCGACGCGATCGCCAAGCCTGCCGTGTTCCAGCAGGCCGTGCGCGAACGCGCCGAGCGCCTGGCCGCCGGCAGCAGCCGCCCGGCCGGTGCCAAAGGTGTGGAACTGACGCCTCTGAACCGCACCATTGACGCCGACCGCCTGAGCTACACGAACGTCACGGTTGAGATCGACCGCGCCAAGCGCGTCGCCACCTTCACCGTCAAGGCCCCGCAAGGCGACCAGCCGACCGACGTGGCCGGCATCGAAGCCGCAGGCGCCCACTGGTACCCACTGCAGATGGTGCGCGAGCTGGACGACGCCATCCTGCACATGCGCACCAACGAGCTGGACATCGGCTCCTGGCTGCTCAAGACCGAAGGCGACAGCGCCGCGGTGCTGGCCAACGACGCGCTGATGCTGGCGCACAAGGACCACTGGTTCGTCAACGAAACCATCGGCCACCTGCGCCGCACGCTGGCGCGCCTGGACGTGTCTTCGCGCTCGCTGTTCGCGCTGCTGGAGCCGGGCTCATGCTTCGCCGGCACGCTGGCCGAGCTGGCCTTCTGCGCCGATCGCAGCTACCAGCTGGTGCTGCCCGACGAGCCCGAGATGCAGCCCACGCTGACCCTGAGCGAAATGAACTTCGGCTTCTTCCCCATGGTCAACGGCCAGAGCCGCCTGCAGCGCCGCTTCTATGAGGAAGTGCCCGCCATGGAGGCCGCGCGCGGCGCCATCGGCCAGGCGCTGGACGGCGACGCCGCCGTGAAGCTGGGCCTGGTCACCGCCGCGCCCGACGACATCGACTGGGCCGACGAGATCCGCCTGGTGCTGGAAGAGCGCGCTGCCATGTCGCCCGACGCCCTGACCGGCCTGGAAGCCAACTTGCGTTTTGCGCAGAAGGAAAACATGTTCACCCGCATCTTCGGCCGCCTGACCGCCTGGCAGAACTGGATCTTCCAGCGCCCCAACGCCGTCGGCGAGAAGGGCGCGCTCAAGGTCTACGGCAAGGGCGACAAGGCCCAGTTCGACTGGAACCGCGTCTAAACACACACCTCGTTGTGCGGTGGGTTTCCCGGTGGAGCCAGCCGCAACCGAACAACAGTCCACCGAGCGAGACAACAGCAGGAGCACCCCATGTCCGGTATCAACTACAGCGAGAAGATCCCCAACAACGTCAACCTGAGCGAAGACCGCACGCTGCAGCGCGCGCTGGAGCACTGGCAGCCCAACTACCTGCAGTGGTGGCAGGACATGGGCCCGGACGGCTCGCAGAACTTCGACGTCTACCTGCGCACCGCCGTGAGCGTGGACCCGCAGGGCTGGGCGCAGTTCGGCCACGTCAAGATGCCCGATTACCGCTGGGGCATCTTCCTCAATCCGGCCGAGCAGGACCGCAAGATCCACTTCGGTGACCACATGGGCGAAGCCGCCTGGCAGGACGTGCCTGGCGAACACCGCGCCAACCTGCGCCGCATCATCGTCACGCAGGGCGACACCGAGCCGGCGTCCGTCGAGCAGCAGCGGCACCTGGGCCTGACCGCGCCCAGCCAGTACGACCTGCGCAACCTGTTCCAGGTCAACGTGGAAGAAGGCCGCCACCTCTGGGCCATGGTTTACCTGCTGCACAAGTACTTTGGCAAGGACGGCCGCGAAGAAGCCGAAGCCCTGCTCGAGCGCAACAGCGGCAACGCCGACAACCCGCGCATCCTGCAGGCCTTCAACGAGAAGACGCCCGACTGGCTGAGCTTCTTCATGTTCACCTACTTCACCGACCGCGACGGCAAGTTCCAGTTGTGCGCCCTGGCCGAGTCGAGCTTCGACCCGCTGGCCCGCACCACCAAGTTCATGCTGACCGAAGAAGCGCACCACATGTTCGTGGGCGAGTCCGGCGTGGGCCGCGTCATCAGCCGCACCTGCGCGGCCATGAACGAACTCAAGACCGACGACGTGGGCAAGCTGCGCGCGGCCGGCGTGATCGACCTGCCGACCATCCAGCGCTACATCAACTTCCACTTCTCGGTGACTATCGACCTGTTCGGCGCGGACCAGTCGTCCAACGCCGCCACCTTCTACAGCTCCGGCCTCAAGGGCCGTTACGAAGAAGGCAAGCGCACCGACGACCACGTGCTCAAGGGCAACACCTACAAGATCCTGTCGGTGGAAGAGGGCAAGCTGCTGGAAAAGGAAGTGCCCATGCTCAACGCGCTCAACGAAGTGCTGCGCGACGACTACATCAAGGACTCGGTGGGTGGCGTGGACCGCTGGAACCGCATCATCGAAAAGGCCGGCATCGACTTCCGGCTGAGCGTTCCGCACAAAGCCTTCCACCGCAACATCGGCAGCCTGGCCGGCATCAAGGTCAGTCCGGATGGCCGCGTGGTGACCGACCACGAGTGGAACATGCGTGTCGAAGAGTGGCTGCCATCGGACACCGACCGCGCTTACGTGGGCTCGCTCATGGGCCGCGTGGTCGAGCCGGGCAAGTTCGCCAACTGGATCGCGCCGCCGGTCATGGGCATCAACCGCCAGCCGGTGGACTTCGAGTATGTAAGATTCAACTAACCCCCCTGCGCCGCTGCGCGGCTTCCCCCCTTTCTGGCGCGCCTTCGGCGCTTGAAGGGGGGACGATGCGAGTGGCCCGGCGAAGCCGGTTCCACCGCATCTCTGGACAAAGGCACGCGCGCCGGCCGCTTGGGTGGTTCCTCGTTTCCTCTGTTCCTTCCTCGCACGCCTGCGAGCACGGGTTGGGGTGACCGGCGCAGTGAGGTAAAGGAGGAGCCGGCCGCAGGCCGGCGGGGGACACGAACGGAGTCGGTTACCCCAACCCATGCGGTGCCTCCACGAAGTCAAAGCGCGGCACACGAAGGTGGTCACCCCGGCCCATGCGGTGCCACACCGAAACCCGGACAATCACGCGTACCCCACAAGAATTCGGAGACTCAGATGAACGCCCCCGCCGAAGCCGCCGTCATCAAGCAGCACCTGATCGATCCCGAGATCTGCATCCGCTGCAACACCTGCGAATCGATCTGCCCGGTTGGCGCCATCACGCACGACTCGCGCAACTACGTGGTCGACGTCAGCAAGTGCAACTGGTGCAACGACTGCATCTCGCCGTGCCCGACCGGCTCCATCGACAACTACCGCCGCATGCCGCGCGTCAAGGCCTACACGCTGGAAGAACAGCTGGGCTGGGACGAGCTGCCCACCGAACTCTCGGGCGCTGAAATCGCTGCCCTGGCCGGTGACGCGGGCGATGCCGCCGCGGCCGAGGCGCCCGCCACCGAAGCCGCCGTGCCCGCCGTGGACCCCACCGGCCAGACCGCCTTCAACTCCAGCCAATACGGCGCGACCCTCCCGCCCTGGAGCGCGGCCCATGCCTACACCAACCTCTACGGCCCCAAGGCCGCAGAAAAGACGGTCACCGCCACCGTGGTCGGCAACCTGCGCGTCACCGCGGTGGGCAAGGATTACGACACCCACCACATCGTGCTGGACTTCGGGTCCATGCCCTTCCCCGTGCTCGAAGGTCAGAGCATCGGCATCGTGCCGCCCGGCGTGGACGCCAACGGCAAGCCGCACCACGCGCGCCAGTACAGCATTGCCAGCCCGCGCAACGGCGAGCGCCCGGGCCACAACAACCTCTCGCTCACCATCAAGCGCGTGCTCGAAGATCACGCTGGCAAGCCGGTGCGCGGCGTGGCCAGCAATTACGTGTGCGACCTGCAGGTCGGCGACACGGTGCAGGTCATCGGCCCATTCGGCACCAGCTTCCTGATGCCCAACCACCCCAAGTCCAGCATCGTCATGATCTGCACCGGTACCGGTTCGGCCCCCATGCGCGCCATGACCGAGTGGCGTCGCCGCCTGCGCGCCAGCGGCAAGTTCGAAGGTGGCAAGCTCATGCTGTTCTTCGGCGCCCGCACGCAGGAAGAGCTGCCGTACTTCGGCCCGCTGCAAAGCCTGCCCAAGGACTTCATCGACACCAACTTCACCTTCAGCCGCACGCCCGGGCAGCCCAAGCGCTACGTGCAGGACGCCCTGCGCGAACGCGCCGCCGACCTGGTGCCCCTGCTGCAGGATCCGAACGCCTGCTTCTACGTCTGCGGCCTCAAGGCCATGGAAGAGGGCGTGGTGCTCGCCCTGCGCGACGTGGCCACCCAGGCCGGCCTGGACTGGGACATGGTGGGCGCCGCGCTCAAGCGCGAAGGCCGCCTGCACCTGGAAACCTACTGAGCGCACACGGCGCGTTCAAGGCGGTGTGACCCGCGTGGCCGCGCGGGCTTAGGGCTCACACGTAGCGAGGGAGTGGGTGCCTTCGCGTACAGTGCGGCTTCCTATGCAAGCCGATGCACAAGTCCCTTCCACCCCCGCCGGCCGCCCCGCGCTGCCGGTGCACGTGGTCATGCGCCGCGAACCGGTCACAGGCCCCATGTCGCGCTGGCAAAGCTGGCGCTGGGTGCTGGCCGACGTGCTGCCCGCGGGCGAGCCGTTCGAGGTTCCGGCCCGCGCGCCGCAGCCCGTGGCCGATGCACCGCAGGAGGTGCAGCCCCTGCCCGGTGCCGCCGCGGTTGAGGGCGCCCGCTACTGGCTCTTCACCGGCTTGCACGTCACCCTCTTTCGCGACGACGCCGAAGGCCTGTACCTCAATCTCGAGAGCCCCAGCCCCTGCTGGTGGGTCTTCTGGCGTGCGGATGAAGAACAGCTGCTCGACGGTGAACCCATGGCCGTGCCACAGATCGCCACCCTGAGCTACCACGACGCCGGGCGCTGGCTGGACGCGCAGGAGAAGGTCGACCAGGTGCCCGCTCCGGATGAGGTGGTGGAGTGGCTGCGCAGCTTCGTCGCCGAACACCACCACATCGAACCCAAGCGCCGCAAGCGGCCCGAGAGCTTCAAGCCGCTGACCGATCGCTTTGGCCAGCCGGTGCGCATTTCGACCGAGAAATTCCAGCGCGGTCCGGGCCCGCAAGCCAGCGGACACGGAGGCGGTCATGGCGGCTGACGAAGGCGACAGCTTCTTCTCGCGCTGGTCGCGCCGCAAGGCGCAGGTGCGCAGCGGCGAGCCGGTGTCCGAGCCCGCGCCGCCCGCCGCTGCGCCGGCAGCCCCGTCCGCGGTGGTGCCGGCGGCGGTTGGATCGCCAGCGCCGGGCCAGCCCGCGGTCGAAGCACCCGCGCCACCCCCGCCCACGCTGGAAGAAACCCAGGCCCTCACGCCGGCGTCCGACTTCAGCCGCTTCGTGGCCAAAGACGTGTCGCCCGAAGTGCGCAACGCCGCCGTCAAGAAACTGTTCGCCGACCCGCACTTCAACGTCATGGACGGGTTGGACATCTATATCGACGACTACTCGAAACCCAGCCCGCTGTCGGCCGCCGACATGGCCAAGATGGTCAGCGCCCAGTTCCTGAAGCTGGTGGACGACCCCGAAGAGCAAGCGAAGAAAAAGGCCGCTGCGGCGGCCGACCCGGCACCGCAGGGCGCCGCCGAACGGCCCGATGTGCCCACAACAGAACAAGCCCGCGCACCAGACGCGGCAGAACCCGAAGAGACCGCCCACGATGACCACGCTGATTTGCAACTGCAACCAGACCATGCCCCTGGACCCCAAAGCCCTGGGCCAGGCGCTGGATGAAGACCTGACGCTGCACACCACGCTGTGCCGGCGCGACGCGCCCGCGTTCCAGCGCGCCACCCGCAGCCGCGACGACCTGGTGGTGGCCTGCACCCAGGAAAGTCGGCTGTTCAGCGAGCTGTCCGAACAGACCGAGGGCTCTGTGCCATTGCAGGCGCGGCCGATCCGCTTCGTCAACATCCGCGAAACCGGCGGCTGGGGCCGCGAGGCCCAGCAGGCCACGCCCAAGATGGCGGCCTTGCTGGCCGCCGCGCGCCTGCCCGAGGCCGAGCCGGTGCCCACCGTCACCTACAGCAGCGAGGGTCGCCTGCTCATCATCGGCCCGCTGGAGCGCGCCGAGGCCCTGGCCGCGCTGGTCAGCGACGCGCTGGACGTGACCCTGCTGCCCACCGGCGGCAGCGGCCAGCAGACGCGCCAGTACCCGGTGCTCGCGGGCCAGCTGCAAAGCCTGCGCGGCTGGCTGGGGGCGTTCGAGGTGTCGGTGAACGCCAGCAACCCGATCGACCTCGACCTCTGCACCCGCTGCAACGCCTGCGTGGCCGCCTGTCCCGAAGGCGCCATCGGTCTGGATTACCAGGTGGACCTGTCGCGATGCCAGTCGCACCGCGCCTGCGTCAAGGCCTGCGAGGCGGTGGGCGCCATCAACTTCCAGCGCGACGCACAGGAGCGCGAAGAAAAATTCGACCTCGTGCTCGACCTGCGCGAGGCGCCCGGCTTCACCCAGCACGCGCTGCCCCAGGGCTATGTGCACCTGCCGCCGTCGGCCGACACGCTGGCCCAGGTGCGCGCCGTCACCCAGCTGCGCGACCTGGTGGGCGAGTTCGAGAAGCCCAAGTTCTTCACCTACAAGCAAAAGATTTGTGCCCACGGCCGCAACCAGAGCGTGGGCTGCAACGCCTGTGTGGACGTGTGCTCGGCCTCGGCGATTTCAAGCGACCTGAAGCGCAACCAGATCGTCGTCAACCCCAACCTCTGCGTGGGCTGCGGCACCTGCACCACCGTCTGCCCCACTGGTGCGCTGAGCTACGCCTACCCACGCGCCAGCGAGCAGGGCGTGAAGCTGCGCACCCTGCTGGCCACTTACGCCAAGGCCGGTGGCCAGGATGCGGCCCTGCTGCTGCACAGCCAGGAAGCCGGCGCCGCTCTGGTCCACGACCTGGGCCGCATGGCCCAGCTGGACAAGAGCGTGCGCGGCGTGCCCGCTCGCGTGATCCCGCTGTCGCTGTGGCACACCGCCTCCACCGGCATCGACCTCTGGCTCACCGCGTTCGCCTACGGTGCCCGCCAGGTCTGGGTGCTGATGACCGGCGAAGAAGCGCCGCAGTACCACGCGGCCCTGCGCGAGCAGATGGCGGTGGCCGAGTCCATCGTGCAGGCGCTGGGCTACAGCGGCCGCCACTTCAAACTGATTGAAGTGCGCGACGCGCGCGACCTGCCGCAGCTCGACGCCGAACTCGGCGAAGCGCCCGCGCAAGGCGTCACCAAGGCCGCCAGCTTCGCGGTCCAGCCCGAAAAGCGCGCCACGCTGGACCTTGCCATCGACCACCTGCTGCAAGAAAGCGCCAGCCGCGCGAACCGCACGAAAGACGCCGCCATCGCGCTGCCCGCGGCTTCGCCCTTTGGCAGCCTCAACATCAACCGCGACGCCTGCACGCTCTGCCTGAGTTGCGTCAGCGCCTGCCCGGCCAGCGCGCTGCAGGACAACGCCGAGCGCCCGCAACTGCGCTTCATTGAAAAGAACTGCGTGCAGTGCGGTCTGTGCGCCACCACCTGCCCCGAAAAGGCCATCACCCTGCAGCCGCGCCTGCTGCTGGGCGACGAGCGCCGCCAGCCGCGCGTGCTCAACGAAGCGCAGCCTTACCGGTGTGTGCGCTGCAGCAAGCCGTTTGGAACGCTCAAGGGCATCGAGGTCATGCTCGCCAAGCTCAGCGGCCACGCCATGTTCCAGGGCGAGGCGCTGGAGCGCCTGAAAATGTGCGGCGACTGCCGCGTGGTGGACATCTACACCAACCCGGGCGAGACCAAGATCACGGATATGTAGCCCCCCCCTGCGCCGCTGCGCGTCTTCCCCCAAGGGGGACCATGCCTGTGGCCTTGCAAAGCCAGTTCCACGGCGCGGCTCGGCGGGTTCATGGCAATGCCGCTTCTATGGTGATGAGCGAACCGAACAAGCAAACGATATGAACGATCAGATCCCCGTCTCCTCCGCCCTCGACGAAGAAACCGCCCGCGCCGAGGTCTACGGCCTGCTGGCCGCGCTGTTCTACGCGCCGCCCAGCGCCGAGCTGCTGTCCCAGTTGCGCGTGGCCGTGACCGAAGCGCCCGCGGCCGGCGGCTTCCTCGAAGAACCGTGGCGCCAGTTCGTCGGCACGGTGCGCGAGCTCAGCGACCAGCAGGTCGCCAACGAATACGACGCCCTGTTCGGCGGCGTCGGCAAGCCCGAGATCTACCTGTTCGGTTCGTACTACCTCAGCGGCTTCCTGAACGAAAAGCCGCTCGCTGCACTGCGCGGCGACCTGGCCGCCTTGGGTCTGGCGCGCGACGAGGCCATGCCCGAAACCGAAGACCACTTCGCCTGCGTCTGCGAAGTCATGCGCTACCTCATCGCAGGCGACGACGTGGAAGTCGCTAACCTCACCCAGCAGCAGAAGTTTTTCAGTGCCCACGTGCAGCCATGGGCCACGCAGATGTGCGATGCCATCAACGCCCATCCCAAGGCCAAGTTCTATGCCGCGCTGGCGGCGTTCACCGCGGCGTTCGTCAGTGTCGAGACGCAGGGTTTTGACCTGATGGCGTGAGCGCTCGTCGGTGGCCGGGCCAGTGATTGTCCGCAGTCACGACTCGGACTCCAGGACTGCACTAGCCTAGCCTTCGACGATCTCTTTCGAAAGACCGACCATGGAAGACACACGCTGCTGCGGTTCCGGCACCTGCATCATCAACGCCGAGGGTTTGTGCTGGTGTGGCCAGCGTTGGAACGGTGTGCGCATGTGCGCGCCCGAGCCCTTGCAGCCGGCCGCCGCTGGCGGAGGCGACGGTTCGCAGGGCATCCCGGTCCCACCGGCCAGCGAGAACGGGCAACCCCGCTGACCCGGTCGTTCCGGGCGCCCGCTGCGGCCCCACGGACCAGGCGCCTGGCCGAAGACGCGCAGGGGCTTGACGGGACAGCGTGAAGGGCCTGGGGTCAGGCTGCCGGCAGTGGCCGTTGTGGCTGCACGGTGGTCACCGCCGCGCGGCCGAAAGCCCGCTGTTGTGGCGACCAGTCCCATTGTTCGATGTGGCACACGCGCTGCGCTGCGGCAGCCTCGGCAGGGGGCGCAGACCAGCGCACGATGTTCACCGAATTGGGCACGCCGGGGCGCGTGCGCGAGGAGACCGCGGTGCCCGCCTGCACCACCCAGGCCCGGCGCTCGCCGTCTTGCAACGCCACCGTGTAAGGCAGGTGGATGTGGCCCCCGATCATCAGGTCGGCCCCGGCCTCGGCCCAAGCCCGGCAGGCCTCGGCGTGGCCGCGCAACAGGTTGGGCCGGTCTCGTGCATCGGTCACGGCCAGCGGCTGGTGCACCACCACCACGCGCAGCTGGTCCGGGCTGGCCGTGCTCAACCGCCGGGCCACCCGGTCGATCTGCGCGGCGGACACCTCACCGTTCTTGTGGCGCCAGGCGCGCGTGGTGTTGACGCCGATCACCAGCCAGTCCGCCGACGCGTGCGTGGGCTCGGTGTCGCTGCCGAAGGCCGTGGCGTAGCGCGCGTAGGGTTTTGTCAGGCGGGACCACAGGTCGAACAGCGCAATGTCGTGGTTGCCGGGGACGGCGAGCACCGGCGCGCCCAGCCGGTCGGTGAAGGCCTTGGCGGCGCGAAACTGGTGTGGCCGTGCGCGCTGGGTGATGTCGCCCGAGAGCACCACCAGATCGGGCCGCTGTTGCGCGGCCAGTGCCACCAGCGCTTCGAGCACCGGAGGTTGCTCGGTGCCGAAGTGGGTGTCGGAGAGGTGCAGCAGCACGCTCACGGCGCCGCCTCTTCGGCGGCTGCCGTGGCTGCGGTCGCACTGGCGGTGTGGGGCTCTTGCAGCAGGTACAGCGGTTTTTCGAGCACGCGGAAGTCGATCGGTGCGCGCATGCGCGCCACCTCGCCGTCGAACGCCACCACCACCTCGTGCCGGCCGGGCAGCAGCCTGGGGCGCACCACCATGTGCTGGAATTCAAAACCTTCCACGCCGGCCGCTTCGCCCAGCCGGCCCATGGCGCCGTGCAGCATCAGCCCGATCATGGACATCGTGCCGATGGGGCGCAGCATGAGCGCGGCCATGCTGCCGTGGCCGGGTGTGCCGGCCACGGTGTCTTCGGGGTTCGCGCCGAACTGCTGCAGCTGCAGCCGGTTGTTGCCCACAAACAGCGTCAGCGTCTGCACGTCGCGCACGGTGTCCCCCATCTCGATGTGCAGGCGCAGCTTGCGTTGCGCGCGAAGCAAGGTGGCACAAGCCGCCACGAACGCCACCCAGCGGCTGCGGCCGAAGCGCGCCTTGTAGGCCTCGCGATCCTGCAGCAGCTCGGGGTATATGCCCAGGCTGGCGTTGACCAGGAACACCCGGTCGTTGATGGCCGCCACCTGCACCGGCAGCGGCTGCGCGTCGAGCAGCAACTGGGCTGCAGCGGCTGGTTCGGTGGGAATGCCGTGGGTACGGGCGAAGTAGTTGAAGGTGCCGTAAGGGATGACGCCCATGGGGCAACCGGCGGCGTGTGCGGCCTGGGCCACCGCGTTCAGGCTGCCGTCGCCGCCCACCGCCACCACCGCCGTGTGGTGGGCCACGGCCTTGGCAGCGGCCTGGGCGGCCACCCGAGCCAGTTCGGCGGGCTGGCACACCAACAGCTCGCCTCGGCGGCCCCGCGCCGTCAGGGTCGATTCGATCACGGCGCGCTTGGCATCGATGTCTGCGGCGCCCGAAGCGGCGTTGATGATGAACAGAAGGGGCGCTGCGGTGTCCAGGGGCGGCGCGCTTTCAGCGGGTGTGGGTGGGACGCTGGACGCCATCAGTCGTGTCGCAGCAGATCGCCAAAGACGGTGTGTTCGCCGTCGCGACGGTCGGCGCCCGGCGCGTCGTACAGCACCAGCCAGCGCGGCTTGCTGCCGGCCATGGCCGGGGGCAAATCGCAGATCGCCTCCGCGCGGTTGGTGCCGCGCCCATGGGGCAGCGAAACCGCCTCGGTCAGCGCGGCTTCAAAGCGCACCGGTTCGCGGTTGTCGTTCAGCACGGTGCGCGCGAGCGGCCACTTGAAGACCCGGATGTCGCCATTGAGCACCATGGTCGGTCCCGCCAGGATGTAGAGATCGTCGCCGGAGAAGTGCAGGTCGCGAATGCCCAGCCCATCGAGCTGCAGGAAGTGTTTGCGCACCAGCGTGCCTTTGTCGTCCAGCGGCGCCAGGCGCAGATCGTCGGCGCGGACCTCGATCTGGATTTCGAGCAGCGCCGACCAGCCCCGCAGCACCGGGCCGCGCAGGCCGAGCAGCAGCCGGGACCCGTCGACCGCCAGGCCTTCCACATCAAAGCCGTTGTCCTTGCCCGGGATCGCCATGTAGGGACCGAAGTGGGGGTCGTCGGCCAGCGCGCGGGTCAACAGGTTGGTCTGGGCATCGCCCTTGAGGCGCAACGCCCGGCGGCCGTCGCTGGCCTGTTTCACCAGGCAGGGCGCACCTTGGGCGTCGGGTTCGATGGGCAGGCGGGCCAGCAGGCGCCGGTTGCCGTCGAGCGCCACCTTGGCCAGCCGTTTGGCGTTGTCGGTGTGGGAGCGGTCGGGCTTGATGTTCTTGCGCTTGAGACCGTGGGAGCCGACCACCCACAGGTAGCCATCGGCCACGGCCATGCCTTCCAGGTCGGCTTCTTCGTCGGCGGCGCCTGGCAGGTCCAGCAGATCGGCCAGCGGAAAGTCGCGCACCTCGCCGAAGCGCAAGGTTTCGCTGCCGACGGGATCGAGTCGGCGCAGGCGGTCCAGGCCACAGGCTTCGTCGCCGGCCACCCAGAGCCAGTCGCCGGTGAAAGCCGCGCCCGACAGGTTGGTCTGGACCAGTGAACCGGGCGCAAATTCGAGGCGGACGGCGTTGGCGCTGCGGGTGTTGGGCATGGCGGGACGGCTCTCTAAAAACTGGGGTGGAGGGCTGCAGGGGAGGGATGGCAGACTGAAGGTCAGAGTTTGTGTTCAAAACCCGCCGGGCGTTCCGTTTTTTCCGATGTCTGCGTTCGCCACAGGGTTCTTTTTCAAACCGGCCCATCCGGTCACAGTGCGGGTCGTTTTTGGCCTCACCGGCAACACCCGATTGCAGAACACCGTGTCAAACACCAGCTCTCCACCCCAGCGCCCCACCGGCTTGCCCCAGGACCGTCGGCGCGCCGCGGTCGAGCGGATGGCTGCGGGCCACCTGGCGTCCATGGGCGGCACCTTTGCCGACACCGTGGGCACCCACCACCGGCAGCGGTTGGTCTGGTTGTCGCTGCTGGCCATGCCGCTGCTGTTTCCCGTGGCGCTGCCCGGCATGGCCACCGCTGTGGGTGCGTTCTGTTTGCTGGTCGCCTGTGGCCTTGGGTGGGGTCGGTCGGTGCCTTTGCCGGCCTGGCTGGGCCGGCGGGAGCTTCATGGTCGCGTGCAGGCGCTGCTCGCCCGGATGGTCGGTCGCGTCGTGCGTGTCATCGGCCGGTTGGGGCGGCCCCGCCTGCTGTCGCTGTCGCACCCGTCGGCCCGGGTGTTCAACGGTTTCATGTTGTCGGTGGCCGGGCTGTCCATGATGGTGCCCGTGCCCATCATCAGTTTTGACAACGTTTTGCCCGCGCTGGCCATCGTGCTGATCGCCTGGGGGTTGCGTTTGCGCGATGGTCTGATGCTGCTGGCCGGCCATCTGGTGACGCTGGTCGCGATGGCTTCGGTGGTGCTGCTCTGGTGGGGCGGCGCCCAGGTGACCACCGAGCTGCTCGCCTGGGCGGGCTTGACCGCCGGCCTCTGACCGCCAGCCCCTGGCCGCATCACCGTGCATGGTGGGTTCCATGTCGGGGCCGGAGCCGGGCGCATCGCGCCACACGTGTTCACTTCGCCCCATGTCCTCGCCAGGTCACGATGGCGCGTTCACATCGTTCCCGGGTCGGCCGTCGCGCGTGTTCACCGCCTCTGGCGCCTGCGGCTCGGTCAGCAGGCGCACGCTGAACACCGCGCCGCCCTGGCCATCGGTCCGGTTGCCGGCGCCGATGCTGCCGCCGTAGCGTTCCACCAGCCCCTGGCTGATCCACAGGCCCAGGCCATTGCCGTCGTTCTTGGTCGTGAAGAAAGGGCGGAACAGACGCTCGGCCACCTCGTGTGCCAGACCCGGTCCGGAGTCCTGCACCTGCAGCAGGGCGCCGAGCGCGCCGTGTTCGTCGGTCCAGTCCGTGGTGGCCAGTCGCAGCGTGCCGCCTTGCGGCATGGCCTGGATGGCGTTGATCAGCAGGTTGATGATGACCTGTTGCAACTCCTGCCGGTTGAAGCCCACGCGCCGTGTGGACCGCAGGTCGCGCACCACCTCGATGCGGGTTTGCGCCAGCAGGTGGGCCACCAGCACCAGGCAGTCGTCCACCGTCTGGTTCATGTCCAGCGTCTCCACGTAGCCCGCGTACTCGGTGGGCCGCGCGTACTGCAGCAGCTGGGTCACGATCAGGCGCATGCGTTCGACCTGTTCGTCCAGCAGCTTGAGTTCGGCCTTCACCGGCTGGGCATGGCCGCCCAATGTGTCGCGGATCAGGTCGAGGTTGCCCTGCATGACGGCAATGGGGTTGTTGATCTCGTGCGCGATGCTGGCGGTGAGCTGGCCGATGGCCGCGAGCTTTTCGCTTTTCACCAGCTGTTGCTGTGCCAGCTGCAGCGAGGCGTTGCTGGCTTCGAGTTCGCGTGTGCGTTCGGCAACCTTGTGGTCCAGTTCCTCGCCCCAGCGGCGCAGCGCGGTGGTCTTGTCGTCGATCACCTCCAGCAGCTGGTCCAGGTGGCTGGCGAGGGCGCCGAGTTCGTCGCGAGCGGGCAGGGCGCCCACGCGCGCAGCGGCATCGCCGTCCTCCACGCGCTGCATGGTGCGGTTCATCTGCTCCACCGGGCGGAAGATGCTGCGCGCCCATCGCACCGAGAACCAGGCCGACACGGCCATCACGGCCAGAAAGATCAGGCCCATGACGGCCAGCATGGCGTGGCGCACCCAGCGGAAGGGCGATTCGAGGAAGCCCACGTAGAGCATGCCCACGCGCTGGCCCGACGCGTCCAGCAGCGGCTCGTAGGCCGAGACGTACCAGTCGTTGACCACGAAGGCGCGGTCCAGCCAGGTCTGGCCCTGGGTCAGCACGCGCTCGCGCACGGTCTGCGAGACGCGGGTGCCGATGGCGCGCTGGTTCTGGAACAGGCGCACGTTGGTGGTGATGCGCACGTCGTCCAGGAACAGCGTGGCCGTGCCTTCGCTGCCGAAGGGCAGGGCGCCTTCGGGGTAGACGATGCGGTTGATGTGGTCGATGAAGTCCAGGTTCTGGTTGAGCAGCAGGCCGCCCACCAGCAAGGCCTGCGGCCGACCCGAGGCGTCCAGCACCGGCTGCAGCGACAGCAGCACCAGCGCGCGGTCTTCCACGCTGCGCGCGTCGGGCGTGGCGTTTCGCGTGGCCACCAGCGGGATGTTCAGTCGCGGCAGCAGCTGCGGTGCGATGGCGGCGAGCTCGTCGCGCGAGAGGCGCACAATCTGAGCGGACCGGGCCGGGGCCTGTGTCGTCGGTTGCAACAGCGGCGCCACGCTGGCGGGGAGGTTGGCGCGTGGGTCGTCCGGTCGCACCAGCAGAAGGAAGTCCAGTCCGAGTTCCTGCCGGTCGGCGGTCAGCAGGGCGTTCAGGTCGCTGCCGTCCATGGCCTGCAGCAGGCGCTGCGAACGCGCCGCGCCGCGCGTGCCGCTGCCGACCGCGGCCAGGGTCTGGTCGAAGTAGCCGCGCGCCACCGCCAGGTCGCTGCGCACCTTGGTGATGAGCAGGCGGTCGTAGGTGACGCTGCTCCACACCGCAATCGCCAGCACCAGCAGCGGGAACACCACCAGCAGCGGCAGCAGCGCCATCGCCAGCAGCTTGTTGCGCACCGAGGTGGCGAGCCAGCGGGGCGTGTTGCTGATCATGCGTGGCCCATACCGGCGCGAAGGGTTCCAACCAGGAACCCGGCGGAACCGGCTTTGCCGGGCCGCATCGGGTTGCCCCCTTGAGGGGGTCGCGCGCAGCGCGGCGGGGGTGTCTTCACAAGCTGTTCCACTCCGCGACGCGGCGCTCCAGGGTGCGGCGCGAGACGCCCAGCAGTTCGGCCGCACGCGTCTTGTCGCCCTGCACCGAGTCGAGCACGCTGAGGATGTGCAGCTTCTCCATGGTGGCCAGGTCCATGGTGCCGGCGACGGGAGCCGCCGCGCTGCGCTGTGTCTGGACCGGGTACAGCGCCGACACATTGAGCGAGCCGAGGATGAGCGAGCGCTCGATCAGGTTGCGCAGTTCGCGCACATTGCCGGGCCAGCCGTACTGTGCGAGGAAGTCCATTTCCTGCTCGCTGATCTGCAGCGGCGCCACGCCCAGTGCGGGCGCCAGCTGCTCCATGAAGTGCTGCACCAGGGCGGGAATGTCGGCCTTGTGCTCGCGCAGCGGCGGCAGGCCCAGTTCGACCACTTGCAGGCGAAAGTACAGGTCTTTGCGGAAGCGGCCGGCGGCCACTTCGTCCGCGAGGCGGCGGTTGCTGGCGGCCATGATGCGCAGGTTCAGAGGCACCAGCTGCTGGCTGCCCACCGGGCGGATGCTCAGGTCTTCGATGGCGCGCAGCAGTGCCGCCTGAATGGGCTGCGGCAACTCGGCCACCTCGTCGAGGAACAGTGTGCCGCCCTGGGCGTAATGGAAGAGGCCTTCGCGGGCGCGAGTGGCGCCGGTGAATGCGCCGCGCGCGTGGCCGAAGAGTTCGCTCTCGATCAGCTCGGGCGAGACCGCCGCACAGTTGACGGGCACGAAAGGCCCCTCGCTGCGTGCGCTCTGGGCGTGCAGTTCCCTCGCCACCAGCTCCTTGCCGGTGCCCGACTCGCCCTGCAGCAGCACGGTGCTGTCCACCGCCGCTACGCGTTCGACCGAGGCGCGCAGTGCCGCGATGGCGGGCGAGTCGCCCACCAGCGCCGCGCGGTGGCGGCGGGTGCTGGCCATGGCGCGGCGCAGCACGTAGTTCTCGCGCCGCAGGCGGGCGCGCTCGTGGCACTGCTTGACGGCGTTCAGGATCTGCGGGACGCGAAAAGGCTTGAGGATGAAGTCTGATGCGCCGGCCCGCAGGGCTTCGATGGCGGTGTCCAGGTCCGCAAAGGCGGTGATGAGGATGACCTCGCCGGTGTAGCCCTGTTCGCGCAGGTCCTTGAGCCAGGACACGCCGTTCTGGCCCGGCAGCGAGATGTCGAGGATGACCAGGTCCACATGGTGGCCACGCAGCCACTCGGCGCCTTCTTCGGCGCTGCCCGCACTCATCACGAAGCGGCAGCGCGGGGCCAATGTCTTGACCAGAAAGTTGAGCATGCCCTGCTCATCGTCCACGATGAGGATGGACCAGTCGGGCCAGCCTTCCAGGGATTTGTCGGGGGCTGTGTTGAAAAGGGTGGGTTCCACCCGGCGCGATTCTACGGACGAAGCCGAGCAAATTGCTTGGGTAATGGCAGAGAAACGACGCAGGCCACAGGTTCGGTGCGAACACGAGGATGCGACAAAGTGTCGCGTCAACGCGCGACAAGCTGACGCGTCTTTGGCGATGGCGAGCACGATCACCCTGCCACCGCCTGAATCCCGGGCGAATGCGCCGAAAACCATCAGTGTTCGCTTATGGCACGGTTCTGGCTGTCGTGCGAGCGCGCTGCACATGTCAGGTGTGGGGACGTCGCGGGGGCGACGGCATCGGGCAGCGCGACACCGGCATGCGGGGGTGAACGCGCTTGTCAGACCTCTGAGGCGCGGCTAGATTCGACTTATGCAAAAAGCCCGCAGGTGCCTTGACTCCATTGCACCGCGTGCTGTGTTCAACCAGGAGACATGCACATGAGCAAGCCCCCTCGCCAGGATCAACCTGCCCTGCGTCGCCGCAGCCTGTTCGCAGGCGCCGGTGTTGTCGGTGCCGCCGCCGCGGCCACCGCGCTGCTGCCGTCCGTACAGCCCGAAGCCCCCGTTGCGCAGGAGCCCAAGCCCGCGCCCGCGCGTGGCGGCGGCTACAGCCTGACCGACCACGTCCAGCACTACTACAAGACCACCCGGATCTGAACCGAGGAGCCCCACGATGTTGCTCACCAAAAAATCCACTGGCACCGCTCCGGCCGGCCGCGGCCACGCCTTCGTGCACAGCCTGCAGCGTGGCCTGTCGGCCGCGCTGCCGACCATGGACCGCCGGTCCTTCCTGCGTCGCTCGGGCCTGGGCGTGGGCGTCGGTATCGCCGCGTCGCAGCTGACCCTGGTCAAGAAAGCCAAGGCCGCCTCGGGCGGCTCCATCGACGGCACTGGCAAGCTTGAAGTCAAGCGCACGATCTGCACCCACTGTTCGGTGGGCTGTGCGACCGATGCCATCGTCGAAAACGGCGTCTGGGTGCGTCAGGAGGCGGTGTTCGACTCGCCCATCAACCTCGGTGCCCACTGCGCCAAGGGCGCCGCCCTGCGCGAACACGGCCACGGTGAGTACCGCCTGCGCTACCCGATGAAGCTGGTCAACGGCAAGTACCAGAAGATCAGCTGGGACCAGGCGCTGGACGAGATCACCGCCAAGATGAAGGCGCTGAAAGAGGCCAGCGGGCCGGACTCGGTCTACTTCGTGGGTTCGTCCAAGCACAACAACGAACAGGCCTACCTGCTGCGCAAGTTCGTCAGCTTCTGGGGCACCAACAACTGCGACCACCAGGCGCGCATCTGCCACTCCACCACGGTGGCCGGCGTCGCGAACACCTGGGGTTACGGTGCGATGACCAACTCGTACAACGACATGCAGAACAGCAAGTGCGCGTTGTACATCGGCTCGAACGCGGCCGAGGCGCACCCGGTGTCCATGCTGCACATGCTGCACGCCAAGGAAAACGGCTGCAAGATGATCGTGGTCGACCCGCGCTTCACACGCACGGCCGCCAAGGCCGACGAGTTCGTGCGCATCCGCTCCGGCACCGACATTCCGTTCCTGTTCGGCCTGCTCCACCACATCTTCAAGAACGGCTGGGAAGACAAGCAGTACATCAACGACCGCGTCTTCGGCATGGAGAAGGTGCGCGAAGAGGTGATGACCAAGTGGACGCCGGCGGCCGTTGAAGAGGCCTGCGGTGTCAAGGAAGAGCAGATGGTCAAGGTGGCCAAGATGCTGGCCGAGGCCAAGCCGGCCACCATCGTCTGGTGCATGGGCCAGACCCAGCACACCATCGGCAACGCCATGGTGCGCGCTTCGTGCATTCTGCAGCTGGCGCTGGGCAACATCGGCAAGAGCGGTGGTGGCACCAACATCTTCCGCGGCCACGACAACGTGCAGGGCGCGACCGACGTGGGCCCCAACCCCGACTCGCTGCCGGGCTACTACGGTCTGGCCGCCGGTTCGTGGAAGCACTTTGCCAACGTCTGGGGCGTGGACTACGACTGGATCAAGTCCAAGTACGCCGACGGCATGATGGAGAAGCCTGGCATCACCGTCTCGCGCTGGATCGACGGTGTGCTGGAGAAGAACGAGCTGATCGACCAGGGCCCGAACCTGCGCGGTGTGTTCTTCTGGGGCCATGCGCCCAACTCGCAGACGCGTGGTCTGGAGATGAAACGCGCGATGGACAAGCTGGATCTGCTGGTGGTGGTGGATCCGTACCCCTCGGCCACGGCGGCCATGGCGGCCATGCCCGGCAAACCCGAAGACCTGAACCCCGACCGCGCCGTCTACCTGCTGCCGGCGGCCACGCAGTTCGAGACCAGCGGTTCGTGCACCGCCTCCAACCGCTCCATCCAGTGGCGCGAGAAGGTGATCGAGCCGCTGTGGGACAGCCGCAGCGACCACATGATCATGTACCAGTTCGCGCAGAAACTGGGCTTTGACAAGGAACTGGTCAAGAACTACAAGATGCAGCAGGTCAAGGGCATGGACGAGCCCGTGGTCGAGGACATCCTGCGCGAGATCAACAAGTCGGTCTGGACCATCGGCTACACCGGCCAGAGCCCGGAGCGCCTGAAAGCGCACATGCGCAACATGGGCGCCTTCGACGTCAAGACGCTCAGGTGCAAGGGCAAGGTGGTGGACAAGGAGACCGGCTACGACATGTCCGGCGACTACTTCGGTCTGCCCTGGCCTTGCTACGGCACGCCCGAGATCAAGCACCCCGGTTCGCCCAACCTGTACGACACCTCCAAGCACGTCATGGAAGGCGGCGGCAACTTCCGCGCCAACTTCGGTGTGGAGAAAGACGGCTTGAGCCTGCTGGCCGAGGACGGCTCGCATTCGGTGGGCGCCGAAATCACCACCGGCTACCCCGAATTCGACCACCTGCTGCTCAAGAAGCTGGGCTGGTGGGACGACCTGAGCGACGCCGAGAAGGCCAAGGCCGAGGGCAAGAACTGGAAGACAGACCCGACCGGCGCCATCATCCGCGTGGCCATGGCCCATGGCTGCCACCCGTTCGGCAACGCCAAGGCGCGCGCCATCGTCTGGAACTTCCCCGATGCCATCCCGCAGCACCGCGAGCCGGTCTATGGCAACCGGCCGGAGCTGATCGCCAAGTACCCCAGCCACGACGATCAGAAAACCCGCTGGCGCCTGCCCATCCTCTACAAGTCGCTGCAGCAGAAGAACGTGCAAGACAAGGTGCACGAAAAATTCCCGCTGATCATGACCTCCGGCCGTCTGGTCGAGTACGAGGGTGGCGGCGAGGAAACCCGCTCCAACCCCTGGCTGGCCGAATTGCAACAGGAGATGTTCATCGAGCTCAACCCGGCCACGGCAGCAGCGCGCGGCATCCGCAACGGCGAGCGCGTCTGGGTCAGCACCCCGACCGGTGCGCGACTGAACGTCCAGGCCCTGGTGACCGAGCGTGTCGACGCCGAAACGGTGTTCATGCCGTTCCACTTCTCGGGCCGCTGGCAGGGCGAGGACATGAAAGCCTACTACCCGGCCGGTGCGATGCCGGTGGTGCGTGGTGAAGCCATCAACACGGCCACCACCTACGGTTACGACATCGTGACCATGATGCAAGAGACCAAGACCACGGTCTGCAACGTTGAAAAAGCATAAGGAGACAGCACGATGGCACGAATGAAATTCATCTGTGACGCCGAGCGCTGCATCGAGTGCAACGGCTGCGTCACCGCCTGCAAGAACGAGCACGAAGTCCCATGGGGTGTGAATCGCCGCCGCGTGGTCACGCTCAACGACGGCGTACCCGGCGAGAAGTCCATCTCGGTGGCCTGCATGCACTGCAGCGATGCACCCTGCATGGCGGTGTGCCCGGTCAACTGCTTCTACCGCACCGATGAAGGCGTGGTGCTGCACGACAAGGACGTCTGCATCGGCTGTGGCTACTGCTCCTATGCCTGCCCTTTTGGCGCACCGCAGTTCCCCTCGCAAGGCACGTTCGGCGTGCGCGGCAAGATGGACAAGTGCACTTTCTGCGCCGGCGGCCCGGAAGAACACGGCAGCGAGACCGAATTTGAGAAGTACGGCCGCAACCGCCTGGCCGAAGGTAAGCTGCCAGCGTGCGCCGAGATGTGCTCGACCAAGGCGCTGCTGGCCGGTGACGGCGATGTGGTGGCCGATATCTTCCGCAGCCGCGTGCTGCGTCGGGGCAAGGGCGCCGAAGTCTGGGGCTGGGGCACGGCCTACGGCAGCGCCGCCAACAAGGAAGGGAGCAAGTCGTGATGCGCAAGACCCTGACACACATGGGCCTGCTGGCCATCGCGGTGGTGCTCACCGCCTGCGGCGAAAGCCCCCAGGAGATGGGTGGCATACGCTCGGACGCCGCACCCTACACCGGGGTCGGCAAGAGCCAGTACCAGCAGCCGGGCTGGAAGGCGGGCGACAAGGACGGCTGGGAACAGCAGCTCAAGACGCGCGCCCAGTATGGCCAGAACGACTATTCCCGCGTCGCCACCCAATGAGGAGCCGCGCATGAGCAAGCTATCCAAGACGAGCGCTGCGGGCTGGGTGCTGGGGCTGGCACTGGCGGGCACCCTGGGCCTGGCGCAGGCGCAGGCGCCTCAGACCGCACCCGCTGCAGACACCGCAGCTGCGCCGGCCGTGGCCGGCGTCAAGAGCGCGAACATCTTCGAGGTCGCGCCCGACGCCAGCACCGACCCGAAATACGCCAACCAGACCAACGCCGAGCGCAAGCAGGTGCAGCCGGGCAACAACGCGCCCATGTGGCGCGACGTCGGCAAAGGCGTGACCGGTTACAGCAGCCTGCCGCTGGCCGAGGCGCCCGAAGCGGGCAACCTGATCCAGCCGTTTGTGCAGTACCCGGGTTCGCGGCTGACCAACGCCGGCGAAGCCTGGCGCCAGGTGCGCAACAACTGGATCATCCCTTACGGGGGATCGCTGCTGTTGATCGCGCTGGTGGCGCTGGCACTGTTCTACTTCCGCAAAGGCACGATTCGGCTTCACGGCAGCGAGACCGGTAGGGTGATCGAGCGCTTCACCTATGTGGAGCGGGCTGCCCACTGGGTCAATGCCATCTCGTTCGTGGTGCTGGCCGTGTCGGGTGTGATCATGGCCTTCGGCAAGTTCTTCTTGCTGCCCATCATCGGTAGCACCCTGTTCGGCTGGCTGGCCTATGCGTTGAAAAACATGCACAACTTCATCGGTCCGCTGTTCGCGGTGTCGCTGTTGGTGGTGTTCTTCACCTTCGTCAAGGACAACTGGCCGAGCAAGGAAGATATCGCCTGGATCATGAAAGCCGGCGGTTTGTTTGGCGGTTCCGAAGTGCCTTCGCATCGCTTCAACGCCGGTGAAAAGATCGTGTTCTGGGGTGGTGTGTTCTTTCTCGGTCTCATCGTGGTGGGCTCCGGTGTGTTCCTCGACAAGATCGTGCCCGCGGTCGACTACACCCGCGCCAACATGCAGGTGGCCCACATGATCCATGGGGTTGCGACCGTGTTGATGATGGCCATGTTCCTGGGCCATATCTACATGGGCACCATCGGCATGGAAGGCGCCTACAAGGCCATGAAGACCGGCTATGTGGACGAGACCTGGGCCAAGGAACACCACGAGCTCTGGTACGACGACGTGAAGGCCGGCAAGATTCCCGCCCAGCGCAGCAAGACCGAACCGTCCGCGCCGCTGCAGGCGTCTGCCAAGGCTTGATTCCGAGGACAACACCATGAAGAAGACTTTTCTGCTGATGGCATTGGCCGCCGTGTCCACCGCGGCCCTGGCGAAGCTGCCCGCGCCGGTGCTGGACGACGCTGCCAAAGCCAAGGCTGACGAAGCCAAGGCCAAGACCGCGCACACCGGCAAGGTCGATGCGTACAAGCTCTGCCTGTCGATGGACAAGGTTGCCGCGCACTACCAGAAGACTGCCGCCGCCGCGGGCAAGGCCGCCAAGCCGGCCACCGCGACGCCGCCCTGTGCCGACCCTGGCCCCTTTGTGTGGCCCGCACCCGCGACAGCCGCTGCCGCTCCGGCCGCGCCTTCTGCGCCCGCCGCACCGGCGGCTGCAGCCCCGGCCAAGAAATCCTGATGCGCTCCGCCGGCTCGCCGGTGGACGTATGCTTGCCCGCATGAACCTGGCCGACCTGCAAAACATCGCTGCAGCACCTGAATCCGTGTTGGGGGCGAAGCCTAGACTGACGAAGGCCCAAGCCGACCTCACTCGCGAGGTGACGGTGGTGGACGAGTCCGGCCAGCCACGCACCATCCGGATCCCCGCTGAGCGCGACCTCACGGTGTACGTGGACAAGCGCGAGCTGGTCACCCTCATGACCCTGGGTGCCCACCCGGAATGGCTGGTGCTGGGCTACCTGCTCAACCAGCGCCTGGTCAGCGGCGTGCACGAGATCGAGTCGATCACCGTTGACTGGGACGTCGGCGCCGCCGCGGTGGTCACGCGCTCGGGCATCGATCGCATCGAAGAGCGCACCGCGCGCCGTGTGGTCACCACCGGCTGTGGACAGGGCAGCGTGTTCGGCGGGCTGATGGACGATGTGGACCGTATCGTGTTGCCCGAACAGGCGCGCTTGCGCCAGTCGCAGCTCTACGACATCGTCAACACCATCCGCCTGCACGACAGCACCTATAAGACCGCCGGGTCGGTGCACGCCTGTGCGCTGTTCGTGGACGAACGCCTGCAGTTGTTCGTCGAGGACGTGGGGCGCCACAACGCGGTGGACACGATTGCCGGCTGGATGGCCTTGCAGGCGGCGCTTCCCGCAGGTGAAAAAGTCTTCTACACGACGGGTCGTCTCACCAGCGAGATGGTCATCAAGTCGGCCCAGATGGGTGTGCCGGTGGTCATCTCGCGCAGCGGCATCACCGAAATGGGCTTGCACGTGGCCCAGCGCGTCGGGTTGTGCGCCATCGGCCGCGCCACGCACAAGCGCTTCTTCTGCTTTTCGCACCCGCAGCGCATCGTGTTCGACGCCGTTCCGGCAGAAGCCGGCGCCACCTGATCCGGCCCCCGCGGGAGCGGGCCTACACTCTGGATCACCTTGGAACGCTGGCGCGAGGTGCCGGTGTTCTGCTCACCCATTCCATGCTCCCCTTGTAAGAAAGCCCCGACCGCCATGAGCCGCGACGTCCACGTCATCAACCACCCCCTGGTCCAGCACAAGCTCACGCTGATGCGCAAGAAAGACACCAGCACCAAGAGCTTCCGCGAGCTGGTGCACGAGCTGTCGGCCCTGCTGGCCTACGAACTGACGCGCGACATGCCCATGCAGCCCATCGAGATCGAGACGCCGCTGGAGAAGATGATGTCGCCGGTGATCGACGGCAAGAAGATCGTGCTGGCCTCCATCCTGCGCGCCGGCAACGGCTTCCTGGATGGCATGCTGCAGGTGCTGCCCGGAGCGCGTGTGGGCCACATCGGCCTGTACCGCGACCCGGCCACACTCAAGGCCGTGGAGTACTACTTCAAGATGCCCAGCGGCATGGAAGAGCGTGACGTGATCGTGCTCGACCCCATGCTGGCCACCGGCAACTCGGCCGTGGCCGCGGTGGACCGCCTGAAGGCGACCAACCCGCGCTCCATCCGTTTCGTCTGCCTGGTCACCTGCCCGCAGGGCATCAAGACCTTCCACGATGCGCACCCGGACGTGCCGATCTACACGCCGGCGGTGGACCGCGAACTCAACGAGCACGGCTACATCGTGCCGGGCCTGGGCGACGCCGGCGACCGGATCTTCGGCACCAAATAAGGCCCACCCCCATCGCCGGCTCACTGCGTGTAGCCGGCTCCGCCCCTCAAGGGGCAATGCCTGCGGGCCGGCAGAGCCGGACCCACGGCATTTTGGAATGGGGGCCGCGCTCCGGATAGAGGTCGGCTCAAACCTCACCGCACCGCGCGGTTGATGCGCTTGCGGTAAGGTCCGCGCATGTCCGCTGCACTCGTTCCCCTCCCTGTTTCCTTCTGGTCCCTTGGCTGGCGCTCGCTGTGGCGCGACTGGCGGGCGGGTGAGCTGCGGCTGTTGCTGATCGCGGTGACGCTGGCGGTGGCGGCGCTGACCTCGGTGGGGTTTTTTGCCGACCGCCTGCAGAACGGCCTGCAACGCGACGCGCGGGCGCTCATCGGGGGCGATGCGGTCATCAACAGCGACAATCCGCCTCCCCCGGCTTTCGCCGAACAGGCGCGCTCGCTGGGCCTGGCGGCGGTGGAGACGCTGGGCTTTCCGACCATGGGCCGCGCGCGCGAAGAGGAAGGTGGCGCGGCCAAACTGGTGGCGCTCAAGGCTGTGCCGCCCGGTTATCCGCTGCGCGGCAGCCTGCGCGTGGCGCCGGGTCCGGACCAGCTCGATGTGCCCACCCGGGACATTCCTGCGCCCGGCACCGCCTGGGTGGACGCTGCCCTGCTGGTGCAGCTGGACCTGAAAATCGGCCAGCCGCTGCTGCTGGGCGATGCCAGCTTCCAGCTGGCCCGTGTGATCGTGGCCGAGCCCGACCGCGGCGGCGGCTTCATGAGCTTCGCGCCGCGCGTGATGATCAATGCCGCCGACCTGCCCGCCACCGGACTGGTGCAACCCGCCAGCCGCCTGAGCTACCGCCTGGCGGTGGCCGGGGCCGAGCCGCAGGTCAAGCGTTTTGCCGACTGGGCGCAGGCGGAGATCGACAAACCGGGCGTGCGCGGCCTGCGCCTCGAATCGCTGGAGGGTGGCCGACCCGAGATGCAGCAGACGCTGGCGCGCGCCGAAAAATTCCTCAACCTGGTCGCCCTGCTGGCCGCGCTGCTGTCGGCCGTGGCCGTGGCGATCGCGGCACGTGGTTTTGCCCAGCGGCACCTGGACGACTGCGCCATGCTGCGCGTGCTCGGTCTGTCGCAGGGCGCCATGGCGCGGGCCTATGCGTTCGAGTTCCTGGTGATCGGCCTGGCCGCCAGCGCGCTGGGCGTGGTCCTGGGTTGGGCGGTGCACCACGTGTTCGTCTTGCTGCTGGCCGGGCTGGTGGAGTCGGCCCTGCCCGCCGTCAGTGTGTGGCCCGCGCTGCTGGGCCTGGGCATGGGGCTCACGCTCATGGTGGCGTTTGGCCTGCCGCCGGTGCTGCAGCTGGCGCAGGTGCCGCCGCTGCGCGTGATCCGCCGCGATGTGGGCCAGCTCAAGCCCGCCACCCTGGCCGTGCTGGGCCTGGGCGTGGCCGGCTTTGCCGCGCTGCTGCTGGCCGCCAGCCGCGACCTGGTGCTGGGCGGCATCGCGGTCGGTGGTTTTGCGGCGGCGGTGGCGGTGTTCGCGCTCATCAGCTGGGGCGCCGTCAAGCTGCTGCGCGCCAGCGTCAACGAAAGCACTGCCCCGCGCGCGCTGGTGCTGGCCACGCGCCAGCTCTCGGCCCGCCCGGCTTACGCGGTGGTGCAGATCAGCTCGCTGGCGGTCGGCCTGCTGGCCCTGGTGCTGCTGGTGCTGCTGCGCACTGATCTCATCGCCAGCTGGCGCAACGCCACGCCGCCCGACGCACCCAACCGCTTCGTCATCAACGTGCAGCCCGAGCAGGCCGAGCCCTTCCAGCAGGCGCTGCAGGCCGCCGGAGTGCAGAAATACGACTGGTTCCCCATGATCCGGGGCCGCCTGGTCGTGGTCAACGGCGCCGCCGTGGTGCCCGAGCAGTTCGCCACCGACCGCGCCCAGCGCCTGGTCGAGCGCGAGTTCAACCTCTCGAACAGTGCGCAGCCGCCCGCGCACAACCAGGTGGTCGCCGGCCGCTGGACGCCCGAAGAGGCCGACGGCCTGAGCGTGGAAGAAGGTCTGGCCGAAGAGCTCGGCCTCAAACTCGGCGACCGCCTGGGCTTCGACATCGCCGGGCAGGTGGTGGAGCGGCGCATCACCAGCCTGCGCAAGGTGGACTGGTCGTCCATGCGGGTCAATTTCTTCGTCATGTACCCGGTGGCGCAGATGAACGACGTGCCGGTCACCTACATCAGCGCCTTCCGTGCGCCCGAAGGCCAACCGCAGTTCGACAACGCCCTGGTGCGCCAATTCCCCAACATCACCAACGTGGACATGAGCCAGACCATCGCGCAGGTGCAGCGGGTGCTCGGCCAGGTCATCCGCGCGGTGGAATTCCTGTTCGGCTTCGCCCTGGCGGCCGGCCTGGTGGTGCTGCTGGCCACCATCACCGCCACGCGGGGCGAGCGCGAACGCGAATTCGCCGTGTTGCGCGCGGTCGGCGCGGGCTCCCAGCTGTTGCGCAACGTGCAACGCATCGAGCTGCTGGGCGTGGGCCTGCTGGCCGGCTTCGTCGCCTCGCTCGTGGCCATGGCCGTGGGCTGGGGTCTGGCCAAATACGCCTTCCAGTTTAGCTGGCAACCGCCGCTGCTGGTGCCATTGCTGGGCAGCCTTTCGGGCGGTGTGCTGGCGCTGGCCGCCGGCTGGTGGGGCCTGCGCAGCGTGCTCAAGACCCCCGTGATCGAAACCCTGCGCAGAGCCGCCGTTTGACCTTCCCCTCCGCCGCCTGCAGACCGGCACTGCCAGTTCCCCGTCGCACCGGATCGAGACACTTCTTTGTTGTGCCCATGAACTCACCCCAGACTGCTGCATCACCCGCCACCCCGTTCGAATGGATCGGCGGTGAAGCCCGCGTGCGCGCGCTGGTCGATCGCTTCTACGACCTGATGGACATCGAGCCCGGCTACCGCGAACTGCGCTACAGCCACGGCAGCACACTTGACGACGCACGCCAGAAGCTGTTCTGGTTCCTCTGCGGCTGGCTGGGTGGCCCCTCGCACTACGAAGACCGCTTCGGCCACCCGCGCCTGCGCATGCGCCACATGCCTTTCAAGATCGGCGTGCTGGAGCGCGATCAGTGGCTGGCCTGCATGGACCAGGCCATGGGCGAGACCGGCGTGCCGGACGACTTGCGTGCACGCCTGCGCGAGAGCTTCTTCAAGACCGCTGACTGGATGCGCAACACGCCCGCCTGAGCGGCGGTCGCACGGGGTCAGTGCCCCACCGGCTTGAGCAGCACCACCAGCGCGCCCGCGCCACCCTCGGCAGGGCGAGCCTGCACAAAGGCCAGCACCTCGTTCTTTTGCACCAGCCAGCGCAGCACGCGGGCCTTGAGCACTGGCGTGCGTCCCGGAGAGCCCAGACCCTTGCCGTGCACCACGCGCACGCAGCGCAGGCCCAGCGCGTGCGTCTCGCGTATGAAGGCGCCCAGCGCCTCGCGCGCTTCGTCGGTGCGCAGGCCGTGCAGGTCGATCTGGCGCTGGATGCTCCATTGCCCTTCGCGCAGCTTGCGCACCACATCCGGCCCCAGGCCGGGTCGGCGAAAGCTCAGCGCCTCGTCGGTGTGCAGCAGGGTTTCGACGTCGAAGTCGTCCGACAGCGCCTCGCGCATCACCGCCTGCTCGTCCAGCTGGCGCTGGCGTGGCGCAGGCTCCACCGGGCGCGGTGGGTGGTGCACCCGGCGTGCCGTGACCAGCGGCTGCACCGGGCCCACGGCCAACTCGAACAGGCGCCGTTCCCGGTCCAGCCGCTGCAGGCGCAGGCGCTCGGCCTCGCGCGCCGCCGCCTCGGCGGCCGCCCGATGGGCGATCACCTTCTGCAGCGTCTTGAGTTCGGCCAGCGAGCGGACTTTCATGGTCCAGCGATTCTCGCGCAGGACCCAATCCCTTCAGACCAGCCCCAGCTCTGCCATCGACGCGGCTTGGTCGCGGGTGACGATGAAATGGTCGAGCACCCTGACGTCGACCAGCGCCAGCGAGGCCTTGAGCGACTGGGTGAGCGACTCATCGGCGCGCGAGGGTCGAGCCTCGCCACTGGGGTGGTTGTGCGCCAGCACCACGGCGGCCGCGTGGTGGTGCAGGGCGCGCAGCACCACTTCGCGCGGGTAGACGCTGGTCTGCGTGAGCGTGCCGCGGAACAGTTCTTCCATGGCCAGCAGGCGGTTCTGGCTGTCCAGGAACAGCACGCAGAACACCTCGTGCGTGCGCGCGCCCAGCTGCAGCTGCAGGTAGTGGCGCACGGCCTGCGGGCTGTCGAACAGGGGCTTGGCCTGCAGTTCCTGCGCCAGCGCACGGCGCGCGAGTTCGAGCACGGCCACCACCTCGGCGCGTTTGGCGGGCCCCAGGCCTTTGATGACCTTGAGCGCGTCAGCCCCGGTGTGCAGCAGGCCACCCACGCCGCCGAAGCGGTCCAGCAGTTCCTGCGCCAGCTGCAGCACATGCTTGCCGGCCATGCCAGTGCGCAGCAGCAGGGCCAGCAGTTCGGCGTCGCTCAGGGCCGAGGGGCCACGCGCCAGCAGCTTTTCGCGCGGGCGCGCGTCGCTGGGCAGGCTTTTCAGGCCGGTGTTGGGCGCGGTCGTCGCGGGGCCATCCATATGCTTGTCCTCCCTGTGTCCGGCCCCTTTTTACAATAGCGGTCTTTGTTCGCAGCGCCGTTTCGGGCGCTTGCGCCCCCCGGCCAGCCCGCCGGGCTGCACTTTATCCCCATTCCGTCCATGCCGCACGTCCAAGAAGGTTCTTTTCTCACCCTGCATTACCGCCTCTCTGGCCCGCAGGGCAAGGTGGTGATCGACACCTTCGAGCAGGGCCAGCCCGCCACCATGAGCCTGGGGGCGGGCGAACTCTCGCCCGCCATCGAGCAGCGCCTGATCGGTCTGGAAGAGGGCACGACCACCGTGATCGAACTGGCCGCGGGCGAAGCCTTTGGCGAGCGCCAGCCCGAGATGCTGCAGTGGGTGGCGCGCAAGCTGCTCAACGAACTGGGCGACCCGCACGAGAAGTACGCTGCCGGCGATGTGGTGCAGTTCCCCACGCCCGACGGCCTGGGCAGCTACGCCGGCTCGGCGGTGGAGGTTCGCGAGGACGGCGCCGTGCTGTTCGACTTCAACCATCCGCTGGCGGGCCAGGCGGTGACGTTCGAAGTCCAACTCATCGGAGTACTTTGATGAGCGAAATCCTTTTGGCCGAGCCGCGCGGCTTCTGCGCCGGTGTGGACCGCGCGATCGAGATCGTCGAGCGCGCATTGGCCAAGTTCGGCCGGCCTATCTACGTGCGCCACGAGATCGTGCACAACACCTATGTGGTCAACGACCTGAAGGACAAGGGCGCGATCTTCATCGAGGAACTGGACGAGGTGCCACCCGGCGCCACGCTGGTGTTCTCGGCCCACGGTGTGAGCCAGGCGGTGCAGAAAGAGGCCGAGCGCCGGGGCTTTCGTATCTTCGACGCCACCTGCCCGCTGGTGACCAAGGTGCACGTCGAGGTGGCCAAGCTGTTCAAGGAGGGCTACGAGTTCCTCATGATCGGCCACAAGGGCCACCCCGAGGTCGAAGGCACCATGGGCCAGCTGAGCGAAGGCATCCACCTGGTCGAAGACATCGGCGATGTGGCCAAGGTGCAGCCCCGGCAGACCGATCTGCTGGCCGTGGTGACGCAGACCACCCTGAGCGTGGACGACACGGCCGGCATCCTGGCCGCCGTCAAGGCGCGGTTCCCGAAGGTGCGCGAACCCAAGCACCAGGACATTTGCTACGCCACGCAGAACCGGCAGGACGCGGTCAAGCTGTTGAGCCCTCAGGTGGACATCGTCATCGTGGTCGGCAGCCCGACCAGCAGCAACAGCAACCGCCTGCGCGAAGTGGCGCACCGCCTGGGCACCGACGCCTACATGGTCGACAACGCGGGTGAGCTCCAAGCCGAGTGGTTCGAGGGCAAGCAGCGCGTTGGACTCACGGCTGGTGCCTCGGCGCCGGACATCCTGGTGCAGCAGGTGATCGATCGGTTGCGCGAACTCGGGGCGATCTCGGTGCGCAAACTCGATGGCATCACCGAAACCATCAAGTTCCCGCTGCCCAAGGGCCTGAAGATCGACGGCGACGGCGCCATCGACCATATTCATTGACCCCCCCGCGCCGCCTGCGGCGTCACCCCCCCAGGGGGCGCCAGCAGCGGCCCGGCAGAGCCGGTTCCGCGCTGGCCCCGGACGAGCGGAGCCTGCTGACCACCTGCTTGGCGCAAACCTACAATCCCTTCCATGCTTGACATTCTTCTTCTCCGCAAAGACCTGGACGCCGTGGTGGCGCGCCTGGAAACCCGCAAGAACCCCCAGCCCTACCTCGATGTGACCGCCTACCAGGCGCTGGAGCACGAGCGCAAGGCGCTGCAGACCCGCACCGAAAGCCTGCAGGCCCAGCGCAACAGCCTGAGCAAGCAGATCGGCATGCTCAAGGGCAAGGGCCAGCACGCCGAGGCCGACGCCGTGATGGCACAGGTGGGCGAGATGAAGGCCGAACTGGAAGCCTCGGCCGCGCGGCTGGAGGTGATCCAGGGTGAGCTGCAGAACCTGCTGCTGGCCGTGCCCAACCTGCCGCACGAGAGCGTGCCGGTGGGCGCGGGTGAAGAGGGCAACGTGGTGGTGCGCAGCTGGGGCACGCCGCGCACCTTCGACTTCGAGGTCCGCGACCATGTGGACATTGGCGAGAGACTGGGCCTGGACTTCGACACCGGCACCAAGCTGGCCGGTTCGCGCTTCACCTTCATGCGCGGGCCCATTGCCCGCCTGCACCGCGCGCTCGCCCAGTTCATGCTCGACACGCAGACCCAGGCACACGGCTACACCGAGTGCTACACGCCCTACATCGTCAACGGCGAGACGCTGCGCGGCACCGGCCAGCTGCCCAAGTTTGAAGGCGACCTGTTTGCGGTGAAGAAGGGCGGGCAGGAGGGCGAAGAAATGCCCGACACCCAGGCGCTGTACCTGATCCCGACCAGCGAGGTCACGCTGACCAACGTGGTACGCGACACCGTGCTGGCCGAGACCGAGCTGCCGATCAAGATGACGGCGCACACCCCGTGCTTCCGCTCCGAAGCCGGCAGCGCCGGCCGCGACACGCGCGGCATGATCCGCCAGCACCAGTTCGACAAGGTCGAGATGGTGCAGATCGTGCACCCCGAGAAGAGCTACGAAGCGCTAGAAGAAATGACCGGCCACGCCGAAGCCATCCTGCAGAAGCTGGGCCTGCCGTACCGCGTGATGAGCCTGTGCACCGGCGACATGGGCTTTGGCGCGACCAAGACCTACGACCTGGAAGTCTGGGTGCCGGCGCAGGGCACCTACCGCGAGATCAGCTCGGTCTCCAACTGCGAAGCCTTCCAGGCGCGCCGCCTGCAGGCCCGCTTCAAGAACGCCCAGGGCAAGAACGAACTGGTGCACACCCTCAACGGCTCCGGGCTGGCCGTGGGCCGTGCTCTGGTGGCGGTGCTGGAAAACAACCAGAACGCCGACGGTAGCGTGACCGTGCCCGAGGCGCTGCGGTCCTACCTGGGCGGGCTGGAGCGGCTGTCGGCTTGAAGCCGGCGAGCGCCCAAAGAAAAAGCCCGGCAGTGCCGGGCTTTTCAATTTGTGGCGAACACGTCGGCTTCCCCATGCGCCGAATCACGTACTGAGCATGGCGTGGGCTTCTTGGCCCGCTCCAATGCGCCCACCACTGCCGCGCCACGTCTTCAAAGGTGGTGGCATCCATCAAGGCCCGTTTCAGCTTCGCTTCGCGCTTGAGTTGCGCCGGGTCTTCACGAGCGGCCAGTGCATCGCGTGCCTTGTCGTGCCGCTTGCGGGCATCAGCCAGCGTGACCTCGGGGTACACCCCCAAGGCCAGGCGCTTTTCCTTCCCAGCATGGCGGTACTTCATGCGCCAGTACTTGCCACCCGCTGCTGTGACTTCCAAGTACATGCCCAGACCATCGGCCAGGCGGGCGTAGGGCTTGCCGGGGGAACAAGCGGCCCGGTCGCATTCGATCTTGGTCAGGGGCATGGGGGCACTTTTGTGGGGGCATCGGGAAAAAGCCGATTTGTGCCCCCATATATGCCCCCGAAAGATGTTGGCTGTAAACAGACAGCCTTGTACGTCCTGAAACGAAAAAGCCCCGCAGGGCGGGGCTTTCCGGGGTGTTTCTGTACTTCTTTGGAAGTCCTGAAACCGATCTGTGGCGGAGAAGGAGGGATTCGAACCCTCGGTACAGTTGAAACTGTACGCCGGATTTCGAATCCGGTGCATTCGACCACTCTGCCACCTCTCCGCGTCGAAGCCTCATATTCTAGCAGGAGCGCGCGGTACTGCTTTTGACGTATCGAGCCCTGGAGCAAGGGTGCGACAATGCCCCAGGACCTCCAGACACTTTGCCCGGCATGCTCGTCGATACCCAGCCAGCCACACACCAGCACTTGCCCGCCACCCCCGAGGTGCGGGACGAATGGGTCGATTCGCAGCTGATCGGTGTGCTCATGGACAACGCGATGCCATCGTTGCTGGCCGCCGCATTGGCCTTGCCTGTGATGGTGTTTCTCATGGCCGGAGAGGTCAACACCATCGCACTGATCGTCTGGACGGGGTGTTTGCTCGCGGTGCTGTTGTACCGCTACCGCATGGTCGGTCTTTACCGGTTGCGGTACGACAGCGTCGGCGGCGCGATGCGGATGACGTTCATTGAGCGGTACGGCTGGACGTGGTCTCTGGTGGGGGCGATGTGGGGCGCATCGGTGGCGCTGGTGTTCCCGCAGGCTTCCGTGCAGACGCAGTTTGTCTGCGGCCTGGTGGTGCTGGGGCATGGACTGTTGTCGCTCACCGCTTTCAGCGCCTACCTGCCGGTGTTGCGCCGCTACACCGGTTTTCTGGTCGGGGCGGTGATGCTGGGTTTGTGTCTGTCCCTGGTCTGGGTGGGCACAACGAGGGAACATGTGCGCATGGTGGTGTCGCTGCTGTTCCTGTTGTGTGTTTTCTGGTGGCTCCTGCGCATGGCGGGCGAACGGCTCAACCAGGTGCACCGTTCGAGCCTGGAGCTGCAGTTTTCCAACCAGGAACTGATCGACTCCCTGACCCAGCAAACCCGCGCTTCGCTGCGGGCGGTGGCCACCAAAAACCGCTTCCTCGCTTCGGCCGCGCACGATCTGCGCCAGCCCGTGCATGCGCTGAGCCTGTACGCCGACTGGTTGGCGACCGAGCCCGAGATGGCCCGAGACATCTCACCTCGCATCCTGCAGTCCACCCGCGCCATCAACGAGTTGTTCGACTCGCTGTTCGACCTGACCCGCATCGATGCGGGCAACTACAAGGTGCGTTTGCAGCACGTGGACGTGCAGCAGTTGTTCGCCGATCTGGCGACGCAGTTTGAACCTGTTGCCGCAGCCAAATCGCTGCGCTTGCGCACCCGTACGCCACCCTTGACCATCTGGGCCGACCCGGTGGTGCTGCGTCGCATCCTGGGCAACCTGTTGTCCAACGCCCTCAAGCACACCAGTCGGGGAGGGGTGCTGCTGAGCCTGCGCCAGCGCACCGACATGCTGATGTTCGAGGTCTGGGACACGGGCGTGGGGATTGCGCGCGAGCACCAGCAGGCGATTTTTCAGGAGTTTTTCCGGGTGTCGCAACACCAGGGAACCGAGGACAGCCTGGGGCTTGGCTTGACGATCGTCTCGCGCCTGGCCACGCTTATGGGCTACCAGCTCGCCTTGTCGTCCGAAGCGAACCGGGGCAGTGTGTTCCGGGTGATGTTGCCGGCATTCACGCAACGCGATCCACAGCACGAGGCCGGGCCGACGGTGGTGCTGAACTCGGAAATGATGCCCCTGCGCTGAAATGCCCTGCCGCCCGTGCGGCGCAGCAGGACACCCGTGGGCTTACAGGTCCAGCAGGCCGGCCGTGCGGGCCAGGTGGCTGGCTTGCGAGCGGCTCTTGACGTTCAGGCGCCGGAACAGGCGCCACAGGTGCACCTTGACGGTGTGTTCGCTGATCTGCAGCTGCTCGGCGATGTCGCGATTGGACAGACCGCGGTCGAGCATGACCAGCAGCTGCTTTTGGCGCTTGGAGAGCTTTTCCGGGATGGTCGGCGCGTTCTCGTCTTCGGGCTCGTCGGCCAGGAACTCCTTGAGCACCTTGGCGATCTGGGCGGCACCCGCGGACTTCTCCACGTAAGCGTCGGCGCCAGCTTCGCGAGAGAGGTCCTCGTAGTCCGATGCCGGCGAGGCCGACAGCACGATCAGGGAGGTGTCGGGCAGCATCTGCCGGATTTCGCGCACGCCGGACACGCCATTGGTGTCGGGCAGCTTCAGGTCCAGGCAGACCAGTTCGGGTTCGCCGTGTTCGGTGATGGCTTTGTTCACCGATGCCAGGCGCTCCAACTCCACCACCTGGGTCGAAGCCCGCAGGCGGCGCAGCAGCATGACGACGGCTTCGCGCATCAGCGGATGATCGTCAATGACAAAGATACTCATGGCAATGGGTGTGGGCAACTAGGGACTGGA
>CALRYD010000040.1:0-38986 GCA_943372305.1 Hydrogenophaga intermedia | reverse complement strand
TGGTACCACTCCTTCCCATCCCGAACAGGACAGTGAAACGCCTTTGCGCCGATGATAGTGCGGGTTCCCGTGTGAAAGTAGGTCATCGTCAGGCCCTTACAAGCCACCCAAACCCCCAGTCTCCAACAGAGGCTGGGGGTTTGGGCTTTGTGGACATCGGTTTTGATGTTTGCTGAGCGGCGGTCAGGCGCCGCAACCCCAGCGCGCGAACTCAGGCGTTCAGCACTTGCAGTCCGTCCTGTCGCAACGCGCCGCTTCGCTCCAAGTCGTTCAGCAAGTGACGAAGCCAATGGTCGGCTTCTGCAGCTTGCGCGGGCATGAACCGGGACATATAGGGGGTCGTGTGCGACCACGCCAAGAGTTCTTGGTACGAAATCTCTTGCCACTCCAACAGCTTGAATTTGATCAACACTTTCAACGCGTGCCTCAAGTGCTTGTCGGGCGATGCGCGGAACTGATCCAGTCGCGTGCGTGCACGGTCCAGTGCTGCCCCGACCCCTTGAAACACACTGCCGTGGCCCGGTATGACGGTCTGAGGATCCAGGTCTTCGATGAGTTTCAAGGTTTCCTCGACTTCGTCGAATGCCGATATCCCTTCCAGTTCAGGGAAGACCACGCCGAAACCGTTCTGCCACAGCGCGTCGGCGGAGACCAGCAAGCTCGCTTCGGGCAAAAACATCACGATGGAGTGTGGATCATGGCCTTTTGCGCCGTGGATCTCCCAGTCGTGATCTCCCAGTCGGATGGTGGTGCCTGGTGTCAGCAGTCCCTGGTGTGTGAAGCGGGGGCACTGCTGACCTGTGGCTTCGTAGGTCAGATCGGCTGCATCCCACTTATGAACGGCCTCGGCCTGTCCTGGTGGAACCCATGTCCTGAGGTCCGGATATATGCCCTGCAACGCAGCGTTCCCTCCACAGTGATCGCTGTGCAGATGGGTGTTCAGAAGCAGATCCAGCGGTCGGTCACCCAAAGCATATCTGATCAGGGCGAGGGTCTGATCTGCATGGCTGCAGTACCCCGAGTCGATCAGTGCGCAGGGTCCTTCGCCTTGGATCAGCACGTTGTTGGCAGAGAGCCAGCCCCGTTCAAAGAACGTGATGCCGGCCGCCTTCAGCACGTCGGGGATCGCGGGAGCCGTCATGTGGTGAGGTGGTGTGGCGTCATGCGGGTGCCCGCAAGGCGCGTCGGAGGATCTTGCCGACGTTGGTCTTGGGCAGTTCATCGCGGAACTCGATGTGTTTGGGGCGTTTGTAGCCGGTAAGGTTGTCATGGCAGAAGCGCGCCACGTCCTCCTCGCGCAACGTGGGGTCGCTTCGGACCACGAACACTTTCACGGCTTCGCCCTGCTTGGCGTCCTCGATCCCAATGGCAGCACATTCCAGCACGCCCGGGCATGTGGCAATCACCTGTTCGAGCTCGTTCGGGAACACGTTGAATCCGGACACGAGAATCATGTCTTTCTTGCGGTCGACGATACGGGTGAAACCGCGCTCGTCCATGATGCCCATGTCGCCGGTGCGCAAGAAGCCGTCCGGCGTGAAGGCGCGGGCGGTTTCTTCCGGCTGGTTGTAATAGCCGACCATCACGTTGGGGCCGTGGATGCAGATCTCGCCTGCCGAGCCGACTGGCTGGTCGTTGCCCTCATCATCCTTGATGGCGATGGTGATGCCCGGCAGCGGCAGGCCGATGGTGCCGCTGAACGCGCGGCTGGTCACGGGGTTGTTGGTGCCGATCGCGCAGGTTTCGCTCATGCCCCAGCCTTCGATCATGGGGCTGCCGGTCATGGCCAGCCACTGTTTGGCGGTGGCTTCTGAAGCCGCCATGCCGCCCGCCTGGCCAAACAGCAGGTGTGAAAAGTCCACCTGCCGGAACTGTGGGTCTTGCAGCAGCGCGTTGAACAGGGTGTTGACCGCCGGCAGCAGGTGGAAGGGGCGTCGTTTGAGCGTGGCGATGAAGCCGGGGACGTCCCGTGGGTTCGGCACCAGCGTCATGTGCGCGCCCCAGCGGATGCTGAGCAAGCTCAGGGTCAGCGCGAAGATGTGGTAGAGCGGCAGCGCGGCAATGCTGTTGGTCTGGTGCACGTTGCCCACCCGTCCGAGGGCGGGTTGGAACCAGGCTTCGGCCTGCAGGATGGCGGCGATGACGTTGCGGTGGGTCAGCACGGCGCCTTTGGACAGCCCGGTGGTGCCGCCGGTGTACTGCAGGAAAGCGACCGAATCGAGCGTGGCCGCGCTGGGCTTCATGCTCCGGCTGCCACCGTCTGCCAACACCTGGCGAAACGTGACCACTTTCCGCGCCCCCAATGGGCCGGTGAGCGGCAAGCGGTAGGCCGGCACCATCTTGGCCAGGTGCCGCACAGCGAAGCTGATCCAGCGCCCGTACCAGAAGCCCAGCAGGTCGCCCATGCTCGCCACCACGACGTGGCGCACAGGGCTGTGATCGATCACTTCTTCGAGTGTGTGGCAGAAATTCTCGAGAATGACGATGGCTTCTGCTCCGGAGTCTCGCAGCTGATGTTCCAGTTCGCGGGCGGTGTACAGCGGGTTGACGTTCACCACGGTGTAGCCCGCGCGCAAGATCGCGGCCATGGTGACCAGAAACTGCGGAATATTGGGCAGCATGACGGCCACCCGTGCGCCCGGGGCCAATCCCTGGGCTTGCAGCCAGGCCCCCACCGCGCTGCTGTGTTCGTCGAGTTGGCCGTAGCTCATCCAGCGCTCCATGCAGACCGACACCGGGTGCCGGGCGTGCTTGCGCAGGGACTCTTCCATCAAGGCGGCGAGCGATCGGTACTGCGACGGGTCCACCTCGTGTGGAACGCCGGGGGGGTAGTGGGCCAGCCAGGGTCGGTTCATGGGTGCGGATAGAAGGAACGGCAATGCCGCCCATTCTGGCGGCGCGCGGGCCGCACCCACACAGGGCCAGCCCTAGGCGGCTGTCGCCCAAAGCACAGTGTTGTGGAGGTCAGCCGCGTTGCAGTTCCTGCGTCAGCTTGGCTTGGCAAGACAGCAGGTCTTCGTCAAACAGGGCATCGATCCAGCGCCCCTCGCGTTCCTCGATGGCGGCCAGAAAGTGGCGTGCATCCCCCATGGTGGCGAACGCGCTGAAGCCTCGCTCCAGGAATTGCTGCAGCGAGGCCAGCCCGGCAGCCTGAGCCGGCCCACGCATGAGCTTGAGCGCCATCAGCAGGGACTTCATGCGGGTCAGCCGTTGCAGCTCCTGCCCCATGTGCAGCACCACCGTCAGCTGGCGCTGGCGCGATGCGCGGTCGCCGGTGAGCCGCCAGCTGCGCACATAACGTTCGGCATAGGGGCAGTCGCTGTCTTGTGCGAGCCAGTGCTCGGCCACCTGATGGTCCAGGGTTTCTGTCAGGGCATGGGTCTCGGCCAGGTCCACCGCAAGATCGGCGACCGCCTCCGGGAACAGCCGCTCGATGGCGCTGGCGATGCGCGCGAACTGGGCATCGCGCTGCGCGAAGTCGTGTTCGCCGTACAACTCGTCCAGGAAGAAGGCCGTGGCCGCCGCATAGCGTGGATCGTGCAGGAACTCGGCATAGGTGGCGCGGAAGCGCCGCGCCTGCAGCTGCTTGACCTGGTGGACGGCCGTGGACAGCCCCTCTTGCCGCGCTTGTGTGCGCAGGTGGTTCACACGTTCGAGTTCGCGCCGGATGCGATCAGCGGCGCTGCTGGGGGCGTTCGTCAGAGCATTCATGCTCATTCCAGTCTAGGCGGCCGGCTCTGCGATGGCTAGACGCGGGCCTCTAAGCCAGTGCAACCGGCTGTGTGCGCCTGCGTGCGATAGTGCGCGCATGACTCTCTCGAACACCCCGGCGCTGCACCGCGCGTCTGCCCTGGCCCGCCTGCAGCAAGGCATGGCGGTGTTGTCCCTGTTGGGGGCAGGTCTCTGGTGGCGCTGGTGGTGGCACGACACCCCCATGCTGGCGGTGCTGGGCGCTGCTGCCATCGTGCTGGGCTACGCGCTGGTGCTGGCCTTGCAGTTCGTTGTGATGGCGACGCTCAACCGCCACGACGACGCACCGCCGCTGGGGTGGGGCGCGTGGTGCCGTGCCTGGTGGGCCGAGGTGCGGGTGGCACCGCAGGTGTTCTCGTGGCGCCAGCCGTTTCGCTGGCGGGAACTGCCCGATGCCTCGGTACCCCCTGCACCCGGCCGCACGGCGGCGGTGCTGGTGCACGGGTTCGTGTGCAACCGCGGGCTCTGGCTGCCCTGGATGCGCGCCCTGCGTCAGCGTGGTTTGCCTTACACCACGGTCAACCTGGAGCCGGTGTTCGGCTCCATTGACGACTATGTCCCACTGATCGACGACGCGGTGCGCCGTGCCGAGGCGCTGACCGGCCGGCCGCCGCTGCTGGTGTGCCACAGCATGGGAGGGCTGGCCGCACGGGCCTGGCTGGCCGCCACACCGGGGGCGGCCGACCGGGTCTGCGGCGTGCTCACCATCGGCACGCCGCACCAAGGCACCTGGCTGGCGCGCTGGAGCCACACGCCCAACGGACGGCAGATGCGCGTGGGCGGTGAATGGCTGCAGGCGCTTCAAAAGCGTGAAGCCGGGCAGGCCCGACCGCCCTTCGTTTGCTGGTACTCCAATGCCGACAACATCGTGTTCCCGGCCACCACCGCCACCCTGGCCGGGGCGGACAACCGACACCTGGGTGGCGTGCCGCACGTGGCCATGGCGTTTCATGCCACGGTGATGACCGAGTCGCTGGCGCTGCTGGCGTCGGCCGGCAATTCGCCCAGCGAGCGCACCGCTTCGTAGACCGGGGTGAAGTCCGGCGCTGTCAGGTCGAACAGCTGCTGGAAGGCGTCGATCACGAAGTAGGTGGCCTGGTAGTCGTCGATCTTGTAGCGGGTGCGCATGCAGCGCTGCAGGTCCAGCGCGATGCGCCGGGCCTTCGGGCTGGTCACGCTGTGGCGCAGTTCGCCAGCCGAGCTCAGGATGCCGGCGCCGTAGGCGCGCAGACCGTCGGGCTGTCGGATCAAGCCGAACTCGATGGTGTACCAATACAGGCGCGAGAGCAGTTCGCCCGCGCCCAGGTCGTGCGCCTTCAGACCGCCCTGGCCGTAGCGCTGCACGTAGTCGGCGAACACAGGGTCGAACAGCAGCGGCACGTGGCCGAACAGGTCGTGGAACACGTCGGGCTCGACCACGTAGTCGAACTCTTGCGGCGTGCGGATCCAGTCGGTGACCGGAAAGCGCCGGTTCGCCAGCAGCTCGAAGAACGGCCGTTCCGGGATCAGGCCTGGCACCGCCACGATGTCCCAGCCGGTGGCGACCCGCAGGCGCGTGTTGATGTCCTCAAAGCGCGGAATGCGCTCGGGCGTGCCCAGCGCAGGCAGGGCCTGGATGAAAGCATCGCAGGCCAGGCCCGGCAGCAAGGCACTTTGCCGCTCGAACAGGCGGCGCCAGGTGGTGTGGTCGGCCTCGGTGTAGCCCGCCCAGTCCTGGGCGCAGGTGTAGTCGTCGCCGGCGCGCGCGTAATCACCGCGCGGGGGGCGCTCGCTGACGCCGTAAACAACGGGTTCAACCGCCATGGTTCTCTCCTCGGTGCACCAAAGGTGCTGCATCAGGTCTTCGAAAAAGGTGCAGGACAAGGCGCAAAGGCGCAGACAGTGGCAGCGCCACGGCCAGCCTTTGCAACGCGGTCATGCGCCTTTTGTCGGAGATCCGAGGACGCCGCGGCGGACCTGGTCGAGTTCCATGGTCTCAAACAGGGCCTTGAAGTTGCCCTCGCCAAAGCCCTGGTTGCCCTTGCGCTGGATGAACTCGAAAAAGATCGGGCCGAGCTGGTTCTCGCTGAAGATCTGCAACAGCAGCTCGCCCGGCGCGCCGTCCACCAGGATGTTGCGGGCCTTGAGCGCCTCGATGTCCTCGCCGTGGTTCGGAATGCGTTGGGGCAGCAGCTCGTAGTAGGTCTCGCTGGTGTTGAGCAGCTTCAGGCCTTCGAGCTGCAGCGCGTCCACTGTGTCGTAGAGGTTGGTCGAAGCCAGCGCGATGTGCTGGATGCCCTCGCCCTGGTAGCGGTCCAGGTACTCCTGGATCTGGCCGGCCTTGTCGTTGCCTTCCTCATTGATCGGGATGCGGATCTTGCCGCAGGGGCTGGTCATGGCCTTGCTCTTGATGCCGGTCTGCTGGCCTTCCAGATCGAAGTAGCGCACCTCGCGGAAGTTGAAGAGGCGTTCGTAGAAGCCGGCCCACTCGGCCATGCGGCCGCGGTGCACGTTGTGCGTCAGGTGGTCGATCACTGTCAGGCCGTGGCCCGCCGGGTTCAGCTCGGCGCCGGGCAGCGGGTAGAAGTCCACGTCGTAGAAGCCGATGTTGCCGATCTCGCCTTCCTGGGCGCCGTTCTTGCCGCGCCAGCGGTCGATGAAATAGATGATCGAGTCACCGATGCCCTTGATGGCCGGGATGTTCAGCTCGCCCGGGCCGGCATTGTGGGCGTAGCCCCAGGCGCCCAGCGCAATCGCCCGTTCATAGGCGGCCTTGGCGTCCTGCACGCGGAAGGCGATGGCACACACGCTGGGGCCGTGCAGGCGCGCAAAACGCTGCGCAAAACTGTCGGGCTCGGCGTTGATGATGAAGTTGATGCCGCCCTGGCGGTACAGCGTCACGTTCTTGTGGCGGTGCCTGGCGATCGCCTTGAAGCCCATGCGCTCGAACAGGGCACCCATGGCGGCCGGGTCCGGCGCGGCGTATTCAATGAACTCGAAACCATCGGTGCCCATGGGGTTGTCCCAGGGCTGGCTGGTCTGGGCGACGGACTCGGGCAGTGCTGCGTTCATGGCTGTCTCCTGTGTGTTCGGGGGAAAGCGCCACTGTAGGAGCGCAGGGTGTCATGAATGCTGCGTTTGTGGGCGTGCCATTCGTGCAAAACGCATGACTCCTGCAAAATGATGCAAATGCAAGCACTCGACAAGCTCGACCGTAGCATCCTGCGCAGCCTTCAGGCCGACGGCCGCGCCACCTACGACCAGATCGCCGACGCCGTGGGCCTCTCGCCCAGCGCGGTGCTGCGGCGGGTCAAACGGCTGGAAGACAGCGGGGTGATCCACCGCTATGTGGCGCTGGTCCAGCCCGAGGCGGTGGGCCTGGGGCTGACGGCCTATGTGAACGTGCGGCTGGAGAAGCACAGCGGCGCTGCCAAGCGCAACCCGATGGACGAGTTCCGCGCCAGCGTGCTGAACTGGCCCGAGGTGGTGGAATGCGCGGCACTGACCGGCGAAATGGACTTCCAGCTGCGCCTGGTGGTCGCCGACATGGCCGCCTACTCGCGCTTCATGATGGACACGCTGCTCAAACACCCCAGCGTGCAGGACTGCAAGACCAGCTTCGTCATGGACCGCGTCAAGAGCACAACGGCCCTGCCGGTGTGAGCATTGGCTCACTTTTTTGCTGCAATGCAGCAACTGTCCGGAACCAATCGATCAATAAGTCACCCATCTGTCGGTTTTGAAGGGCTTTAGAGTGGCTGGCCGGTTGTCGATATGGGGTAAACCCTTATATTCATCGCCATGGACACGCCCAGCCCTTCCGTTGCCCCAGCGCCCCGCCCGCCGTCGCCCGACGCCGGGCGCACCGATGTCTGGGCGGGCGGGCCGGTTGTGCCCATCCGCTCCATCGGGCCGGCGCACCTGGAGCGGGTGAGGGCCCACCTGCTGGCGCTGGACCCACACGATCGCTACCTGCGGTTCGGCTACGCCGCCAACGACGAGCAGATCGGCCGCTACGTCGACGGTCTGAAGTTCGAGCGCGACGAACTGTTCGGCATCTTCAACCGCAAGCTCGAACTCATCGCCATGGCGCACCTGGCGTTTTCGGTCGATCCTCAGTGCAACAGTTGCGCCGAGTTCGGTGTTTCTGTGTCGCGCCAGGCGCGCGGCCGTGGCTACGGCAGCCGCCTGTTCGAGCGCGCCGTCATGCACGCCCGCAACGAAGGCGTGAGCCAGCTGTTCATCCATGCGCTGACCGAGAACACGGCCATGCTCAAGATCGCCCGCAAGGCCGGCGCGGTGATCGAGCGTGACGGCTCCGAGAGCGAAGCTCATCTGCGCCTGCCGCCGGCGGACTTCGATTCGCGGGTGACCGAGCTGATCAACGAGCAGCTGGCCATCACCAACTACCAGCTCAAGGTCCAGGCCAAGCACTTCTGGGACGCGCTGGCCCTGCTGCAGGAAATCCGCCAGGGCGTGCGGGCATCGAGAGACAAGGCCCGCGGCTGAGTGTCAGCGGTACCGACTGGCCGGTGTCATGCCCTTGGGGTATCCTTGCCGGCTGTAGCAACTTCCCCGTATCCCAGTGGCCGACCAACCCCCCAGTCCGGGGCCGCAGCGCAGCCTGCGGCATGAAGACAAACGTGGTTTCCTGCAAAAGCTCGCGGAGTTCATCCATCCCGGGCCGGACTCCAAGGACGAGCTGATCGAGACCCTCGCCGAGGCCGAGGACAACGACATCATCAACGCCGAATCGCGCGTCATGCTCGAAGGCGTGATCCGCATCGCCGACATGACCGCCGGTGACGTGATGGTGGCAGCCCCGCGCATGGACGTGCTGGACATCGACGCACCGTTCGACGAGCTGCTGCACCTGGTCATCGACACCGCGCACTCGCGCTTCCCGGTGTTCGAGGGCGAGCGCGAAAACATCATCGGCATCCTGCTGGCCAAAGACCTGCTCAAGCTGCAGCGTGCGCCCGAACTCAACATCCGTGCCCTGCTGCGCCCGGCCACCTTCGTGCCCGAGAGCAAGGGCCTGAACGATCTGCTGCGCGAGTTCCGCGGCAACCGCAACCACCTGGCCATCGTCATCGACGAGTTCGGGCGCGTGGCCGGCCTCATCACCATCGAGGACGTGCTGGAAGAAATCGTCGGTGAGATCGAGGACGAGTTCGATGTGGCCGAAGACGACGGTGACATCTTCGCCCTGGCGGACGGCACCTGGCGCGTCAGCGGCGACACGGCCATCGAACGCCTCAACGAGCAGTTCGGACTCCAATTGGCCGATGACGGTTTCGACACCATCGGCGGCCTGATCGCCCACAACATGGGCCACGTGCCCAAGCGCGGCGAGGTGCACGAGCGCGACGGCTTGCGCTTTGTGGTGCTGCACAGCAAGGGCGGTGCGGTCAAGTGGTTCAAGGTCCAGCCGGTACCGGCCGGCGCCTGACCGATTCCACACGCCGGGTCTGGCCTCCATGCGCAGCCTGTTCGGCAACCTCCACACCCCGTCCACCTTTTCGGCCCTCAGCGGGCAGCCGCCCGGACGCGAGGCCCGCGGCAGCGGCCTGCTGTGGTTCGTGCTGTGTCTGCTCGCCGGGGGGCTGCAGGCCGCGTCGCTGGCCTGGCCGCTGCAGGCCTGGGTGCCACCGGGGCTGAGCGCAGGCCAGCCCAGCGGGGTGCTGCAGATCGCGTCACTGGCCTTGCTGGCCTGGTCGCTGCGCCACGTGCACCGCGTGGGCCAGGCGGCCTGGCGCGGCTGGGTGTTCGCCACCGCCTGGCTGGCCGGCACCTTCTGGTGGCTCTTCGTGTCCATGCACACCTACGGCGGCCTGCCCGCGTGGCTGGCCGTGCTGGCCGTGCTGGCGCTGGCCGGGGCGCTGGCCCTGTATTACGCGCTGGCCGCCGGTCTGCTGGCCCTGTGGGCGCCACGCTCGCGGGTGCAGCAGGGCCTGCTGTTCGCCGCCTTGTGGACCCTGGCCGAGTTGCTGCGCGGCCGCTGGTTCACCGGTTTCCCCTGGGGCGCGGGCGGCTACGCGCAGGTGGACCTGATGGCCGCCTGGGCGCCCTGGGTCGGCGTCTATGGCATGGGGGCGGTGGCAGCCCTGCTGGCGTACAGCCTCGCGGTGCTGGTCCCGAACGGCCTGTCCGCCCTGCGGGACCACCTGCTGCCCCGCTCGCGCGTCCCGGGTGCCCTCATGTCTGCCCGCTGGTGGCCTACCTCGGTGGCCGGCGCTGTGTCGCTGTTGCTGGTGCTGGGCCTCTGGGGCGGCGTTCTGGGCGGAGGTTTCTGGCGCGACCTGGGCCAGCGCGGAACCACGTCCACCGGCCCGCTGCGCGTGTGGCTGCTGCAAGGCAACATCCCGCAGGACCAGAAGTTTGAACCCGGCACCGGCGTGGCCACGGCGCTGGCCTGGTACCCGCAGCAACTGTCCGACGCGGTGCAGACCGCCGGTCCGGCGGCTGCCGATGCGCCGCAGCTGGTGGTGGCGCCCGAAACGGCGGTGCCTTTGCTGCCGCAGCAGGCCGGTGCCGCCTTCTGGCAGCCGCTGCTGGCCCGCCTGGCGAGCCAGCCGGGCGCATCGACCCCGGTGGCGGCCTTGCTGGGGCTGCCGCTGGGCAGCTTCGAGGCGGGCTACACCAACTCGGCCTGGGGCATCACGCCCGAGGCGGCTGGCCGCGCGGCCGCCCGCCTGGCCGCCGCGCCCGACGCGCTGCCTGGCGAAGGCTTCTACCGCTACGACAAGCACCACCTAGTGCCCTTTGGCGAGTTCATCCCGCCGTTCTTCCGCTGGTTCACCGACCTCATGCGCATCCCGCTGGGCGACTTCAGCCGGGGCGAACTGGTGCAGGCCCCGTGGGCCTGGGCCGGCCAGCGGGTGGCCGCCAACATCTGCTACGAGGACCTGTTCGGCGAGGAACTGGCCGCGTCCTTCAGAGACCCGGCCCAGGCGCCCACCGTCCTGGTGAACCTGAGCAATATCGGCTGGTTCGGCGACACGGTCGCCATCGACCAGCACCTGCAGATCTCGCGCCTGCGCGCGCTGGAACTGGGTCGCCCCATGCTGCGCGCCACCAACACCGGGGCCACGGCCGCCATCGACCACCGCGGCGTGGTCACCCACCAGCTGCCGCGCCTGACCCAGGGCCGGCTGGTGGCGCAGGTGGAAGGGCGCGATGGACTGACCCCCTACGCCCGCTGGGCCGGGCGCTGGGGTCTGTGGCCGGCCTGGGGGCTGTGCCTGGCGGTGGCGGCCGTCATCGTGGGTCTGCGCCGGCTGGCCGTGCGCGGCCGCCACGGTCGGCGCGCCTGAGCAGGCGCCCCGTAAAATCCACGCTTTGCCCGGCACGCCCTCTGGTGGCGGCCGTGTCCTTCCATCCTGACCCTCCGGGGCCCGCGACCCGCGCAGGCCACAACCGCATGTTGACCTTCCAGCAAATCATCCTGACCCTGCAGTCCTACTGGGACCAACAGGGCTGCGCCCTGCTCCAGCCCTACGACATGGAAGTCGGCGCGGGCACCAGCCACACCGCCACCTTCCTGCGCGCGCTCGGCCCCGAGCCCTGGAAGGCCGCCTACGTGCAGCCCAGCCGCCGCCCCAAGGACGGCCGCTACGGCGAGAACCCCAACCGCCTGCAGCACTACTACCAGTACCAGGTGGTGCTCAAGCCCGCGCCGGCCAACATCCTGGAGCTGTACCTGGGCTCGCTCGAAGCGCTGGGCTTCGACCTGAAGAAGAACGACATCCGCTTTGTGGAAGACGACTGGGAAAACCCCACGCTGGGCGCCTGGGGCCTGGGCTGGGAGGTCTGGCTCAACGGCATGGAAGTCACGCAGTTCACCTACTTCCAGCAGGTCGGCGGCATCGACTGCAAGCCCGCTACCGGCGAGATCACCTACGGCCTGGAGCGCCTGGCCATGTACCTGCAGGGTGTGGACAACGTCTACAACCTGAAGTGGACCGAGACCATGAGCTACGGCGACGTCTACCTGCAGAACGAAAAGGAACAGTCGGCATACAACTTCGAGCACAGCGACGCCGACTTCCTGTTCACCGCCTTCACGGCGCACGAGAAGCAGGCCAAGCACCTGATGGAACAGCAGCTCGCGCTGCCGGCGTATGAGCAGGTGCTCAAGTGCGCCCACAGCTTCAACCTGCTGGACGCGCGTGGCGCGATCTCCGTGACCGAGCGCGCCGCCTACATTGGCCGCATCCGCGATCTGGCCCGCAAGGTGGCGCGCAGCTACCTGGACAGCCGCGCTCGCCTGGGCTTCCCGATGGCGCCCAAGGCCTGGAGCGACGAGGTGCTGGCCGATCTGGCCAAGGCCGAACAAAAGAAAGCCGCCTGAGCGGGAGAGCACAAGAATGACAACGAAAAACCTCCTCGTCGAACTGTTTGTGGAAGAGCTGCCGCCCAAGGCGCTCAAGAAGCTGGGTGATGCGTTTGCCGGTGTGCTGGCCGACCAACTCAAGGCCCAGGGCCTGGCCGCGGCCGATGCGGTGGTCACGCCGTTCGCCTCGCCACGCCGCCTGGCCGCGCACGTGACCGGTGTCGCCGCCAAGGCCGCCGACAAGGCCGTGTCGCAAAAGCTCATGCCGGTCAGCGTCGGTCTGGACGCCAGCGGCGCACCCACGCCCGCCCTGCTCAAGCGCCTGGCCGGCCTGGGCGCCGATGCGTCGGCTGTGGCTGGCCTCAAACGCGCGATGGATGGCAAGGCCGAAGCCCTGTTCTTCGACAGCGTGCAGCCGGGCGTCGATCTGGCCGCGGGCCTGCAGAAGGCGCTGGATGAAGCCATCACCAAGCTGCCCATTCCCAAGGTCATGAGCTACCAGCTCGAAACCGACTGCGGCATTCCCAACTTTTTGCCCGGCTGGACCAGCGTGAACTTCGTGCGCCCGGCGCACGGCCTGGTGGCGCTGCACGGTGCCGACGTGGTGCCGGTCAAGGCGCTGGGGCTGAAGGCGGGCAACGCGACGCATGGTCACCGCTTTGAAGCGGCCGTGGACCCGGTGGCGCTGGCCGATGCCGACGCCTACGCCGCCACGCTGGCCAAGGACGGCGCGGTGATCGCTTCGTTCGCCGAGCGCAAGGCCGAGATCGCACGCCAACTGGCCGCCGCGGCCGCGAAGGTCGGCGGGGGCTGCCAGCCGATCGAAGACGACGCGCTGCTCGACGAAGTGACCGCGCTGGTAGAGCGCCCCAACGTGCTCATTTGCACATTCGAGAAGCAGTTCCTCGACGTGCCGCAGGAATGCCTGATCCTCACGATGAAGGCCAACCAGAAGTACTTCCCGCTGCTGGATGCCCAGGGTAAGCTGACGAACCAGTTCCTGGTGGTCAGCAACATCAGCCCAGCCGATGCGAGCGCGGTGATCGGTGGCAACGAGCGCGTGGTGCGCCCGCGCCTGGCCGACGCCAAGTTCTTCTTCGACCAGGACCGCAAGAAGACGCTGGAGAGCCGCGTGCCGGCCCTGTCGAAGGTGGTCTACCACAACAAGCTGGGCACGCAGGGTGAGCGCATGGAGCGCGTCTGTGCCATCGCCGAGACCATTGGTCTGCAGCTGGGTGGGCCTGAGCTGGCGGCGCGTTCGCTGCTGGCCGCGCGCCTGGCCAAGACCGACCTGGTGACCGACATGGTGGGCGAGTTCCCCGAACTGCAGGGCATCATGGGCGGCTACTACGCGCGCCACGACGGCCTGTCCGAAGACATCGCCTTCGCCATCGAAGACCACTACAAGCCGCGCTTTGCCGGCGACGAGTTGCCGCGTACGCAGACGGGCGTGGTGGTGGCGCTGGCCGACAAGCTGGAAACCCTGGTCGGCATGTTCGGCATCGGCAACCTGCCGACCGGCGACAAGGACCCGTTCGCGCTGCGCCGCCATGCGTTGGGCGTGATCCGCATGCTGGTCGAGAAGGACATGCCGCTGGAACTGACCTCGCTCCTGTCGGCCGCCGCCCCCGCCTTCGGCGACAAGATCACCGACGCCACGTCCGCACTGGCCGATTTCATCTACGACCGCCTGGCCGGCGGCCTGCGCGAGCAGGGCGCCAGCGCGCAGGAAGTCGATGCCGTGCTGGCCCTGCGCCCGCAGCGCCTGGCGGATGTGACGCAGCGCCTCCAGGCCGTGCGTGCCTTCGCCGCGCTGCCCGAAGCGCCCGCACTGGCGGCCGCCAACAAGCGCATCGGCAACATCCTCAAGAAGTCCGAAGGCGAGGGCGCCGCGGTCAACCCGGCGCTGTTCGTGGAACCCGCTGAAAAAGACCTCTACGCCGCGATGCAGGCCACCGTGCCCGCCGCCAACGCCCGGTTCGACGCCGGCGACCACACCGCCAGCCTGCAGGCGCTGGCCGCGCTGCGCACGCCGGTGGACGCCTTCTTCGACGGCGTGATGGTCAACGCCGACGACCCGGCGCTCAAGGCCAACCGCCTGGGGCTTCTGAAGTCGCTGCACGACGCCATGAACCGCGTTGCCGACCTGTCCCGCCTGGCAACATGACCACCCCCACGCTCCGCCGCTTCGCGGGTCGCTGCCCCTCAGGTGGGCGCGGCCTTGCTTGGGGCGGCCCGGCGCTGCGGCCCTGACGTTTGGAGCACCGCATGAAACTGCTGATCCTCGACCGCGACGGCACGCTCAACCGCAGCCGCGACGACTACGTGGCCTCGGCCGACGAGTGGGAGCCACTGCCCGGCGCCCTGGAGGCCGTGGCGCGCCTGAACCACGGCGGCTGGCGCGTGGTGCTGGCTACCAACCAGAGCGGCATCGGGCGCGGCATGTTCGACATGGCCTCGCTCAACGCCAGCCCCGCCAAGATGCACCGCGCGCTGGCCGCGGTGGGCGGGCGGGTCGAGGCGGTGTTCTTCTGCCCGCACGCGCCCGAAGACGCTTGCTCCTGCCGCAAGCCGGCACCCGGCCTGTTCGAGCAGATCGGTGAACGTTTCGGTGTGCAGCTGGCCGACGTGCCCGCCGCCGGCAACGCCTTGCGCCACGTGCAGGCCGCGGCCGCAGCCGGTTGCCCCACCCACCTGCTGATGACCGGCAAGTCCGAGCACCTGCGCGGGCGGCTGGACGCCCCTGCGCCCGCCGACAGCCCGGCGACCTTGTTGCCCAACCTGCCGGCAGGCACCTGCCTGCACACCGATCTGGCCGCTTTCGCCGACTGGCTGCTGGCGCAGGACCCGGCGGCCGATGCCCGAGCCTCGGGCCGGGCGCCGCTGTGAGGCGGCAACGCTTCGAACCCTTTTCCCGCACCTCATGAACCTCATCCGCTCTGTTTTCCACCTGCTGTTCATGACCGTCACGGTGATCCCGTGGGCCCTGGCGGTGCTGGTGGCCGCGCCCTTTCTCAACAGCACACAGATCTACTGGATGTGCGCCGGCTGGCTCAAGCTGGCGGTGCGCGGCGGCGAGGTGATCCTGGGCATCCGCAACCAGGTCATCGGCTACGAGAACCTGCCCGTGGGCAGCACCGCGCCGGCCGTGCTGCTGGTCAAGCACCAGTCCACCTGGGAGACCTTCAGCATGCCCGCGCTGATGCCGCACCCGCTGGCCTATGTGTTCAAGAAAGAACTGCTGTACGTGCCGTTCTTCGGCTGGGCCATGAGCCGCATGGACATGATCCACATCGACCGCAGCAAGCGTGCCCAGGCCTTTGCAAAAGTGGTGGAACAGGGCCAGCGCCTGCTGGACCAGGGCACCTGGGTCATCATGTTCCCGGAGGGCACGCGTATCGATCGCGGGCAGAAGGGGCAGTACAAGAGCGGCGGCACGCGCCTGGCCATCGCGACCGGTGCGCCGGTGATCCCGATCGCGGTGACGTCTGCCAAGTGCTGGCCGCGCAAGGCACTGATCAAGACGCCGGGCACGGTGGAGTTCTCCATCGGCAAGCCCATCCCCAGCGTGGGCCGTGAACCCGACGAGCTGATGCGCGAAGTGGAAGACTGGATCGAAGCCGAAATGCGGCGCCTCGACCCAACCGCGTACCCTCCGGCGCCCGCCCAGGCCTGAGCTGGTCCATGCAGCGCTTCGTGCAACTGGCGCTCGACTTCCTGACCGGGCCCGAGCCGGTGGTGCCCGCGCCCAAGGCCATGGCGCCCCGCGCACCCGCACCGCGCCCGGTGGCCGACGCCGCACCCGCCGAACCGCTGAGCGCGGTGTTCCAGCCCGGCACCTGGCACCACCCGCGCGCAAACCGCCTGCTCAAGCTGGGCCATTGCGAGGTGGCCTACGAATTCAAGCGCGGCAAGCGCCGCACCATCGGCCTGAGCGTCAGCCCCGACGGCCTCACGGTGAGTGCGCCGCGCTGGACCCCGTTGGGCGAGGTCGATGCGCTGCTGCACGACAAGGCCGACTGGGTGCTGGAGAAGCTGCGCCACGCGCGCGAGCGCGCCCAGGCGCTGGACCGCGCGCGCACCGTGTGGGCGGACGGCGCCGAGTTCGGCTACCTGGGTCAGACCGTGCGCCTGGTGCTGGACCCCGCGCACCGCTTCGCCCAGGCCGGGGCCGAACTGTCGGCGCCAGCCGATGACGGCGTGGCCCGGCTGCGCCTGGCGCTGGCCGGTCACGCCACCGAGGCGCAGATCCGCGACGCTGCCCAGGCCTGGCTGATGCGCCAGGCCAAGCGCGTGTTCACCGAACGGCTGGCGCACTTCGCGCCGCAACTGGGCGTGCAGCACAAGACCTTGCGGCTGTCCAGCGCCGGCACGCGCTGGGGCAGCGCCAGCGCCGACGGCACCATCCGCCTGAACTGGCGCCTGATCCACCTGAGCCTGGAGATGGTGGACTACGTGGTGGTGCACGAGCTCAGCCACCTGCGCCACATGGACCACAGTCCCCAGTTCTGGGACGTGGTCGCCAGCGTGATGCCCGATCACATCGAACGCCGGCAGGCGCTCAAGCGGGCGGCAGTCCCGCTCGGTGAGTGATGCCGTTCAGGCCGCGCTGAAGCGCCAGATACCGTCGCTGCCGCGCGTGCGCGTCAGTGAACCGGCGAACCACAGCCGGTGCAGGTGGGCCACCGCCTCGCCCATGGCAAAGGTGGTCTGGTGCAGGTCCAGCGCGCGGCTGAACAGCACAGGCAGGATGTCGAAGGCGCTGCAGGGTTGTTGCGCGCAGGCTTGCTGCACCTCGGCCAGGCGGTCTGCGTGGTGGTCTTGCAGTTGCAGGATGCGCTCGTGCAGGCCGGTGAAGGGCTTGCCGTGCGAGGGCAGCACCAGCGTGGCCTCGGGCAAAGGCAGGTAGCGCTCCAGCGAGTCCAGGAAAAGGGCCAGCGGGTCGCTTTCGGGCTCCACGTCGTACACGCTCACGTTGGTGCTGATGCGCGGCAGCACCATGTCGCCGCTGATCAGCACCTGCAGCGCCTCGTTGTACAGCGCCATGTGTTCGGGAGCGTGGCCATAGCCGGCGATGCAGCGCCAGCCGTGGCCGCCGATGGTCACGGTCTGGCCGTCCAGCAGCCGGTGGAAGCTGCGCGGGACGCCCGGCACCATGCTGGGGTAGTAGCTGGCGCGGCCGCGGATCTTCTCCAGCGCCTGCGGGTCGGTCATGCCGTGGGCCGCGAAGAAGTCGGCCGCGCTCGCGCCACCAAAACCGGTGGTGCTTTGCGAACCGATGCGGGCTGAGTTGTAGTCGGTCGCACTGATCCATAAATGGCAGGCCCCCACGCTCCGCCGCTGCGCGGGTCGCTGCCCCCCGAGGGGGCTGACCCCGGCTTGAGGCGGCTCGGCGCCAGGGTCGCTAGTCCACCGCTCGCACAGCCACTGCGCCAGGCCGATGTGGTCCGGGTGCATGTGGGTGACGATCACGCGCAGCACCGGCAGGCCGTCCAGCTCGTGGGCGAAGATCTGCTCCCATTGCGCCTTGGCTTCGTCGCGGTGGATGCAGCAGTCCACCACCGTCCAGCCGTCCACTCCGTCCAGCGTGTCGCGCAGCAGCCAGAGGTTGATGTGGTCCAGTGCAAACGGCAGCGCCATGCGGATCCATTTCACGCCCGGTGCGACCACGAGCGTGCCGCCCGAGCCGGGCAGGGCGTCGCCCAGCGGATAGTGCAGACGGGCTTCGAGCTGGTCCTTGGTGGGGGCGGTCATGCGGGGCTGGCCTTCCGGGGTGGTTCCGTTAAACTGACGTGACGTTGACGTAAACGTCAAGATGCGATGCATTCTAGGGATCGATCCCCCCAGCGGCTGTCCGGCAGCCGACACCCCTTCGACGACCATGGCGACACCACAGACCTATTCCATCAGCGACCTCGCGCGCGAGTTCGACCTGACCACGCGCGCCATCCGTTTCTATGAAGACATGGGGCTGATCCAGCCGCAGCGCGAAGGGCCGGGCGGGCGCAACCGTGTCTACAGCTCGCGCGACCGCACGCGGCTCAAGCTCACGCTGCGCGCCAAGCGCCTGGGTCTGAGCCTGACCGAGGCCAAGGACATCATCCAGATGTACGACAGCCCGCGCGACACCGGTCCGCAGCTGCGCAAGTTCCTCACCGTGCTGGCCGACCACAAGCGCCAGCTCGAAGACCAGCTGGCCGACCTGACGGCCAACCTCGACGAGGTCAAGGTGCATGAAAAAGAGGCCCGCGCGCTGCTGGCCAAGGTGGAGAAGCAGCCGTCGGCCTGAAGCCTGCCGGTCGGGGTGGCTGTCGCGCTGCTGCAATGGGCTGCGCCAGGCTGTGAACTCCTGCACGCTGGCGGGTGTGCAGGGGTGACACCGGCACAGGGGTGGGCACCGAATGCGGAACTTGGTGCACACTGAGTGCACCGAAAACGGTTAGACGCACAAGCACAGGCAGGGTTGATGGTTCGTTTTGACAAAATCGCTTCGCGTGTGATGCCATGGCTTGTGCTGGTGATCCTGTTCGCGCTCGTCGGGCAGGCGCATGCGGCCCAGCGCAATCTCGCGCAGCGGTACGCGCTCAATGCTGCGGGCGACATCACCATCGCTTCCAGCATCAACCTGCATTGCAGCACCGCGACGGGGGCCACCGGCGCGGCCGATTGTGTGAACGCACGCAACGGTGTTGGCAACCGCACCAACAATCAGCACACCATGGTCAACGTGGACGTGGACGCCAGCGCGGCCACGTTCAATTCGTCCCGCGCCTTTCTGAACCTGCCCGTCGGGGCAACGGTGGCGTTTGCGGGCCTGTACTGGGCGGGGGACAGCGCGGTCACAACGCCGCGCAACCAGGTGGCCTGGGCCACGCCGTCCAGCGCGGCGTACACCACGCTCACCGCGTCGGTGGTGGACGACAGCGCGGCTGCGGGCACAGCGAACCAGTACCAGGCCTTTGCGGACGTGACGGCCCAGGTGAGCGCGGCCGGCCGCGGCACCTACACCGTGGCCAACATCAGCAGCGCGGTCAATGTGGCCAACGTCTACGCCGGCTGGAGCCTGGTCGTGGTGTACCGGCTGGCCAGCGAGCCCACGCGCAACATGGTGGTGTACGACGGCTATCGGCGGGTGGCCGGCGCGGCCAGCGTGGACATCACCCTCACCGGTTTCACCACGCCGCCGTTCGGCACCGTGACCAGCAAGCTCGGCGTGGTGGGGTATGACGGTGACAAGGGCCAGGTTGAAGGGGCGGCGGGCCTGCAGTTCGGCACCAGCACGGCCACGCTGTCGCCGGTGTCGAACGCCGCCAACCCGCAAAACGATGTGTTCAACAGCACGATCAGCGCGTTGGGCAGCAACGTGACGACGCGCGCTCCGCCCTACCTCAACACCCTCGGCTACGACGCCGATCTGTTGGTCCCCAACACCCCCTTGCCCAATGGCGCCACCAGCGCCGTCGTCCGGGTCGCCTCCAGCGGCGAGACGATCGATCTTGGGGTGGTCACGCTCTCGACCAACATCTTTGTGCCCAACATCAAGGACACTTTCCTCAAGAGCGTGGTCGATCTCAATGGCGGGCTGGTGCTGCCGGGCGACGTGCTGGAGTACACGATCAACTTCGCCAACACCGGCAACGACCCGGCCACGCGCACGGTGGTGATCGATCCCATACCGTCCAGTGCCACCTATGTGCCCAACAGCATCGTGCTGACGTCCACCACGACCGGCATGCCGACCGGCGCCAGAACAGACGCTGCGGGCGACGACGCCGCCGAGTTCGATGCGGCCAACAACCGCGTGGTGGCGCGGGTCGGGCGCAACGCCACGGCCACCACCGGGGGGCTGTTCAATCCGGGCGACGGGCAGCAACTGCGGTTCCGGGTGATGGTGAACACCGGCACCCCGGGTGGCACGCTGGTGGACAACTTTGCGAACGTGTCGTACCGGGCGCAGACCGTGGGGACCGACATCACCGACGTGAGCGACGCCGATGTCGCCACCGCGGGCGACCAGCCGGCGCGCGTGGTGGTGGCATCGCCCGATCTGGTGGTGGCCAAGTCCCACATGCCTGCGAACTTCGCGCAGGCGACGGTGCTGCCCAGCACCCCCACCTTCGCGCTGGTGGTGTCCAACAACGGGCCGGCGCCCAGCTTCGGGACGGTGACGGTGTCCGACATCCTGCCGGCCGGGTTCAGTGCGTTGACGCTGGCCGGTGCCGGATGGTCGTGCAACCTGATCACGGTCTCCTGCATCCGTACCGATGCCTTGCCCGCCGGTGCCAGTTTCCCGACCGTCACCCTCACCGTGATCGCGAACACCACCGGGACCTTCACCAACACCGCCACGACAGCGTGCAACTGCGAGTCGGCCGCGCAATCCACCAACAACACCGGCACCGACTCGGTCGTCGTGTTGCCCAGCCTGAACCTCAGCATCGCCAAGAGCAACACGGTCACCGCGTTGGTGAGCGGTCAGACCGTGACCTACGACATCACCATCGGCAACAGCGGTCCGGGCAATGCCGGCGGTGCCGTGGTCACCGACCCGGCCGTGACCGGTTTGAGTTGCACTGCCGTGACCTGTGCCGTGGCCTCCGGCGCAGGTGTCTGCCCGTCCGCCCCCATCAGCCTGGCGGCGTTCCAGGGCGCCGGGGTGTCCATTCCCAGTCTGCCCGCCAACGCCAGCGTGGTGTTCTCGCTCCTGTGCACCGTCACCGCCACCGGGCAGTAGCGGTACCGGCGCAGACTGGCGCCTTTTCAAGACCCCCTTGCTTGCCATGGCGTTTGTTGCCCAATCCATCGTTGTCTTGCTGGCGCTGCTGCACGTCTACATCCTCGTGCTGGAAATGTTCCTGTGGGACCAACCGGCCGGACTCAGGGCGTTTGCCAACACCCCTGAAAAAGCGGCCGCCACCAAGGTGCTGGCGGCCAACCAGGGCCTGTACAACGGCTTTCTGGCCGCCGTGCTGTTCTGGGGGCTGTGGCTGGGCGACGAGGGTTTTGGCGTGAAGGTGTTCTTCCTCGCCTGCATCGGGGTGGCCGGCCTGTACGGCGCCGCCACGGCCAGCCGCAAGATCCTGTTCATCCAGGCCGTGCCGGCGGCGCTGGGGCTGCTGGCGCTTTTCCTCTCGCGCTGAGTCCCGGGGCGGGGCGTCAGCCGCTGCCGGTCTCGTCCAGCCACACCACCTGGCCCTGTCCGGCGTCGTTGATGCGCGCCACCAGCGCGGCAGCGTTGGCTGCGGGCAGCTGCAGGCGCACGGTCACACCTTCGCCGTGTGCGGCGTCGAGCAGGCGGGCGGCGTGTGCCTCCAGTTCGCGGCGCAGCCAGCCTTCCAGCGCATACGGCAGCACACAGCGCAGCGTGGTCAGCCGGATCACCGGTACCTTCACCGCCCGCAGCAGCGCCTGGGCCACACTGTCGGTGTAGGCGCGCACCAGGCCGCCCGCGCCCAGCGGCGTGCCGCCGTAGTAGCGCACCACGGTGGCGAGCACGCCGTCCAGCTCCTGGTGGCGCAGCACTTCCAGCATCGGCCGGCCGGCGGTGCCACCAGGTTCACCGTCGTCGTTGGCGGCCGACTGGCCGCCCGCCATCAGCGCCCAGCACACGTGCGTGGCGCCCGGGTGTTCGGCCCGCAGCGCGGCCACGCGGGCCAGCGCCGCCGCGCGGTCGGGCACGACTTCGACGCAGCCGATGAAGCGGCTTTTTTTGATCACCTGTTCGCTGTGAACCGGGGCTTGCAGGGCGTAGGGCATGGGGCTGCGAGCATAGCCCGGGCGCTTGCGTGAACACCCGGGCTTGCCGGCGCAGGACCGCCTCGGTCATAATTGACGTTTACGTAAACGTAAATCAAATCCATGACCCAGATCACCGACCCGGAAGCCTTGCGCCAGCGCGTGCAGACCAGCCTGGACCGCCAGGGGATGATGCAGCAGCTGGGCGTGCGTCTGCTGGCGGTGGCACCCGGCACCGTCACGCTGGCGCTGCCGTATTCGGACCGTGTGACACAACAGCAAGGCGGCTTCCACGGCGGCGCCATGGGCGCGCTGGCCGACATCGCCGGTGGCTACGCGGCGCTGACCGTGGCGCCCGAGGGCATGGAAGTCACGACGGTGGAATACAAGATCAACTTCCTCGCGGCCTTCCAGGGCGGCGAGCTGCAGGCCACCGGCCGCGTGACCAAGGCCGGCAAACGCATCATCGTCACCAGCGCCGAGGTGGTGCACGTGGCGGCCGACGGCAAACGGTCCGACTGCGCGGTGATGCAGCAGACCCTGGTGCCGGTGCCCAAGACCTATTGACCACATCCGATCGAACCCAAGGAGACATCCCATGACCAACCTGCCCGGCCTCAATTTCCAGCTCGGTGAAGACATCGACGCCCTGCGCGACGCGGTGCGCGATTTCGCGCAGGCCGAGATCGCCCCGCGCGCCTCCGAGATCGACCGCACCGACCAGTTCCCCATGGACTGCTGGCGCAAGATGGGCGAGCTGGGCGTGCTGGGCATCACCGTGCCCGAGCAGTACGGCGGCGCCAACATGGGCTACCTGGCGCACATGGTGGCTATGGAAGAGATCAGCCGCGCCAGCGCCTCGGTGGGCCTGAGCTACGGCGCGCACAGCAACCTGTGCGTGAACCAGATCAACCGCAACGGCACGCCCGAGCAGAAGGCCAAGTACCTGCCCAAACTCATCAGCGGCGAGCACGTGGGCGCGCTGGCCATGAGCGAACCCGGCGCGGGCTCCGACGTGATCAGCATGAAGCTCAAGGCCGAAGACAAGGGCGGTTACTACCTGCTCAACGGCAACAAGATGTGGATCACCAACGGCCCCGATGCCGACACCCTGGTGGTCTACGCCAAGACAGAACCCGAAATGGGCGCGCGCGGTGTCACGGCCTTCCTGATCGAGAAGGGCATGAAGGGCTTCTCGATCGCGCAGAAGCTCGACAAGCTGGGCATGCGCGGCAGCCACACCGGCGAGCTGGTGTTCCAGAACGTCGAGGTGCCGGCGCAGAACATCCTGGGCGGTCTCAACAACGGCGCCAAGGTGCTGATGTCGGGTCTGGACTACGAGCGCGCCGTGCTCACCGGCGGGCCGCTGGGCATCATGCAGTCGGTCATGGACAACGTGATCCCCTACATCCACGACCGCAAGCAGTTCGGCCAGAGCATCGGCGAGTTCCAGCTCATCCAGGGCAAGGTGGCCGACATGTACACCGTGCTGCAGGCCGCGCGCAGCTTCGCCTACACCGTGGCCAAGAACCTGGATCTGCTGGGCACCGACCACGTGCGCCAGGTGCGCAAGGACTGCGCCTCGGTCATCCTCTGGACCGCCGAGAAGGCGACCTGGATGGCCGGCGAGGGCGTGCAGATCTACGGCGGCAACGGTTACATCAACGAGTACCCGCTGGGCCGCCTGTGGCGCGACGCCAAGCTGTACGAGATCGGCGCCGGCACGAGCGAAATCCGCCGCATGCTGATCGGTCGCGAGTTGTTCGCCGAGACTTGCTGATCTCAAGACGGATATCAGGGTTTGCACGGGGCCTAGGTAACATCGCCGCATGAGCACCTCCATCCAGAACCTGATCGACAACAACCGCCGCTGGGCCGCCGAGACCGAGCGTCTGCGCCCCGGCTATTTCCACGAGCTGGCGCAGCAGCAGACCCCCAAGTACCTGTGGATCGGCTGCTCCGACAGCCGCGTGCCGGCCAACCAGATCACCGGACTGGAGCCGGGTGAGGTGTTCGTGCACCGCAACGTGGCCAACGTGGTCGTGCATTCGGACCTGAACGCGCTGTCGGTGATCCAGTTCGCGGTGGAATACCTCAAGGTCGAACACATCCTGGTGGTGGGCCACTACGGCTGCGGCGGCGTGCTGGCCACGCTGCGCGGTGCGCGCGTGGGCCTGGCCGACAACTGGTTGCGCCATGTGCACGATGTGAAGATGCGCCACCGCAAGCGCCTGGACCACTTGCCCGAGGCGGTGCAGGAAGACGTGCTGTGCGAAATGAACGTGATCGAGCAGGTGGGCAACGTGGCGCTGACCAACGTGCTGCAGGACGCCTGGGCGCGCGGGCAGAACGTGTCGGTGCACGGCTGGTGCTACGGGCTCAAGGACGGGCTGGTCAAGGACCTGGGCGTGAGCGTCAGCCAGCGCGAGGAGGTCATGCCCGTCTTCCGTTCGGCGCTCAAGCGCTATCCACGCGCCCAGACCTGAGGCGCTGACAGGCCATGTTCCCCCAGCGGCTGGACTCGACCGTGGCCTACGACATCGCGAAAGCGATGATGGACGGCTTCAACCGCCACTACCGGCTGTTCCGCACCGAGTCCGCGCGTGCCAAGCACCGTTTCGAAACGCGGGACTGGATCGGCCAGCAGCGCGCGCAGCGCGACCGCATCGAGTTCTACGACCTGCGGGTGCGCGAATGTGTGCAACGCCTGCGCAAGGAGTTCCAGGCCGATCAGCAGGCCATGGACGTGTGGGAGCAGGTCAAGCTGCACTACATCGGGCTGCTGGTGAACCACCACCAGCCGGAACTGGCCGAGACCTTCTTCAACTCGGTCACCACCAAGATCCTGCAGCGCGCGTATTTCCAGAACGACTTCATCTTTGTGCGCCCGGCGGTCTCCACCGAGTACATCGAGAACGACGAGCGCGGCGCGCTGCCCACCTACCGCTGCTACTACCCGACGCCCGCCAGCATGCAGGCCGAGGTGCGCCGCATGGTCGAGGACTTCGACCTGCGCGTGCCCTTTGACGACCTGGGTCGCGACGCCGGCCTGGTGCTGGACGCGATGCGCCAGCGCTTTGATCACGTCAAGCTGCGCGCCAACTTCCAGATCCAGGCGCTGTCGGGCCTGTTCTACCGGAACAAGGGCGCCTACGTGGTCGGCAAGATCATCAACGGCTTCCAGGAGGTGCCGTTTGCGCTGCCCATCCTGCACGACCACAATGGCCGCCTGGTGATCGATGCCGCGCTGTTTGGCGAAGACGACCTGCTGATGCTGTTCAGCTTTGCGCGCGCCACCTTCATGGTCGACATGGAGGTGCCCAGCGCCTACGTGCAGTTTTTGCGCAGCCTGATGCCGCGCAAACCGCGTGCCGAGTTCTACAACGCGCTGGGTCTGGCCAAGCAGGGAAAGACGCTGTTCTACCGCGACTTCCTCGCGCACATGCGCCACAGCACCGACCGCTTCCGCATCGCGCCCGGCATCAAGGGCATGGTGATGCTGGTGTTCGATCTGCCGAGTTTTCCCTTCGTGTTCAAGGTGATCAAGGACTTCTATCCGGCGCAGAAGGACACCTCGCGCGAGCAGATCCGCGGTAAGTACCTGCTGGTCAAGCAGCACGACCGCGTGGGCCGCATGGCCGACACGCTGGAGTTTTCCGAGGTGGGCTTCCCGCGCGACCGCTTCACCGACGAGCTGATCGCCGAGATCCAGAAGTTCGCGCCCAGCCAGCTGGAGATCAGCGACCGCAACGGCGATGGCGACATCGAGGTGATCCTCAAGCACTGCTACATCGAGCGCCGCATGATCCCGCTCAACCTCTACCTGCAGGAGGCGTTCGACGCGTTGCAGGTGAGGGCGGACGACCCGGCCGCCCGCTCGCAGCTCGAACGCGCCGTGGTCGAGTACGGCAACGCCATCAAGGACCTGGTGGCGGCCAACATCTTCCCCGGCGACATGCTCTGGAAGAACTTCGGCATCACGCGCCACGGCAAGGTCGTGTTCTACGACTACGACGAAATCGAATACATCACCGACTGCCATTTCCGCCGCGTGCCCGCACCGCGCAACGAAGAAGACGAGATGAGCGGCGAGGTTTGGTACGCGGTGGGCAAGCACGACGTGTTCCCCGAAACCTTCGGCCCCTTCCTGCTGGGCAACCCGATGGTGCGCGAGGTGTTCATGAAGCACCACGCCGACCTGCTGGACGCCGCCTTCTGGCAGCGCCACAAAGAACGCATTGCCGCCGGACATGTCTACGACGTTTTCCCCTACGAACGCGACCGTCGCTTCCATGTGCAGGCGCACAAGGCATTGCTGGACTGACCAACCCCTTTTCTTTTCACCACCCAGGAGACCTGAACATGAGCCTCACCACCGATCCCGTCGTCATCGTCGGCGCCGCCCGCACCCCCATGGGCTCGTTCCAGAGCGACTTCGCGGCCCTGTCCGCCCACGACCTGGGCGGCGTCGCCATCAAGGCCGCGGTCGAGCGCAGCGGCGTGGACAAGGCCCTGGTCGATGAAGTGCTGTTCGGCAACTGCCTGATGGCCGGCCAGGGCCAGGCGCCTGCGCGCCAGGCCGCGCTCAAGGGCGGGCTGCCGCTGTCGGCCTGCGCGGTGACGCTGTCCAAGATGTGCGGCTCGGGCATGAAGGCCACCATGCTCGCGCACGACATGCTGCTGGCCGGCAGCGCCACCGTGATGGTGGCCGGCGGCATGGAAAGCATGACCAACGCGCCCTACCTCATGCTCAAGGGCCGCGGCGGCTACCGCATGGGCCACGACAAGATCTACGACCACATGATGCTCGACGGCCTGGAAGACGCCTACGAAGCCGGCCGCAGCATGGGCACCTTCGGCGAAGACTGCGCCGCCAAGTACAGCTTCACCCGCGAACAGCAGGACGCCTTTGCCATCGCGTCGGTGACGCGCGCCAAGGTCGCCACCGAGAGCGGCGCCTTCGCCAAAGAGATCGCGCCGGTGACGGTGAAAGACCGCAGCGGCGAACGCGTGGTCGCGGTGGACGAAGGCCCGGGCAAGGTCAAGCTCGACAAGGTCACCTCGCTCAAGCCCGCGTTCAAGAAGGACGGCACCATCACCGCCGCGTCCAGTTCGTCCATCAACGACGGCGCCGCCGCGCTGGTGCTGATGCGCCAGTCCACCGCTCTGGCCCAGGGCCTGAAGCCGCTGGCCCGCATCGTGGCCCACGCCACGCATGCGCAGGAACCCAACTGGTTCGCCACCGCACCGGTGGGCGCCACGCAGAAGCTGCTGGCCAAGACCGGCTGGTCCGTGGGCGACGTGGACCTGTGGGAAATCAACGAAGCCTTTGCTGTCGTGCCCATGGCGCTGATGACCGAGTTGTCCATCCCGCACGACAAGGTCAACGTCAACGGCGGCGCCTGCGCGCTGGGTCACCCCATCGGTGCGTCGGGTGCGCGCATTCTGGTGACGCTGTTGCACGCACTGCAGGCGCAGGGCAAGCAGAAGGGCGTCGCCACGCTGTGCATCGGCGGTGGCGAAGCCACCGCACTCGCTGTTGAAATGATCTGATGGCCACAGTTCTCGTCATCGGCGCGTCGCGCGGCATCGGCCTGGAGTTCGTGCGGCAGTACCGCGCGGCCGGCGATCGCGTGATCGCCACCGCGCGCGACGACGAGGGGCTTGAACGCCTGCGCGCGCTGGGTGCCGAGGCGATGCGGCTGGACGTGGCCCAGCCGGCCAGCGCCAGCGGTTTGTCGTGGCAGCTCGATGGCGAGAAGCTTGACGTGGCGCTGTACGTGGCCGGGGTGATCGACCGCGGCAACGCCACCTCGCCGCCCACGCAGCAGGCCTTTGACCGCGTGATGCACACCAACCTGCTGGGACTGATGCAGGTGCTGCCCCAGGTCATGCCCATGGTCGAGGCGACGGGCGGCGTGTTCGGCGCGCTCTCCAGCAGCATGGGGCAGATCGGCCCGGTGGGTGGCAGCAACAGCTGGCTCTACCGCGCCAGCAAAGCCGCCCTGAATATGACGGTGAGCAGTGCGCGCTTTGACTACCCGGCGGCCCTGCTGGTGGCGCTGGACCCCGGCTGGGTGCAGACCGACATGGGCGGTGCCGGCGCCCCCCTGACCGCCGAAGCCAGCGTGCGGGGCCTGCGCACCGTGCTGGCCGGCCTGACGGCCGAAGATAACGGACAACTCATCCACCACGACGGCCGGCGCGCCAACTCGTGGTGAAGCTTCAACCGACCACAAGAGACAAGATATGCTGCTGACCCAAGACCAGGAAATGATCCGCGACGCCGTGCGCAGCTTTGCGCAGGAACAACTGTGGCCCCACGCGGCACGGTGGGACAAGGAACACCACTTCCCCAAGGACGTGCACAAGGGCCTGGCCGAACTCGGCGCCTACGGCATTTGCGTGCCCGAAGAACTGGGTGGCGCCGGGCTGGACTACCTGACGCTCGCCTTGGTGCTGGAAGAGATTGCGGCCGGTGACGGCGGCACCAGCACCGCCATCAGCGTGACCAACTGCCCCTACAACGCCATCCTGATGATGTATGGCACACCCGCGCAGCAGCAGCAGTGGCTGGTGCCCGCGGCGCGCGGCGACATCTTGGGCGCCTTCTGCCTGACCGAGCCGCACGTCGGGTCCGACGCCTCGGGCATGCGTACCACGGCGGTGCGCGAGGGCGACGAATACGTCATCAACGGCGTCAAGCAGTTCATCACCAGTGGCAAGAACGGCCAGGCCGCCGTGGTCATCGCCGTGACCGACAAGGGCGCTGGCAAAAAGGGCATGAGCGCCTTCATGGTGCCCACCGACAACCCCGGCTGGCAGGTCGCGCGGCTGGAAGACAAGGTCGGCCAGCACAGCAGCGACACCGCGCAGATCAACTTCGACAACTGCCGCATCCCGGCCGAGAACCTGATCGGCCAGGAAGGCGAGGGCTACAAGATCGCCCTGAGTGCGCTCGAAGGTGGGCGCATCGGCATCGCGGCGCAGAGCGTGGGCATGGCCCGCAGCGCGCTGGACGTGGCGATCGCCTATGCCAAGGACCGCCAGAGCTTCGGCACCGCCATCTTCAACCACCAGGCCGTGGGCTTCCGCCTGGCCGACTGCGCCACGCAGCTGGAGGCCGCGCGCCAGCTGATCTGGCACGCCGCCGCGCTGCGCGACGCCGGCCGCCCCTGTCTGAAAGAAGCCGCCATGGCCAAGCTCTTCGCCAGCGAAGTGGCCGAAAAGATCTGCTCCGCCGCTCTCCAGACCCTGGGCGGCTACGGCTACGTGAAAGACTTCCCGGTCGAGCGCATCTGGCGCGACGTGCGGGTGTGCCAGATATACGAAGGCACCAGCGACGTCCAGAAGATATTGATATCCCGAGCGCTGTAAGCGCTCGGGCCCCCCGCTCCCGCTTCGCGGCCACCCCCCAGGGGGGGCGATGCGAGTGGCCTGGCGAAGCCGGTTCCACCGCATCCTTGGGTCAAGACATCTCACGCCGGAAGGGGCGTTGATCCCAGGGCACCGCGGAACCGGCTTTGCCGGGCCGCCAGTGCCACCCCCTGGGGGGTGACGCTGCAGGCGGCGCGGGGGGGATAATTCTTTTATGAAGATCATCATCCTGGGTGCCGGCAGGGTCGGCGAGAGCGTGGCCGAGAGCCTGGTGTCCGAGCAGAACGACATCACCGTCATCGACCAGGACCCCGTGCGCCTGCGCCTGCTGGAGGAGCGGCTGGACCTGCGCGGTGTGGTGGGCAATGGCATCCAGCCTTCGGTGCTGAAGGAGGCAGGCGCGCGCGACGCCGACATGGTGATCGCCTGCGCCGCGGCCGACGAGGCCAACCTCGTGGTCTGCAAGGTCGCGCACGACGTGTTCAACGTGCCCACCACCATCGCCCGCCTGCGCTCGCCCGAGTTCGTCGAGGGCGACGAACTGCTGGCCCGCAACGGCTTTGCGGTGGACAACGTGATCTGCCCCGAAGAGTCGGTCACTCGCTACATCCACCAGCTCATCAGCTACCCCGAGGCGCTGCAGGTGCTGGAATTTGCCGACGGGCGTGCCAGCCTCATCGTGGTGCGGGCCACCGCCGGCAGTGCGCTGGTCAACCACACCATCGGTGAATTCCGTGACCGCTTCCCGCAAGCGGAAATGCGCGTGGTCGCGCTCTACCGGCTGGACACCGAGATCGAGACCACGCCGCAAACGCGCATCCTGCCCGGCGACGAGGTCTTTGTGCTGGCCGACGCCGAGCAGATCCGCATGGTGCTGGGCGCCATGCACAGCGCCGACAAGCCGGTGCAGCGCTTGATGATCGCGGGCGGCGGCAAGGTCGGCCTTCGGCTGGCGCGCAGCCTGATGGGGCAGTGCCAGGTCAAGCTGATCGAGCGCGACAAGCGCCGCTGCGAGTACCTGGCCAGCCAGCTGCCGTCGAACATGCTGATCCTCAACGGCGACGGGGCCGACGAAGACCTGCTGCTCGAAGAAAACGTGGGCGACATGGACCTGTTCCTGGCCCTGACCAGCGACGACGAGGACAACATCATGTCGGCCATGCTGGCCAAGCGACTCGGCGCGCGGCGCGTGCTCTCGCTCATCAACCGGCGCGCCTACGCCGACATGATGCAGGGCAGCACCATCGACATCGCGATCTCGCCCTCGCAAGCGGTCATTGGCGAGCTGCTGACCCACCTGCGACGTGGCGATGTGGTGGCGGTGCACAGTCTGCGGCGTGGCGCGGCCGAGGCGCTGGAGGGCATCGCCCGTGGCGATGCGAAAACCTCGAAGCTGGTGGGCCGCCGGGTGGAAGAGATCAAACTGCCCAAGGGCGCGCGCATCGGCGCCATCGTGCGCGGCGAGGGGCCCGGCTCGCAGGTGCTGATGCCGCACCACGACACGCTGATCGAAACCGACGACCACATCATCATCTTCATCCCGAACAAGCGCCTGGTGCGCGAGGTGGAAAAGCTGTTCCTGGTCAGCGCCACCTTCTTCGGTTGAGGCGCCGCCCATGCTGCTGCCGGTCCTCAACATTTTCTCGCGCATCCTGTTCGCGTTCGCGTTCACCTTCCTGGTGCCGCTGGCCTGGGCCTGGTTCCTCGATGCCCACCACCATGTGCAGGTGTGGGCGGGCGGGTTTGCGCTCACCGCGGTCAGCGGCCTGCTGGTGTGGCTGATCTCGCGCCGCCACCGGCGCGAGCTGCAGGCGCGCGACGGCTTCCTGCTGGTCAACCTGGTGTGGATCGTGCTGCCCGCCTACGCGGCGGTGCCGCTGATGTACACCGTGCCCGGCATCGACGTGGCCAAGGCCTATTTCGAGGCCATGAGCGCGCTCACGGCCACCGGTGCGACCGCGCTGTCGGGGCTGGACAGCCTGCCGGTCTCGGCCAACGTGTGGCGCTGCTTCCTGCAGCTGGTGGGCGGGCTGGGCATCATGCTGCTGGTGGTGGCGGTGCTGCCCATGCTGGGGCTGGGCGGCTACCAGGTCTACAAGGCCGAAACCCCGGGGCCCATGAAAGAGGCCAAGTTCACGCCGCGCATTGCCGAAACCGCGCGCGGCCTGTGGGGCGTGTATTTTGGCTTCTCTGTGGCCTGCATGCTGGCCTACCGCTGGGCGGGCATGGACTGGGCCGATGCCTTCATGCACATGTGCACCACCATGGGCCTGGGCGGCTTCTCGTCGCACGACGCCAGCATCGGCTACTTCCAGTCCCCGGCGGTGGAGTGGGTGGCCACCCTGTTCATGACGCTGGCCGGCATCAACTTCGTGCGCTACTTCATCGTCATCCGCAGCCGTTCGCTGCGCCCCATCGCCAACGACCGCGAGATCCGCTCCTACCTGGTCGTTCTGGTGGTGTCGGTGGCGCTGATCTACCTGCTGCTGCTGGCGCACCGCATTTACCCCGAGCCCATGGACGCCCTGCGCAGCAGCGCCTTCCACGTGCTGTCGCTGGCCACCACCACCGGCTACGCCACCACCGACTACGCGCAGTGGCCGGTGTTCGCGCCGGTGTTGCTGATGTTCCTGGGCACCTTCGTGTCCTGTGCTGGCTCCACCGGTGGCGGCATCAAGATGGTCCGCATGGTGCTGCTGGTCAAGCAGGCGCGGCGCGAGCTGGTGCGCATCGTGCACCCACGCGTGGTCAACCCAGTCACGCTGGGCGGGGCGGTGCTGCCGCCGGCGGTGATGAGCGCGACCTACGGCTTCATGCTGATCTACGGCGCCGTCACCATGGGGCTGACCATGGTGCTGCTGTTCACCGGCCTGGACATCGTCACCGCCTTCAGCGCGGTGGTCGCCACGGTGAACAACATCGGCCCCGGTCTGGGGCTGGTCGGCCCGGCCAGCAACTTTGGTGTGCTCAACGACCTGCAGATCTGGGTGCTGAGCTTTGCGATGCTGCTCGGTCGGTTGGAACTGCTGACGGTGCTGGTGCTGTTCACGGGCGCGTTCTGGAGGAAGTAGGGAACACCCCCCTGCGCCGCTGCGCGGCTTCCCCCCTCTGTGGCGCGCCTTCGGCGCTTCGAGGGGGGACGCACCCTGTGGCCCGGCGGAGCCGGTTCCACGGGTGCCCTGGGATGCAAGCCCTTCGCTCGTTTCGTTTGTACGGGTCCCGGCGGAGCCGGTTCCACCGCATGCTGGCCGGGCGCCCTTCGCGCGTGGCGCTGCTTCAGTTGGCCGCGGCGGGGATGGCCAAGCCTTTTTGCACAGCGGGACGAGCGACGAAGTTGGCGAGCACGCGCTGCACGTCGGTGAACTCGGCGTAGCCCACCAGGTCGCCCACCTTGTATTTCTCCATCAGGTTGCGCACCCAGGGCCAGATGGCGATATCGGCAATGGTGTACTCGTCGCCCATGATCCAGTCGCGGCCCTTCAGGCGCTGGTTCAGAACGCCCAGCAGGCGTTTGGATTCGGCGGTGTAGCGGTCGCGCGGGCGTTTGTCTTCAAAGTCCTTGCCGCCGAAGATCGTGAAGAAGCCCACCTGGCCGAACATCGGGCCGACCCCGCCCATCTGGAACATCAGCCACTGCAGCGTCTCGTAGCGGCGTGCCGGGTCGGCTGGCAGGAACTTTCCGGTCTTCTCGGCCAGGTAGACCAGGATCGCGCCCGACTCCCACAGCGCCAGCGGTTGCCCGCCCGGGCCGTTCGGGTCCAGGATGGCCGGGATCTTGTTGTTCGGGTTCAGCGACAGGAACTCGGGCGAGAACTGGTCCTGCGTGTCGAAGCTCACGCGGTGCACCTCGTAGGGCAGGCCGCATTCCTCCAGCAGGATGGATACCTTCACCCCGTTGGGCGTGGGCAGGCTGTAGAGCTGCAGGCGGTCCGGGTGCTGCGCGGGCCATTTGCGTGTGACGGGGAAGGCGGACAGTTCGGTCATGGCGCTCCTTGCTCGGTGGCGGTTGGGATGGGCTACACCCTAGCACCACTGAGGAGCGATGGCGCAGCCCGCTACGATAGTCCCATGACCACCGAATGCCCTTGCGGCCGGCGCGACGCGCGCGGCCGCCCCGTGGCGTACGCCGACTGCTGCGGCCGCTACCTGGACCATCACACCCCCGCGCCCGACGCCGAGCACCTCATGCGCTCGCGCTACAGCGCCTTCGTGCGCGAGCGGGTCGATTACCTGCGCAGCAGCTGGCACGCCAGCACCCGCCCGGCCGAGCTGAGCCTGGAGCCCGGCGTGAAGTGGCTGGGGCTGGAGGTCAAACGCCACCGCGCTATCGACGCCGACCACGCCGAGGTGGAATTTGTCGCCCGCTCGCGCGCCGGCGGCCGCGGCCAGCGCCTGCACGAGACCAGCCGCTTCGTGCGCGAAGACGGACGCTGGTTCTATGTCGACGGAGACCTGAAATGAACGTGCAATTCGATGCAGTGCTGTTCGACTGCGACGGCGTGCTGGTGGATAGCGAACCCATCACCAACGGCGTGCTGCGCCAGATGCTGAATGAAGCCGGCTGGGCGCTCAGCCAGGCCGAGTGCGAACGCATCTTCATCGGCAAGGCCGTACGCGACGAACGCGCCCGCATCGAACAGGAAACCGGCCAGCCGCTGACGGAAGAATGGATGCGCGCCTTCTACGCCCGGCGCGACCAGCGCCTGCGCGCCGAACTCAAGGCCATGGACGGCGCGCTCGACGCCGTCATCGCCGCCCACCGCCACACCGCCGGCCGCATCGCCTGCGCGTCCGGCGCCGACAAGGCCAAGGTCGTCATGCAGATTGAAATGGCCGGCATGTCACCGTACTTCGGAGACCGCATCTTCAGCGGCCACGACCTGCCCCGCTCCAAACCCGCGCCCGACGTCTACCTGGCCGCCGCGGCGCACGTGGGCATCCACCCCGCGCGCTGCCTGGTCATCGAAGACACCGCCACAGGCGTGCGCGCCGGGCTGGACGCGGGCGCCACGGTCTGGGGCTACTGCCCGGCCGGGCACGGGCGGGCGTTTGAAGGGCTGCCAGTGGCGAGGGTGTTCCGGCACATGGACGAGTTGGCCGCGGCGCTGAGGGGGTGACTTCTATCTGCGGCCAGAAATAGTCGCACGGCGTTCAAGGAGGCAGCCACACGCGAGGGCTATCGGAATTCAAAGTGCATTGACGCACTCAGACGAAGATCAGATCAGCTCCCTTCCTAACGTAGCCCCACACCCGAATGCCACGTTCGATCATCGTGAACTTGACGCCAGCCTTCTTGGCAAGTTCCACCAGCTCAATCGTGAAGTCTTCAATTTCAGGTGCCAGCAAGGCGCCTTTGATGTGAGCTTTAAAGGCCAGGATCTCTAGCCATTCCATCGCCCAGAAATCACCGCGGTACTGTGCCAACTCTGGCGTGAAGCTCTGTCCGTCTTCGGGGAATGTTGATCCATCCAAGTCGACCCGCCTGTATTGGAAGAATCGGTCGCTCTCATTGAGCAACATGAACAGGCGCTCCCATTTGGCGTCATTCAAGACCGACGTGATGCCTGCCTTGAACACGTACTCCTTGACTTGATCTCTGTTGCGAATATTCACGACGGCCTCCATTGCACGTCACGCGATCTACCTTTCAGATGCAGCGTGTGAAGCAGAGCATACCGGTGGAGTTGACCATCTCGATCACACAGGACTCCGCCGGATCGATGCATCAGATGACGAAAGTGATGTCTAAACTGCGCCGGGCAATATCAGGAAGCGTGAAGTCCTACGTGACTTGATGACCGCTCCACTGGATTACCAAGGTGACTGCTCAAGATTGGTCAGTGTCGTCGCTTAACTCCGTACCCGCCACTCCCCCGGCGTCATCCCCGTCCAACCCTTGAACGCGCGGATAAAACTCTTCTCGTTCTGAAACCCCGCCGCTTCGGCCACCTGCTTGACCGGTTTTGAACTGCGCTGCAGCAGGTCCTTGGCGCGCTCGCGGCGCACCTCGTCTTTCAGCGCCTGCAGCGTGGCGCCTTCTTCCTTCAATTGCCGGTGCAGCGTGCGCGCGGAGGTGTGCAGCAACGCGGACAGCTCGTCGGCGTTGTGGGCGTGTTGCGGCTGGGTCAGCAGCACCTGGCGCACGCGCTGCACCAGCAGGCGGTCGCGCCGGTAGGGGCGCACCTGGATGGGCAGGGCGCGTTGCAGCATCTGGTTCATCGCGCCTTCGTCGCGCTTGAGGGGCAGGGCCAGGTAGCGCGCGTCGAAACGGATCGACGTCTCCTCGGCATCAAAGCGGGTGGGCCCGTCGAACAGCACGCGGTAGGCGTCGGCGTGCGGTGGGGCGGCGAAGGGGAAGCAGGCGCCCAGCAGCGGGATGCGCGAATCCACGAACCAGCAGGCCAGGCCGTGGATGTTGCGCAGCACCGAGACGCTGCAGAACTCGCGCAGCGAGCCGTCGCCGCCCGGCGGGCGGTGCTCGGTCAGGGTGATGCGGGCCTCGTCGCCCTGCGTCACCACGGCCAGGGCGATGTCGCGGGTGAGCAGGCCGTGGTGGCGGCACCAGCGCTTGAGCGCCACGCCCAGCGTGGGGGCCGAAAGCGAGGCGCGGGCCAGCAGGCCGTAGCTGCCCCAGGGCAGCGGGCGGCTGAACCAGCCCAGCGCTTCGTCGTCCAGCGCCTGCATGGCGGCGGCGGACAGCCACTCCATCTGCAGCGCGGTGATGCGGGCGTCCGTGCGGGTGAGGTCGGCTGGCGCGATTTGTGCAGCCGCCAGCGCCGCCTGGGGCGACAGACCGCGCAGTGCGAAAGCGTGCGCGATCGCCTTGACAAAGGCCATGGGCGTGGCGGCGACCAGCGGGCGGGCAGCGGTGGAAACTGGGCGAGCGCGAGGCATAAGGCCGAGTCTGCCATGGATGGCACGATTTGTGACCTGGCTGCCCGCCCGTCCACCGGTTGGGCGGGCTATGCTGCGACCTGGATTCCGCCTTGAAGCCAGAGGAGACACCCATGGACCACGCAAGCCACGCGGCACCGAGCCACTCCGCGGGCCGCACCGACGTGCCGCTGATCGAGCAGACCATTGGCGCCTTCTTCGACGCCATGGCCGCGCGCCAGCCGCAGCGCGAGGCGCTGGTGAGCGTGTACCAGGGGCGGCGCTACAGCTACGCCGCGCTGGCGGCCGAGGTGGACCGCTTGGCCAGCGCTCTGCTGGGCCTGGGGCTGCAGCCGGGCGACTGCATCGGCATCTGGTCGCACAACAACGTGGAATGGGTGCTGATGCAGCTGGCCACCGCCAAGGTCGGCCTGGTGCTGGTCAATATCAACCCGGCCTACCGCACGGCCGAGCTGGAATACGCGCTCAACAAGGTCGGCTGCAAGGCGCTGGTGTCGATGGCGCAGTTCAAGACCAGCGACTACCTGGGCATGCTGCGCGAACTGGCGCCCGAGCTGGCCACCAGCGCACCGGGTGCACTGCAGGCGGCTCGCCTGCCCGGGCTGCGCGCCGTGGCCTGGATCGACGTGGCGGGCGAGGGCGCCGAGCAGCCCGGCATGCTGCGCTTCTCCGCCCTGCTGGCTTCGGGCACGACGGGTGACCCGCGCGTGGCGCAGGCGGCAGCGGGGCTGACGGCCAACGACCCGATCAACATCCAGTTCACCAGCGGAACGACCGGCTTCCCCAAGGGCGCGACGCTGACCCACCGCAACATCCTGAACAACGGCTTCTTCATCGGCGAGTGCATGAAGCTCACGCCGGAAGACCGGCTGTGCATCCCCGTGCCGCTGTACCACTGCTTCGGCATGGTGCTGGGCAACCTGGCCTGCTTCACGCACGGCAGCACCGTTGTCTACCCCAGCGATGCCTTCGACCCGCTGGCCGTGCTGCAAGCGGTGCAGGCTGAAAAATGCACCGGCCTGCACGGCGTGCCGACCATGTTCATCGCCGAGCTGGACCACCCGCGCTTTGCGGAATTCGACCTGCGCACCCTGCGCACCGGCATCATGGCCGGCTCGCCCTGCCCGGTGGAGGTGATGAAGCGCGTGCAGGCCGACATGCACATGCGCGAGGTCACCATCGCCTACGGCATGACCGAGACCAGCCCGGTGAGCTGCCAGAGCAGCACCGACACGCCGCTGGACAAACGCGTGTCCACCGTGGGCCTGGTGCAGCCGCACCTGCAGGTGAAGATCGTCAACCCCGAGACCGGTGCCACCGTGCCACGCGGCGAACGTGGCGAGTTCTGCACCAAGGGCTATTCGGTGATGCACGGCTACTGGGGCGACGATGCCAAGACGCGAGAAGCGATCGACGCTGACGGCTGGATGCACACCGGCGACCTTGCCACCATGGACGCTGAGGGCTATGTCAACATCGTCGGCCGCATCAAAGACATGGTGATCCGCGGTGGCGAAAACATCTACCCGCGCGAGATCGAAGAATTCCTCTACCGCATGCCGCAGGTGCAGGACGTGCAGGTCGTCGGCCTGCCCGACCAGAAGTACGGCGAAGAGCTGTGCGCCTGGGTCATCGTCAAGCCCGGTCAGAGCCTGGACGAGGACGCCGTGCGCGCTTTCTGCAAGGGTCAGATCGCGCACTACAAGGTGCCCCGCTACATACGCTTTGTCGACGCCTTCCCGATGACGGTGACCGGCAAGATCCAGAAGTTCAAAATCCGCGAAGCCATGAAGGACCAGCTGGGGCTGGCCGAAACAAAAACTGCTTGAGAGTCACCACATGCCCGCACTCGACACCAAACTCAACGCCCGCTCCGCCGACTTCCAGGCCAACGCCGCCGCCATGCGCGCGGTGGTCGACGACCTGAAGGCGCAGATTGAAAAGGCCACGCTCGGCGGTGGCGAGGCCGCCCGCGCCAAGCACACCGCGCGCGGCAAGCTGTTGCCGCGCGACCGGGTGCAGATGCTGCTGGACCCGGGCACGCCGTTCCTCGAACTCAGCCCGCTGGCCGCGATGGGCATGTACCCGGACCGCGACGGCAGCGACAGCGCGCCCTGCGCCGGCGTGATCGCCGGCGTGGGCCGGGTCAGCGGGGTGGACTGCATGATCGTCTGCAACGACGCCACGGTGAAGGGCGGCACCTACTACCCGCTCACCGTCAAGAAGCACCTGCGCGCGCAGGAAGTGGCGCAGCAGAACCACCTGCCCTGCATCTACCTGGTGGACTCGGGCGGCGCCAACCTGCCGAACCAGGACGAGGTCTTCCCCGACCGCGACCACTTCGGCCGCATCTTCTTCAACCAGGCCAACATGAGCGCGCAGGGCATCGCGCAGATCGCGGTGGTCATGGGCTCGTGCACGGCGGGCGGGGCCTATGTGCCCGCCATGAGCGACGAGACCATCATCGTCAAGAACCAGGGCACCATCTTCCTGGGCGGCCCGCCGCTGGTCAAAGCCGCCACCGGCGAGGTGGTCACCGCCGAAGACCTGGGCGGTGGCGACGTGCACACGCGCCTCTCCGGCGTGGCCGACCACCTGGCGCAGAACGACCTGCACGCCATTGCGCTGGCGCGCCAGGCGGTGAAGAACCTGAATGCCGGCAAGGTGCCGCCGATCACCACCATCGACCCGGTGGCGCCGCTGTACCCGGCCGAGGAGCTGTACGGCGTGATCCCGACCGACACGCGCAAGCCCTTCGACGTGCGCGAGATCATCGCCCGCATCGTTGATGGATCGGACTTCGACGAGTTCAAGTCGCGCTTCGGCACCACGCTGGTCTGCGGCTTCGCGCGCATCGAAGGCATGCCGGTCGGCATCATCGCCAACAACGGCATCCTGTTCAGCGAATCCGCGCTC
>CALRYD010000039.1:0-42093 GCA_943372305.1 Hydrogenophaga intermedia | reverse complement strand
GCTGGGCCGCGCACTCGACAAACTCTCACAGATGCAGGGCAACGATGTGAGCGCATGGCGCTGGGGACGATCTCACCAGGCCTATTCGGTGCACAAGCCGTTGGGCAACGTGCCCGCGCTGGCGAAGTGGTTCGACGTGCGCCGCTCCACCGGAGGCGACCCCTTCACGGTGAACGTGGGTCAGTACCACCTGGACAAAGCCGATGCGCCCTACGCCAACCGCCACGCGGCCAGCCTGCGGACCATCTACGACCTGGCCGACCCTGAGCAATCGCGGTTCGTCTACCAGACGGGGCAGAGTGGCAACGTGTTTTCACACCGTTACCGGGACATGGCGGACGAGTGGGCCGCCGTGCAGTACCGGCCGCTGCAACTGGCCCCTAGCGCCTGGGCCAGCAGCCTGACGCTCAAGCCCTGAACGGGCTTTGCGCACTCACTTGAGATTGCCCGAGAGGAACTGAGCCAGACGCTCGCTCTTGGGTTTGGCCAGCACCTCGCGGGGCACGCCCTGTTCTTCGATGCAGCCCTGGTGCAGGAACAGCAGGTGGTTGGACACCTCGCGGGCAAAGCCCATTTCGTGCGTCACCACCACCATGGTGCGGCCTTCTTCGGCCAAGGTGCGCATCACGCGCAGCACCTCGGTCACCAGTTCGGGGTCGAGCGCGCTGGTGGGTTCATCGAACAGCATCACCTCGGGCTCCATCGCCAAAGCCCGTGCGATGGCCACGCGCTGCTGCTGCCCACCCGACATGTGGGCCGGGTACTTGCCCTCCACATTGCGCAAACCCACCTTGTCCAGGTACTTGCGCGCCGTCTCGATGGCCTCGTCCTTGCCTTTGCCCAGCACATGCATCGGCGCTTCGATGATGTTTTCCAGCACCGTCAGGTGTGACCACAGGTTGAAGTGCTGGAACACCATGGCCAGCTTCGCACGGGCGCGTTGCAGCTGTTTGTCGTCCGCGGCCTTGAGCATGCCGTCTTTGGCCGTGACCAGCTTCAACTCTTCACCCGCGACGATGATGCGGCCTTGCTGTGGACGCTCCAGCAGGTTCATGCAGCGCAGGAAAGTGGATTTGCCCGAGCCGGACGATCCGATGATGCTGATGACATCACCGGCTTGTGCGGTCAGCGAAATGCCCTTGAGCACTTCGTGCGAGCCGTAGCTTTTGCGGATGTCGAGGGCTTCGAGTTTGGTGGTCATGGGCAGATTTTCAGGGGCTGAGCAGGTTGCCCGAGCGGATGGGAACGGCACCGGCCACGCGGCAGACTTCCATGCCGGTGGTGGCCCAGCGCAGGTTGTGGCGGGCGTAGATCACGCCGTCGGTGCGCGTGCTGATGGGCGTGCGACGCTGGTTCAGCGGGTCCACGATGTGGGCCAGCACGTCGCCGGCTTTCACCACGTCGCCCGGCTGGCGGTGGAAAACGATCACGCCGGGGTGGGGCGCGTGCAGGTCGTCGGTGGCGCTCAGCGGTGTGGGCTCGCACAGCGCCGGCGGCAGGGCAGGGGCGGGGCTGGTCAGCACGCCGCGCTCGCGCAAGTAGTTCACAATGGCCTGTGCGTCCTGCGCCGCCAGCTCATCCGACACGTCGGTCTGGCTGCGCAGTTCCACCGTGGTGCTGGCACAGGCCAGCGGGACCGGCGCACGGTCCTTGAAGTGTTCCTGCAGGCGCCACCAAGGCCCCGACAGGGCTTCGTCGAACGAGATCAGCGGACCCGACCCCCGCGCCCAGAGCAACGCACGCGCACCCAGGTAGCGGGCCAGCGGCGCGATCTGCTCGATCATCGGTTGCTCGACGTAGAGGTGCATCACGGCCTCGAAGTCGCAATGCAGGTCCAGCACCAGGTCGGCGTCGTGCGAGAGCGTCATCAAGACCTGGCGCTGGCTCTGGAGTTCGGTGGTGGGCGTCTGAGCGTCCAGCGCCTGGCGCATGGCCGCGCGGATCAGTCGCTTGTTGGCCTCGGCGTCCGGTCCGAGCTGGTCGGCCACCACGTCCTTGACGAGGTTGAAAAAGTCCGGGTAGTGGCGGTTGAAGTTCTCCATCGCACCCAGTTCGAAGCGTCCGATCTGGTGGTGCATCACGGTCTGCGACAGGCCAATGGGGTTGGCCATGGGCACGAGCACCACCTCGCCCAACAGTTCGCCGCGGGTTTCCGCCGCTTCGAGCAGGCCTCGCAGGTGATCGGCTGCCAGCATGCCCGGCAATTCGTCCGCGTGGAGGCTGGCCTGGATGTAGACCTTCAGGCCGCTGCCGGTGCGGCCGAAATGCCAGCTCACCAGCTGGCGTTGCGTACCCAGCGATGGTGAGAGGAGGGGGTGCAGTTGCTGTTGCATGGTGAGCGATGGGAGCAGGGCGCTGCCTGCGGCCCGTTCAATGGGCTTGTGGGCGCAGGTAGGCCAGGAAGCGGCGTTCGAGCAGGCGGAAGACGTACACCAGGGCAAACGTGAGCACGAAGTACAGCACCGCCACCACGATGAACGGTTGGAACGCGAGGTAGTACGTCTTGTAGATGGAGTAGGCCGCGTTGGTGAGGTCATACAACGCGGGCACCACGCTGGCCAGCGAGGTGGCGTGCAACATCATCACCACTTCGTTGGAATAGCCGGGCAGGGTGCGGCGCAGGGCGCTCGGCAGCACCAGGCGGAACATCATGTTCCATTTGCCGTAGCCGGCGGCCTGGGCGGCTTCGATCTCGCCAGCCGGTGTTTCCTTGATGGCGCCGGCCAGCATCTCGACCGTGTAGGCGCAGGTGTTGAGCGTGAAGGCCAGCACAGCGCAGAAAAACGGATCCTTGAACCAGGTGAAGGGCCAGTGCGTGTCCCACAGCGCCTGCACCCATTCCAGCTGTGCAATGCCGTAGTAGATGAAGTACACCTGAATCAGCAACGGTGTGCCGCGCACCACGTAGGTGAACAGCCAGACCGGCCACCACAGCCATTTGTTGCTGGAGACGCGCATCAGCGTCAAGGGCAGGGTGAGCAGACCACCGGCGACCATGCTGATCGCCAGCAGTTCGAGGGTGGCGATGAAGCCCGTCCAGTACAGCTCCAGGTTCTGTGGCTGGAAGATGATGGCGAACTTGTCCATCAGAAGTCTCCCCGCTTCACACCGACCGAATATCGCTTCTCGGCCTTGCGCAACAGGTAGAGGCTGATGCTGGAGATCAGCAGGTACAGCACACCTGCAAAGGCCATGAAGATGATGGCCGCACCGGGAATTTCGCCACGTGCGGCAGCGCCCGCCTGCTTGGCGAGGTTGGTGATGTCGGCCAACCCAATGACAGACACCAGGGCTGTGGCCTTGAGCAGGACCAGCCAGTTGTTCGTGAAACTGGGCAGGGCAAAGCGCACCATCTGTGGCAGCACCATGCGGCGGAATGTGTAGAAACGGCTCATGCCGAACGCCCAGCCCGCTTCGGACTGGCCCTTGGGCACGCTCATGATGGCGCCGCGAAAAGTCTCGGTCATGTACGCGCCGTACACGAAGCCGATGGTCAGCACACCCGCCACAAACGGGTTGATCTGCGGACCGCGCCGAAAACCCAGGGCTTCGGCGATGTCATTGACCAGAATCTGCCCGCCGAAATACAGCAGGAGCATCCACACCAGATCCGGGACACCCCGGATCACGGTGGCATAAATATCACCCAGCCAGTTGAGTGACTTGTAGGGCGAGAGCTTGGCGGCTGCCCCGGCCAGGCCGAGGATGGCCGCCACGATCAAGGCGCCCAGCGCCACACCGATGGTGACAAACAGTCCCTGAAGAATGCTGAGAAGGTACGTCGTCATCGGTTGGTGGCCGCCGGTTGCTCAAGGGCTCAGGAGCCCCAGATGTCCACGCCAGGGACGTGCTTTTCGGCCAGTTCTTTCCACTTGCCGTTGTCGCGGATGGCCTTGATGCCTGCATCCAACGCGTCGCGCAGGGCGGTGTCTTCCTTGCGGATCGCCACACCCGCGCCGGCACCGAAGTACTTGGCATCGAATTCGACCGGAATGCGGCCACCGGCGCAGCCGTAGGCCTTGCCATCGGGCGTGGAGAGGAAGCCACCGTTGACTTCGACCACGTCGGCCACGGTGCCGTCCAGACGGCCGGACTTGATGTCCAGGTAGACCTGGTCCTGGGCGTCGTAAGGCACGATGGTGGCGCCGGCGGTCTTGAGTTCACCCATGGCGTATTTTTCCTGGGTCGAAGCCTTGAGCACGCCCAGCTTTTTGCCCTTGAAGTTGGCGGCTTCGGCGCCCAGGTTCAAGGCCGTCTTCACCACCACGCACGAAGGCGTGTTGTAGTACTTGCCCGTGAAGTCCACGGCCTGCTTGCGTTCTTCGGTGATCGACATCGACGAGATGATCGCGTCGTACTTCTTGGCCTGCAGGCCAGGGATCATGCCGTCCCAGGCCTGTTCCACGAACACGCACTTGCTCTTGAGCTCGTCGCACAGCGCTTTGGCCACATCCACGTCAAAGCCGGCAGGCTCGCCAGCATCGGTCTTGTAAGTGAACGGCTTGTAGGTCGGGTCGATGGCGATGCGCAGTTCGGGCCACTGGCTCGGGGCGGGTGCCGGTGCGGCGGCCGCTGCGGGTGCTGCTGCAGGCGCTGCCGGTGCGGCGGGCGGTTCCGATTTGCCACAGGCCACCAGGCTGGCCGCGCCGATCAGGCTGAGGGAAAGCAATGCGTATTTCATCGTCAATGGTCCTTGTATAAGGTGATGGGGTCGACCGGATTGGACTCCTGCCGAGCCTTTGGATTGTAGGTCTGGTGCGTCCACTTTCGCCGGGCACCAAACTGGTGTTTCCCCGCATGGGCCTCGGATCAGTCGGGGGCGTTCAGCAATATTCACGCCGAGATCTGACGATGCCTTATACTTTACATAATATACATCGTGGAATTTCAATATGACCGCGCCGGAGCTTACGCAAAGCGCCGGTGCCTGGTCCCCGGGATGACGAAAGCTGGTCTGCCAAAGCGCTGAAACTCACCCACTACCGGCTCCTGCGTGTCGACACCGCAAGAAAAAACCCGACAGGCTTGGACCTGTCGGGTTGGCGATCGGGGCAAACCGGAATCAGTCTTCGACGAAGGCTTCTTCGCGCTTTTTCTTGACCGAGGGCATCAGCACCACCGCGAGCAAGATCACCGCCACCAGCAGCAGACTGGCCGAGAGCGGACGCGTCACGAACACCGACCAGTCGCCGCGGGAGATCAGCAGCGCACGGCGCAGGTACTCTTCCATCATCGGGCCCAGGATCAGGCCCAGGAGCAACGGTGCGGGTTCGCAGCCGAGCTTGATGAAGCCATAGCCGATCAGGCCGAACAGCGCCACCATCCAGATGTCGAAGCTATTGTTGTTGGTCGAGTACACGCCGATGGCGCAGAACAGCACGATGGCCGGGAACAGCCATTTGTAGGGCACGGTCAGCAGCTTGATCCAGATGCCGATCAGCGGCAGGTTCAGGATCACCAGCATCAGGTTGCCGATCCACATCGAGGCGATCAGGCCCCAGAACAGTTCGGGGTTGCTGGTCATCACCTGCGGGCCCGGCTGGATGTTGTGGATGGTCATGGCACCGACCATCAGCGCCATCACGGCGTTGGGCGGGATGCCCAGCGTCAGCAGCGGGATGAAGGAGGTTTGCGAACCGGCGTTGTTGGCCGACTCAGGCGCCGCCACACCGCGGATGTTGCCCTGGCCGAAAGGCACTTCGCCCGGCTTGAGCTTGGTCTTCTTCTCGATGGTGTAAGCCGTGAAAGCTGACAGCAGCGCACCGCCACCGGGCAGGATGCCCAGTGCCGAGCCCAGAGCGGTGCCGCGCAGCACAGCCGGGATCATGTTCTTGAAGTCTTCTGCGGTCGGCATGATGCCGTTCACCTTGCCCGTGAACACTTCGCGCTTCTCGTCGGGCTGCGACAGGTTCTGGATGATTTCGCCATAACCGAACACGCCCATGGCAATGGCCAGGAAGCTGATGCCGTCGGTGAGTTCGGGGATGTCGAAGCTGTAGCGTGCAACGCCGGAGTTCACGTCGGTGCCCACCAGGCCGAGCAACAGACCGAGCACGATCATGGCCAGGGCTTTAAGCAGCGAGCCCGAGGCCAGAACGACAGCGCCGATGAGGCCGACGATCATGAGCGAGAAGTACTCGGCAGGTCCGAACTGCAGTGCCAATTCGGTCAGTGGTGCAGCAAAAGCGGCGAGGATCAGCGTGCCCACACAGCCGGCAAAGAAGGAGCCCAGGCCTGCAGCGGCCAGGGCGGGACCCGCCCTACCCTTGCGGGCCATCTGGTAACCGTCGATCACCGTCACGACGGACGAGGATTCACCCGGCAGGTTCACCAGGATGGCGGTGGTGGAGCCACCGTACTGCGCACCGTAGTAGATACCGGCGAGCATGATGAGCGCGGCCACCGGTGGCAGTCCGTAGGTGGCGGGCAGCAGCATGGCGATGGTGGCCAGCGGGCCAATGCCGGGCAGCACACCGATCAGCGTGCCCAACAGGCAGCCGATGAAAGCGTAGACAAGGTTCTGCAGGGTGAAGGCGACGCCAAAACCCAGCGAGAGGTTGTTGATCAGATCCATGGGGTTGTCTCCTCGTGGTCAGTTCGCGAGGAACCAGGGCAGGACCGGGAACTGCAGGTTCAGCAGTTTCACGAAGGCGAGGTAGCTGCCCGCGGCCAGGATGGCAGCGAGGATCAGCGACTCCCTGAACTTCGCACCTTCACGGGCGTAACCGGCCATGATCACCAGGCCGAAGATCGCCACGATCAGGCCAAAGGCCGGAAGCCCGAATTTGGGGATACCCACCAGCAAGGCGCCAAACAGCAGGTTGGCACCGAGGATGTAGACCAGCGGGCGCCATGCGATGGCGCCGATCTTGTCGCCGCCGGGCGGGCCGGATTTGAAGGCGTTGAAGGTGACGAGCACCCCGAGCGCTACCAGGATCAGGCCCAGCATGAAGGGAAAGTAGCCAGGCCCCATTCGGGCGGCACTGCCGATTTCATAGTCCACGGCGCCCCAGGCGAACGAGCCGCCCACTGCCATGAACATGAGTCCGGACACAAAATCTTTCTGACTGGCCAAGGCCACGGTTATCTCCTTTGTAGTTGGATCACCGCGGATTCTGTGGGTCTTTGGCCCTGTACTCCATGTGGGTTACACCTACGGGTCAACCGGTGAGACACATGTGCGTCACCAGGTGCCTGCGGGTTGCCGGGTCCGCAGCGCAGCGGTGAGCAGACGCACCGCGTCTTTGCGTTCGGCCAACTGGGCGAAGTCCAGTGCGTTCAGGCCCTGCTCGTTTTTCAGTGTGGCGTCGGCGCCCTCTTCCAGCAACAGCTGCACCACTTGCGGTGACCCGTACCGGGCGGCCATCATCAGCGGCGTGGTCTTGTTGGGCGATTCGGCGTCGATGTATGCGTGGTGTTCCAGCAGCAAGCGAACCAGATCCAGACCCACCGGCTCGGCATTGGCCGCTGCGTAGTGCAGCGGCGCCCAATCGGGTTTGTTGACTTCGGCCTTGCGCTCGATCAGGCGTTTGGCCAGCGGCAGGTGGCCCTTGATTGCGGCCATCATGAGCGGGCTCTCGCCGCGTGGGTTGCGCGCCTCCACCTTGACCAGCGGCTGTTCCAGCAAGAAGCCGGCGACCTTCCAGGAGCCCTCGCGGATGGCCACCAGCAGCGCGTGGTTGCCGTGTTCGTCCAGTGTGTTGAGGTCCAAACCTCGGAACGCCAACTTCACCACGGCGGACTCATCATCGCGTCGCGCGGCTGAGAAAAAGTCTTCGACCGCACCGCCAAAAGCGAATGGAAAAATCGCAATCATCCCAATGAAAACAATCAGCTTTTTAAATGTCTTCATGTGCATTATCAAGTGCTCATGCGGTTGAACAGCCGGTCCACATTGGCGCTGGTGGCCTGTGCCACCACCTCGACCGGCACGCTTTTGATGTCCGCGATCTGCTGCGCCACATGGGGCACGTACGACGGGTTGTTGGTCTTGCCGCGGTATGGAACAGGGGCCAGGTAAGGGCTGTCGGTCTCGATCAGGGTGCGGTCCAGCGGCACGAAACGGGCCACCTCGCGCAGGTCGGCCGCGTTGCGGAAGGTCAGGATGCCCGAGAACGAAATGTAGAAACCCAGGTCGAGTGCGGCCCGTGCCACCGCCTCGGTTTCGGTGAAGCAGTGGAACACCCCGCGTGAGCTGGGCAGGCCCCCGTTGGCCCCGCTGCCTAGGCCACCGGCTTCGCGCAGGATGGCCAGCGTGTCGTCCGACGCACTGCGGGTGTGGATCACCAGCGGCAAGTCGGTCTGGCGGCCGGCCTGGATGTGGGTGCGGTAGCGCTCGCGCTGCCAGGCCATGTCGGCCACGCTGCGACCGTTGAGGCGGTAGTAGTCCAGCCCCGTTTCGCCAATGCCCACCACGCGCGGCAAAGCGGCGCGGGTCAGCAGGTCGTCTAAAGTCGGCTCGCGCACGCCTTCGTTGTCGGGGTGCACACCGACGGTGGACCACAGCTGCGCGTGGCCGGTGGCCAGGGCGTGCACGTCGTCAAATTCTTCCAGGGTGGTGCAGATGCACAGGGCGCGGTCCACCTGGGCCTGCTGCATGGCGTCCAGGATGGTGGGCAGCTGCTCGCGCAGCTCGGGGAAACTCAGGTGGCAGTGGGAATCGGTGAACATCCGCCGAGCATAAAGGCAGCGGCGCCCTGCCCTGGCGCTGCGGATCGAATGCTCAGATGGTCTGGGTGGGCTTGTCCGAGCCCAACGCCGTGCCGAGGATCTCTTCGATCTTGAGCTTGAGTTGGCGGGACTTTTCATCGGCCGGGAAGCGGATGCCCACGCCCTGCGTGCGCCCGCCTTGCGCCTTGGCGGGCGTGACCCAGGCGACCTTGCCGGCCACCGGGTAGCGTTGCGGATCGTCCGGCAGGCTCAGGAGCACGTAAACATCGTCACCCAGCCGGTAGTCGCGCGAGGACGGGATGAAGATGCCCCCGTCAGAGAACAGCGGAATGTAGGCCGCGTACAGCGCGGCTTTCTCCTTGATGGAGAGCTGGATCACGCTCGGGCGTGCAGACGCGGCCGAGGGAGTGGGAGATGTGCTCATGACGCGCGAGTTTAGCGGCAAAGGTCGGCCGCGAGCCCCGCAACAGCCGGGTGTTGGCCCTTCAGATCGGCGTTTGCTTCATGCGACGGCATCTCTTTTGCACGCCTGCATCAGGGCCGGGCCGGTCGGGCGCGCAGCACCTGGCGGGTCCGCGCGGCCCAGGCTTCCTGCATCAGCCCTGCGTTGAAGGGGTGTTCCACCGTGCGGGCGGCCGCCATCAGCTCTTTGGACCAGGTCGCCAGCAGCCCCATGCGCGGGGCGGCCGGCAGTTGGGTGGGACTGAAATAGCGTGTGGGCGCGCCAGCGGCATGGGCCATGAGGTCGTGGCAGAGTTTCTGCAACACCTCCAGTTGCTGGGCCGCCGGCCAGTCGCCCAGTGCGCTCCAGTCGCCCCGCGCCAGCGCGGCTGGCAAATCGGCCCAGGCCTTGGCGGTGAGACCGGCAGCGCCCCAGCCCAGGGCGTCGCTGGGCCTGCCACCGGCGGCCTGCAGCCAGACCCTGGCCTGCTCCCGGTCGGGTGCGCTCGCACCGCGCGCGGCGGCCTGCTGCACCAGCCAGTCTAGCGCCTCGTCTTCGGTTGGCCAGACCATGGCATGGCCCTGGCAGCGGCTGCGAATCGTCGGCAGCAGCTGGTGGGTGGACTCGCAGGCCAGCACGAAACGCGTGTCGCCCGGTGGCTCTTCCAGCGTCTTGAGCAGCGCGTTGGCGGTCACATGGTTCATGCGCTCGGCCGGGTACACCAGCACCGCAAGGCCGCGTCCGCGGGCACTGGTGCGCTGGGCGAAGGCCACGGTGTCGCGCATGGCCTCGACGCGGATGTCCTTGCTCGGCTTGCGCTTCTTGTCGTCGATCTCTTTCTGCGCGGCTTCAGGCAGCGGCCAGCCCAGGTCCAGCATCACCGTCTCGGGCATCAGCACCACGAAGTCGGGGTGGGCGTGGCTGTGGATCAGGTGGCAGCTGCTGCAAGTGCCGCAGGGGCCGTCGGGCGTGGGCTGCTCGCACAACCAGGCCTGCGCCAGCGACAGGGCCAGTTCGTACTGACCCAGTCCGGATGGGCCTTGCAGCAGCCAGGCGTGGCCGCGCTGGGCCAGCAGTGGTGTCAGCTGGCGCTGGATCCAGGGTGCGCGGCTCATGCGGCACCGCCTGGCGTGAGGGCCTGGGCGCCCAGCCATCCCCGGCCGGTCACGGCCGCGGCCACGTCTTGCCAGACCCGTTCGCGCGGCTGGTCGGCGTTGATGCGCGCAAACCGGTGTGGCTGGGCGGCGGCACGGTTCGCATAGCCGGAGATCACGCGCTCAAAAAATGCCACCGGCTGCGCCTCGAAGCGGTCGGGTGCTCGGGCGTCGGCCAGGCGCGCGGCCGCGGTGGCGGCCGGCAGGTCAAACCAGATCGTCAGGTCGGGCTGGCGAACCGTCCCCGTGGCGAGCGCCGGCACATCTTGCACCCAGCGCTCCAGCGTGCCCAAAGTGTCCAGATCGAACCCGCGCCCGCCGCCCTGGTAGGCAAAGGTGGCGTCGGTGAAGCGGTCGCACAGCACCACGTCGCCACGGGCCAGCGCCGGTTCGATCACCGTGACCAGATGGTCGCGCCGTGCGGCGAACACCAGCAGCGACTCGGTCAGCGGGTCCATGGCGTCACCCAGCACCAGGGCACGCAGCTTTTCGGCCAAGGGCGTGCCGCCGGGTTCGCGTGTCAGCGTCACAGCCCGGCCCTGGGCCTTGAAAGCCTCGGCCAACCCGGCGATGTGGGTGGACTTGCCCGCGCCGTCGATGCCTTCGAAGCTGATGAACAGGCCAATGGAATGAGCGGTCATGGGGGTCATCGTTGGAGCTGGTAGCGCTGCACCGCGGCGTTGTGCTCGGCCAGGGTGGCGCTGAACTGGCTGCTGCCGTCGCCGCGGGCCACGAAGTACAGCGCCGGCGTCTGCGCCGGCTGTACCGCAGCCAAGAGCGAGGCCCAGCCCGGCATGGCGATCGGGGTGGGGGGCAGGCCCGCGCGGGTGTAGCTGTTGTAGGGCGTATCGGCCAGCAGGTCGGCCTTGCGCAGGTTGCCGTCAAAACGCTCGCCCAGCCCGTAGATCACGGTCGGGTCGGTCTGCAGGCGCATGCCGATGCGCAGGCGGTTGTTGAAAACGCCGCCCACCAGGGCACGGTCGCTGTCCACGCCGGTTTCCTTCTCGATGATGCTGGCCAGGATCAGCGCCTGCTCGGGCGTCTTGACCATCGCGTCCGGCGCGCGTCGCGCCCAGGCCTGCGCCAGGCGCTGGTCCATGGCCTGCGCGGCCTGGCGCAGCACGCTGGCCGCACTGGCGCCGCGCACCATGCGGTAGGTGTCGGGGAAGAAGCGCCCCTCCGGGTGCCGGCCTGGGTAGCCGATGCGGGCCATGATGTCGGCCGCGCTCAGGCCTTCCAGGTCCTGGGCCAGGTCGGGCGACTGGCGCACCGCCTTGAGGACCTCGCGGAAGTTCCAGCCCTCGACCAGGGTCAGGCTGCGCAGCGCCTGGTCGCCCTTGACCAGTTTGTCCAGCAGGCTGCGCGGGGTCAGCCCGGCATCCAGTTCGTAGTAGCCGGCCTTGATGGACCTCGACTGGCCCGAGAGCCGGAACCAGGCGAACAGCAGCAGCGGCGGCGTCTGCACCCCGGCGTTGACCAGGGTCTGCGCGACGCCACGGGCCGACGAACCGGCCTCGATCTGCACCGACAGGGGCAGATCCGCACCGTCGGCCGCCTGCAGCCCCAGGGGACGCTGCAACCACCAGGCGGCCACGCCCGCCACCAGCACAGCCGAGGCAACCAGGGCGAGCAGCAGCGTTTTGAACAGGCGCATGGCAGAAAACAGTGGGGATGTGAAACGGGCCCGCCGCGGGGCGAAAGCACCACCACGGCAACGGAGAAAGACGCCGGGCATGATAATCGCTGACCCGTTCTCACCCCCCTGCCCTGACCATGACCACCGCCGCTCCGACCACCCCGGCCATCGCCCCAACCACCAGCGCCACCGCACTGCGCTCGCTGGGTGTGATTCGTGCGCAAGGGGAAGACGCGGCCAAGTTTCTGCACGGTCAGTTGACGCAGGACTTCTCGCTGCTGGGCCTGTCCGAAGCCCGCCTGGCCGGCTTCTGTTCGGCCAAAGGCCGACTGCTGGCCAGCTTTATCGGTTTCAAGCGTGCGCACGACGACATCCTGCTCGTCTGCAGCCGCGACGTTTTGCCCGCCACGCTCAAGCGCCTGTCCATGTTCGTGCTGCGCGCCAAGGTGAAGCTGAGCGACGCCAGCGACGCTTTCCAACTCTGGGGCCTGAGCGGCACCGACGCGGCCGCCCGCCCATGGAGCAAGGCCGATGGCGCCGACGGCAGCCAGACCGTGGTGCTGTACCCGTCCACCGGCCTGGGCCGCGCGCTCTGGGTGGCCCCCACAGAGGTGGCCGCTCCCGCCCTGCCCGCGCTGGACGCGGCCCGGTGGGACTGGCTGGACGTGATGAGCGGCATCGCGCCCGTGAGCCTGCCCATCGTCGAGGCCTTTGTGCCCCAGATGCTGAACTACGAATCGGTGGGCGGGGTGAACTTCAAGAAAGGCTGCTACCCCGGCCAGGAGGTGGTGGCGCGCAGCCAGTTCCGCGGCACGCTCAAGCGCCGGGCCTACCTGGTGTCCAGCGACGCAGCACTGTCGGTGGGACAGGACGTGTTCCACAGCAGCGACGCCGAGCAGCCTTGCGGCACTGTGGCCGCCGCCGCGGCCAACCCGTCCGGTGGCTGGAACGCCATCGTCTCGATGCAGACCAGCGCAGCGGCCGGGGGGGAGCTGCACGCGGGCAACGCCACCGGTCCGGCACTGGGCCTGCTGCCCCTGCCCTACCCGCTGCTCGAAGACATCTGAGCCTCTGGGCGCCAGCGCCATGTGCCTGATCGCCTTTGCCATCGGCGCCCATCCTTCCTGCCCATTGCTGCTGGCCGGCAACCGCGACGAGTTCTTCGAGCGACCGACCGCCCCGCTGCACCGCTGGCCCGACGTGCCGACGGGCATCTGGGCCGGCCGGGACCAGCGCGACGGTGGCACCTGGCTGGGCATCAGCGAAGCCGGCCGCGTGGCCCTGCTGACCAATGTGCGCAGTGCGCACCCAGGCCCGGGGGCGCGCAGCCGGGGCGAGCTGGCCACCCGCTGGCTAAGGGACGACGCCGATGTGGACGCTTTCGCTGCGGGCCTGGACCCCACGGCCTATGGCGGCTTCAACCTGGTGCTGGGCGATCTGAACGGTGGCGGCTGGACCTGGCTGTGCAACCGGGACCCCCAGGCGCCCCACACCGACCACGCTTCCGCGGCGCTGCACCGGCAGGACCTGCCACCGGGGATTTACGGCGTCTCCAATGCGGCGCTGGACACCCCCTGGCCCAAGACCCAGCGCTTGAAAACGGCCCTGGCACAGGCCGTGAACGCACTGGACACCGACCAGGACTGGCTGCCGCCGTTGCAGGCGGCGCTGGCCAATGACCATCCTTTGCCCGCGCCCGACCTGCCCGAGACTGGTGTGCCGGCCGACTGGGAGCGCGCGCTTTCCAGCCCGTTCGTGCGCGCGCCTGACCGTGGCTACGGCACCCGCAGCAGCCTCGTGGTGCGGGTGCAGGCCGGTGCAGCCGGTCACCGTGCCGAGTTGCACGAATGGACCCACACACCCACCGGCTGGAGCCCCTCAGCCCCCGCCCGCCATCACCTGAGTTGGTGACGACAGCGCGGGGATCGCCCCGCGTCGGCGGCGGGGCGTGGTCGGGTCAGATCACTTCTGCAGTTGCGGCCACAGCGCCGGCGGAATGCCGTTGAGCATGTTCTGGCGCTGCTCGGGCGGTGTGGCGGCCAGGGCGGCGCGGAAATACTCCATCGCTTTGTTCACGTTGCCCTTGCCGACCCAGGCGTTGCCGATCTTGGCGTCACCGTCGGCTTTGGTGGCCGGCCAGCCCTTGGTGCGCAGTTCGATGGACTTGATCGCCAGGTCCCAGTCCTGGGCGCGCATGGCCAGCACGAAGCCGGTGTTGACCATGTCGTAGTCGTACTTGCCGGCGTTGATGTCTTCGCGGGCGATCGCCAGCGCCTTGGCCTCGTTGCCGTTGCGGCTGAGCAGGATCACCTCCAGCGAACGCACCGAGGGCGCGGTGCGCTGGATCTTCTTGGCGCGTTCGAGCATGGCCATGGCCTTGTCGGGCTCGCCCATCTGGGCATAGCCGCGCGCCACGTTGGTCATGATGGCCGCCACATACGGGCGTGAGCCCAGCACCGATTCCCAGACCCAGACCGCGTTCTTCCAGTCGCCCCACTTGGCCAGCTCATCGGCCACCATGGGCGTGATCTTGCGGTAGTGCGGGTTGATGGCAATGCCCTCCTCGATCAGGCGCAGCATCTCGTCGCGTTGCGGAATCCACTTGGGGTTGTTGTAGTCGCCCGACTGGCTGACCAGCAGCGCGATCTTGGTGGCGCGCACGATCAGGCTCTCGCTCGCCGCGGCCTGCTGGGTGATGAAGCTGGCCAGCGCCAGGCAGCCCATGGTGGTGACCGCGGCCACCTGCGAGAACACCGGCTTCCACGGCAGGCGGGTGGCCGCCGACCAGCCGCGCTGCGCCAGGCGCGCATCCGATGCGGCCAGGACGGCCAGGAACAGTGCGAACAGCGCGCCGGTGCTGGCCATGCGCCACGGGAAGCCCGCGTTGCTGACGATCAGGAAAGCCAACAGGCCGGCCAGCGTGACCGCGCGCAACAGCCCCTCGTCCTCATCGGGCCCCTTGAGCCACCAGGTGCGCCAGGTGGCGCGCAGCAGGTAGGCCACCAGCGCCAGCAAGAAGATCCAGCCCACCAGCCCGTACTCGGCCAGCAGCTGCAGGATCTCGTTGTGCACGTAGTAGTCGGTCTCCAGCTGCGAGCCTTCGTCCTGGTAGAGCGGAATGTCCACTTCCCAGGCGCCGGCGCCCACGCCGGTCAGCGGGCGCTGCTGGATGATGCGGCCGGTGGCCTTCCACATGACCCAGCGCACCGAGAACGAGCGCTCGGTGTATTCCTCGGTCTGCGTCATCGACTTGGCCCGCGCAAAACTGCGCTCCAGTGCGTTCAGGCCCCGGCCTTCCACGCGGTTTTCTTCGATCAGCTTGGGGTTGCCGGTGCTGATGAGGCCCAGCCCCAGCACGCTGATGAGCAACACCCCGGCCGCCAGGATGCGCGTGCCCGACTCCCAGCCCTTGAAGGCCAGCTGCCCGCGAAAGCGCCACAGGATGACGGGCGTGACCACGACCAGCGCCAGCAAGGCCAGCAGCGCCGAACGCGTGCCGGTCATGAACATGGCCACCAGGTTGAAGCCCAGCGAGAACGCCAGCAGCGCCACCGTGGCGCTGTTGCGGGCGCGCACCAGCAACCAGACCGATATCGGCAGCGTGCAGACCAGGAACTCGGCGAAGAAGTTGCGGTTGACGAAGGTGGACGCGGGGTTGGGCCCCTGCGGGAAGAAGGACATGTCGGTCCAGAACTGCAGCGCGGTCCAGAGCGAGGCGACAAAGGCGCCAGCGTGGATGCCCCAGGCCAGCAGGGGCATGCGTTCGCGGTCCAGCGTGTTCAGCCCCAGCCAGACGATGAGCGTGAAGATGAACCAGCGGATGGCTTCCACCCCCGCCAGCATGGTGTGCGACCAGACCATGCTGCCCAGCGCGTACAGCATGAGCATCAGAGGCAGCCAGACCAGCGCATGCCAGCGCAGCGCCATGTCGCGGTTGCGCTGGTTCCAGAAGAAGAACAGGGCCGCGACCAGGGCGGCGAAGGACACGATGATGGATTTCAGCGTGTCCTGCAGCATCAGTTCGTTGGGCACGCCCAGGGCCGGTGCCAGGAACATCATCAGCGCCAGCAGGGCCACGGTCCAGTCGCCCTTGAGCACCTCTGTCGGCGATGGCAACCCGACCGCGCGCGGGGGTGTGGCCGGGCCACGCACGGTCTGGCTGGCCGCGGGCGGCGGTGCAACTGGGGCCGGACGGGGGATTGGGGTCGGGGTCGCGCCGCGAGCGGGCGGTGCAGTGCGCTTTGTCTTGGCCATGGGAGAGCGGGTCGGCAGACAGCAACAGGGGCCGGTTGCTCAGTGCACCCGGCCGGACGCACCCGCCAGTTTGGCGGGTGCAAAACTCCGCTATTGTCGCTCGCCCGAAGGGCCCTGTCGGCCGCTGGACCGCGCCCGGGTCACAGCGGCGTGACCATCTCCACATGGCTCACGCCCGCCTCCACAAACGGCTCGCCCCGGCGCTGCCAGCCCAGGCGGTCGTAAAAGCCTTCGGCACTGCGCTGGGCGTGCAGCATCAGCTCGCGGTCGCCGCGGGCCCGGGCGGCTGCGGTCAGGGCCTGCAACAGCTGCCGCCCGGCCCCGCCGCCGCGCAGCACCCGGTGCACCGCCAGACGGCCCACCTGTGCGGTGCCGGCCTGCGCGGGCAGCAGTCGCCCGGTGGCCACGGCCTGGCCCAGCCGGTTGTAGGCCATGGCGTGCAGCGCCTGCCCGTCTGCGGCGTCCTGCTCCAGATCCTTGGGGATGCCTTGTTCCTGCACAAACACCTCGTGACGGATGCGCTGGGCGTCCGGACCCAGGTCGCCCCAGGTCCCCACCTTGAGTTCCAGCATGGCTTCGCCCGCCTCGTAGCCGAGCACGATGTCGCGCAGCGCCTGCGGCACTGGTCTGGAGGTCTGCGTCGCCGGGTCGGCGAAGACGTAGACGATCTCGCCCGAGATCAGGTGCTGGTCGCCCCGGAAGATGGCACTGGTGAAGGTCATGGACGAGGTGCCGATGCGGCTGCACTTCATGGCCACCTCGATCTGATCGTCCACCCGCGCCGACGCGTGGAACTCCACCGTGGCCTTGACCACGTACAGATCGCCTTCCAGTCGGTCCATGGACTCCTGGTACGGCAGCCCCAGGGCCCGCCAGTAGTCGGCAATGGCGGTGTCGAAGTACATCAGGTAGTGGGCGTTGAAGACGATCTTTTGCATGTCCACCTCGGCCCAGCGCACGCGCAGGCGATGGAAGAAGCGGAAGTCGGCGCGGGTCATCTGAGGCATGGCAAGGTCTCCTGGAAAACGTGGCGGCAGGCACACCGGCCTGCCATAGCGTCATGCAAATGCCTGGCGCAAGGCGCGCGCGGCGTCGTTGTGAGCGGTCAGCGCGCTGGGGATCGCTCGGCCAAACTGGATAAACCCGTGCACCACACCGGGGTAGATCTCCAGATCCACCGGCACGCCCGCCATGCGCAGGCGGTCGGCGTAGGCCACCCCCTCATCGGTCAGCGGGTCGCATTCGGCCAGGCCGATCCAGGCCGGCGCAACGCCGTCGAGGTCGCGCACATCGCCCGATGCGTCCACGCCGTCCAGCGGGGCAAAGCGCCAGTCATTGCGGTCTTGCGGGTCGCGCAGGTAGTGGTTGAAGAAGTAGCTGATGTGCGCTTCTTCCAGCAGGAATCCCTTGTCGAAGGTCTTGTGGCTGGCGGTGTTCTGGTGGCCCCCGGTGCCGGGGTAGAACAGCAGCTGCAGCGCCAGCGGCCAGCCGGCGTCGCGCGCGCCGATGGCCGTGACCGCGGCCAGGGTGCCGCCGGCGCTGTCGCCGCCGATGGCGATCTTTGACGCATCCAGCCTCAGGGCCGAAGCGTGCTCGCGCAGCCACGTCAGGCTGTCCCAGGCGTCGTGCACCGCGGTCGGGAACTTCCATTCCGGTGCCAGCCGGTAGTCCACCGACACCACAGCGCACTGCGCTAGGTGCGCCAGGTGGCGGCACAGCGGTTGGTGGGTGGCCACGCTGCCGATGGTGAAACCGCCCCCATGGAAGTACAGCAGCACCGGCAGCGGGTGCTCGGACGCCGGGGCGTAGAGCCGTGCCCGGAGCGTGTGGCCATCGCGTGCGGCAAAGCTCAGGTCTTCGACGCGGTGCAGCTTGTGTGGCGGAATGTCCAGCACGCCGGCCCCCGCTTCGTAGGACAGGCGGGCCTGCGCCGGGGTCAGCGCGTGCATCGGCACATGGCCGGCACGTTCGATGCGGTCCAGCACGCCGCGCATGGCGGGGCTCAGCAGGACGCGGGGGTTGGGATGGTGCGACGACATGGGCCGGCATTGTGGCTGTCTTTTGCGCGACCGGCTGCCCACTCGGCGACCTTGGTCCATCGGCCCCGCACCCGTATAGTTTTTGCCATCCCACCCAACGAGCGAGACCACCCGTGGCACAAATCCTGTATCTGACGAACATCCTCATCGACTTCGGTGTGTTGGCCCAACTGCCCGCCGAGTGCGAACGCGCCGGCATCCGCCGTCCATTGATCGTGACCGATGCCGGCGTCAAGGCCGTGGGCCTGCTCGACAAGGCCCTGGCCGCCCTGCCCGGCTGGCAGCCCGCGGTGTTCGACCAGACGCCCAGCAACCCGACCGAAGCCGCCGTGCGCGCGGCGGTGGCCATCTACAAAGCCCAGGGTTGTGACGGACTGATCGCGCTCGGGGGCGGCAGCGCCATCGACTGCGCCAAGGGCGTGGCGATCGCCGCCGCCCACGAAGGCCCGCTCAAGACATACGCCACCATCGAAGGCGGCTCGCCCAAAATCACGCCGGCCGTGCCGCCGCTGATCGCCATCCCCACCACCGCCGGCACCGGCAGCGAGGTCGCGCGCGGCGCCATCGTCATCGTCGACGACGGCCGCAAGCTCGGCTTCCACAGCTGGCACCTCATGCCCAAGACCGCCCTGCTCGACCCCGAGCTGACCCTGGGCCTGCCGCCCCTGCTGACGGCCGCCACCGGCATGGACGCCATCGCCCATTGCATGGAAACCTTCATGGCCGCGCCCTTCAACCCGCCGGCCGACGGCATCGCGCTCGACGGCTTGCAACGCGGCTGGGCGCACATCGAACGCGCCACCGCCAACGGGCAGGACCGCGAAGCCCGCCTGAACATGATGAGCGCCTCCATGCAGGGCGCCATGGCGTTCCAGAAGGGCCTGGGCTGCGTGCACAGCCTCAGCCACAGCCTGGGCGGCGTCAACCCGCGCCTGCACCACGGCACCTTGAACGCCATGTTCCTGCCCGCGGTTATCGCCTTCAATGCCAGCGCAGAAAGCGTGCAGAAAGACCGGCGCCTGGAACGCATGGCGCAGGCCATGGGCCTGGGCAGCCCGGCCGATCTGGGCCCCGCCATCCGTGACATGAACGCCCGCCTGGGCCTGCCCACCGGCCTGGCCGCCATGGGCGTCACGCCGGATGTGTTTGACAAGGTCATCGAAGGCGCGCTGGCCGACCACTGCCACAAGACCAACCCGCGCATCGCCAGCGCCGAGGACTACCGGGCGATGCTCGAATCCTCCATGTGAGGCACGCTCCAACCGCGAATGAACACGCGGTAGCATTCCTGAACAAGTGAGTGTCATGGGGGAAACATGCGGTTTTTTGGGTTCCGGCTCCGCGCACCGGTATGCGCTGTCTTTGCCAGTGCTCTTTTTGCAGCCTTTGCGGCCACACCGATTCCGGTGGACCTGGGAAGTCAATCGATTGATGCCATTTCGCCCGGCAAGCGGGCGCCCTTGTTCCCTTCTGCACTGGAAAACGCGTTACCCGACCTAGAGGCGCTTCGCGAGCAAAACGAAAGCCCTGCGGACTACTTCAGGCGTCAGCTATCGGGGGCCAAAGAGGGTGATGCAGCTGCCCAATGGCGTTTGGCGGACGCCTACGCGTCGGGCTACGGCACACCCAAAAACTTGGCCGAGGCGTCCAAATGGCTTCGTTTGTCGGCGAACCAGGGTTTTCCGTCGGCCATGAATGAGCTAGGTGTCCAGTTGTACCAAGCCAGCGATCCGGCGGGGTGGGAAAAAGCGGCCCAGTTGTTCGTAACCGCAGCGGAGCGCGGGAACGCCTCGGCTGTCTTCAACCAATCGCTCACGCTCCTGTATGGCCGAGGGGCGCCCCAAGACACCGCCAAAGGTTTGTTCCTCCTCGAACGCGCGGCTGAGCGCCGAGTCACCAAGGCGGAGTACAGCCTCGGTGTCCGTCACTACTTTGGACACGGCGTTACCCAGGATGGTGCCAAGGCAGCCATGTGGCTCGAACGGGCGCATTCGAAAGGGCATGGATGGGCGCTGTACTACCTGGCCTCGCTGCACCTTCAAGGCGAGCTGGTCCCACAAAACAAGGCCCTGGCCAACAAGCTGTTGCAGGACGGCCTCAGCCGTGATGTGCCCGAGGCCCAGTTTCTCAAAGGAGAGATGCTCCTGAAGGGTTGGGGCGAGCCGAAAGACATGACTGGCGGCGCGCGTTGGATGAGAAAGGCAGCTGACAACGAGCTGCCCGATGCTCAGGCCATGATGGCGGTCCTCCACCACGAGGGGTTGGGGGTTCGCAAAGATGCCCGGCTCGCGCTCGAATGGGCCCGCAAGGCGTCCGAATCCGGCAATGCATTGGGCTCTGCAATATGGGGTGTCTTGTTGTTGGCTGAGGTCAAAGACGAAAGTGACCTGAACAAAGCGGTCAAGCTGATTCAGAAAGCCGCAGACGATGAAGACCAGCTGGGCCAGTTGGCCATGGGTTTGCTGTTCAGGGCAGGCGTGGGCGTCGAAAAAGACGAAAAAAGAGCGGCGGAGTTCTTCCGCCTATCTGCCGAACAAGGTCTTGCCGAAGCGCAGTGGTACCTGGGACTCGCACTGGCAGAAGGTCAAGGTGTGAGAAAAAACGAAACAGAAGCCGTGAAGTGGTTTCGAGCCGCAGCCGAGCAAGACTACCCCAAAGCTGCGTACTCCCTGGGCTATGTTTATCGACTTGGGCTCGGCGTCGCTCAAGATGAATCCGAGGCTGGCCGTTGGTACCAGAGGGGTGCCGATCTGGGCGTGTCCAGCGCCATGCATGGACTCGGGCTGCTGTATCGGGATGGCAAGGGCGTTCCCCAGGACGACAAGCTGGCCCTGGATTGGTTTCGCAAAGCAGCCGCAAAGAACAATAGCTGGGGCCAAAACAGCCTGGGCTGGATGTACTTCAACGGCCGCGGTGTCACGAAAGACGAGACCGAGGCTTTCCGCTGGTACCGCTTGTCCGCAGACCAGGGGCTTGCCGACGCGATGTTCAGCGTGGCCTGGGCTTACGAATCAGGGCGCGGAGTCCGCAAGGACATGCAGCAAGCCATCAGCTGGTACACCAAGGCAGCCGAGCTGGGCGATCCCGATGCTCAGGGGGCCATGGGGCGCCTTTATGAACATGGGTTGGGCCTCGCACAGGACTACGTTGCAGCAGTGAATTGGTACCAAAAAGCTGCTGAGCAAGGGGATGCCAGATCACAAAATTCCATCGGGTATTTGTATAGCGTCGGTCAAGGGATTCAGCAGGATGCCAAGCAGGCCGTGCACTGGTACCGCAAGGCTGCAGAGAGTGGCTATGCAACCGGGCAGTACAACCTGGGTTTGCAATACGCTGAAGGCAAAGGCGTTCCGCAGAGTTATGAGGAAGCGTTGCGTTGGTACCGGTTGGCTGCAGCACAAAAGGACAGCTCGGCACTGAACAACCTGGGTGTCCTCTACAACAAAGGTCGTGGCGTGCAAGCGGATCAGGTCGAAGCCGTTCGCCTGTACCGAATGTCTGCTGAGCTGGGCGACGCCGTCGCGCAGCACAATCTGGGCGATGCCTACGAAAACGGTACGGGTGTCGCCAAGGACCTTACCTTGGCAGCCGACTGGTACCGAAAGGCCGCAGAGAAAGGCAATGCCTCCGGTCAGTTCAGTCTGGGCTGGTTGTTCGAAAAAGGCCAAGGCATTCCCCAGAGTTATCAGGAAGCCCTGCGGTGGTACCAGTTGGCGGGAGCACAGAAGCACCGCGCCGCTCTGAACAACCTGGGCGTCTTCTATGAGAATGGCCATGGCGTACAAGCGGATCCGGTCGAGGCCACTCGCCTGTACCGGATGTCCGCAGAACTGGGCAATCCCAACGCGCAAACCAACCTGGGAAACATGTACGCGTTCGGCAAGGGTGTGGCGATCAACCATGGGGAGGCTGCCCTCTGGTACCGCAAAGCCGCTGAACAGGGCGACGCGCGTGGGCAAACAAACCTCGGATACGCCTACGAAGCGGGCGATGGCGTCGAGCGGGACTACACCCAGGCGGCGCACTGGTATCAGAAGGCCGCCGATCAGAGCAACGCCAGGGCCCTCAACAACCTGGGCAATCTGCACCGCCGTGGATGGGGCGTCCCCCAAAACAAAGCCAAGGCCGCAGAGTTGTTCAAGAGAGCCATTGAACTGGGCCATACCAGCGCCTTGGTCAATCTGGGAAGCATGTACAAGTATGCCGAGGGCTTACCAAAAGATGACCGTGAGGCTGTGCGCCTTTACCGATTGGCAGTCGAGAAGGGTGATACAGCTGCCATGAACAACTTGGGCTACCAGTACGAACTGGGTGAAGGTGTTCCCAAGGATCACGTAGAAGCGGTCCGCCTGTACCGTATGGCGTCCGAAAAAGGCGACAAATGGGCTGGCGCCAACCTGGGCGAGATGATGGCCTACGGCCGCGGCACGCCCAAGAACATGGCGGAAGCCGTGCGCTTGAACCGGCTTGCCCTGGAAGAAGGCATGTCGCTGGCCTACCGCCACTTCGGTGCCTTTCATGCCGAAGGCCTGCTGCAACCGCAAGACCTTGTGCTGGCGCTGGCGCTGGTGACGCGTGCCAAACAGCTGGACAACACCGAGGCGATTGCCCTGGTCGACCAGTACCGCCAGCAGATGACGCCCGATCAGATCCGTCAGGCCGAAGCCCTGCTGGCCCGCATGACCGACGGGCCGACCTCGCTGAAGGTGATGGACGAGTACCTGGCCAGCCGCCGCTGATGGCGAACCGGTGCGAACGTCAGTCCAGCCCCGGCCCAGGCATCTTCGCGCCCACATGCGCCTCACCCCGGGCTTCCGCCAGTTCCACCTGACGCTGGCGTTCGGCCAGGTGGGCTTTCTGCTCCGGGGTGCGCTGGTCGTGGCAGTGGGCGCAGCTCACGCCCTTGACGTAATGCGGTGATGCCTTGTCAGCCGCGCTCAGCGGCCAGCGGCAGGAGCGGCACAGCTCGTGCGGCCCGGGCTGCAGGCCGTGGCCCACGCTCACGCGCTCGTCGAACACGAAGCACTCGCCCTCCCAGGTGCTCTGTTCGGGGGGCACTTCTTCCAGGTACTTGAGGATGCCACCTTCGAGGTGGTAGACCTCGTCGAACCCGCGCATCTTCATGAGCGCGGTCGACTTCTCGCAGCGGATGCCGCCGGTGCAGAACATGGCCACCTTGGGCTTTTTCTCGCCCTGCAGCGCGGGCTGGGCGTCCAGCCAGGCGGGCAGCTGGGTGAAGGTCTTGATGTCCGGGTTGACCGCACCCTTGAAGGTGCCGATGGCGACCTCGTAGTCGTTGCGGGTGTCGATCACCAGCACGTCCGGGTCGGCCAGCAGCGCGTTCCAGTCTTGCGGCTTCACGTACTGGCCCACGGTCTTGTTCGGGTCCAGTCCGGGCACGCGTAGGGTGACGATTTCGTTCTTCAACCGCACCTTCATGCGCGAGAACGGCGGCTTGTCGGCCCACGACTCCTTGTGTTGCAAGGTGGCCAGCCGAGGGTCGGCCCGCAGGTGCGCCAGCACCGCGCGCACGCCCGCTTCGGGCCCGGCGATGGTGCCGTTGACGCCTTCACGGGCCAGCAGCAGCGTGCCCTTGACCGCGTTGGCCTCGCAACAGGCCAGAAGCGGCTCGCGCAGGGCTTCGTGGTCCGGCAGGTCGACGAACTTGTAGAGGGCGGCGGTGAGGTAGCGCGGGGCGGATTCCATGACTCGGATTATCCCGCGGCCGTCCCAGGCCCTGCGTTCAGAGCGCCTCGACCCGCCCCGGGTCCGGCCGCTCCAGCCACTGTGCGAACTCGTCCGCCAGCTGCCGGGCCGCGCCCACCGCGCCGTTCCAGGCCGCCATGCGCGCAGCCAGCTGGGGGCCGTAGTGGGTGAAATCCTGGCGATCGGGCAGTTTGGCGTTGGGCAGGGTCTTGATCCAGTCCGGGTCGGGTGCCAGCACCAGCATGCGGTCCAGCGCCGGGGTGGCGTGGTGGCGGTGCTTCCAGACCTTGTCCAGCCAGCCGGGCACCACCGCCTTCTGGAAGTGCGGGTACAGCACCAGCGGCGACGCGGCCGGCGGCTGGTACTGCAGGTGCATGTGGTAGTCGGTGATGCCGCCGTCCCAGTAGGCGCCCGGGGGCGCGCCGGCAATGCCGTGCACCGAGCGCAGCACAAAGGGAATGGAGCAGCTGGCCTGCAGCGCGTCCATGAAGTTGGCCTCGGTCAGCGCCACCTGGCGGGTGCGGAAGTCCTGCGTGCCGAAGGGCAGCGGTTCGGCCGCCCCGCCCTGCCCGGCCGACGAAAACACCACCCGCTCCAGCCAGTGGCCCAGCGCCTTGCGCCGTAGGGCGTTGGCCGCAAAGGCGCCGGCGTAGCCCAGCGCGGTGCGCAGCCCGCCTTCGCGCGCCAGGATGTGGCGCCCGCGCGAGGTGAGCATGTGCAGGCGGTAGCGCGGGTGCTGCAGCACCTCGGCAATGCGGCCGCCGTAGAACAGCTGCAGGCTCTGGCCGAACTCGCTGCTCACCTGGTCGGCGCTGGGGCGCTTCTGGCCCGGTGGCACCTCGTAGTGCTGGGCGATGTAGTCGCGTTCCAGCCGTTCGAAGGCGGCCACGCTGTCGTGCAGGCAGGCGGTGGCCATGCGCCAGGCGCCGATGGACGCACCCACCAGGTGCACCGGCTGGGCCGATTGCGGCAGCCAGTCACCAAAAATGAAGCGGTCCAGCGGACCGAGGATCAGCCCCTTGGGGCCTCCCGCCGCGGCGGGGATGACACCCACGTCCTGCGGGCGCAGGCCGTGCTGTTCGATGTGGCGCCGGGCCACGGGGCCAGCGTAGAGACGGAGAGCGGGTCGGGTCGCAGACATGGGCTGCGATTGTGGCGCAGCGACCTGCGCGCTGCCGCCCGCTTCAGTGCACGGCTTCGCTCTTTTCGGTCGCGGCGCTGCGCGTCAACGCCGGGATCTCTTCGCCGATCACCGTGTCCGGGTCCACGCCCAGCACCAGACCGATCGAGTCCGGGTAGGTGTTGATCAGGCCCTGGTTGCCCAGCGACAGTTCTTCGGCCCGGGCGCGCCAGTTGGCGATGTGGATCACGCCGGCAATGGGCTCGTACACGTCGTTGTCGAACGGCGCCACCTGGTGCTCGATGGCGTTGATCATCTTCTTGGGGAATTTCCATTCCCGGGCCAGGGCGGCGCCCACGTCGGCGTAGCTGTAGCCGAACAGGCCGCGCTCGGCGCGTGCGCGCTTGAGGTCCAGCATCGGGATGCTGCGGTCCAGGTCGATCATGGCTTCGGGCATGCCGGTGTGCATCACCAGCTCGCCAATGCCGTGGATCAGCCCGGCCGTGAACGCGGTGTTCTCGTCGATCTTGATCGGCAGCGCCAGGTAGCGCGAGAGGTTGGCGGTGTTCAGGCTGTAGCGCCAGAACTGCCCCATGTTCACGCTGCCCAGGCTGTGGAAGCCGTCGCCCAGCGCCGCACCAATGACCAGCGCGCGCACCTTGATCAGACCCATCACGTTGATGGCTTCCCTGGCCGTGGTGACGCTGCGGTTGAGCCCGAAGAAGGCCGAGTTCGCCATTTTCAGCAGCTTGGCGGTGAGCACCGGGTCCGACTCGATGTAGGACGCCGCCTGCATGACGTCCACATCCTCCTGCTGAAAAGTCTCGATCAGCTGGCGAACCACCTTGGGCGCCGACGGCAGGGCGTTGGGCTGCTTGAGTAGTTTTTCGATGTGCATGGTGCGCTGCCTCTTGGAGAGTGGTTCAAACAACGGATCGGGCTTGAGACTGGTTCATCGTCTGTCGCGCCGGGGACTTGAGTGCTTTTGAATACGGTTTACCAGGGGGAGTACTCAGTCGGTGAACGCGCCCAGCGCCTGGCTGAACGACCATTCCGACGGGTCCTTGCCCAGCACGCTGTCCAGGTCCAGGCCCAGCGTCAGCCCGACCATGTCGGGGAAGGTCGCGGCCAGGCCCTGGTCGTCCAGGTGGATCTCTTCGGCCCGCGCCCGCCACGACGCCAGGTGCAGAATGCCGCCCAGCCGGTCGTAGGCATCGCCCTCGAAAGGTTCGAGCTGGTTGGCCAGCGCGCTCACCATCTCGGGCGGGAACTGCCATTTCTCGGCCATGCCCGCGCCCACGTCGGCGTAGGTGTAGCCAAAGGCGGCTTTTTCGGCGGCGCCCCGGTTCAGGTCGAATGGCGGGGTCGATATGTCCAGCGGCGCCACCGTGTCGGGCATGGCGATGTGCATCACCAGGACGCCGATGGCGTGGATCAGCCCCGCGGTGAAGGCGTTGCCCTGGTTCTGCTGCAGCACCCCGGCCAGCGATTTGGAGATTTCGGCCACCCGCAGGCTGTAGCGCCAGAACTGCTTGAGGTCCACCCCCGGCACGTTCTTGAAGCTTGCCCCCAGCGCCGCCGCCATGACCAGCGAGCGCACATGGGTCATGCCCAGCATGGCCACTGCCTCGTCGGCGCTGCCGATGCGGCGGCTGACGCGGAAAAACGCCGAGTTCGACAGCCGCAGCACCCGGGTGGTGAGCGCTGGGTCGTGGCCGATCAGCTGCCCCACCCGCTTGGGGCTGGGGTCATCCTTGTTCATTTCGCCCAGCAGGTCGGTGACGGCACGGGGCATGGCCGGCAGGGCGCGCGGGTAATTGAGCAGGGCTTCGAGTTGCATGGCAGGCGGGTGGAAGGACCGGTTCTCGGGTTTCCACTTGTATCGACTGCCGCCTGCCCGACTTGAGCCGTCTGAACCCGGTTTAAGACCGGGAATGACCGCTTTTCTTTCAGCCGGGTTTGCAGTAGCGCAGCCGCTGCGGCGGCTGCGTACCCCCGGCGCAGGTCAGCGCTTGATGCCCTGCAGCTTGGCAAAGGCCGAGGCCATGGCCCCGCCGGCTTCGGGCTGGCGCTGGCCACCGCCCTGCCCGCCCGTGTAGCCACCCGCATGCCCGCCCCGCGGGCCACCGCGCGACGGCTCGAACCGGTTGTCGCGCGGCCCGTCCTTGCGGGCCAGCGCGGCGTCCAGCTTCATGGTCAGGCTGATGCGCTTGCGCGCCACGTCCACTTCCAGCACTTTCACCTTGACGATGTCGCCGGTCTTGACCACCTCGCGCGCGTCGTTGACGAACTTGTGGCTCAGCTGGCTGACGTGGATCAGCCCGTCCTGGTGCACGCCCAGGTCCACAAAGGCGCCGAACTGGGCCACGTTGCTCACCGTGCCCTCCAGCACCATGCCTTCCCGCAGGTCGGCGATGTCATCCACGCCTTCGTTGAAGCGCGCCACCTGGAAGTCCGGGCGCGGGTCGCGGCCCGGCTTTTCCAACTCGCCCAGAATGTCCTTGACCGTGATCACGCCAAACTTCTCGTTGGCGAACAGCTCGGGCTTGAGCGTCTTGAGCATGTCGGCCCGGCCCATGAGGTTGGCCACCGGCTGGCCTGTCTTGGCGATGATCTGCTCGACCACCGGGTAGGTTTCCGGGTGCACGCCGGTCATGTCCAGCGGGTTGTCGCCATCGCGGATGCGCAGGAAGCCCGCCGCCAGTTCAAAGGTCTTGGCGCCCAGGCCGGTCACATCCAGCAGCTGCTGGCGGTTCTTGAACGCGCCGTTGGCTTCGCGCCAGCGCACCACCGCCTTGGCCACCGAACCCGACAGGCCCGACACGCGGGTGAGCAGCGGCACGCTGGCCGTGTTCAGGTCCACGCCCACGCCGTTCACGCAGTCTTCCACCACCGTGTCCAGCGTGCGGGCCAGCTCGCTCTGGTTCACGTCGTGCTGGTACTGGCCCACGCCGATGCTCTTGGGGTCGATCTTCACCAGCTCGGCCAGCGGGTCCTGCAGGCGGCGGGCAATCGACGCCGCGCCGCGCAGGCTCACGTCCACGTCCGGCATTTCCAGCGCCGCAAATTCGCTGGCGGAATAGACCGAGGCGCCCGCCTCGCTCACCACCACCTTCTGCACGCCTTCAATGCCCGCCTTGGCGAGCATCTTGATCAGGTCGCCCGCCAGCTTGTCCGTCTCGCGGCTGGCGGTGCCGTTGCCAATGGCGATCAGCTGCACGCCGTGCTGGCGGCACAGCAGCGCCAGCGTGTGCAGCGCGCCGTCCCAGTCGCGGCGCGGCTCGTGCGGGAACACCGTGTTGGTCGCCACCAGCTTGCCGGTCGCGTCCACCACGGCCACCTTCACCCCGGTGCGGATGCCCGGGTCCAGGCCCATCACGGCCTTCTGGCCGGCGGGTGCGGCCAGCAGCAGGTCGCGCAGGTTGTCGGCAAACACCTTGATCGCCACCGCCTCGGCGCTCTCGCGCAGGCGGGTGAACAGGTCGCGCTCGGTGCTCAGGCTCAGCTTCACGCGCCAGGTCCAGGCCACGCACTTGCGGATCAGGTCGTCCGCCTTGCGCGCCTGGTGGCTCCAGCCCAGGTGCAGGGCAATCTTGCCCTCCGCCAGGCTCGGTTTGCCCGGCTCCGGCATCTCCGGCAGCACCAGTTTGGCGTCCAGAATCTCCAGCGCCCGTCCGCGGAACACCGCCAGCGCCCGGTGCGACGGCACGCGGCCGATCGGCTCGTCGTATTCAAAATAGTCGCGGAACTTGGCGACGTCGGCGTTGTTCTCGTCCTTGCCGGCCACCAGCTTGCTCTGCAGCAGGCCCTCGGCCCACAGCCATTCGCGCAGGCCCTGCACCAGCGCCGGGTCTTCGGCCCAGCGCTCACTCAGGATGTCGCGCACACCGTCCAGCACCGCCTGCGGCGTCGAGAAGTCCGCGCCTGGCTTGCCGTCGTCCAGCACCTCGGGCGGCTTGGTGAAGGCGGCCGCCTCGGCCAGCGGGTCCAGCGTCGGGTCGGCAAACAGCTTGTCGGCCAGCGGCTCGATGCCGAATTCCCGGGCGATCTGCCCCTTGGTGCGGCGCTTGAGCTTGAACGGCAGGTAGATGTCTTCCAGCTCCTGCTTGGTCGGCGCCTGCGCAATCGCCACGCGCAGCGCGTCGGTCAGCTTGCCCTGCTCGTCAATGGCCTTGAGCACGGCGGCACGGCGGTCTTCCAGCTCGCGCAGGTAACCCAGGCGGTACTCCAGTTCGCGCAGCTGGGTGTCGTCCAGCCCACCGGTCACTTCCTTGCGGTACCGGGCGATGAAAGGCACCGTCGCCCCCCCGTCCAGCAACTCCACCGCGGCCAGCACCTGCCGCGGCTCAACCCTGATCTCCTGCGCGATCTGCGCGATGATTTTCTGCATGTCCCAAGGGGCTCCAGCGGCCCGGTTTCAAACGAAGCGGGTGAGTTTGCCACAGGGGTGGAGCGCCTTCCGGGGCGCCCGGCTGGCCACCGCAGACTCAATCCGCGAGGTCGCCCAGCTCCCGCTCAATCTGCTCGATGCTGGGCAAGCTGGTTTGCAGCTCTGCGGGCAGCGACTCCAGCAACTTGTATTCGGCAATGCCCATGGGCTGCGTCTTGTCGCCCAGCGCGTACTCGGCCACCACCTTGTTCTTGCTCTTGCACAGCAGCAGGCCGATGGTCGGGTTGTCCTGCTCGCTCTTCACCTGCCGGTCCACCGCCGTCAGATAGAAGCCCAATTGGCCCAAGTGCTCGGGCTTGAACTTGCCGGCCTTGAGCTCGATCACCACATAGCAGCGCAGCTTGAGGTGATAGAACAGCAAGTCGATGAAAAATTCGTCGCCACCCACGTCCAACATCACCTGCCGCCCGACGAAGGCAAAGCCCGCCCCCAGCTCCAGCAGGAATTCGGTGACGTGCTTCACCAGGGCGTTTTCAATGTCGCGTTCGGCGGCCTCTTTGCCCAGCCCCAGAAAGTCCAGGCGGTACGGGTCTTTCAAGGATTCGTGCGCCAGGTCCGATTGCGGCTTGGGCAGGCTCAGCTCAAAGTTGGTCACCGCCTTTCCGGTGCGTTCCAGCAGCTGGGTTTCAATGTGGATGTTCAGCACATTGCGCGACCAACCGTTTGCGATCGCACTCTGGGCATAGGCCAGCCGCTGCTGCCGGTCTTTCAGGCGGGTCAGCAACACCAGGTTGTGCCCCCAGGGCAAATGTCCAACAACCTGTTGGACGATTTCACCGTCCGGCCACGCCTCGGCAAATGCCCGCATATACATGAGGTTGGCGCGAGAGAAGCCCTTCATCTCAGGGAACGCTGTGCGCAAGTCGTGCGCCAGCCGCTCGATCACCTTGGCACCCCAGCCCTGCTCGGCCTGCCGCGCCAGGATGTCGCGCCCGATCTGCCAGTACAGCAACACCAGTTCGTGGTTCACCGCCAGCGTGGCGCGCTGCTGTGCCGTGTGGATGCGGGTTTTAAGTTCGGACAGCCATTCGGTGTAGCCGTGTGGGGTCGACACTAGGGACGCCGGGGTATTCGACATAACGATGCTTTCACTACAAAACTCAACCCATCCAGAGCTCACTTTGCTCCGACAAAAGTAAATATCTGTCCCGGCATCCTTCCCAGCCAAAATGGGACTAGAGCGACTTAGAACGGAATGTCGTCGTCCATATCATCGAAGCCTGACGAGCCCTTCTGTTGGGTCTTCGGCTTGGGCTGGACTGGAATTCGGTTGTAGCGTACGAAATCCTCTTTCCACGCTGCCGGTGTCATCGGACGTATGTCACCATCCTCCGTAAATACACTTTTATGTATGTACAGAATATGCGTTTCCTCTTTGCCACCTGGTAGTTTGTAACCCCGTATCCACTCATAGACATCCGCATCATCTTGCATTTCAGGGTCAATGCGAGTGAAATTCCTAGCAGACTTCAGCCACTCCTCCAACTCAGTCATCGTCGCAAAGTAGAGCCGGTAGGAATTGCGAGTAACCTCGCGCAGCGCTGAAAAAAACGGGTGATTAGCAAAAAGAATCTGTTGAATCGCCAGATCCCCCTTACCCTTTTCGTTCGTAAGAAACTCTACAAGTTGCCCCACCGTTTGAAGACTGCGCTGTAACTCTTCGATCAGGACCGTTTGCGATTTAACAGCAGACTCTGTGAGCAGTCTCTGAAAGAGACCGGACCACTGTTCACGAAGCACTCGGATTATGTCAGCAGAAACTGAGAATGGAAATACCGGATTACCCTTCGGGAGGGCATATATTTCCTCGAGAAACTCATGGATTTTGGGATTATCAACAGCAACATATCTAACGCCTGGCACCCCCTTGTTTGCCAGGTAGTGTCGGTGTTCGTGATGAACTGAATCTTCAACAAAGACATAAACCTGCTTTCCACGCTCTATGGAGCTGCGCAACTCCTTTTGAGTAATTGATGAGGTTCCATCTGACGAAGTTGTCCCAAATCTTCCTCCGATAACGCAAATCACGATATCGCAAAAATCGATCTCTTTGTATGCATACTCTTCCGGACGATCATCTTTGCCATATGAGATATGACCCCTTTCATGCCGAATCGGTTCGTACCCAACTTCTCGTATGAAGCGATCTAGATCATCGCGAACAGTACGGAGATCGTAATATGTAGAACTAACAAAAACTCTAGGCTTTGCCATAATTTAACTACACTACAAAAAGCTGATAATTATGAGACCGACTGCTGACGATAAAAATCATCAGGTCGAAACCTTCCTCCAGCACAGATAGTACATCAACCAACATAGCTCTGGATAGACCAACTTAGATGGGGCTAGCTCTTCATGAAAGGAGATGAATAAATCTGCGTTTTCCCAGGCAAGAAAATCAAGAGATCTTTGCGAGCAACATCCATAGAAAGATAGGATTCCGGCGCATCCGAATCCTATCGAGGATGACCTGAAGTTCATGTGGCCTGACGTTCAGGCTGCGTTGCGAACGAACAGGAAAGTGCAAGTCCTAGGTTCCATTGCATCGCACAACCTCGTCCTCTGTCCTATCACTTTGCTGGCCAAGAGAGCCTTTACTATCAACATGTTAAGGCCCACACAGAAATCGGCCGAATCGCGAATCCTCTTGGATCTCTTCGAGTTTGCACGAAACTATTTGCATGCAGGACGACCTCTTCGGCGCGCCGCCCGCACCGCCACCCACCCGACCGAAGCCACCCGCTGCCGCGCCCGACCCGGCTGACGATGACGTCACCGCGCCCGCCCCACCCCGCCGCCGCTCCACCGAAGTCCTCCCCCTTCCCCTCGACGACGCCACCCGCACCCTCGCCGCCCGCCTCAACCCGCGCATCCGCCTGGGCGCCTCGACCTGGAGCTACCCGGGCTGGGCTGGCATCGTCTGGGACGAGGGGCCGTACAGCGAGGCGGTGCTGGCCAAGAACGGCCTGACGGCCTACGCACAGCACCCGCTGCTGCGCTGTGTGGGCATCGACCGTTCGTTCTACCGCCCGCTGACCGAGGGGCAGTACGCGCGCTACGCCGATCAGGTGCCGGACGACTTCCGCTTCGTGGTGAAGGCGCCGGCGCTGGTGACGGACGCGCTGGTGCGTGGCGAACAGGGCCAGGGCCGCCAGCCCAACACGGCGTTTCTGGACCCGGTGCTGGCGACGCAAGAGTTCATCACCCCCGCGCTGGCGGGGCTGGGCGACAAGGTGGGCGCGCTGGTGTTCCAGCTCAGCCCGCTGCCGTTCTCGCAGTTGCAGCGCCTGCCCCTGTTGCTGGAGCGGCTGCGCGCCCTGCTGCGGGCGCTGCCCGATGTGCGCAGCGCCACGCCCGACGGTGTGATCGCGGTCGAGGTGCGCGACCCGGACTGGCTCTCGCCCGCCATCGCGCCGCAGCTGGCGGCCGTGCTCAAAGAGACCGGCGCCACCTACTGCCTGGGCCTGCACGCCAAGATGCCGCGCCTGACCGAGCAGTTGCCCCTGCTGCGTGCGCTCTGGCCGGGGCCGATGGTCTGCCGCTGGAACCTGAACCCGCTGCACGGCGCCTACGGCTACGAGGACGCGCAGCGCTCCTACGAACCCTACGACCGCATCCACGACGTGGACGCCGAGACGCGCGCGCTGATCGTGCGCACGCTGCGCGGCGTGACGGGCGCGGGGCAGAACGCCTACGTGACGATCAGCAACAAGGCCGAGGGTTGTGCGCCGCTGTCGGCGCGGGCGCTGGCGGAGGGCTTGGCGGCTGGTGAGGCGCCGTCACCGCCCTGAGTGAGCGGCGGCGCGGGTGTTCGTTCAGCGCGCCTGGGCTGCCGGTTGCATGGCGGCCTTGTAGATGCTGTTGCGGGGCGTGGCCATGAGGCGGCGCAGCATGGGCTCGAAGTGGTCGAGCGGCAGGGATTCGAGGGCGGGGTCGAAGGCGCGGTTGTCGTACAGCTCGACGAATTCGGCCGTGCGCCCGTATTGCGGGTGGTCCTTGAACTGGTCGCGCATGTTCCGGTCCAGCCCTATGTGGTGGAAGAAGTTGTAGCCCTGGAACACGCCGTGGTGCTGGACCATCCAGAGGTTTTCTTCGCTAACGAAGGGTTTGAGGATGGCGGCGGCGATGTCGGGGTGGTTGAAGCTGCCCAGCGTGTCGCCAATGTCGTGCAGCAGCGCGCAGACCACGTATTCCTCGTCCCGCCCGTCTTTCAGCGCCAGCGTGGCCGTCTGGCGGGAATGGGTCAGCCGGTCGACCGGGAAGCCACCGAAATCACCGTCAAGCAGGCGCAGGTGGTCGAGGATGCGGTCCGGCAGCGCCTTGGCCATCTTCATGGCCTCGGGGACGATGATTTGCCAGTCTTCCCGGGTGCTGTCTTCCATGCGGGTGAAACCGGCACGATCGTGGGCGCGAGCGTGGGCGTGGTCGTTCATGGGGTGTCTCCTTCTGGGTGGGGGTCATGGGCTGCGCCCAGGCCTTCCAGATGTTCACCGACCCGCGCACCCGCCCGCTGTCCCGCCTGGGACGGCCTGTGCCGTGACGCCGCGCCGCCAGCGGCGGAACGCGTCAGCCCTGCACGCGCTGCACAGGCGCGCCGGCCACCGGCGTGCGCAGGGTGAGCCAGCTCAGCACCAGGGCCGTGAGCGTGCCGGCCGACATGCCCACCACCATGGGCAGGGGCTCGCCGTTGGCGAACAGGCCGACGATGCCCATGGCCGCCGCGCCGCAGAGCATTTGCAGCGTGCCCATGAGGGCTGATGCGGTGCCCGCAATGGCGCCGTGTTTGTCCAGCGCCAGCACCGAGACGGTGGGAATCACCAGACCCATGAAGCCGGTGGCCACGAAGTTGAGCGCGATGAGCACCGGCAGGCGGTCGCCCCCGGCCAGGTAATACGTCAGCAGCGCCAGCAGCACAAGGCCGGACGCGGTGGCCGCGCCCCTGGCCAGCGTGGGCAGGCCCAGGCGCCGGCCCAGTGCCCCGGTGAACTGCGCCGCGCCGATGAAGGCCGCTACGTTCACCCCGAAGGCCAGGCTGTACTGCGTGGGCGTGAGGCCGTAGTGGTTGATGAGCACGAAGGGCGAACCGGCCAGGTAGACGAAGAAGCCGGCCATGGCGCTGGCGCCGATGAACACCAGGCCCAGGTAGTGCCGGTCGCGCAGCAGCAGGCCGTAGCCGCGCAGGGCGCTGCCCAGCGAACTGTCTACCCGCTGGGCTTCGCTGCGGGTTTCGGCCAGGGCGCGGCGCACCAGCAGCAGGCCGGCCGCGGCGGCCAGCGCCACCGCCCAGAAAACGCCGCGCCAGCCGGTGAACGCGATGACGGCGCTGCCCGCCAGCGGCGCCAGGATGGGCGAGACGCTGAACACCAGCATGAGCAGCGACATGAGGCGCGCAGCCTCAGGGCCGGTGTGCAGGTCGCGCACGATGGCGCGCGGAATGGCCATGCCCGCGGCCGCGCCCAGGCCCTGCAGGAACCGCAGCGCCACCAGGGTGTGGATGTCGGTGGCCAGCGCGCAGCCGATGCTGGCCAGCAGGAACAGCGTCAGCCCGGCGTACAGCGGCGGCTTGCGGCCCACCATGTCGGACACCGGGCCGTACAGCAACTGCCCCAGGCCGATGGCAAGGAAGAACGCGGTGAGGGTGAACTGGACGGCCCCGACCTCGGCACCGAGGTTGCGCCCGATGTCGGGCAGCGCGGGAAGGTACATGTCGATGGCGAAGGGGCCGATGGCGGAGAGCAGGCCCAGCACCAGGGCCATCTTGAGGTAACGCGGATTCATCGACCGATTGTCAGGGCCGGGACGGGGTGCCACCTGACGGGGCGACAACAGACCGCAGGGGGCAAGAGCGGCGCCTGGGCCGGGCCGTCAGGCAAACAGGTCGGGCGTGCCGCCGGGTGCCGCGCCTTCAATGGCGAGCAGGCGCAGCTTGGTCAGCGCGCCGCCGCTGGCCGAAAACCCGCCCGGCTGGTGCCCGGCGGCCAGCACGCGGTGACAGGGCACCACCGGCGCAAAGGGGTTGGCGCCCATGGCCTGGCCCACGGCGCGCGCCAGGCCCGGGTCGCCCAGCCCGGCGGCCAGTTCGCCGTAGGTGCGTGTCTGCCCCGGCGGAATGGAGCGGGCCAGCGCGTATGCCCGGCGCTGGAAGGGCGTGAGGCGGGCCATGTCCAGTTCCAGTTCCAGCAGCGACAGCGGCTGCCCGTTCAGGAGGGCCTGGATGCCGGTGATGGCGGCGCGCACCGCGTCGGGAAGGTCCTTGTCCGCGGCGCCCAACGCGTCCGACGGGCTAGCGCTTTTGAGCAGGCGAGCCCGGGTGGCCTCTGGCGTGAGCTCGGGCAACTGCACCGCGGTGATGCCCGCCGGCCCCCAGGCGATGCCGCAGGTGCCGAGGGGGGTGGGAAACAGCGTGTGGCCGTGACTGTCCACTGGCTCGGTCAGGCTGCGACCCGCATGCGCAAGGCTTCCTGCGCCAGCAGGTTGATGCTCTTGCCTTCGGCTTGCGCGGCGATGGCCAGCTGTTCGTGCAGTTCGGGCGGGATCCGAAGGTTGAACTTGCCCGAGAAGTTCCGGCGGGGTTCGATACCTTTTTCGGCACAAACCTCCAGAAACACGTGCAGAGACTTCTTGAACTCGGCGCGCAGTTCCTTGGGACTTTTGCCGTAAAAATCCGCTCCACCGTTGAGCCCGAGGATTTCGCCCCGGAAGAGGTCCAGCTCTTCGTCGTATTCGATCTTGGCGGTGTAGCCGTCCACTGTCATCATGTTCATGGTTCCACTCCGTGCTGCTCAAGCCATTTGCGAACGCTGGCAACGGCGCCTTTGTCGGTATCGGGCGAAGGGTGCGGCCGGTGAAAAACGCGCACTTCGCCAAACAGCACCACCGCCACGCGACTGCCCTCTCGCTCGCTCACCTCTGCACCCAGTTCCTCAAATAGGCCTTCGATATTGCGCCACTGGATGTTGGCGCTGGTCGGTCGGGCAAAGATGAGTTCAAGCGTGCGTTGGTGTTTTCGCTTCATGGCCGAATGGTACCAATTTGTGGTACCTGATTCAAGCCAGCAAGGGCGAGCAGCGTTAGCCTGCGCGCAGCGCTTGCCGCAGCCCTTCGCCAATCTCGGGGCGTTCGGCAAAGGGGTCGGCCGGGTTGGTGCCGGCGACGATGGCGTCGAACCGGGCCCTGGCGTTGCCCAGTGCCTTGGGGTGGCTGTAGATGTAGAACTGGTCGTGGGCGATGGCGTGGAACACCATCTCGGCCACCTGGGCGGCGGTGATCTTGCCGGAGCCCACGGCCTTGTCGCTCATGGCCTGGCCGATCAGCTGGCTCTGCGTGGGCTTCTCGTCGGCCAGCCCGGCGGGTTTGTTGCGGTGGCTCTGGCTGATGCCGGTGGGCACGAAGTACGGGCAGAGCACGCTGGCGCTGACCTGGTCGGTGACCAGCTTCAGGTCCTGGTACAGCGTTTCGCTCAGGCTGACGACGGCGTGTTTGCTGACGTTGTAGATGCCCATGTTGGGCGGCGTCAGAAGGCCGGCCATGCTGGCGGTGTTGACGATGTGGCCCTGGTAGGCCCGGTCGGCCTTGGCGGCGGCCAGCATCATGGGGGTGAACAGGCGCACGCCGTGAATGACGCCCCAAACGTTGACGCCCAGCACCCATTCCCAGTCTTTGACGGAGTTCTCCCAGACCAGCCCGCCCGAGCCTACGCCCGCGTTGTTGAAGACGAAGTGCGGCGCGCCAAAGCGCTGTTGCACGGCCTGGGCCAGCGCTTCCATCTGCTCGGCGCTGGACACGTCCACCTTGCGGGCCAATACCGGCGCGCCAGCGGCTTCCAGCTTGGCCTGGGCTTTGTCCAGCGCGTCCTGCTGCACATCGACCAGCACGAGGTTCATGCCCAGCTTCGCGCCGATGCGCGCGCATTCGAGGCCGAAGCCGGAGCCGGCGCCGGTGAGCAAGGCAGTCTTGCCATTGAAGTCTGAAATCATCTTGTTGTCTCCTGTGTTGTTGTGGGGTTCAGGCCCGGATCATTTCCAGATGCGGAATGCTGTCTTCGATGTAAGGCTTGTTGTCCGACACGAAGCCGTGGCGGTTGTAGAAGGCTTCCAGGTGCGCCTGCGCGCCGATGCGGATGGGCTGCTGGCCCCAGAGCTGTTCGAGCAGGCGCAGCGATTCGGCCATGAGCGCGTGGCCGATGCCGCCGCCGCGCGCGGCCGGGGCGGTGACGACGCGGCCGATGCTGGCCTCGGCAAAGGCTACGCCGGGCGGCACCAGACGGGTGCTGGCGTGCAGGTGGACGGAGCCGTCGGCGTCCACCACCTCACCCAAAACATGCAGGCATTGCTGGTCGAGGCCGTCGAGGTCGAGGAAGACGCAGGCCTGCTCCACCACAAACACTTCGCTGCGCAAACGCAGCAGGCGGTACAGGGTGTCGGCGCTGAGCGCGGCAAACGGCAGGCAGCGCCACTGAAGGGCGGCACCGCGGGGGAGAACAGTGGTTCCGGTCAAGCTTTCACTTCCTTGAGTACATATCCGATACGGGGGAAATGTACGTGCAGGCGCCCTGCCCGGTCGTCGGTGCGGGCCAGGGTGACGTGGGTGCGGGTGGCGGCGACCAGGGTGCCTTCGGTGGTCTCGGTGCCGAAGCTCTGGGCCGCCACGGTGACGCGGCTGCCAAGCGCGATGCCGTGGTCGTCCTGGAAGGCTTCGCCCGCCACCGATGCCGGCTCTGCCGCGGCGGCGATGGCGATGGCTTCGGTGGACGTGAGCTTGGACGGCTGGCCGTGGCCGATGGCGGCCATGCGGTCCATCCAGGCCAGCACGCCGGGCGTGGCGTCCAGGATGCCGGCCATGGCGGGGTTGACCACGCGGGTGAACCACAGCGGGTGGTAAGCCGCAAAGTCGGCGATGCAGGGTGCGTCACCCAGCAGGAAGGGCTGGTCGTGCAGCATGTGGGCCAGGCGGCGCAGGTGGCTGCGGTAGGCGCTGGTGGCGTCACCGGGGCGCAGGCTGGTCATGCCCGTGCGCATCGCGCCGCGATCGGCGGCAAAGGCCTGGGCCGCTTCGGGCGGCTGGTTGGCGAACATGGCGGCCGCGCCCTTGGGGCTGAGCGTGTAGCCCATGGCGGCCCAGAACAGGTCACCGTCGGCCCACTGCGCCACGATGCGGGCGATGCCTTTGAGGTGCTCAGGAAACAGGGCGGGCTTGGGCTGGAGGTGTTCGAGCACGGTGGCGATGAGCGACGTGTCGCAGTAGATGTCGGCCCCGATCTGCAGCAGCGGCGTGCGGCGGTAGCCGCCGGTCAGCGCCACCACGTCGGGCTTGGGCATGACCATGGGGATGAACACGCTCTGCCAGGCCAGGCCTTTGGAGCCCAGCATGAGGCGGGCCTTTTCGGCGAACGGGGACGAGGGGTAGTGGTGCAGGATGGGGGTGTTCATCGGGGTCTCCGGGTTTCAGCAGGGTTGCGCACGGTGAATGATGGCGTCGAAATCCACGCCAGAGCCCAGCGAGCCGAAGCTGTGGCCCCAGTGGCCGGCCAGGCGCGAATCGCAAAAGGCGCCGAACACGGCGGGCGGCGCGGTCTGCGCCAGCAGCGCGGCCTGCACGGCCAGGGCCACGTCCTGCGCGAGGCGGCGGGCTTCCATTTCGGTGGCCATCAGCTCCACGCGGGTGGGCAGGCTGACAGCCAGTTGGTCGAGCGCGGGGTGCATGCCTTTGGCGGGCGCCAGCTCGTGCGCCAGGGCCGCCGCGGCGTCGGCTTTGCGCAGGGCGCGCAACAGGTCCAGCGCCATGATGTTGCCCGCGCCTTCCCAGATGCTGTTGAGCGGCATCTCGCGGTAGATGCGGGCCATGACGCCCTCGCCGCCCTCTTCCACATAGCCGTTGCCGCCCAGGCACTCCATGGCTTCCTGCGCAAAGTGGCTGCCGCGTTTGCAGATCCAGAACTTGGCCACGGGGGTGAGCAGGCGCTGCATCACGCTCTCGTGCTCGTCGGTGGCGGCGCGGTCGAAGCTGCGCGCCAGCCGCAGGGCCAGTGCGGTCGCTGCCTCGGTCTCCAGCGCCAGATCGGCCAGCACGTTCTGCATCAGTGGCTGATCGATCAGTTTTTTGCCGAAAGCGCTGCGCTGCGTGGTGTGGTTGAGCGCGATGGACAGGGCCTGGCGCATCAGCGCGCTGGTACCCAGGGCACAGTCCAACCGCGTCATGGTGCCCATGGCCAGGATCTGCGGCACGCCCCTGCCCTCTTCGCCCACCAGCCAGGCGGTGGCACCGCTGAACTCCACCTCGGAGCTGGCATTGGCCTTGTTGCCCAGCTTGTCCTTCAGGCGCTGGATAAACAGCTGGTTGAGCGAGCCGTCGGGCAGTACGCGCGGCAGGAACAGGCAAGAGAGGCCGCTGGGCGTCTGCGCCAGGATGAGAAAGGCGTCGCACATCGGCGCCGAAAAGAACCACTTGTGACCGGTGACCTTGAAGCGCTGGCCCCAGTTGTCCGACCCATCGTGCACCGCCTGCGTGGTGTTGGCCCGCACGTCGGAACCGCCCTGCTTTTCGGTCATGCCCATGCCCATGGTCACGCCGGGCTTGTCTTTCCAGAGCTTGAGCGTCGGGTCGTAGGCGCGGCTGGTGAGCTGCGGCGCCCAGTCGGCGTAGATGGCGGCGTTGCCCTGCAGCGCAGGCGTGACCGCGTAGGTCATCGAGATCGGGCAGAGGATGGAGGGCTCCAGCTCGGTGAAGAGCATGAAGGCCGCGGCGCGGGCCATATGGGCGTGGCCGCTGGCCTGTTGGGCTGCTGAAAACGGCGTGCCGTGCAGCCCGGCCGCCGTAGCCGCCGTCATGAGCGCGTGGTAGCTGGGGTGAAACTCCACCTGGTCGATGCGGTGGCCGAAACGGCTGTGGCTCTTGAGCTGAGGCGTGAACACGTTCGCCAGCCGCGCGTGCTGCTGCATCTCGGCACTGCCGACCTGCTGACCCAACGCGCTCAGCGGCCCAGTGGACAGGCCCGGCGCGTTGAACGTCAGCGCCGACTGCATGGCCCGGTTGCCCGCAAAAACGTTGTAGTCAACCAGCGGCTCGACCTGATTGAACACTTCATGCGTAGCGCTCATGAACACTCCTCAAACAAGAGAGGTGGCCGACATTCCAGGCCGCCGCGGAACCGGCTTTGCCGGGCCGCCAGCGGCGCCCCCTTGAGGGGGACGCGCGCAGCGCGGCGGGGGTGGGACATGTCCTGCGGCGCGGGGGGTTACACAAGTTTCACGAGCTGTTTGCCGAAGTTCTTGCCCTTGAGCAGGCCCATGAAAGCCTCGGGCGCGTTCTCCAGCCCCTGGGCGATGGTCTCGCGCGGACGCAGCTTGCCGGTGGCCACCAGGGTGCCGAGTTCGGTCAGGGCTTCGGGCCAGACTTCCATGTGCTCGCTGACGATGAAGCCTTCCACCTTGAGGCGGTTGACCAGGATCAGGGCCGGGTTGGCCATGGGCAGCGGCTGGCCGTCGTAGCCCGCGATCATCCCGCAGACGGCGATGCGGCCGAAGGCGTTCATGCGCAGCAGCACCGCGTCGAGGATCATGCCGCCGACGTTTTCAAAGTAGCCGTCGATGCCTTTGGGCGCAACTTCCTTGAGCGCCTTGGCCAGGCTGTACATGTCCTTGTGCTGCTTGTAGTCGATGCAGGCATCAAAACCCAGTTCCTGCACGGCGTACTGGCACTTGTCCGGCCCGCCGGCGATGCCGACCACGCGGCAGCCGCGCGCCTTGGCCAGCGCCGCAAAGGCGCTGCCCACGGCGCCGGTGGCGGCGCTGACGACCACCGTGTCACCGGCCTGGGGGTTGATGATCTTGACCAGGCCGTACCAGGCCGTCACACCCGGCATGCCGACCGCGCCCAGGTAGTACGACAGCGGCACGTAGGTGGTGTCGACCTTGCGCAGCGCGCCGGGCTGGGTGGCGTCGACGACGCTGTATTCCTGCCAGCCGCCCATGCCGACCACCTGGTCGCCAGCCTTGAACTTGGGGTGCTGGGAATCGACCACCTCGCCCACGGTGCCGCCGATCATGACCTCACCCAGCGGCTGGCTGGCGGCGTAGCTCTTGCTGTCGTTCATGCGGCCGCGCATGTACGGGTCCAGGCTCAGGTAGTGGTGCTTGACCAGCACCTGGCCGTCGGCCAGCGCGGGGGTGTCGGTGGTGACAAGCTTGAAGTTGCCGACGGTGGCTTCGCCTTGGGGGCGGTTGTCGAGCAGGATCTGGCGGTTGGCGGGCATGGTGTCTCCTTGTGACGTTCAGTGAGGGGTTTTGCGCAGGGTGGGCAGGCCGACGCCGGCGGCATCGAAGCCGCCGTCGACCGCCAGCACCTGGCCGTTGATGTAACCGGCCTGCGGGCTGCACAGGAAACCGACCGCGTTGGCGATCTCTTCCAGGCTGCCGTAGCGGGCCAGCGGGATGGTGTCGTGGTAGTCGGCGCGGATGGCGGGCGTGTGCACCTTCTTGGCCATCTCGGTTTCCACCGGGCCGGGCGCGATGGCGTTGACGCGGATGCCGGCGTTGCCGTATTCCACCGCCTGCTGTTTGGTCAGGTGGATCAGCGCGGCCTTGGACGTGCCGTAGGCCACGCGCAGCGTGCTGGCGCGCAG
>CALRYD010000038.1:0-42875 GCA_943372305.1 Hydrogenophaga intermedia | reverse complement strand
GATGCGCGACGCGGCCGCCACGGAAAGCTTGTCCGTCAACCGTTACGAGCAAATGCGCGGCAACCAAATGAACAGCCAACCAGCGCCCAGCACGGCCGTGCCAGTCAACGCAGCGCCGGTGATGCCCGAGTTGCCAGCGACTTCACCGGCAGCGGCATCGTCCCCACGCTGAAGCTGCAACACGCCATGCGTTACCCCCTGCCCTACGCCTTTGCCCGCACCCACCAGCTGCTGCTGGAAGAAGACGGTGCAGCCCTGACTCTGTGGCTGACCCCGAGCAGCGACAAGAACGCACTGTCTGAAGTCGTGCGCCACTACGGCACCGAGAACTTGTCTGTGGCGCACAGCGAAGCCCCTGCGTTGGTGCAGCGCATCAGCCAAGCCTATTCGGCGCAATACGGCCCGGGTGAATCCAGCGCGGCGGCGGTGGTGTCTGAGGTCGAGTCCGAGGCCGACTTGTCGCGCATGATGCAAGAGCTGCCCGCGGTCGAAGACTTGCTGGAAGCCAGCGACGATGCGCCCATCATCCGCATGCTCAACGCCCTGCTCACGCAGGCCGCACGCGACGGCGCGAGCGACATCCACATCGAGCCCTACGAGCGCCATTCCAGCGTGCGCTTCCGGGTCGACGGCACGCTGCGCGAGGTGGTGCAGCCCAACCGCGCGCTGCACGCCGCGCTGATCTCGCGCCTGAAGATCATGGCAGAGCTGGATATCTCCGAAAAACGCCTGCCGCAGGACGGCCGCATCAGCCTGCGCATCGGCACCCGCGCGGTGGACGTGCGCGTCTCCACCCGGCCCAGCGCACACGGCGAGCGAGCCGTGCTGCGCCTGCTGGACAAGAGCGAGAGCAAGCTCAACCTGGAAGCGGTGGGCATGCAGGGCGATGTGCTGGAACGCTTCAAGCACCTGCTGACGCAGCCGCACGGCATCATCCTGGTGACCGGCCCCACCGGCTCGGGCAAGACCACCACCCTCTACGCCGGCCTGCAGCGGCTGGACGCGGCCACGCTCAACATCATGACGGTGGAAGACCCGATCGAATACGAGCTGCCGGGCGTGGGCCAGACCCAGGTGAACGCCAAGATCGATCTCGACTTCGCCAAGGCCCTGCGTGCCATCCTGCGCCAGGACCCAGACGTGATCATGATCGGCGAGATCCGCGACTTCGAGACCGCGCAGATCGCCATCCAGGCCTCGCTCACCGGCCACCTGGTGCTGGCCACACTGCACACCAACGACGCGTCCAGCGCCGTCACGCGCCTGACCGACATGGGGGTGGAACCCTTCCTGCTGAGCAGTTCGCTGTTGGGCGTGCTGGCCCAGCGCCTGGTGCGCAAGCTGTGTGTGCATTGCCGCCAGCAGGACGGACAAGGCCGCTGGCGCCCGGTGGGCTGCGCACACTGCAGTCAGACCGGCTACAAGGGCCGCACCGGCATTTACGAGCTGCTGGTCACCGACGACACCATCCGCGCGCTCATCCACAACCGCGCGGCCGAGAGCCAGATCTTCGTGGCCGCCGAAGCCGCCGGCCTGCGCCCGATGCGCGAAGACGGGCAGCACCTGATCGGACAGGGCATCACCTCGGTGGAAGAGGTGATGAGCGTGACCAGAGATTGAACGATGCCCCCCTGCGCCGCTTCGCGTCTTCCCCCCAGGGGGACCACACCAGAGGCCCGGCCAAGCCGGTTCCTCGGTGTGCGCTGGCTGGACTTCCCCGCGTTCCAGCGCCTGCGCTCGCCAGGTCACAGCGTCTGAAAAAAACCGATGCCCGCCTACACCTTTGAAGCCCTGGACGCGCAGGGCGCCACGCAGAAAGGCCTGATCGACGCCGACACGGCCAAGGCCGCGCGCAGCCAGCTGCGGGCGCGGGCGCTGGTGCCGTTGTCGGTGGAGCCGGCGTTGAATGCACCGGGCGAGAGCGGCGGGCGCGGTCTGAACATCAACCTGTGGGGGGGGAACGTGTTCAACGCCACCGCCCTGGCGGTGTGGACGCGCCAGCTCGCAGGACTGGTGGCCGCAGGTCTGCCTCTGGAGCGCGCGCTCGCCGCGCTGGCCGAAGAAGCCGAAGACGAGGCTCAGCAGCGCCTGGTGGCCGCGTTGCGGTCCGAGGTGAACGCGGGCGCGCCGTTTGCCAAGGCGCTGGCCCAGCACCCGCGCGAGTTCTCGGCCATCTACAGCGCCGTCATCGCCGCGGGCGAACAGAGCGGCCAGCTAGGCACCGTGCTCGAACGCCTGGCCGACGATCTGGAAGCCCGCGAGGCGCTCAAGAACAAGCTGATCGCCGCTTCGCTCTACCCGGCCATCGTCACCGTGGTGGCCATCGTCATCGTGGTGTTTCTGGTCAGCTACGTGGTGCCTCAGGTGGCCAGCGTGTTCGCGGGCAGTCAGCGCGCCTTGCCCTTGCTCACGGTGGTGATGCTGGCCTTGAGCGCCTTCGTGCGCAGTTGGGGCTGGCTGCTGCTGTTGCTGCTGGTGGGCGGCGGCATCGCAATGGTGATGGCGCGCCGCAACGACGCGCTGCGGGAGCGCATGGACGCCGTCTGGCTGCGCCTGCCGCTGGTGGGCAAGCTCGCGCGGGGTTACAACGCGGCGCGCTTTGCGGCCACGCTGGCCATGCTGGCGTCGGCGGGCGTGCCTATCCTGCGCGCGCTGCAAACCGCCGCCGAAACCCTGAACAACCGCGCCATGCGCGCCGACGCGCTGGACGCGCTGGTGCTGGTGCGCGAGGGCGCACCGCTGGCCTCCGCCATAGGCAGCAAGAAGCGCTTTCCGCCGCTGGTGAGCATGTTCGCGCGCCTGGGCGAACAGACCGGCCAGCTGCCGGTCATGCTGCGCCGCGCCGCCGACCAGCTCAGCGCCGAAGTGCAGCGCCGCGCCATGCACCTGGCCACCATCCTGGAGCCACTGCTTATCGTGGGCATGGGCCTGGTGGTGATGCTGATCGTGCTGGCGGTGCTGATGCCGATCATCCAGCTGAATCAGCTCGTCAAATAGGCTCCCCCCGCGCCGCCTGCGGCGTCACCCCCCTGGGGGCAACGCGAGCAGCCCGGCAAAGCCGGTTCCGCCGCGTTCTCGACGGCGCTACCCCTCTATAGCGGTGTTTTTTTGCTGTTCGGCTACCCTTGCCGCTTCGTTCGCCCTTGTTCCCGGAGACTTTTCCTTATGCCCGTGACGCTTGATGGCCAGCTGGTGGTCGCGATTTCTTCGCGCGCGCTGTTCGACTTTGAGGAGGAGAACCGGCTGTTCGAGACCGGTGATGACCGTTCGTACATGAAGCTGCAGCTGGACCGGCTTGAAGTGCCCGCCGCGCCGGGCGTGGCGTTTTCGCTGGTGAAGAAGCTGCTGGCTTTCAACGACGCCACCACGCAACGGGTGGAGGTCGTGATCCTCTCGCGCAACGACCCGGTGTCGGGCATGCGGGTGTTCCGCTCGGCGCAGCACTACGGCCTGCCCATCCAGCGTGGCAGCTTCACCCGTGGGCAGCCGCCCTGGCGCTACCTGCGCCCGCTGCGCGCCAACCTGTTCCTGTCCACCCACCTGGCCGATGTGCGTGCCGCGCTCGATGCGGGCGTGCCCGCCGCGCAGGTGTACCCGCAATCGGTGCATGCGAGCGACGCCCACCCGCACGAAGTGCGCATTGCGTTCGACGGTGACGCGGTGCTGTTCTCCGACGAGGCCGAGCGGGTCTACCAGGCGCAGGGCCTGAGCGCCTTCCAGGCGCACGAAGCCAGCCACGCCGGCCAGCCACTGGCCGGTGGCCCTTTCAAGCCCCTGCTCGAAGCCCTGCACCGCCTGCAAGCCGAGGGCACGAACGACATGCACATCCGCACCGCGCTGGTGACCGCACGCAGTGCCCCGGCGCACGAACGCGCGATCCGCACGCTGATGGACTGGAACATTGAGGTCGACGAGGCGATGTTCCTGGGCGGCCTGCCCAAGGGCGAGTTCCTGCGCGAGTTCGAGCCCGACTTCTTCTTTGATGACCAGACGGGCCACATCGAACACGCCGCGCTCCACGTGCCCAGCGGGCATGTGGCCAGCGGGGTGTCGAACCGTCCGTCGCCAGCCGCCTGAGCTGAGCTGAGCTGAGCTGATCTCAGAGTTTTGAGCTGGTCAGCTCAATCGGACACAGCACTGCAGCCGGAGCGGCCAGGCTCAGCAAAACCGGTGGCACACACGCCTCGGCGGTCGTGGAAGGTGCCTTCAGGTTGGCCACCCCAAAACTCAGCTGGGCCTCGCCCGGCACCCAGTCATAGCTGAGCACCAGGGACGTGCGCTTGAAGTTGTAGGCCAGGCCGGTGTCCCAGCTCCAGCGGCTGGCTTCACGGCCGGGAGCGTACGACACGCCCACGGCCAGAGCCGCCTTTTCCTGGCGGTTGGTCGACAGCAGCTTGAGCGTGATGCCGGTGGCACCCCCGAAGTTGTGGGACACACCCAGCATCAGGGCCGGCTCGGCGATGGCTGTGGTGGCCGCGAGCAAAAGGGTGGTGGCGAACAGTTTCTTCATGGAGATCTCCTGTGGAGGGGTTGCAAAGGAAACGAAAAACACCGAGGGCGTGGTGGGTAGGGCTTCAAGGAAGCCCCACCACGTTCTGTGGGGTGGTCGAGCTCGGGTAGGTCGGCGGGGTCTGCACCACCCCGTCCACCCGGAAAACCTGGCCGCCGGTGCCCAGCTGGCCGTTGCTGTTGGCACCCCAGCACTGAACACTGCCGCTGCCCAGCAGCGCACAGGCATGGCCCTGGCCCAGGGCCAGCGACACCACGCCGCTGAGACCCCGCGCCACCACCGGCGTGGTCCTGCGGGTGAAGGAGGACGTCATGCCGTCGTCCGCGACAGTTCCCCAACACATGACCGAACCATCGGCCAGAACAGCGCAACTGCGCGATCCGTGCATGGACAGTGCCACTGCGTTGCTGACACCGGGGACCGTGATGGCGGGGCCCCCAGGCCCGTGGTCCACCACGTTGTTGAACCATCCGCCGGAGTATTCGCCCCAGCAGGCCACCGTGCCGTCGGCCAGCAAGGCGCAGCTGCTTCTATCGCCGGTGGCCACGGCCACGGCGGTCGAAACCCCGCTCACCGGCACGGCAGTGGCGGAATCCACCTCGCTGCCATTGCCCAAACGACCGTAACCGTTATCACCCCAGCACCGCACTCCACCGCTGGCCAGTACGGCACAGCCATCGCCGGTGCCGCCAAAGGTGGCGCCAAAGGCCGCCACACCGACCGCATCGCTGATGCCGCCAATGGCCACCGGCGGCGCGCCCACGCTGCTGTTGCCCCAGCAACGGACCGAACCGTCGGCAAGCGCAGCGCAGGTTGCATAGTCCCTGCCGCTGATCGCCTTGGCACTGGAGATGCCGCTGACTGTCACCGGCGTCACGGACTTTGAACTGAGGCCATCGCCCAGAACGCCAGACCCCCAACACTGCACCGTTCCATTGGCATTCAGTGCGCAGGCGTGTGCATCGCCGTTCACCACGGCGGTCGCAGAGGTCAGCCCCACACTGATCCGCACCGGCACGCCGGACGACTCCAGCCCGTTGGCCGTTCTGATATCTCCGCTGACCAACGCGAAACTGCGGCCCAGAGCCTGGGAGCCGTTGTACCCCCAGCACCAGGGGCTACCGTCGCGGATGACGCACGAGTTGCGACTGTCGACGCTCAAGGCCGTGGCCGCCGTGAGCGTGCTGTAGACCGTGCCACCGCCGGTGTCGGGGGCGATGCTGAACACGCTGCGCTGACCCAGCGCATCGCTGACGGTCAGGCGCACGGTGAAGGTGCCGGCGCTGGCATAGGTGTGGCTGACCACGGCACCGCTGCCGCTGGCACCGTCGCCGAAGTCCCAGGCGAAGGTGGTGAGCGTGCCGTCGCCCGGGGTGGTGGCGCTGGCATCGAAGTTGCGCACCAGACCGCTGCCGCTGCTGCTGGCCTGCACCTGAGGGCCGCGCGGCAAGGCCAGACAGGTGCTCAGGTCGGGCGGCGTGTTGCCCACCGACAGGTTCACAACGCGCTCGGCCAGCGAAGCGTCGGGTGGCGTGATGCGCAGGCTCAGGCTGCTCTGGATGGGCACGGAGAACACGAAGCCGGGGTCGGTGGCCGTGGCGGTGAACGGCGAGCCCAGCGGGGTGCTGCCGCGCCACACACTGACCTGCGCACTGGGTTGCCGGAAGCCAGCCCAACCTTGCAGGCAGCCGGCGAGCCGCACGCTGGTGTCGGTCACGATGAGATCACCCAGCACCACATCGCTGCCAGCCACGGTCGCACTGACCACGGTGTCGGGCAAGTCGCGGCGGGTGTCGGTGCGCACCAGCCGGGCACTGACCGCGCCCGCTGCCCGGTAGATCGGCGTGCTGTAACGGCCGCCAGCGTCCATCGGCAAGGTAAAGCTCGGAAAGTCGCCGCTGATCTGTACCCGGTACCCGTCCAGCGAGCCGCTGCTGACCACGACCTGGCCGCTCAGTTGCACGGTCTGCTGCACGGACAAGCAACGCGGCGGTCGCACGCTGCCCCCAGCCGCACCGGTGCTCATGTCCAGCGCATCCAGCACCGTGCCGGCCGCGTCCACCAGGCGCAGTTGCACCCGGGAGTTGGCCCGTGCGAAGAACACGTTGCCCTGGGACTCGGTCATGCCGTTGTAGTCCACGCCCTGTGCCACCACGCGAAGGCCCGCCGGCACGGTGCAGACTGCGCCATCCATTGTGGCGCTCAGGTCCAGGCCGGTGCGGGTAATCACCTGGTCCGCGTTCCAGGTGCTGAAGTGGCTCACCGTGCCTTCGTAGTACTTTGCGCCGGTGGCGGGGTCCGTCTTCAGCGTGGCCGTGCCTTCCTGCGTCCAGCGGCCGGTGGTTTCGTTCAGGTGGTAGAGCGGAAAGGTTGCCGGCAGCGAGGCGCCTGGCGCCGGGGTGGCCGGTATGCGGATGGTTGCCGTTTGGCCGCTGGCCAGGTTCAGCGGTGCGCCGCTCGCATCGGTGAAGTTCACCGTCAGAGCACCCAGCGATTCAATAGGCTCGCCACTGACGGAGTCGACCAGCAGACCCGGCATGCGCGCGATGTCGGCGCTGGGGTCGATGGGCGTGAGCGCCACCGTGGGGCTGCCGCTGATGGGCCGGCCGTCTTCGCGCACCAGGCTGCTAGCGGCCAGTTCCACCCGCGCGGGCGAACCGGGCACGCGCAACACGGCGGGCTGTGTGAGATCGAACGTCTGGGTACTGGCCAAGGGCAGCAGCACCACGCGACTGGCTGCGCTGGCGTTGTCGGCCGCGGCGGTCGCGGCACGAAAGCCACGGGTGTAGCCGGCCTTGTCCACGCGCAGCACGACGGGGGTGCCGGCGTCCAGCGTCAATACAAAACGGCCACTGCCGTCGGTCTGCACCGTCTGGTCGGTCCCGGCCACGGCGCTGGCCGAGACCACTGCCACCGTCGCCGCCGCGAGCGGGATGCCCTGATCGTCCACCACGGTGCCAGAGGCCTGCACGGTCTGGGCGGTGTCGGTGCCAACCTGCGAAGAACCGCCCCCGCAACCGGCCAGCCACAGGGCGGTCAGGCCGGCCAGCAGCAAGCGCCGGACAGGGTGAAGAGGTGGACAGGCGTTCATGGTCGGTGCTTTCAGGCCCGGGATCGGGCCAACAGGGGAGATCGGATAGGTGTCAGGGACGCCAGACCACCTGGTCGTCCACGGCGTAGAGCTGGCAGGCGGTGCGGGCGGTCTGGGCGCAGCGCTCCAGCGCGCGCTGCATGGCGTGATCGCCCGAGAAGAAGGCCCATTCGCCCTTGGGCCCGATGGCGATGGCGCGCGGCAGGTCCAGAGAGAGGAAGCGCGCATAACCGGTGTCTTTCACGTCCTGGCGGACCAGGGGCAGGCGCGTGGCGTCGTCGATGGCAGCGAACCCGCTGGCCGGGGGTGCGCCGACGGTGCGCGGGGCATGGATGCCCAGCGTGCCGACGAAACGGTCAAGCACCGGGCGCCACAGCGCTAGGCCGCGGGACAACAAGGTGTGACCGTCACTGCCCACTGGCCCGAACACCACGAACTCGGCCTGACCACCCGCGCGGGTGTAGGCCCCGTGCCACCGCCGGGGAATGTCGGGTCCCCAGAAAGCGTCGTTCTCGGCGTACAGCCACAGCATGGGCGTGTGGCCCCCGTTGGCCTTGCCAGCGCTGGCCAGGCTGTCACCCAGGCGGTGTGGGCTGCAGGGGTTGGCCCTGCGCGTCACTGGCTCGCCCCCGCTGCCACCGGCGAAGTTGATGCCCGCGATGACTGCGGGGTGCCGCGTCCCCATGGCTGCCACGCTGGCAAAGCCGCCCATGGACTGACCCATCACGATGACTTTGCGGGCATCGACCCAGGGCTGCCGCGTGGCGAAGTCGATCGTCGCCAGGGTCTGCACGTTCATGACAGCGGCAGCCACGTCGTAGTGCTTCTGGTCGCAGCTGCCGGTGAACTCGGGGTCCACGGCGGTGCCGCTGTCGCCATAGCCCAGCCGGGTGGGCACGAACACGGCCACGCCGCGCCGCACCCAGTAGCGCGCCACGTCGGTGTAGCGGTAGCGCGCGGGGTTGGCTCGCAGGTTGCTATCGCGGCCGTGCTGCATGACCACGGCCGGGAACGGCCCCTCGCCTGGCGGCTTGAAATGGGTGAGCACCATGTCCCCGCTGTGTGCACCGCCATACAGGGGCTGGACGGTGACGGACAGACGGATGACCGTCTCGAACAGGTCGGCCGCCAGCGCGGATGGCTGGGGGCCCTCTTCGGACGCCTGCTGAGCCTGGGCGGCTGCCCCGCCCACGACGAGCAGCAGGCAGAGCAGCATGTGGATGCGCCACATCGTCATGGCTTGCCCGGCGAGCCTGCATGCCCGGCCGTACCACCAGCGCCCACCCTGCTGCAATACGTCAAAGGAATTCTCCCTGCGCGGGCTGGATCGAAGCACGCGCAAACATTGAAAACGAATGGTTGCATCGTAGAAATGCAGGGGACACAGCACAATTCGCCCGAGGGCGTAGCCATCCGGGAAACGTGTACGCAGTTGGGCGTAGGCGGCGCGCGAAGGCGCGCGGGGATCAGGCCCGCGAGGGGCTTTGGGAGCGGATGGCGTAGGCCGCCATTTCCGCGCTGTTGCGGATGCCCAGCTTGCGCCGGATGTTCTCGCGGTGCTTGCGTGCGGTGGCCTCGCTGATGTCCAGCCGCTGACTGATTTCCTTGCTGGTCAGGCCCTCGCCCACCAGCTGCAGCACCGTGGTTTCGCTGGCGGTCAGCTTGTTGACCGGTGCTGTCACCGGGGCTTCGGGCACGAAGAGCTGGGCGATGTCGGCGCTGATGTAGCGGCGCCCCTCGGCCACCCGGCGGATGGCCAGCAGCAGCTCGTCGCTGTCTTCGTCCTTGGGCAGGTAGCCGGCCGCGCCAAAGCCCAGCGCCGCCCGGATGGACTGCGGGTCCAGCCGGGCCGTGACCACCAGCACCTTCACCGGGGAACCCACGCGTTTCAAGGCTTCGACCACCGCCAGGCCGTCCAGCCTGGGCAGGCCAAGGTCGAGCAGCAGCACGTCGGGTTGCAGCGTCTGCGCCATGGTCAGCGCCTGCTCACCATCGCGCGCGGCACCCAAGCAGCGCATGTCGGCCTGCGTGCCTAGCAGCATCTGCAGGGCATCGACCAGCAGGGCGTGGTCTTCCGCGATGAGCACTTGGATGGGTGGCATAGTGGCGATTATCAAAGATCACCCCATTCCTCCAGTGCCCCTTCCTGGTCGACCCACCCCACCATCGTTTGCCACAGATCTGGCCACTTACGAGCGGCAGGCATTTGCCCGCCATCTGGTGTTTGATCTGCGCACACCCCTGCTGAGCGTGGGCCTGCTGATCGCGGTGTGTGCCTGGTTGATGCAGGACCGCGTGCCCGTCGCCTGGATCGCGGCCTGGGTGAGCTTCGGCGTGGCGGCCAACCTAGTGCGCGAAACCTTCGTCTGGCGGGTCCGGCCGCACATGGGCAGCCTGCAGACCCACGATACCGTGTTGCAGGTGTACCCCTGGATATCGCTGGCCTCGGGGCTGACCTGGGGCGCTTTCGCCCTCCTGTACACCGACACACGTGAGCCCCTTTCCCAACTGTTGGCCTGCACCGCCATGGCTGGCCTGCTCGGTCTGGCCGTCATTTCCCTGTCCATCTACCTGCCTGCGTTTTATGCCTTCGTGGTGCCCATTTTTGCGGCTGTTTTGTGGCTCACCTTGCGCACGGGGATGACGGAACAGCTGGTGCTCGCCGGTCTCACCCTGGTGTACATGAGCGTGCTCTTGCGTTACGCCCACGACACCCACCGGGTGCACTGCGAAACCATTCGACTGCGCTTCGAGAACCAGCGCCTGATCGCCGACCTGGAGGAACGCAACGCCCAGGTGGAAAGCGCCTCGCGCAACAAGAGCCTTTTCCTGGCCGGCGTGAGTCACGACCTCAAGCAACCCATCCGCGCCATCGGCATGTACACCGGATTTCTGCGCCACAGCGCGCCGCGCGACGGCGCACCCAACGTGGTGACGCAGACGGCCGAAAAAATCGAAAGCGCCGTCAGCGCCATCCACGGCCAGATCACGCGGCTGCTGGAACTCTCGCGCCTCGAATCGGGCGCCATGCCGCTGAATCTCGAGGTGCTGGAACTGGATGACCTGTTCACCCACGTGCGCGACCTCCTGGCCAGTGAAGCACACGCCCGCGGTGTGCAGCTGCGCTTCGCGCTGGGCCGCCAGCGCCAGGTGCGTGCCGACCGTCGCATGCTCGAATCCATCCTGGCCAACTTCGTCAGCAACGCCATCAAGCACAGCGAAGGCGGTCGTGTGTATGTGGGCACGCGCTGGCGCACCGGCTACCCCGAAGACCAGCGCCTGTGCATCGAGGTGCGCGACAGCGGGTCGGGCATACCCCCCGAACAGTTGCCACTGCTGTTCGACGCCTACCGCAGCTTTGACGATCGCACCGCCAGCGAAAGCCATGGACTGGGACTGGCCATCGCCAAGGCCCAGGCCACTTACCTGGGCTGTGACATCGGGGTGAGCTCCGCGCCCGGACGCGGGTCCACTTTCACGCTGTGCGGCCTGCGCAGTGTCAGCGACGGTGCACAAGTCAATGCCACAGCGTCCAGCACATGAAACAGCACAAGCACACCGAGACGCTGGAGGCCTTCCAGACCAAAGCCTTCGCCCGGCATGTGCTGTTCGACCTGCCCTTTCCCATCATGGGCACCGTGCTGGTGGTGGCGCTGATCGGCTGGCTGATGCACGACAAGGTGTCCAACACCGACCTCGTGGTCTGGGTCTTGTTTGCGGCGCTGACATTGCTGGCGCGCGGACTGTTCGAGCGGCGCATGAAGGCCCAGGTGACTCAAGGCAAAGGCCACGCCCAGACCTTGCGGGGCATGACCCTGCTGGCCATCCCCACCGGGGCCATCTCGGGCGCGTTCGCGTGGATGTACTTCGACGCCCAGCAGCCCCTGACCATGGTGATCCTGGGCACCTACATGGCGGTGACCATCGTGGGCGCGGTGGTGCCCTCCTCCGTTCACCTGCCCATTTTTTACTCGTTGGTGCTGCCAGCACACTTGCCCTATCTGCTGTCGCTCGTGCTCGCGGGCGGCACCGAAAACTGGGCCGTGGCAGGCATCAACGTTTTGTTTTTGATGGTGGTGTTCAACTACGCGCACGCCGCCAACCAGATGCAGCGTGACGCGGTTCGCTTGCGCTATGAAAACCAGAATCTGATCGACGACCTGGAGCAACGCAAGGCCGATGCCGAAAACGCCTCGCGCACCAAGAGCCTGTTCCTGGCCGGCGTGAGCCACGACCTCAAGCAACCCATCCGGGCCATCGGCCTGTACACCGGCTTCCTGCGCCACAGTGCAGCGCAAAACGACACGCCACCACCCCTGGTGGCACAGACCGCTGGCAAGATCGAGAGCGCAGCGAGCGCGATCCATGGCCAGATCACGCGGCTGCTGGAACTCTCGCGCCTCGAATCGGGCGCCATGCCGCTGCAGCTGGAGCCGCTGGCGCTGGACGACCTGTTCGCCCAGGTGCGCGAACTCATGGCCAGCGAAGCGCAGGCCCGCGGCGTGCAGCTGCGCTTTGCGCTGGGCCACCAGCGCCAGGTGTGGGCCGACCGGCGCATGCTCGAATCCATCCTGGCCAACTTCGTCAGCAACGCCATCAAGCACGCCGAAGGCGGCCGCGTGTACGTGGGCACGCGCCTGCGTACGGGCTACCCCGAAGGCCAGCACCTGTGCGTTGAAGTGCGCGACAACGGCTCGGGCATGGCCGCCCACCAGCTGCCGCTGTTGTTCGATGCCTACCGCAGCTTCGACGACCGCCAGGCCAGCGAGAGCCACGGCCTGGGACTGGCCATCGCCAAGGCGCAGGCCACTTACCTGGGCTGCGACATCGCGGTGAACTCCGCGCCCGGACGCGGGTCCACTTTCACGCTGTGCGGCCTGCGCACCGCGGCCCTGAGCATCGACCACCTTACCGACACTCCACCGGTGAACCCATGACCCCACACCTGTCCAAGCTCCAGAGCTTCCGCCAGTTCGTCGCCAAGGTGCGAGCCCTGGCCATGCCGTACTTCCAGTCCGAAGAGAAGTGGAAGGCGCGTGGCCTGCTGGCGGCCATCGTCGCGCTCAACCTGGGTGCGGTCTACATGCTGGTGCTCATCAACGACTGGAACCGCGTGTTCTACGACGCGCTGCAGAACAAGGACGCGGCCACCTTCTGGCGCGAGCTGGGGCGCTTCACCTACCTGGCGTTCGGCTTCATCGTCATCGCGGTCTACCGCTTCTACCTCACGCAGCTGCTGGAGATGCGCTGGCGCGCCTGGATGACCGGCCACTACCTGGACCGCTGGCTCGCCGACAAGGCGTTCTACCACCTGGAACTGGCGCGTTTCTCGCAAGATGCGCACGCCATCCCCGACAACCCGGACCAGCGCATCGCCGAAGACATCAACCGCTTCACCACCTACTCCGTCAGCCTCTCCATGGGGCTGCTCAACGCGGTGGTCACGCTGCTGAGCTTTGTCGGCATCCTGTGGTCGCTCTCAGGCAGCTTCGCGTTTTCGTTCAACGGCAGCGACTACACCATCCCCGGCTTCATGGTCTGGATGGCGGTGGTCTACGCGCTGGCCGGCAGCGTGATCACGCACTACCTGGGCCGCCCGCTGATCGGCCTGAACTTCCAGCAGCAGCGGGTGGAGGCGGACTTTCGCCACCACATGGTGCGGGTGCGCGAATACAGCGAGTCCATTGCCCTGGACCGCGGCGAACCGGTGGAGCGCCAGCAGATCGGCAGCCGCTTCACCGCGGTGCTGGCCAACTACCTGGCTCTCATCCGACGGCAAAAACGCCTGACCTGGTTCACCGTCGGCTACAACCAGGCGGCGGTGGTGTTCCCTTTCATCGTGGCCGCGCCGCGCTTTTTCAGCGGCGCCATCCAGCTCGGTCAGCTGATGCAGATCTCGTCGGCCTTTGGCCGTGTGCAGGACTCGCTGTCGTGGTTCGTCGACAACTACGACAGCTTGGCCAGCTGGCGCGCCACCACCGACCGCCTGACCAGTTTTGAAGAGAGCTTCCAGCGCGTGCAGGCCGCCGCCCGCGCATCGGCCCAGCAACAGCAGACCGGTGCCGCCGATGTGCTGCAGATTCACCAGGCGCAGGTGAACCTGCCCGATGGCCAGCCGCTGCTGGCCGCGCAGGGCCTGGACCTGCACGCCGGCGAGGCGGTGCTGCTCAAAGGTCCCTCGGGCAGCGGCAAGTCCACCCTGTTCCGCGCGCTGGCGGGCATCTGGCCCTGGGCGCGCACCCGCGTGCAGCGCCCGGCCGACTTTGACACGCGCGCCATGTTCCTGCCCCAGCGCCCTTACTTCCCCAACGGCGCGCTGCGCGACGCCCTGGCCTACCCCGCCGCGCCCGAGCGCTACACCGACGCACAGTTGCAGCAGGCCCTGCGCGACGCGCTGCTGCCGCAACTGGCCGAGCAGCTGGACCGGCAGGACACCTGGGGCCAGAAGCTCTCGGGCGGCGAACAGCAGCGCCTGGCCATTGCCCGCGCCTTCCTCAAGCGGCCGCGATGGCTGTTCCTGGACGAAGCCAGCAGCGCGCTGGACGAGGAGGCCGAGCGCACCCTGTACGAGCAACTGCGCGCCCGGGTGGCGCAGGAAAACGGTGCCCTGGTCTCCATCGCCCACCGGCCCACGGTGGCCGCGTTCCACGAACGGCAGTGGCGGCTGGTAGGCGACCCAGCGCTGGGCCAGGGCCTGCGGGTGCAGCCCGGCTGACCGCGCAAACCCCCGGTAGCCCTTGCGGTTGCGGGCGCGAGGTCTTACGCTGGGGGTCCATCCCCTGCCTGGAACGCCCATGGTCACCCACCCACCGCCGGCCAACGGGTCCGACGCCCCGGATCGTGGCGCCCTGCAGGCGCTTTACCGCGCCCGTGCCGCGCACTACGACGACGAACTCAAGCCCTTCGAGCCCCTGAGGCAGACGGCCATTGAGCGCCTGCGACTGCAGCCCGGCCAGACCGTGCTCGACGTGGGCTGCGGCACCGGTCTGAGCTTCGCGCCGCTGCTGCAGCGGCTGGGGCACCAGGGGCACATCGTCGGCATCGAACAATGCGCCGACATGCTGGTGCGAGCCCGCGAACGGCTCACGCCCGCGCAGCGCCAGCAGGTCAAGCTGGTGCAGGCCTCGGCCGAAGGTGCCCGCTGGCGCGGTCAGGCCGACGCGGCCCTGCTGCACTTCACGCACGACATCGTGTGCCGCCCGGCCGCGCTGGACCAGGTGTTTGCCCATCTCAAACCCGGCGCCCGTGTGGTTGCCACGGGTCTGCAATGGGCCCCGCCGTGGGCGGTGGCGGTCAACGCCTTCGTGCTGGGCGCGGCGCTGTACTCGATCAGCACCCTGAACGGCCTGGAGCGGCCGTGGAGCGGGCTGGAGCAGCGGCTGCAGGACTTTGAGGTGACGCCGGAGTGGATGGGCGGGGTTTATATCGCGTCGGGGGTGAAGCGCCCCAGCACCGCCTGACCGCTGCCTCGTCCGGGCGCCAGTGGCTCACTTGCGCAGGTCTGAGCGTTCCTGGTCGTAGGCGTCGTAGGGCTGCTGGTTTACGCGGTCCCGACACGCACTGTCAGCCCCCGGCGGCTGACGGGCGCACTGGTTTTGAGCGCCCATGCGCAAGCCTTCGTACCAGGCCTGGGTGCTGCACCCCGTCAGCAGGATCACAAACGCCGTGATGACAAGGTATGACTGGTACCGGTACATGTCTGGCTCCTGAAATCGGTGTGACCAATGGTTGCGGGACACCGGTCAACCGCGTTGGGTGTACCGCTCCCACCCCTTCGCCCGCAATTCGCACGCCGGGCAGGCACCGCAGCCATAACCCCAGTCCTGCCGGTGATCGCGGTCGCCCAGGTAGCAGGTGTGGGTGTGTTCGACGATGAGGTCCACCAGCGCATCGCCGCCGCCGGCCACGCCGGTTGCCTCGCCCAGTTCGCGCGCCATCTGCCAGGTCTGGGCCTTGTCGATCCACATGAGCGGGGTGTCGATGAGGAAGCGGTGGTCCATGCCCAGCGACAGCGCGACCTGCAGGGCCTTCATGGTGTCGTCTCGGCAGTCGGGGTAGCCTGAAAAGTCGGTTTCGCAGACGCCGGTGACGATGACCTGGATGCCGCGGCGGTAGGCCAGCGCGGCCGCCAGCGTGAGGAACAGCAGGTTGCGCCCGGGCACGAAGGTGTTGGGCAGGCCGCTGGCTTCCATCTTGAAAGCCGTCTCACGGGTGAGCGAGGTGTCGCTGACCTTGCCGAGGACGGCAAGGTCGAGCACGTGGTCTTCGCCCAGGCGTTCGGCCCACTGCGGGAACCGCTCGCGCAGCTCGCGCAGCACGTTCAGGCGGGCAGTCATTTCCACGTGATGGCGCTGGCCGTAGTCGAAGCCGATGGTTTCGATGCGCGGGTAGCGCGCCAGGGCGTGTGCGAGGCAGGTGGTGGAGTCCTGACCGCCGGAAAACAGGACAAGGGCGCTGGTGTGGAGGCTCATGCCGGAATGGTAGCTGTGAGCAACCAAACCTCACCAGCCGGCGCGCGTGTCCGATCCAGGGCACCCGTGGAACGGGCTTTGCCCGGCCACAGGGTGCGTCCCCCTCCGGCCGCAGGCCAGAGAGGGGGAAGCCGCATCAGCGGCGCAGGGGGTGCTTTCTATCCACGACGCTGGTCGCGGCTGGTGCCGAGCATGCGCAGCAGGCCGCGGTTGGCGTGTTCCAGGCTGATGCCGTGGTGCTCGCACACCTGCGGCAATTGCGCGAGCCGGGCCGGCTGGCCCTGGGCGCGCGAGACTTCGAGGTAGGCGTTGTAGGGGCCGGTTTCGCGCAGCAAGGCGTCGTAGGCCCGGCCGGGCAACGGCAGCTTGCCCAGCAGTTCGGGCAGGGACTTGTGCAGCAGGCGGTCGAGTTGCGCGAACACCGCGGTGAGGAAAACCTCGGAGCGCAGGTTGTCGTCGGAGCCGCTGTCGAGCAGGTGCTGGGCCAGGCGGGCGCGCATGACCATGCCGTAGCGCACCGGGTGCAGGGCACTGTCGGTCTCTTGGCTGGCGGCCAGCTGCTCGGCCAGCCACACATCCAGCGCGCCGAAACCGATCATCATGAGCGCGTGGCGCAGCGATTCGATCTCGCGGCTGAGGCCGTAGCCGGCCGAGTTGACACGCACCAGCAGGCGGTGCACCAGCACCGGGTCCTGGCGCACGTAGCGTTCGATGCGGTCGAGCGCGGCGTCCTTGTCCAGCGCTTCGCGCACCTGGCTGATCACCGCGGGATCGCAAGGCACGGGGCGATGACGCCAGCTGTGCAGCACGTCTTCGTCGGGCCATTCGAGCAGGCCCCAGGCGCCGGCTTCGTCCAGGCAGTGGTCGGCCAAGGAGCGCGAGCCCACGCCTTCGTAGATCTGCCCGGGCACGATGGGGCTGCGCTGCGGCGGCACGGGCTGTTCTTCGGTGGGGCGGGCCTGCAGGGCTTGCAGGGCCTCTTCGGCGCTGAGGCTCAGCAGGCTGCGCGCGTCCAGCGGCGCGATGATTTCGCCGCGCACGTCGGCCAGCGCCGCGTGCCGCAGCAGGGTGTGGCCACGCCGGGCGGCCACCGAGAGGTGGGCCAGCCCGTCGGGGGTGGTGAAACAGGCGCCCGGCACCTGCAGCCAGGTGTTGGCCACGGGGGTGCAGGTCATGGCCTGTTGCCACAGATTCGTTTGGTCAAAGGCCAGCACCAGTGGCGGCGCGGACAGCGGCCAGTCTTCTTCCAGGATCTGCAGCAGGTGCTCGGCGTCCACGCCTTCGGGCTGCACGGTGTGCACACTCAGGCGCACGGCGGCGAGCTGGCGCGCGCGGTTCCACACGGGCTGGTAACCCAGGGCGATGCTGTCGAGAACGGTGCTGCGGCTCATGGCGTGAAGGGTGAACGGTCAGCCGACATATTGGAAGAGCGACATCTTCTGCACCTGGGCGTAGGCGGTCATGGCCGCCTGCAGGCCGGTCTGCTGGTTCTGGAAATCGGAAATGCCCTGGACCATGTCCAGGTCCTCCAGGTCGGACTTCTCCGACTCGTGGGCCAGTTCGCGGTTGGACAGCAGGCTGTCGATGCGGTCGGCCCGGTTGAGCCAGGCACCGGTCTGGCTGCGCGCGGCGAGCAGGCGGTCGTGCCCGGCGTCGAGTTCGGTGAGGGACCGGCCCAGGGTGTGCACCAGCGATGCGCTCTGGCCGGTGGTGGCGCCCTTGAGCGCATCGATCGCGTTCTGCACCACCTGGAACAAGTCGGTGGGCGTGGTCACGGCCTTGACGTCCAGGCTGTCGCCCGCCACCGGTGCGCCCGCCACCTGGAAGGCGATGCCGTCGAATTCGATCGTGGCGCCGGGCGAGTAAGGCGCACTGGCCACGGTGCTGCCGGTGGTGGTGTCGGTCACGCTGTATTCCATGACACCGGCCACGTCGGCAAAGCTGACGGTGTAGTCGTGACCCGTGACGGCCGAGGGGTTGCTCACACGGCCCGTATCGGCGCGCGCGCTGCCGGTGTTGGTGGCGGCCAGGTCGATGATGAACGTCCCGTTGCCGGGCGGAACCTTCAGGAAGACCGCTTCACCGTCCAGCGCCTGGGGCAACGCGTTGTTGCCACCGGCCTCCTGACCGCGCTGGCCGTCGAACCGCACCGTGCCGCCGGTGGCGCCATACACCTCGACGAACGGGGAGGACGAGCCGCCCAGGCCGCCAAAGAGCGTGCGCCCGGCGCTGTCGCGCTGGTTGGCCACACCGAAGAGCTGGTCGCGCAAGCCTTCGAGTTCCTGCGCCAGGTTTTGGTATTCCTTGCTGCCGTAGGCGGCATTGCCGGCCGCGACCAGCACGTCGCGAACGTTCTGCACCAGCGTGCCGGCCTGGCCCAGCGCACTTTCGGCCTGGGTGATGCTGGTGCGCGAATGCTCCAGCGCGCGCTGGTCGGCTGCGACACGCGAGAGCTTGTTCTGCGCCGACTCGGCCAGCACCGCGGCCACCGGGTCGTCGCTCGCGCGCAGCACACGTTTGCCGGTGGAGATGCGTTCCTGCAGATCGCTCAGCTCGGCCTGGCGCTTGTTCAGGTTGCTGATGGTGCTGTCGTAGCTGTGGGCGGTGGCGACTCTCATAGCGTTCTCTCTTGTGGTGGGCTATGTGTTCAGCGAAGCGTCTGCAGCAAGGTGTCGAACGTGCTCTGCGCCACCTGCAGGTATTTGGCCGCGGCCTGGTAGGACTGCTGGAACTGCAGCAGGCGGGCCGCCTCCTCGTCGAGGTTGACGCCCGAGACCGCGGCGCGCGCTTTGTCGGAGCTGCTGGCCACCTGGCTGGAGAAACTGGCCTCGAACTTGGCGCCCTGCACCGAGGTGCCCAGGTGCGAGAGCAGGCTGCCGTAGCCATCGGACAGGGCCACGCCATCGAAGGTGGCCTGGTCACGCAAGGCCAGCATGGCTTTGGCGTTGCCGGCGTTCTGCAGCGTGCTGCCGGAGGATGCGGCGATGTCCAGCGTGTCGCCAGCGGCGGGGCTGCCGCGCAGCGTCAGGTTCCAGCCGTTGAACACCAGCGGCTGACCCGCGGTGTAGTTGTAGGTGGCGGGCGGGCCGATGTTGTCGGGTGGCGGGTTGCCGGGGCCCAGGCCGGTGGCGGTGAAGGTGCCGTCGGCCTGGAACGTGAGGGTCACCGGGTCGGTCAGGTTGGCCGAGGCCTGCACCGCGTACAGGCCTTCGATGCTCAGGCCCCCGGCGTTGGTGGCTGCGGGTGTGACCTGCACCGGGCTGGCGGCGGCCAGGTGCGTGGGCGAACCCATGGCCACCTGCATGTTGCGCGCCACGTCGGCGAAGGGCTTGACGCGGAAGCGGTCGCCCACGTTGCCAATGCCCGCGTCGAGCTGGAAGTTCAGGCCGTCCAGCTCGGCGGGCAGGCCGGGGAAGCTGGTGGTGTTGCCGTCGGACAGCCGCACCACGCTCACGCCGGTGGCCTCGAAGCGGACCTCGTAGTCCGAGGCCTGGAGCGCGGTCGGGTCGCTCACGCTGGCGCGCAGCTGGGCGGTGCCGGTGTTGGTGCTGGCGGGCATGCCGGCGGCATCGGCTGCGGGCACGAAGAAGTTGCCACCGGGGTTGCCCGCCAGGTCCAGGCCCAGGCGGTTCTGCGCGTTGACGGACGTGTTGACCGCCAGCGCCATGCGGCCCAGCAGGTTGCGCATGTCGGTCAGGTCTTCGCTCATGAAAGTCATGAGACCGCCGAGCTGACCGCCGATGGTGGCGTCGGCGAGTTCGGTTTGCACACTGCCCTGCACGAACGAGATGCGGATCTGCGCGCTGTCGGCCGCGTCGCGGGTGACGGCCAGGCTGTTGGCGCGCTGGCCCAGCACCAGCGGCTGGCTGCCGGCGACGAACACGCTGAGGCTACCGTCGTCGGAGGCGATGGTGCTCAGCTGCACGTGCTGGCTCAGCTCGGTGACCAGCGCATCGCGCTGGTCCAGCAGGTCGTTGGGAGAGCCGGTGTTACCTTGATTTTCGATGATGCGCTGGTTGGCCTCTGCGATGCTCTGGGCCAGGCGGTTGATGGTGGTCACCGTGCTTTGCGCCTGCTGGCCGCCGCTGTGGGCCAGGCTGTCGAGCTGCCCGGCGGTGTCGCGCAGGCGAGCCGCCATCTGCTCACCCTCGGCCAGCGCCACCACACGGGCCGCCAGATCGGTGGGCGAGGACGCGATGTCGGACCACGCGTTGAGCATGTCGTTGAGCGCCACGCCCAGCCCGTCTTCGCCGGTGGGGAACAGGGTTTCGAGTTGCTGCAGGCGGGAATAGCGTTCGCCATCGGCCGCCGCCAGCGAACCGGCCAGCTGCGCTTCGCGCGTGAGGTAGGCGCTGTGTGCGCGGCTGACGGTGCCGATCTCGGCACCTTTGCCAAAGTAGTTGCCGCCCAGGACCTGGTAGCCGGACGAGGCCATGTCCACCGACTGGCGCGAATAGCCTTCGGTGTTGACGTTGGCAATGTTGTGCCCGATGACCTGCAGCGCCGTGAGGTTGGCGTTGAGCGCGCGCGCACCGATGTTCAGTGCTGCGCTCATGTCTGGGCGCGCTGCAATTGCAGCGTGGTGTTGATGGCGCGGCTGAGCTTGGCGGCGTACTGCGGATCGGTGGCGTAGCCGGCCTTCTGCAGCCCGCTGGCAAAGCCGTGCACCGAACCGATCTGGTCCATCACCTTGTCGTAGCGCGGGCTGTTGCCGATGAGCTTGGCGTAGTCGCGGAACGAGTCGGCGTACGAGTCGTAGGCGCGGAACTTGGCGACCAGCTTGCGCGGCACACCGTTGATGTATTCAGTGGTCACCACCTCGGCGACCTTGCCCTTCCAGCTGCTGGTGGCCTTGATGCCGAAAAGGTTGAACGAGTTCGAGCCGTCGCGGTGGCGGATCTCGCTCTTGCCCCAGCCGGTTTCGTGTCCGGCCTGGCCGATCATGTAGCTGGCCGGGATGCCCGACTCGCGCGCCACCGCTTCGGCAGCCTGGGTGTGCTGGCTCACAAAACCGGCCTGGCGCGAACCGGTGCTGGCGCGGCTGACGGTGCTCGGCGTGGCGTTGACCGCAGCGCCCCCTAGGGCGGTGGTATTGGCCCCGCCCATCTGGCGGCCGAGCTGGCGCTCGATGGCTTCGGACAGCCCGCCGGGCAGGCCCGAGAGCTGCACCGCGAACTGCTGGTCCAGCAGGTCGGTGCCCATGTCGCTGCCTTCGTTGTCCATCAGGCCGGACTTGCTGGTCGCCTCGCGCATGCTCTTGATGAGCTCTCGCATGAACAGCGATTCGAACTGCTTGGCCGCCTCCTTGAGCGCGGCCTTGTCGTTGCCGCCCGCGCCGAACCGCAGCGCGTTGAGCGCCGACGGATCGGCCGCCAGGCCCTGGAACGACAGCGACTGCGAGGTGCTCACACCAGGCTCCAGCGGTGGGGCTGCGGCCCGGTGGCGAGCGGGCGACGCAGGGCCATGGCGCTGACGCGCAGCAGACCGGTGGCCGGGGTGCGAACGCGCCCGTACACGCCCGCGTGGCGGCGGTGCCAGTCGAGCGGGCGATCCAGCGATGCGGACGTCTGATCACAGCAGCACAGAGGCAGGAGCAGCGAGTACATGTCAGATCACCTCGAGTTCGGCGTTCATGGCACCGGCGGCCTTGATGGCTTGGAGGATGGCGAGCAGGTCTTGCGGCGTAGCACCCAGGGCGTTGAGCACGCGCACCACGTCGGCCAGCTTGGGCGCAGCTTCGACGTTGATGAGCTCGCCCTTGTCCTTGGCAATCGAAATGTCGGCCTTTTCGGCCTGCACCGTCTGCCCGCCCGACAGCGGGTTGGGCTGGCTGACCACCGGTGTGGAGCTGATGCTGACCGACAGGTTGCCGTGCGCCACGGCGCAGGCGCCCAGCGTGACGGCCTGGTTCATGACGATGGAGCCGGTGCGCGAATTGATGATGACCTTGGCCGCCGGTGCGGTGGTGGTGATTTCCAGGTCTTCCACCTGGGCCAGGAAGCGCACGCGGGCGTCCGGGTTCTGCGGGGCGCGCAGGCGCACCACGCGGCCGTCGATGGCCGAGGCCGTGCCCTCCCCCATTTGCAGGTTGATGGCGTCGGACACGCGGCGCGCGGTCTGGAAATCGCTGGACTGCAGGCCCAGGTCGATGGTCTCGCCCAATGCAAACGGGGTCGGGACACTGCGTTCGACCTGCGCGCCGCCCGGGATACGACCGGCGCTGAGGTGGTTGATCTGCACCTTGCTGCCGCCGGCCGAGGCGCCCGCACCACCCACCAACAGGTTGCCCTGGGCCAGCGCGTAGATCTGCCCGTCGGCGCCCTTGAGCGGTGTGGTGATCAGGGTGCCGCCGCGCAGCGACTTGGCATTGCCGATGGACGAGACGGTGGCGTCGATGCTCTGGCCAGGCTGGGCAAAGGCCGGCAGCTGCGCGGTGACCAGCACGGCCGCCACGTTCTTGAGCTGCATGTTCGCGCCAGGCGGCAGGTTCAAGCCCAGCTGCTGCAGGTAGTTCTGCATGCTCTGCGCCGTGTAGGGCATCTGGGTGGTCTGGTCGCCAGTGCCGTCCAGGCCCACCACCAGGCCGTAGCCGGTCAGCTGGTTGCTGCGCACCCCCTGCACCGCAGCGATTTCCTTGATGCGCACGGCCTGCGCGTCGAGCGGGAAGCCCAGCCAGACCAGGGTACCGGCCGCGAGCATCAGCCACCCTAGGGCCTGGCGCAGGCGCTGGGCCGGCGTGGGGCGGGCCACGAACAGGGTGCGGCGGGAGGGGGCTGGCATGGGGAACACCGAGCGTTGGAAGTTCATGCCCCCAAGGTTAAAAAAACTTTAGAGGGGTAGAACGCTCAAAAAGAACCGTGCCAACCAGCCTATTGCTTGCACTTCACCCTGCGCACCCTGGTTCTTGGACGCGATGCGCGCGTTGGCCACCTGGGTGGAGGCCACCACATTGCCCGGGCGGATGTTGCGCGGGTCCACGGTGCCGGAGAAGCGCAGCACGTCCACGTTTTCATTGACGCCGATCTGCTTCTCGCCGGCCACCAGCAGGTGGCCGTTGGGCAGCACCTCCATGACGGTGGCGGTGATCGAGCCTTCGAACCTGTTGGCGCTTTCGGTGCCGCCCTTGCCGCTGAAGTTGCTGCTGGACTCGGCGGCCGCGTCGAGGCGTGGCGAAAGGGAGGTGGACTTGAGGAAGGGCAAGGCCGTGACCGAGGACGCGACATCGCCCGCGCGGTTGATGGTCGACGACGACTTTTGGCTGGCGGTGACGTTCTCGGCGATCTGGATGGTCAGCGTGTCGCCGGGCAGGCGCGCGCGCGGGTCTTCAAACGCCGGGCGGTAGGCAACCGGGCTGAACAGGCTGCCGGTGGCGGGCGGTGCCGCGACCTCTGCGCGGTAATGCACCGGGCGGCTGGAGACCACCTCCACCTCGGGGCTGTTGCGCAAGGTGGCGCAGCCACCGAGCGACAGGCCCAGGGCCAACACGGCAGCGGAAGAAAGAAGGGTGCGTTTCATGGCATGTCCTGGTAAGTGCCAGAGAAGGAGGTGACACGACAGCGGTGCCTTGTTCCAGGGCGCCGTGGAACCGGCTCCGCCGGGCCATCAGCGCCGCCCCCTGGGGGGTGACGCCGAAGGCGGCGCGGGGAACTCAACACCTGCGGCGCGGAGGGGATCACAACTGGCTCAAACGTTGCAGCATCTGGTCCGAGGTGGTGATGGCCTTGGAATTCATCTCGTACGCGCGCTGGGTCTGGATCATGGTCACCAGCTCCTGCACCACATTGACGTTGGACGTCTCCACAAAGCCCTGCATCAGGTTGCCCAGCCCGGCGGCGCCAGGTGCGCCGGTGATGGGGTTGCCCGACGCCAGGCTTTCACTGAACAGGTTCTGCCCGCGCGGCTCCAGGCCGGCCGGGTTGACGAAGTTGGCCAGCTCGATGTTGCCCACCTGTTGTGGCGCGGCCTGGCCCGGCATCTTGGCGGACACCACGCCGTCGGCCGACACCGTGATGTTCTGTGCCTCGGCCGGCACGGTGATGCCGGCCGTGAGCGGGTAGCCGCTGCTGGTGACCATGCGGCCTTGGGCATCAAGCTGCAGGCTGCCGTCGCGGGTGTAGCCCACGGTGCCGTCGGGCATGGTGACCTGCAGGAAACCGGCGCCGTTGACGGCCAGGTCCAGGTTGTTGCCCGACTGCTGCAGGCTGCCCTGCGTGAACGAACGGCTGGTGGCGACGGTGCGCACGCCCAGGCCCAGCTGCAGGCCGGTGGGCAGCTCGCTCTGCTCGGAGCTGTTGGCCCCCACCTGGCGCAGGTTCTGGTACATCAGGTCTTCAAAAACCGCGTTGGCGCGCTTGAAGCCATTGGTGGACACGTTGGCCAGGTTGTTGGAAATCACGTCCAGCTGGGTCTGCTGGGCCTGCATGCCGGTCTTGGAAATCCACAGCGAATTGATCATGGCGCTCTCCGGGTGTCTTCAGGTTCAGTTCAGACTGAGCAGCTGGGCCGCGGTCTGGTCGTTCTTCTCGCCGTTCTGCAGCATGCGCATCTGCACCTCGAACTGGCGCGCCACGGCGATCATCCCGACCATGGCTTCGATGGGGTTCACGTTGCTGCCTTCCAGTGCGCCGCTTTGCACGCGGGCGGTGGCGTCGGCGTCGAGAGTGTCGCCCTGGGTGGGGCGGAAGAGGCCATCCTCGCCACGGCGCAGGCGGTTCTCATCATCGGGCGTGACCAGCTTGAGCCGCCCCAGCGCCTGGCCGGGCTGGCCGGGCACGCGGGCGGTCACGGTGCCGTCTTCGCCAATGTCCACCTGCGCGCCGGGCGGCACAGTGAGGGGGCCGCCGTCGCTGAGCATCGGCAGGCCCTGGGCGTTGACCAGGGTGCCTTCGGGGTTGACTTCCAGCGCGCCGGCGCGGGTATAGGCCTCGGTGCCGTCCAGGCCCTGCACGCTCAGGAAGCTGCCACCGCGCACGGCCACGTCCAGGTTGCGCCCCGTGTTGGTGACCGGGCCTGGCGCGTTCGAATGGCCGGCCGTGGCTTCGAGCGCGAACACCCGCGAGGTGGTGCCGTCGCCGCGCACCGGCACCGCCCGGAAGGTGGCCAGCTCGGCACGAAAGCCCGGCGTGGACGCGTTCGCCAGGTTGTTCGACAACAGCTGCTGGCGGTGCTGCGCCGCGTTGGCACCGGTCATCGCGGTGTATATCATGCGGTCCATGCGGGGCTCCGATGAGGCGTGAAAAAGAGGGTGTGGGTAACGAGACCGGTGCAACGAGCGAGGTGTCTGCCACCAGGGGCACCGCGGAACCGGCTTTGCCGGGCCGCCAGTGCCGCCCCCTTGAGGGGGTCGCGCGCAGCGCGGCGGGGGTGTTACCTCATGTTCAACATGGTGGACAGCACCTGGTCTTGCGTCTTGATGGTCTGCGCGTTGGCCTGATACGCGCGTTGCGCGGACATCATGGCCACCAGCTCGCCGGTGATGTCGATGTTGGAATCCTCCAGCGCACCGCTGCGCAGGCCGCCGAACTTGCCCTCGCCGGGCGCGCCGTGCACCGGTTCGCCGGTGGCGTAGTTGGCTTCCCAGTTGCCGTTGCCGGTGGGCTGCAGGCCCTGCACGTTGCGGAAGTTCACCAGCGCGATCTGGCCGGCTGCGCGGGTCTGGCCGTTGGAGTAGCTGGCGGTGATGACGCCGCCCTCGTCGATCTTCAGGCTGGTGAGTTCACCGGGGCGGTAGCCGTCCTGCGTGAGGTTGGTGACCGCGAAGTCGATGCCGAACTGCGTGGCGTTGCCGAACGACATGGTGACCGGGAAGGTCACGGCCGGGTCGTTGGGCGAGGTCAGCGTCAGCGGCGGGATGGTGGTGGCCGGGTCCAGTCGGCCGTCGGGCAGGAAGTTGATGGTGAAGGGCGTGGAAGTTGCTGGGTCGCTGCCGTTGACGCTGGTGTAGACGTTCCACTGGTTGTTGGCGGTCTTCTGGAACGCCAGGCCCACCGGGATTTCCAGGCCCTGCGGGTCGTAGGCGATGACCGAGGTGCCGTAGGTCGACAAGGGCGTGGGCGGAATGGCGGTGGCGGCGATGGGGGCTCGCGCATCCAGGTTGAACTCTGCCGTGATCTCGCTGGTGTTGCGCGCCGGGATGGGACCGCCGGTGGGCAGGCTCAGTGGCTCGGTGGTGAAGCTCAGCCGGGTGCCGAATTCGTCGGTCGGGTAGCCCATCAGGTTAGAGCCCTGGTTGTTGACGATCTCGCCCTCGTTGTTGAGCTTGAACATGCCGGCACGGCTGTAGGCCATGGTGCCGTTGGGCATGGTCAGTTCGTAGAAGCCGCTGCCGTTGATGGCCACGTCCAGGTCGTTGCCGGTGACGGTGACGTTGCCCTGGGTGAAGAGCTGTGTGACCTTGGCCACCGTCACGCCGATGCCCGAGTTGACACCGCCCGAGGAGCCGATGGAGCTGGCGTAGAGCTCGGCGAATTCGGCGCGCGAGGCTTTCATGCCGACGGTGGAGGCGTTGGCGACGTTGTGGCCGATCACGTCCAGGTTGCGGCTGGCGGCGTTGATCCCCGAGAGTCCTTGCTGGAATGCCATGGTGCTGTCCTTGAAAAATGAATGGGGTGGTCGTTGGCGATGAGAGGTCTGGGGGCGGTCACATGAAGGCGTCGACCTGGTCGTAGGCCAGGCGCTGGCCGTTGGCCAGCTGCAGCTTCATGGCACCGTCCTGGAAGCTGACGGCCGAGACCGGCACCAGCGACTTGGGCGTGGCGGTGACGGCGCCGCTGCTGTCGGTGGCGCGGATGGCAAAGCCCTTGACCTTGGACGCATCCACACCGGTGGCGTCCCAGCCGAAGGCGTGCTGCCCGGCCTTGAGCGCGCCGAGTTCGACGCTGTCGATGACCGAGCCGTTGGTGCCCACGATGTCGATCACCACCTTGCTGGCGTCCTTGTCCAGTTGCAGCGCGCCCTGAGCGGCGCTGCCGTCGATGTACAGGCTGCTGCCGTCCACCACGGCGTGGCGCCCGATCAGCGATGTGCCCTGCATGGCCTGCATGGCGCTGTACTGGTCGGCCATGCTCTTGAGCGTGTCGTTGAGCTGCTGGATGCCGCTGACGGTGTTGATCTGAGCCATCTGCGTGGTCATCTGCGCGTTGTCCATCGGGTTCAACGGGTCCTGGTTGTTCAGCTGCGCGACCAGCAGCTTCAGGAACCGGTCCTGCGAAGCCTGGGCGTCGGTCGCGTTGTTGGTCTTGACGGCCGTGGTGCTGCCCACGGTGGTGCCGAGGTTGCTGAGGTCCAGCGGGCTGGCGAGCATGGTCATGGTTCAGTCCCTTTCAGGTGAGGTTCATTGCCCCATCTGGAGCGTTTTCATCAGCAGGGTCTTGGCCGTGTTCATGACCTCGACGTTGTTCTGGTAGGAGCGGGAGGCGGAGATCATGTTGACCATCTCCTCCACCGGGTTCACGTTGGAGTGGGTCACGTAGCCCTCGGCATCGGCGCTGGGGTGACCGGGGTTGTGCACGCGCTTGCCGGGCAACTGGCTTTCGGTGACGGTCTGCACCTTCACGCCGGCGCTGCCCGGGTCGTTCAATGGCACTGTCTGGAACACGACCTGGCGCGCCTTGTAGCTCTGGCCGTCGGGGCCGGCCACGGCGTCGGCGTTGGCCAGGTTGGACGCCACAACGTTCAGGCGCTGCGCCTGCGAGCTGATGGCACTGCCCGACACACCGAAGATGGAAAACATCGACATGGCTCTGTCCTTTCAATGCGTCATCACTGGCCAGAGATGGCGCTGAGCATGGTGCGCACATGCCCGTTGATGAAACGCAGCGTGGACTCGTAGCGGATGCTGTTATCCACAAAGTTGGCGCGCTCGCGGTCCAGGTCCACCGAGTTGCCGTCCTGGCTGGGTTCGGTCTGCACGGTGTAGGCCAGCTCGGGGTTGAGCGGGTCGGTCTGACCCAGGCGCAGGTGGCGCGCATCGGTCGTGCTCACGGCCGAACGCGGCACGCCGCCGGCCGCCGTCTTGAGCGCCTGCGCGAAGTCGAAATCGCGGGCGATGTAGCCCGGCGTGTCGGCGTTGGCAATGTTGCTGGCCAGCACCTGCTGGCGCTGCGAACGCAGCAGCAGCGCGTTCGACTGGAATTTCAGTCCGGCGGTCAACTGGTCCAGCATGGTCGGCTCCTGCAGGGGGTAGATGGGGCGGCAAAAGCGCGTGCTTTCACCGGCGTGGAGGCAAGTATGGAAAAACTTGAGGGGCGCCAATGGCCGGAACAAGCGCCGCTTTCGCGGGCATTTCCCTGCTTTGTGGTGCGCCCCTGCGGCCTACAGTGACCGCCATGCCGCAGGGCTCACCGCCCGGCGTTCCCCACCCCAAACGCCTGCACCGCCATGTCCACCCTCGACCTGCACACCCCGCGCCGCCCGCCTGCCCCGCCGCTGCGTGCCTGGACCCTGGCAGCGTGCTGGCTCGGCGCCCTGCTGCTTTTGTGGCCAGTGACCGGCCGGGCCCAGACCGCCGGACTCCCAGGCCTGGAGCAGCTGGCGCGCGACTTCGTCACCCCCGCACTGAACGGCGCCACCGCCCCCGCGGGCGATGCCCCCCTGCGTCCCGAAGTGGTGGTGGGCACGCTGGACACGCGCCTGCGCCTGGCGCCCTGCAACAAGGTCGAAGCTCACCTGCCCGCCGGCACCCGCCTGTGGGGCCGCAGCCGCATCGGCCTGCGCTGCGTGGACGGACCGACCCGCTGGAACGTGTTCGTGCCGGTCACCGTCAAGGCCTGGGGGCCGGCCTGGGTGCTCAGGCACCCGGTGGCCAGCGGCGCCACGCTGTCTCAAGAAGACGCCGAAATGGCCGAAATCGACTGGGCAGAGCAATCCGCCAGTGTGCTGGCAAGCCCGGCACTGTGGGTCGGCCGCCAGGCCGCCTACACGCTCCATCCCGGTCAGGCCCTGCGCCAGAACATGGTGCGCGCTGCCCCGGCATTTGCAGCAGGCGCCCTGGTCAAGGTCAGCAGTGCCGGTACCGGCTTCCAGGTCGTGGTGACGGGCGAGGCCATGGGCCCTGGCGTCGAAGGCCAACCCACCCGGGTGCGCCTGCCGGGCGGCAAGGTGGTCAGCGGTCTGGTGCGCGACGCGCAGACCGTTGAAATAGACCTCTGATCAAGAGAGATGGTCGCCCCCACGCTCCAACGCTGCGCGGGTCGCTGCCCCAGGACTGGGCAGGGCCCCGGTCCATGCCGGGCCCGGGGGCTGGGCCTGCCTTGGGGCGGCCCGGCGGCTGGCCCGCTGGCCTCCTCGCAAACGGGGAGCGATTTCGTGAAACACTCCACAAAAAAAGGCTCAAGTCACCCCGCTGATGTGCCGATAGCCTTTTCACAACGCCCCACCTACGGGGTCTGGAGAGTGAAATGAAAGTCGATTCTTCACCGGATTCGTACATTGGTTCTGTCGCCGGCGGCCCGCAAAAGGCGGCCGAGCAGCGCCCGACCGCGGGCGCTGAAGCCGCCGCAGCGGCCGGCGCGGCGGCCAAACCCCAGCCCAGCGCCGGCGTGACCGTGACGCTGTCCGCCGCCACCAGCCAGGCCGTTTCGGGCACCGGTGGCAGCAACAGCGACGTGTTCAACGCCGACAAGGTCGAGGCCATGAAGGCCGCCATCGCCGATGGCAGCTTCAAGGTCAACGCCGAAGCCATCGCCGACAAGATGTTGTCCAACGCGGCCGAAATGCTCAGCGGCAGCCGCGGCTGACCGCACCGCTGATCGGCCTTCCACCCCTGAAAGGCCCGCCCATGAACCCCAGCGCACCCAAGACCCACCCCTGGATCGCAGCCCTGCAGACCGGGCTGGATGGACTGGAAGTCGCGTTGCTGGCGGGCGATGCGGCAGGTGTGGAAAAGGCCAGCGCCCAGGTGCAGGGCGTGCTGCAACAAGCCCCCCGAACAGCCGAATTCGCGGTGCCAGGTACCCTGCGGATCGACATGGAACGCGCTGCCCAGCGCTTTGGCCAGCTGCGCCAGGCCGTGCTGCGGGTCCAGGCGCAGAGCCAGCGTGCGGTCAAGAGCGTCCTACCCCAGACGGCCCAGCCCACCTACTTAGCCATGGCCGGCCGTGCCTACGGCAGCACCGGCGGCGCCGGTCAGGGCTACCTGCGCGCCTGAGTCGCCCCGGCCGCGCGCCATGGTCCGTTCGGACCATGCGCCCGCCCAAGCCCCCCCCACAAACCTGCAATCTGCGTTGCCTAACCTCACAGGGCGCCCGCCAGCCCGGCGGGTTCTTTTCGTGACCCCGAAGGCAACCCATGTCCATTCATCAGAAGATTGCACTGTGCACCGCACTGGCCGCGGCATTTGGCGCCTCCGGCGCTTCGGCCACCACCCTGAGCCCTCTGTCCGCCCTGGGTCAGGTCGGCAGCACCTACGCCCACAGCAAGTCCGACGGCTTCAACGCCGAGATCGCCGCCTACGATGCACTGACCAGCACCCTTTGGGTCTCGGGCGTGAGCGGCGTGGACGTGCTCAACGTCACCGCCAGCGGCCTGAGCTTCAACAGCCGCATCGACCTGAGCAGCTACGGCGCCATCAACAGCATTTCCATTCACAACGGCGTGGCGGCCTTCGCCATTGAGAGCACGGTCAACCGTGAACTGCCCGGTATCGTGCAGTTCTATGACACCAGCAGCCGCAGCCTGACCAGTGGCATCAACTCCGTCACCGTGGGCGCCCTGCCCGACATGCTGACCTTCAGCGCCGACGGCTCCAAATTGCTGGTGGCCAACGAGGCCACGCCCACCACCTACGGCAGCGCCACCGACCCGGTGGGCGGCGTCAGCATCATCGACATGGCCACCCGTTCGGTGACCACGGTCAGCCTGAGCTCGGCCATCCCCATCACCTCCACTGATGGCCTGCGCACCGCCGCCGGCATGGACTACGAACCCGAGTACATCGCCATCAACAGCGCCGGCACCCAGGCCTGGGTAACCCTGCAAGAACACAACGCCATGGCCAGGCTGGACCTGACCACCAATCAGTTCACCGGCATCACCGGCCTGGGCCTGAAGGACTACAGCCTGCCGGGCAACGCCATCGACCCGAGCAACAACTCGCCCGTGTCCCTGATCAATGTGAACCTCAAGGGCGCGTACCAGCCCGACGCCGTGACCGCTTACGAAGTGGGTGGCCAGACCTTTCTGGTGATGGCCAACGAAGGCGATTTCCGCGAAGACGGGGCGGACGAAGTCCGTGCCGGCACCCTGTATGGCACGGCGGCCCCGCTCAACCGCATCAACGTCCTCACCGACCTCTCCAGCACAAGTAAGCTCGTCAGTGCCGGCGGACGTTCGTTCAGCATCCGCGACGCGGCCGGCAACATCGTCTTCGACAGCGGCAACCTCTTGGAGGCCGAGGCCATTGCCCGCGGCATCTACGCCGACGGCCGCAGCGACGACAAGGGGGTGGAGCCCGAAGGCGTGACGCTGCAGGTCATCAACGGCCGTACCTATGCCTTCGTCGGTCTGGAGCGCACCAGCAAGGGCGCGGTCGCAGTGTTTGATATCACCGACCCGGCCAATGCCAGCTTTGTGGACATGATCGTGACCGACGGCACCCTGCGCCCTGAGGGTGTGACCACCTTCGTCAAAGACAACATGGCCTATCTGGCCGTGGCCAACGAAGGCGACGGCGGCAACGGCATGAACACGGTGCTCTACACCCTGGCACCGGTGCCGGAACCGGAGACCTGGGCCATGCTGCTGGGCGGCCTGGGCCTGCTGGCTGGCGTGGCTCGCCGCCGCCGCTGAGGCATTTGCCCGTCGGGGCCACCCCAGGGAGCTTGGAGATGCCCACGATTGACAACATGAGCTGGCATCTGGGCGGGGGCAGTTTTCCCGAGGACTTGCCCGAAGAGAACGCGGCCACCCACATCGGCTTCTTTGTGGGCTGGGCCATCCGGCGAGGCCTCTGGAAAACGGCTGCCGATGACCCTGACCGGCAGGCCATTGAAGCAGTGGTCGCGGAACAGATGTCAGGGCGCCATTTTGTGGTGCAGGTGTGCGACGGCAAACTTCTGTCCCAGATGCTCACGACCGAGGGGGCATCATTCGCCCGCAAGGGATATGACACCTATGTGCGGGACTACCGACGGTTGCTCGTCCAAGAGAAAGACGGGGACTACCAGGTAGAGGACAGCCCAGAACACCAGCTGACGATGGACGCCGCGCTGGACTGGCACTTCGAGCAGTGGCGGAACCGGCCCTGGTGGAGGTTCTGGTAGCGCCACACCGGCGTGCGGCAGAAGCGGCCCCAGGCGGGCAGACGGTGTCAGTGATCGCGCAGCTTGGCGCGCAGGCGGGCGATGGACTGGCTGTGCAGCTGACAGATGCGCGACTCGGTCACGCCCAGCACGGCGGCGATTTCCTTGAGGTTCATGTCGTGTTCGTAGTACATCGACATGATCTGCTGCTCGCGTTCGGGCAGCACCTTGATGGCGGCCACCAGGGCCATGCGCATGCGCTGGTCGCCCAGCACGGCCGACGGTTCGGCGTCGGACTCGCCCAGATGGCGGTCCAGGAAGCCGTCTTCGTCGTCGCCGTGGCCGCTGATGTCTTCCAGGTACACCAGCTGGGTGCCGCGCACCTTGGCCAGCAGGTGCTGGTAGTCGGCCAGGCTCATGCCCAGTTCCTTGGCGATCTCGCTCTCCATCGGCGGGCGGTGCAACTTCTGCTGCAGGCGGTGCACCGCCTGCTCGATGTCTTTCTGGCTCTTGCGCGAGCCGCGGCTCATCCAGTCGCCTTCGCGCAGCTCGTCGATCATGGCGCCGCGGATGCGCTGGCTGGCAAAGGTCTCGAACTGCACGCCCTGCGAGGGTTCAAAGCGCGCGATGGCCTCCGTGAGCCCGATCATGCCGACCTGGATCAGGTCGTCCAGCTCCACGCTGGGCGGCAGCTTGGCGATCATGTGGTGGGCCAGACGCCGCACCAGCGGGCTGTATTTGCGCAGCTGGTCGTCCCGGTTGAGGGTGCCTTTGGCGGTGTACATCGTCGTCAACTCCAGAGCGGTTGGGCGGCCGCAGCGGCACGGCGGCCGTCCTGGACGGCGGGGCGCTGGCCCGGCTGTCGTGTGGGGGTGTGGTGGCGGGTGAGCGCGCTGTCGAGCACGCGCAGGCCCCAGGTGTGGGTGGGCCAGACCTGCACCGGCAGGCCCAGGTGGCGTTCGGCGCAGTCGGCCACGCTGTCCACCACCGGCTGAAGGGCCACGTCGGCACCGGCGTCGGTCTGCAGCGGAGCGAGCACCGGGGTCAGACCGGCCTGGTGCAGCAGCTTGAGCGCGCCGTAGGCGTCGAGCGTGGCCTGGGTCTGCGGCAGCACCGGCACCAGGGCGCGGGCGTTCAGGCCGGCGAGCAAGGCGGCCAGCGACGGGGCCGGAGCGAACAGCAGCACCAGGGCGTCGGGTGAGAAAGGTGATAGCAGCCGCGCCAGTGCGACACCGGCGCCGGCGTTGCGGGCGGTCTGCTGCAGGTGCTGCAGACCGTGCGCCGCCGGCATGACCAGCCATTCGTGACCATCGGGCGCGCAGCCCAGTCCGGCGATGGACGGGTCTTGCAGGGTGTGCAGCAGGCCCAGGTGACCGCCGTTGCGTTCACGGGTGGGGCTGGCTTCCTGGGCACTGCCGTCCACGATCACCACTTCACGCCCCATGGACGTGAGGTGCGCGGCCAGGGTGCACAGCCATTCGTAGGCGCGCGCCGGCTGGGTGGGGCTGGCCACGGGCATGAGCGCGGTGCCAGCGCTGGGCGGCTCGGCGCGCAGGCCGGCGGCCTGGTCGTGTCCGACATCAAACATGGGAGGCTCCCAGGTCGATGCCGCGCGAGGAGGCCTGCGAGAAGTAGAAGCCCATGTCGGTGGCCAGCGGGTCGTAGGCGGACTTGCCTTCGCTGCCCATGGCCACGCGCACCAGGGCGGCGGCATCGGGGTTCTGCCAGTCTTCGGGCACGCGCTGGCCGTTGGCCACGCCGCGCAGCACCACCTGGTGGCGCACCAGCGCGTCCAGCGCCGGGCCAAGCTTGACGGCTTCGTCCACCTTGGAGAGCACCACACCGTGCAGCTGGCTGGCCTTGAAGGAGGTGAGCACTTCGTCGAGCGTGTCGCCGTGGGCGCCGGCGTTGAGCACCAGGCACTTCTTGACCTTGGGCATGTCCAGCACGTCGAGCATGTCCTGGATGCGCTGGTCGCGCTGGCCCAGGCCGGCGGTGTCGATGATGACCATGCGCTTGTTGGCCAGCAGGTTCAGCAGGTCTTTCAGCGCGGCGCGGTCGTGCGCCAAATGCGCCACCACGCCCAGCATGCGGCCATAGGCGCGCAGCTGTTCGTAGCCCGAGACGCGGTAGGTGTCCAGCGTGATCAGGCCGACGCTGCCGGCGCCGTACTGCTTGACGCACTGGGCGGCCAGCTTGGCGGCGGTGGTGGTTTTGCCGACGCCGGTGGCGCCGATCAGCGACACCACGCCGCCTTCGTCGCACAGGCCGGCGCCCGGCGTTGCGACCTTCAGGTTGCGGGTGAGCACGTCCATGACCCAGCGCACGGCTTCGGGTGCACCGCTGTCGGCGGGCACACGTTCGAGCACGGCACGCGACATGGCGGGCGAAAAGCCCGAGCGGATCAGCTTGAGCATCAGGTTGGACTGGATCGGGTTCTGCTTGGACGAGCCGAGCCAGGCCAGGGTGTTGAAGCGCTCCTCGATCATTTCCTTGAGCGCCGAGAGTTCGACCGCGACATTGGCGCCGTCGTGGTGCACCACGGGCGGCTGGGTCGGCACCGAGTCTTCCCAGGCGGGCTGGGCCGCGCGGGTGCGGATGGGGGCTGGCGCCTGGGCCGACACCACCGGTGCGTTGAAGCGCTGCACCGGCACCTGGATCTGTTCGACACGGGCCTGCAGCGGCCGGCGCGCCTCGGGCTGGGCGCGCGGGGCGGCGGGGGCCGCGGGCATGGGCAGGTCGGCGGCCACCGTGTCGCCATTGAGCGAAGCGCGGCGCTTGCGCAGCATGCGTTCGCGCACGTACTCCTGGAACGACAGCGTGCTCATGGCCATCTGCTCGGTGTCGCCCTGGACCGAATCGTCTTCGAGCTGGAGCGCTTCGCGGCCGGGGGTGGCGCGGGTGCGGATGGGCATCGGTCGTGCGGCCGACGGGGCCACCTGGGCCAGGCTCTCTTCGGCGGCGGCCATCACCTCGAACCCGTCTTCCGTGGAGCGGGTCGACAGGATCACGGCGGTGTCGCCGAAGGCGTTGCGGGCCTTGGCCATGGCTTCGCGCGAGGTCGGTGCGGTGAATCGCTGGATGTTCATGATGCAAGCTCCCCAAGAATCGGGCCGATACGGATGAGGTGGGTTTCAGGGATTTCGCTGTGGGCGAGCACCTGCAGGCGGGGCGCGGCGCGGCGCAGCAGGCGCGCCATGGCCGAACGGATGGCGTCGGGCACCAGCAGGCAGGCGGGCACGCCTTTTTCTTCCTGCCGGTTGGCGATGTCGGTGGCCGACTTGCTCAGCATCTCGGCCACGCCAGGGTCCAGCGCGGTGCCGTTGGCGCCCGTGAGGGCCTGCATCAGCAGGCGCTCCAGACCGGGTTCGATGGCGATGACTTCGAGTTCCTTCACCGGGCCGTAGATCTGCTGCACGATGGCCGGCGACAGCGCGGTGCGCACGCGGCGGGCCAGTTCGGCCGGGTCGGTGGTGCTGGTGGCGTGCTCGGCGATCGATTCGATGATGGTGCGGATGTCGCGCACGTTCACCGACTCTTCCAGCAGCAGCTGCAGCACTTTCTGGAACGCGGCGATGGAGAGCATCTTGGGCACGACTTCTTCGATCAGTTTCGGGGCCAGGCGGGTCACGTGTTCGACCAGTTCCTGGGTCTCCGTCCGGCTCAGCAACTTGGCGGCCTGGACTTGCATCAAGTGTGAAAGATGGGTGGCCAGCACAGTCTCGGAATCAACCACCGTAAAACCGGCCATTTGCGCGTGTTCCCTTTGCTTGTCTTCGATCCAGTGCGCGGGCAGGCCAAAAGCGGGATCTTTGGTGGGAGTGCCGATCAGCGGCGTGCCGATGCCGCCGGGGTCGATGGCCAGGAACATGCCGGGAAACACCTCGCCCTCGCCCACCACCACGCCGCGCAGCGTGATGCGGTAGCCGCTGGGCTTGAGTTCGAGGTTGTCGCGCACGTGCACCGCCGGCGGCAGGAAGCCGACCTCCTGCGCGAACTTCTTGCGCACGCCCTTGATGCGGGTGAGCAGGTCGCCCTGGCGGGCTTTGTCGACCATGGCGATCAGGCGGTAGCCCAGCTCCAGGCCCAGCAGATCGACCGGCTGCAGGTCTTCCCAGCTGGCTTCGCCGTCGCTGGAGGGTGCGGGTGCTTCGGGCGCCGGCGCCGGGCGGCGCTCCTGCTGCAGGCGCCACCAGGCCAGGCCAGCGAAGAGTGCGGCGAACACCAGGAACACGGTGTGCGGCATGCCCGGAATGACGCCCAGCAAGGCCAGCACACCGGCCGTGATGCCCATGACCTTGCTGGAGAGGAACATCTGGTCCACCACCTGCGCGCCCAGGTCTTCGTCCTTGCCCACGCGCGAGACCACCATGGCCGCGGCCACCGAGATCAGCAGGCCGGGGATCTGCGCCACCAGCGCATCGCCGACGGCCAGCAACACGTAGGTGTCGGCCGCTTTGCCTGCTGACATGCCGTGCTGCAGCATGCCGATGGCGAAGCCGCCGATCATGGTGATGAACAGGATCAGGATGCCGGCGATGGCGTCGCCGCGCACGAACTTGGAGGCACCGTCCATGGAGCCGAAAAACTCGGCCTCCTCGCCCACTTCGGCCCGGCGGCGCTTGGCTTCTTTTTCGTCGATCAGCCCGGCGTTGAGGTCGGCATCGATCGCCATCTGCTTGCCGGGCATCGCGTCCAGGGTGAAGCGGGCCGACACCTCGGCGATGCGCTCCGAACCCTTGGTGATCACCACGAAGTTGATCACCACCAGGATGACGAACACGATCAGGCCGACCGCGAAGTTGCCGCCGATCAGGAAGTGGCCGAAGGCCTCGATCACCGCGCCGGCCGCGCCCGGACCGGTGTGGCCTTCGAGCAGCACCACGCGGGTGGAGCCCACGTTGAGCGACAGGCGCAGCAGCGTGGTCAGCAGCAGCACCGTGGGAAAGACCGAGAAATCCAGCGGCCGCTTCATGTAAGCGGCCACCATCATCACCACCAGGGCGATCGCGATGTTGAGCGTGAAAAAGGTGTCGAGCACCCAGGGCGCCAGGGGCAGCACCATCATCGAGAGGATGGTGATGACCAGCAGCGGCGCTGCCAGACCATTGGCCCAGGGCGCGTAGCGGCCGAACCATTGCTGAAGGATCTTGAGTTGCGCGTTCATGTTCAGGCGGCGGTGGCGGCGGGTTTCCAGTGCGGATCGAGTTCGGGCGGCACCTCAGGCACCGGCATCTGGCCAGGCATGGCGCCGCGGCCGGCCAGGGCGGCCTTGAGCTGGTAGACGTAGGCCAGCACCTGGGCCACGGCGGTGTACAGGGCCGAGGGAATCTCGCCGTCGATCTCGGTGTGGGCGTAGAGCGCACGCGCCAGCATGGGTGACTGCAGCACCGGCACGTCGCTGGCCTTGGCCACGTCGCGGATCTTCAGCGCCACCAGATCGGCGCCCTTGGCGATCACGCGCGGCGCGGCCATGGTGGCGTCGTCGTACTTCAGCGCCACGGCGTAGTGGGTCGGGTTCATGACCACCAGGTCGGCGCGCGGCACGGCGGCCACGCTGTTGCGCTGGGCCAGCTCGCGCTGGAGCTGGCGGCGCCGGCCCTTCATGTGCGGGTCGCCTTCGGCTTCCTTGTGCTCGCGCTTGACTTCTTCGAGCGACATCTTCAGCCGCTGGGCGTGCAGAAACTTCTGGAGCGGAAAGTCCACGATGGCGAACACCGTGACCACCAGCAGCAACAAGCCGACACCGGCCATCAGCCACTGGCCCAGCTGACCCAGGCCGCCCTCAAGCGGCTGCACCAGCAGCGAACCGAAGGCCTGGAAATGGCTGCTGAGGAACTGCCAGCCGATCAGCCCGACGATGGCGGTCATGAACACCAGCTTGATGGTGTCCACCAGCTGCTGCTTGCTGAACAGGCGCCCGATGCCGCTGAGCGGGTTGATGCGGTTGAGGTCGGGCATCAGGGGCTTGGTGCTCAGCGTCCAGCCGCCGGAGGCGAACGCCACCCCCAGCGCGATGACCAGCATCAGCAGACCGAGCGGGAGGGCCAGCAACATCCATTGCGCCACGGCACCGGTCAGGCGCTCGGACATCAGCGCCGGCTGGCTCAGGGTCTGCAGGTCAAACCGCAGCTGCAGGCGCAGGCCGGTGAGCAGCTTCTCGAAACCCATGGGCAGCAGTGCCATGAGCACCACCGCACCGCCACCGAGCACCGCCAGGTGCCCCAGGTCCTTGGAGTTCGCGATATTGCCTTCTTCGCGGGCCTTTTTCAGGCGCTGCGCGGTCGCAGGCAGGTTCTTGTCTTGGGCGGAGGACGACATCGGTCTGACTCGGTGGAACTTGAGTCAGATTGTGGAAGTCGGGCCCCAAAATGAAGGGGAGAAAAGGCGGTGCAGAACCGCGCTTATCAGAGAGCAGATCCACCGACCGGTGCGGGGAAGTCAGCCGCTGCGGCCTTGGCCATGGCCGGCGCGAAATGCCTGTGACCAGAACGCGGCGGAACTGGCTTTGCCAGGCCGCACGCGTTGCCCCTTGAGGGGCGGAGCGGGCTACACGCAGTGAGCCCGCGATGGGGGTGGGCCCATCACCAGAGCCTTGGCTAAAAGCCAAGGCTCGCCAGCAGATCGTCCACGTCCTTCTGGTCGGTGACCACGTCGGTGCGGCCCTCGGCGCTGACGACCGGGCCCTGCAGCGCGTTCATGTCGTAGGCCTTGTCCTGCCCTGGTGTGCCGCTGGGCGCGGACTGCAACAGCAGGCTCAGCAGCTGCTCTTCGATCGTGCCGGCCAGTTGAACCACGCGGCTGATGACCTGGCCGGTGAGGTCGTGGAAGTCCTGCGCCAGCATGATTTCGGTCAGGCGCGTGTCGGTCTGTTCGGCGTTTGCCACCACGTCCTGCGACCACTCCAGCAGCTCAGGCATGGCCTTGGCCAGGCCAGGCACGCGGGTGATGGTGTCGCTCAGCTGGCGGCCGCGCTGGGCGATCAGGGACTGCTCAGTCTTGGCGCCGTCCACATGGTTGAGCACCTTTTCTGCGGCTTCGCCCGTCAGCCGCGCGATGTAGGACAGACGGCTTTGGGCATCGGGCAATTGCTCGACCGTGCCTTTGAGCCTGTCGGCGTAACCCAGCTCCTTGAGAGCATCGTGCAACTGGCGCGTGATGGCGCCCAGTTGCTGGAACATCTGGTCGCTGGCGTGGCCTGGCTGGGGTTCGTGTTGATCCATGTTGCACTCCCTGCGGCTGGATCAGAGACCCATTTTTTTGAAAATGTTGGTCAGCTTGTCTTCCAGCGTGGCCTTGGTGAAGGGCTTGACGATGTAACCCGCCGCACCGCCCTGAGCGGCCTGCACGATGTCTTCCTTGCGCGCCTCGGCCGTCACCATCAGCACCGGCAGGTGCTTGAGGGCCTCGTCCTTCTTGATCTCGGCCAGCAACTGAAACCCGTTCATGTTGGGCATGTTGATGTCGCTGACCACGAAATTGAAGTTGCCGTTGCGCAGCTTGTTGAGCGCGGCCACGCCGTCTTCGGCCTCGTCGGCATCGGCATGGCCGATCTCCTTGAGCAGGTTGCGCACGATGCGGCGCATGGTGGAGAAGTCGTCAACGATCAGGAATTTCATCGGAGTGGCCATGGATGTCTCCAGTGCGGCGGAGGAGTCAAGAAAAAGGGGTACGGTGGCGGCGATCAGCCGCCGGGCTCTGATCGGGATTTCGTCAGATTCGCCGGTTTCTGTAGGGTGGGTGACGGCGGCGGCGGCGCGGCGGCACCCTCCAGGACGGGCGGGGGATCGGACAGGTCGATGCCACCACTCATGTTGGGCAGCCCTGGCGCGTCGGCGGGTGCACTGGGCATCAGGCGCCGTTCGGCCTCCTGGGTCAGCACCAGAATACTGATGCGCCGGTTGATCGGTGCCGTGGGTTGCTGTGCCTCCAGCAGGCGGCTGGACGCCAGCCCTTCGACCCGTACCAGCTTGTCGTCGGGCAATCCGCCGGCCACCAGTTCGCGCCGCGACGCGTTGGCCCGATCGCTGGAGAGTTCCCAGTTGCTGTAACCGCGGTCGCCACTGCCGTACGGCGTGGCGTCGGTGTGGCCGGAGAGCGCCAGCCGGTTCTCCACGTCGCTCAGGGCGCCGCCGATGGCCCGCAGGATGTCTCGCATGTAGGGTTTGACCAGCGCACTGCCCACATCGAACATGGCCCGGTTCTGGTCGTCCACGATCTGGATCTGCAGCCCGTCGGCGGTGCGGTCCAGGCGGATCTGCGCGCCGAAGTCCTTGAGCGCCGGGTTGTTGGCGACCAGGTCCTTGATCTTGCTGTGCAGCGCATCGATGCGGGCCGCGTCTTTGCGGGCGAGCTCGGCGCGGGCCATCTGCGCGCCCATGAGCTTGGCCGCGCGTTCGGCTTCGCCGCCGTCCACCTGACCAGACGACTTGGACAGATCGCGCCCGCCACCGGGCAGGATGGAGTCGCTGTTGCCGGTGCCATCGCCACCGATCAGCGACACCTTCACCGGGTTGCTGAAATAGGACGCGATGCCGTTGAGCTCGCCCTTGGACGTGGAGCCGAGCAGCCACATCAGCAGGAAGAACGCCATCATGGCCGTCACGAAGTCGGCGTACGCGATCTTCCAGGCACCACCGTGCGCCGCATGTCCGCCCTTCTTGATGCGCTTGACGATGATCGGCTGCAGCTTTTTTCCATCACCGGCCATGAGAATCTCCCCACCCCTGCCGCGCTGCGCGCGTCCCCCTCAAGGGGGGAGCCGCGCAGCGGCGCAGGGGGTGGCTCATGTTCACTTCTTCCCTTTCACGTGCTCTTCCAGTTCCTTGAAGTTGGGTCGCACGCCGGAGAACAGCACCTTGCGCCCGAACTCGATGGCCGTGGAGGGTGCATAGCCCTGCATGGAAGCCAGCAACGTGGTCTTGATGCACTGGAACTCCTTGCTGCTTTCCTCCACTTTCTGCTCCAGCAGGCCCGCCAACGGTTCGGCAAAGGCATACGCCAGCAAGATCCCCAGGAAGGTACCGACCAGCGCAGAGCCGATCATCGCGCCCAGCACAGCAGGCGGCTGACCCACCGAACCCATGGTCTTGACCACACCCAGCACCGCGGCCACGATACCGAACGCAGGCAAGCCGCCGGCAATGCGCTGGATCGCGGCCACCGGTGCATGCGCTTCCTGGTGGTGGGTCTCGATCTCGGCATCCATCAGAGACTCGATCTCGTGTGCATTGAGGTTGCCCGAGACCATCATGCGCAGGTAGTCGGTGATGAACTCGGTCACATGGTGGTCGCTGCCCACGGTGGGGTACTTCTTGAAGATGGGCGACTGGTCCGGGTTCTCCACGTCCTGCTCGATGGCCATCAGCCCTTCCTTGCGGGCCTTCTGCAGGATGTCGAACTGCAGCGCCAACAGCTCCATGTACCGGGCCTTGGTGTACTTGCTGCCTTTGAAGCAACTGCCCACGCCGGCCATCGTGGCCTTGATGACGGGCATCTGGTTGTTGACCAGGAAGGCGCCCAGGGTGGCGCCGCCAATCATGGCCATTTCCCAGGGCAAGGCTTTGATGATGGGGCCCATGTTGCCCCCGTGTGCAATGAACACACCGAAGACGCAACCCAGGACCACAACCCAACCGATGATGACGAACATGCTGGTGACCTCGAAAGACGAAGTACCCGCACCCGCGGTGCATGGCACTTGAACCTGTTGTTTCTATCGGTCAACTCTAGGGCTGAGTGAAGATGCCCATGAACGCGAAAAGGACCCGGCGAGGGGTCCTTTTCAAAGCTTGACAGCGCGCCGCGAAGGGCTGCTGCGACGCTCAATGCAAGCGCAGTCCGCCGCTGGTGGAGCCCTTGCCGGCACGGGCCGGCGGCTGGCACAGGCCGCAGGTGAAGTGCTTGGCGTTTTCGTAGGGCTCGGTGACGAAGTGACCACCGCAGCAGGCGCATTTGGTCAGGGTGAGCATGCCGCTGTCGACGAACTTCACCAGACGCCAGGCGCGGGTGACGGACAGCAGGGGCTCGATCGCGCTGGCCTGCATCTGCTCGCTGTACAGGCGGAAGGCCTTGATCACCGTGTCGATCTCTTCGAGTTCGCTGGTCTTGGACAGGTACTCGTGGATGTTCAGGAACAGCGAGGCGTGGATGTTGGGCTGCCAGGTCAGGAACCAGTCGGTCGAGAAAGGCAGCTGGCCTTTGGAAGGCGACTTGCCGGCCACTTCCTTGTACAGGCGCAGCAGGCGCTCGTACGACAGGCTGGTTTCGTACTCCAGCACTTGCAGGCGGGCGCCCAGCTGGATCAGGGCCACGGCGCGCTCGATGTCACGCGACTCGTTAAGGATGCTTTTTGCGGTGGCCATGTGGAGCTCCAGGCAGTAAGAGAGGTTTCGTTTCAAGGACGCCGAGGAGGCGGCGCCCGGAAGGATCAATGTGCGGCCATCGACTCGGCGAAACGGCCGGCCATCAGGATGGAAGCGTGCAGCTGGGTGGTGGTGCTGTTGTCCACCTTCTTGACGTTGTGGCTGGTCAGCAGGTTCCACACCAGGTCGTCGTCCACACGG